>NZ_JBVJYH010000012.1:0-284085 GCF_055600785.1 Streptomyces sp. NPDC038200
GCACACTCCGCCATCCGCCCCGCGAACACCGACGACGAATCCAACAGATCCACCGCCATCCCCGCCCACTGCGCCCCCTGACCCGGGAACACGAAGACGGCGCGGCCGTCGCCCACGGCCCGACCGCGTACCACCTCGGCGGACTCGGTGCCCGCCGCGACGGCGGCCAGGCCGGTGAGCAGCGCGTCGCGGTCGGCGCCCAGCACGATCGCGCGGTGCTCGAAGGCCGAGCGGGTGGTGGCGAGGGCGAGGGCCACGTCGTACGGGCCGGCGTCCAGCGCGGGCCGGTGCGCGAGGAGGCGTTCGGCCTGGGCGCGCAGACCGGCCGCCGTACGGGAGGACAGCGTCCACGGGACGACCGGGAGGGTGCGGTCCGTGGCTTCGTCGGTGGGCTCGGTCTGCTCGGGTGCCTGCTCCAGGATGGCGTGGGCGTTGGTGCCGGAGACACCGAACGAGGACACGCCCGCGCGGCGCGGCTGTTCCGTCTGCGGCCACTCGCGCTCCTCGGTGAGGAGTTCCACGGCGCCCGAGGCCCAGTCGACGTGCGGGGACGGCTCGTCCACGTGCAGGGTGCGCGGGAGCGTCCCGTGCCGCATCGCCTGCACCATCTTGATCACACCGGCCACGCCGGCGGCGGCCTGGGTGTGCCCGATGTTGGACTTGACCGAGCCCAGCCACAGCGGCTCGTCCCGCTCCTGGCCGTAGGTGGCCAGCAGGGCCTGCGCCTCGATCGGGTCACCCAGCCGGGTGCCCGTACCGTGCGCCTCCACGGCGTCCACCTGGCTCGCGGCCAGGCGTGCGTCGGCCAGGGCCTGGCGGATCACGCGCTGCTGCGCAAGCCCGTTCGGGGCGGTGAGTCCGCTGCTCGCGCCGTCCTGGTTGATCGCGGTGCCGCGGACCACGGCCAGCACGGGGTGGCCGTTGCGCCGGGCGTCCGAGAGCCGCTCCAGGACGAGCATGCCCGCCCCCTCGGCGAAGCCGAAGCCGTCGGCGGCCGCGGCGAACGCCTTGCAGCGGCCGTCGGCGGCGAGGGCCCGCTGCCGGCTGTACTCGGTGAACACGCCGGGCGTGGAGAGCACGGTCGCCCCGCCGGTGAGCGCCAGCGTGCACTCTCCCGCGCGCAGCGAGCGGACGGCGAGGTGCAGAGCGACCAGGGACGAGGAGCACGCGGTGTCGACGGAGAGGGCGGGGCCCTCCAGGCCGAGGGTGTAGGACACCCGGCCGGAGAGCACGCTGGGCGAGGTGCCGGTGACGACATAGCCCTCCAGCTCGGTGGCCACCGTGCCCGTGATGTCGGAGTAGTCCTCGCTGCTGAAGCCGACGAACACGCCGGTGGCGCTGCCGCGCAGGCCGTGCGGGTCGATACCGGCCCGCTCCAGGGCCTCCCAGGAGGTCTCCAGCACCAGCCGCTGCTGCGGGTCCATGGCCAGCGCCTCGCGCGGGCTGATCCCGAAGAACCCCGCGTCGAAGTCGGCCGCGGTGTCGAGGAATCCGCCTTCGCGGGCGTAGGAGGTGCCGGGCCGGTCGGGGTCCGGGTCGTAGACCGACGCCATGTCCCAGCCGCGGTCCTCGGGGAACGCGGCGACCGCGTCGGTCCCGGCGGTCAGCAGCCGCCACAGGTCCTCGGGCGTGGCCACCGCGCCGGGGTAGCGGCAGGCCATGCCCACGATCGCGATGGGCTCGCGGTCGCGGGCCTCGGCCTCGCGCAGCCTGCGCCGGGCGACCTGCAGGTCGCCCGTGACCTGCTTGAGGTAGTCGAGCAGTTTGGCCTCGTCAGCCATCGGTGCACCCCCGTGCGGTTCGTTCGGCGCGGATCAAGAGATGCCCCGGTCGATCAGGTCGAAGAGTTCGTCGGCGGTGACGCCGTCCAGCGCGGCCCGCTCGGGTGCCTCGCCGGTCGTGTCGGTGTCCCAGCGGGCCGCCAGCTCCCGCAGGTGCGCCGCCACCCGGGCGCGGTCGGCGCTTTCGGCCGGCAGGGCGCCCAGCGCGCTCTCCACCCGGGCCAGTTCGGCGATGATCCGGTCGGCGCTCGCCTCGTCGGACTCGCTCGGCAGGAGCGCGTCGAGCAGGTGGTCGGCGAGCGCGGCGGGGTTGGGGTGGTCGAACACGATGGTGGTGGGCAGCCGCAGGCCGGTGGCGGCGCCGAGGCGGTTGCGCAGTTCGACGGCGGTCAGCGAGTCGAAGCCCAGTTCCTTGAAGCCTCGGTCGGGTGCCACCGCCTCGCTTCCCCGGTGCCCCAGGACGTCGGCCACCTGGCCGCGGACCAGGTCGAGCAGGACGGGGGTGCGCTCGGGTGCGGGCAGTGCGGTGATCCGCGCCCGCAGGGCCGCCGCGTCGGTCGCCGGACGGGCGGCGGCCGGGCCGGCCGGGGTGGCGACCAGGCCGTGCAGCAGCGGCGGGGTGGGAGCCGCGGAGGCGGTGGCGAGGTCCAGGCGGGCGGTGACGGTCACGGCTTCGCCGGTGCGGGTGGCCGCGTCGAACAGGGCCAGTCCCTCGGCGGCGGCCATGGGCACGATGCGGTTGCGGCCGGCGCGGGCGACGTCGGCGGCGTCCAGGTGTCCGGTGAGACCGGTGGCGTCGGCCCACAGTCCCCAGGCCGCGGCGGTGCCGGGCAGACCCGCGGCGCGGCGCCGTTCGGCGAGCGCGTCGAGGAAGGCGTTGGCGGCCGCGTAGTTGGCCTGCGCGGGGGTGCCGAGGGTGGCCGCCGCGGAGGAGAACAGCACGAACGCGGACAGGTCGCTGTCTGCGGTGAGTTCGTGCAGGTGCCAGGCGGCGTCGGCCTTCGGCCGCAGCACGGCCGGCAGCCGGTCGGAGCCGAGTTCGGTCAGCACGCCGTCGTCGAGGGCGCCCGCGGTGTGCACCACCGCGGTCAGCGGTGCCTCGGCGGTCAGCCGGGCGAGCAGTGCGTCGAGGGCGGCGCGGTCGGTCACGTCGCAGGTCTCGAAGCGGACGGTGGCGCCGGCCGCGGCCAGTTCGGCGACCAGGTCGGCGCTGCCGGGGGCGGCGGCGCCGCGGCGGCTGGCCAGCACGAGGTCGCGGGCGCCGTGCTCGGCCACCAGGTGCCGGGCGAGGACGCCGCCGAGCACGCCGGCGCCGGTGATCAGGACGGTGCCGTCGGCGTAGGGGGCGACGGTCAGCACGATCTTCCCGGTGTGCCGGGCCTGGGCCATGAACCGGAACGCGCCGCGTGCGTCGGCGAGCGGCCAGGTGCGGGTCGGCAGGCCGGTCACCTCGCCCGCCTCGGCGTGGGCGACGACCTCGGTCAGCAGGCTCTGGACGCGGTCGGGGCCGGCGTCCAGCAGGAGGTCGAACGGGAGGTAGTCGACGCCGGGCAGGTCCGCGGGGTCGCGGCGGTCGGTCTTGCCGAGTTCCACGAACCGGCCGCCCGGCCGCAGCAGGCGCAGGGACGCGTCCACGAACTCCCCCGCGAGGGAGTTCAGCACGACGTCCACCCCCGGGAACCGCTCCGCGAATCCGGTGTCCCGCGACGACGCGATGTGCGCCTCGTCCAGACCGGCCGCCCGCAGCACCCCGTGCTTGCCGGGGCTCGCCGTCGCATACACCTCGGCACCCAGGAACCGGGCCAGCTGGACGGCGGCCATGCCGACACCGCCGGCCGCCGCGTGCACCAGCACCCGGTCCCCCGCCCGCACTCCGGCGAGGTCGACGAGTGCGTAGCGGGCGGTGGCGTACACGGACGGCAGTGCCGCTGCCCGGACCCAGGACCAGCCGGCGGGGACGGGCACCACGAGTCGCCGGTCCACCACCGCGAGGGTGCCGAAGCCGCCCGGCACCATGCCGAGGACACGGTCGCCGACGGCGAGGTCGGTGACGTCCGGGGCCACCTCGACCACGGTGCCCGCGGCCTCGGAGCCGATCGCGTCGACCTCGTCCGGGTACATGTCGAGTGCGCAGAGCACGTCCCGGAAGTTCACGCCGGCCGCGCGGACGGCGATGCGCACCTGGCCGGGTGCCAGGGGAGCCGTGGCGTCGGGGGCGGCGACGGCGTCGACACCGTCGATGCTGCCGGGCCGTACCACGTCGACGCGCCAGGCGTCGGCCCCGGCGGGTGGGCGCAGCGCGGTCTCGGGGGCGCGGGTCAGCCGGGCGACGAGGCGTTCGCCGTCGCGGAGCGCGGTCTGCGGTTCGTCGCCGACGGCCGGCACCGCAGCGAGGGAGGCGGGCGTGCCGTCGGTGTCGACGAGGAGGAACCGGTCGGGGTGCTCGGTCTGCGCGGAACGGACCAGGCCCCATACCGCGGCGGCGGCCGGATCGGGTTCCTCGCCGGGGCGGACGGCGACGGCGTGCCGGGTGACGACGGCGAGCCGGGCGTGGCCGAACCGCTCGTCGGCGAGCCAGTCGCGCAGCAGCTCCAGCACCTGGGCGGTGACCCGGTGGGTGGTGGCGACGACGTCGGCTCCGGTGCCGACGGGGGCGAGGACGAGGTCCGTCGGGCCGGCGTCGATGTCGGCGAGGGTGGCGTGCGGGGGCGCGGTGAGACCTGCCGGTTCCGTGCCCAGCACGGCGCAGCGCCGGACGGCGGGTGCCTCGATGTCGGGGGTCTGCCACGCCACGCGGAACAGCGCGTCGCGCGTGCCGGCGGCGGCCACGGCGGCGAGTTGTCCGGGCGAGGCGGGCCGCAGCCGCAGCGCGGCCAGTTCCACCACGGGCCGGCCCTCGCGGTCGGTGGCGGTCAGGCGCAGCGTGTCGGCGCTCTCCCGGGCGGCGCGCACGCGCAGGACACGGGCGGTGCCGGGGTGCACGGTCACGCCGGTCCAGGAGAACGGCAGCATCAGGGGCGCGTCGTCGGGCTCGGCGGCGGGCACGGCCTGGGTGACGGCGTCGAGCAGCGCGGGGTGCACGAGGTGGCCGGTGGTGGCGACGGTCTCGGGGAGTTCGACCTCGGCGAAGATCTCGGTGTCCCGGCGCCACAGGGCGCGCAGGCCCCGGAAGGCGGGTCCGTAGCCGTAGCCGCGGGCGGCGAAGCGGTCGTACACGCCGTCCACCGGGAGCGGTTCCGCGTCGGCCGGGGGCCACTGGCCGGGCACGGGCCCGGCGGGCGCGGCCGGTGCCAGGACGCCCGTGGCGTGCTGGGTCCAGGCGTCGCCGGAGTGGGTGTGGACGGCGACCGTACGGCGTCCGGAGTCGTCGGCGCCGTGCACGGTGACGCGCAGGGTCAGACCGTCGGCGGGCACGCCGATCGGCGCGGCCAGGGTCAGTTCCTCGACCTGGGCGCAGCCGAGCCGGTGGCCGGCGTGGGCCGCCATCTCCACGACCGCGGTGCCGGGCAGCAGGGCGGTGCCCAGCACGGTGTGCTCGGTCAGCCAGGGGTGTGTCTCGGGGCTGATCCGGCCGGTGAGGAGCAGGCCGCCGTCGTCGGGGAGTTCGGCCTCGGCGCCGAGCAGCGGATGCCCGCCGGCGGTGAGGCCGACCGCGGTCAGGTCGCCGGCGCCGGTGGTGCCGGGGGCGAGCCAGTAGCGCTCGCGCTGGAAGGGGTAGGTGGGGAGTTCGACGGGGCGGGCGCCGACGGTGTCGAACAGGGGCCGCCAGTCGACCGGCACACCGCCGGCGGCCACCTCGGCGAGGGCCGTGGTGAGACGCAGCCGGTCGCTCTCGTCGCGTCGCAGGGTGGCGGCCACGCGCAGGTCGGTGCCCTCGGCCTCGGCGGTCTGCTGCATGGCGACGGTGAGCACGGGGTGCGGGCTGATCTCCACGAACGCGTGGTAGCCCGCGTCGAGCAGACCCCGGACCGCGTCCTGGAAGAGCACCGGCTCGCGCAGGTTGCGGTACCAGTAGCGGGCGCCCAGTTCGCTGCCGTCGATCCAGTCCGCGGTGACGGTGGAGTACAGGGGGATTTCGCCGTCCCGCGGGCGGATGCCCTTGAGTTCGGCGAGCAGCCGCTGCCGTACGGCCTCCACCTGCGGGGAGTGCGAGGCGTAGTCGGCGGCGACCCGGCCGGCGCGCAGTCCCTCGTCGTCGCAGAGGTCGAGCAGGTCCTCCAGGGCCTCGCGGTCGCCGGCGACGACCAGCGAGCGGGGGCTGTTGACGGCGGCGATGCCGAGCCGGCCGGGCCAGCGCTCCAGCATCTTCTCGACGTCGGCGGCGGGCGCGGCGACGAAGCCCATGCCGCAGCGGCCGGGCAGGTCGGCCACGGCCTTGGCGCGCAGCGCGACGATCTTCGCGGCGTCGTCCAGGGTGAGGGCGCCGGCCACGCAGGCCGCGGCGATCTCGCCCTGGGAGTGGCCGACCACGGCCGAGGGCACGACACCGTGCGAGCGCCACACGGCGGCCAGCGAGACCATGAGGGCGAACAGCACGGGCTGCACGACGTCGACGCGGCTCAGCGGCGGGGCGCCCTCGGCGCCGCGCAGCACGTCCACGACCGACCAGTCCAGCCAGGGGGCGAGGGCGCGTTCGCACTCGGCCAGGCGCGCGGCGAACACCGGGTCCGTGTCGAGCAGTTCGACGCCCATGCCCAGCCACTGGCCGCCCTGGCCGGCGAAGACGAAGACGACGCTGCCGTCGGCGCCGGCGGTGCCGCGGACGACGGCCGGGTCGGCGCCGCCCGCGGCGAGCACGTCCAGTGCGGCCAGGAGTTCGGCGCGGTCACGGCCCACGACGGCGGCGCGGTGCTCGAACGCGGTGCGGCGGGTGGCCAGGGTGAGGGCGACGGAGGCGGGCTCCAGGTCCGGGTCGGCCGCGACGAACTCGCGGAGCCGGGCGGCCTGTTCGAGCAGGGCGGCCTCACTGCGCGCGGACAGCTGCCAGGGCAGGGGGACCGAACCGGCCGGCTGCTCCGGCGCCGCTTCCCGCGCCTCGGGCGCCTCGGGCGCTTCCGCCACGATCACATGGGCGTTGGTGCCGCTGACGCCGAACGACGACACGCCGGCCCGGCGCGGGCGTTCGCCGCGGGGCCAGGGGCGGGCCTCGGTCAGCAGCCGCACGTCGCCGGACACCCAGTCCACGTGCGGGGTGGGCTCGTCGACGTGCAGTGTCCTGGGGAGCAGTCCGTGCTGGAGCGCGAGCACCGTCTTGATGACTCCGCCCACGCCGGCGGCGGCCTGCGCGTGGCCCAGGTTGGACTTCAGCGAGCCCAGCCACAGCGGCCGGTCGCGGTCCTGGCCGTAGGAGGCGAGCAGGGCCTGGGCCTCGATGGGGTCACCCAGGGTGGTGCCGGTCCCGTGTCCCTCGACGGCGTCCACGTCGCCGGGGCGCAGTCCGGCGTCGGCCAGTGCCTGCCGTACCACGCGCTGCTGGGCGGCGCCGCTCGGCGCGGTGAGCCCGTTGGAGGCGCCGTCCTGGTTGATGGCGGTGCCGGGCAGCAGGGCGAGCACCGGGTGGCCGTTGCGCCGGGCGTCGGACAGCCGCTCCAGCAGGAGCATGCCGGCGCCCTCGGACCAGCCGAGTCCGTCGGCGGCCTTGGCGTACGAGCGGCAGCGGCCGTCCTCGGACAGGCCGCCCTGCTTGGTGAAGTCGACGAACAGTTCCGGCGTCGGCATGACGGTCACGCCGCCGGCGAGCGCGAGGGTGCTCTCGCCCGAGCGCAGCGACCGCACCGCCTGGTGCAGGGCGACGAGGGAGGACGAGCAGGCGGTGTCGACCGTGAAGGCGGGGCCCTCCAGGCCGAGGACGTAGGCGATGCGGCCGGCCACCACACTGGCCAGGCGGCCGGTCAGGGCGTGTCCGTCGCCGCCCTCGGGGATGCCGGCGAGCAGGGAGGAGTAGGACTGGGCGTTGGCGCCGACGAAGACGCCGACGCGTCCGCCCCGCCAGGAGCCGGGGGCGACACCGGCCCGCTCCAGCGCCTCCCAGCCGGTCTCCAGCAGCAGCCGCTGCTGGGGGTCCATCAGCTGGGCCTCGCGGGGGCTGATGCCGAAGAATCCGGCGTCGAACAGGGCGACGTCGTCGAGGAATCCGCCGTGCCGGGTGCGGCTGGCCAGGGGGCCGTCCGGGTCGGCGAGCGCGGCCAGGTCCCAGCCGCGGTCGGTGGGGAACGGCATGATGGCGTCGCGTTCCTCCAGCAGGAGCCGCCACAGGTCGTCGGGGGTGCGCACGCCGCCCGGGAAGCGGCAGGCCATGCCGACCACGGCGACCGGGTCGTCGTCGGCCGCGCGCCGCACGGGCTCGTCGTCCTCGACGAGCAGGACGTGCCGGCCGGAGGCGGCGTCGACGAGGGCGTCCGCGAGGGCGCGGGCGGTGGGGTGGTCGTAGATGGCGGTGGTGGGCAGTTTCACGCCGGTGCCGCGGCTGAGCCGCAGCAGCAGTTGTACGGCGGTCAGCGAGCGCAGGCCGAGTTCCCGGATGGCCCGGTCCGGCGGTACGTCGGCGGCGGTGCCGAGGTCGAGGACCTCCGCGACCTGCGTCAGGACCAGGTCCAGGACGACGCGCCGGCGCTCGGGCTCGGGCAGACCGGCGAGCCGGTGCGTGAGCGCGGGCGGCTGAGCGGCCGTCGGTTCGGTCAGCGGCTCAGTCATGGGTGGTCCCCTCCAGCGGGTCCGGTGCGTGCAGTGCGGAGACGGGCAGGCCGGGATCGGCGAGTGCGGCCTGCAGCAGGGCGGTGGTGCCGGCCAGCAGGTCGTCCACGACGCGTCGGCCGAGGGCGGCGGCGCGGTGGACGACGTGTCCGGTGAGACCGCCGTCGGGGTCCTCGACGAGGTGCACCTCGAGGTGCCAGCGTGCGTAGGTCTGTTCGCCGGTGAACTGCTCGACGCGGGCGCCGGGCAGGCCCAGTTCGCCCAGTTCGACGTTGACGAGCTGGAACACGACGTCGACCAGCGGCTGTTCGGGGTCCAGGCCGAGGCCCTCGACGACGCGTTCCCAGGGCAGTGCCTGGTGGGCGTACGCGTCGACGGCGGTGTCCCGGACCCGGGCCAGCAAGCCGGCGAAGGACGGGTCCCCGGAGAGGTCGACGCGCAGGGGCACGAAGTTGGCGAAGAAGCCGATCAGCCCCTCGACCTCGGCCCGGGTGCGGCCCGCCACCGGGGAGCCGACGGCCAGGTCGTCGGTGCCCGTCCAGCGGGCCAGGGTGGCGGTGAAGGCGGCCAGCAGGGTCATGTAGAGGGTGGCGTCGTGCTCGGCGCCGACCCTGCGGGCGGTGTCGACCAGGTCGGCGGGCAGCCGCCATTCGGTCAGCACGCCGGTGCCGTCGTGGGCGGCGTCCGCCGGGACGCCCGGCAGGGTGAGGGGCCGCAGCCCGGCCAGCCGCCGGCGCCAGTGGTCCAGCTGCGCGTCGAGCGCGGGGCCGGTGAGCCAGGAGCGCTGCCACACGGCGAAGTCGCCGTACTGGACGGGCAGTTCGGGCAGCTCGGACGGACGGTTCTCGCGCAGCGCCGCGTAGACGCCGGACAGTTCCGTCCAGAGCACGCCCTGGGACCAGCCGTCGGTGGCGATGTGATGCACCGTCAGCAGCAGGACGTGGTCGTCCGGGGCGATCCGCAGCAGGGCGGGCCGCAGCACGGGGCCGGAGACGAGGTCGAACGGGCGGGCCGCGGCCTCGTCGGCCAGGGCGCGGGCGGCGGTCTCGTCGGGCACGTCCACCGGCTCCAGCACGATGTCCCTGGCGGGCAGGACCACCGACATGGGCTCGTCGCCGGGCACGAAGACGGTGCGCAGCGCCTCGTGCCGGCGGACGACCTCGGTCAGGGCGCGGCCCAGCAGGTGCGTGTCCAGTTCCCCGGTGATGCGCACGGCCAGCGGGATCGTCCAGACCGGGTCACCGGGGTCGGCCTCGTGCAGCCGCCACAGCCGCAGCTGGCCGAGCGAGAGCGGCAGGGGTTCCTGCCGGGACACCGGCACCAGGGGCGGAACGGCCGAGCGCGGGGACACGGCGACGACCTCGGCGAGCGCGCGGGGGGTGCGGTGCTGGAACAGCTCCCGCAGGGAGACCTCGGCGTCCAGCACCTCACGGATCCGGGCGACCGTGCGGGCCGCGACCAGCGAGTGTCCGCCCAGGGCGAAGAAGTCGTCGTCGATGCCGACCCGTTCGGTCTCCAGCACCTCGGCGAACACCTCGCACAGGGCCTTCTCCTCGCCGGTGCGGGGCGCGGTGAAGCCGGTGTCGAGGGTGGTGCGCAGATCGGGGGCGGGCAGCGCGGCCCGGTCGATCTTCCCGGTGGTGGTCAGCGGGAACGCGTCCAGCGGGACGAGCGCCGACGGCACCATGTAGTCCGGTACGGCGTCCGCCAGGTGGGCGCGCAGCCGGGCGGGCAGTCCGCCGTCGGTGCCGGGGACGGGCACGACGTAGCCGACGAGCCGCTTGACGCCCGGGGTGTCCTCGCGGGCGACGACGACGGCGCGGGTCACCTCGGCGTGCCGCAGCAGCACGGCCTCGACCTCGCCCAGCTCCACCCGGAAGCCCCGGATCTTGACCTGGTGGTCGAGCCGGCCCAGGTACTCCAGGCTGCCGTCGGGGCGCCGGCGGCCCAGGTCTCCGGTGCGGTAGAGGCGGGAACCGGGCGGGCCGAAGGGGTCGGCGACGAACTTCTGCGCCGTCAGTTCCGGCTTGCCGACGTAGCCGCGGGCGAGCCCGGGGCCGGCGAAGCACAGTTCGCCGGCGACGCCCACGGGGACCGGCCGCAGCCGGTCGTCCAGCACGTAGGCGCGGGAGTTGTCGACGGGCTCGCCCAGATGTGCGGCCCGGGGCCAGTCGGCGACGTCGCCGGGCAGGGTGTAGGAGGTGACGACCTGGATCTCGGTGGAGCCGTAGTGGTTGTGCAGGCGCAGCCGGGGCCGGGCGGCGCAGAACTCGCGCAGCACGGAGTCGAGGGTCAGCGGCTCGCCCGCCTGGGAGATGTGCCGCAGCGAGGTGAGCCGGGCCCGGCCGGCGGCCGCCTCCTCGGCGAGGGCGCGGATCATCAGGTTGGGCACGAAGATCTGCTCGACGGCCCGCTCGTCGAGCCAGCGGGCGAAGCGGGCCGGGTCGCGGCGGGTCTCCTCGGTGGGGATGACCAGCGTCTCGCCGTACAGCAGCGCGGAGAGCACCTCCTGCACCGACACGTCGAAGGTGAGGGCGGTGAACTGGGCGGTCCGGGTGCCGGGGCCGCCCGGTACCGCCTTCTTCTGCCAGGCGAGCATGTTGACCACGCACCGGGCGGGCATGGCGATGCCCTTGGGCACGCCGGTGGAGCCGGAGGTGTAGACGACGTAGGCGAGCGAGTCGGGGCCCGGTCGCTCCGTCGCCCCGGCCGGGAGCGGCTCGGTCCGGTCCGGGGCGTCCACGAGGACGAGGGCGGTGCCCTCGGCGAAGACGTCCGCGTGCGCCCGGTCGGTGACGGCGACGGTCATCCGGGCGTCGTCCACGATGAGCCGGATCCGGTCGCGGGGGTGGTTCGGGTCGATCGGCACATAGGCCGCGCCGGCCTTGAGGATGCCGATCAGGCCGGCCATCTGCACGGTGCTGCGCTCCAGGCACAGGCCGACGAGGTCGTCCGGCCGTACCCCGCGTGCCCGCAGCCCGGCGGCGATCCGCTCGGCCTCGCGGTCCAGTTCGGCGTAGGTGAGGACGTCGTCCTCGCACTCCACCGCCGGGGCGTCGGGGGTGCGGGCGACCTGCTCGGCGAACAGCCGGGCGAGCGAGGCGTCCCGGTACGGCAGGGCCGTGTCGTTCCACTGCTCCAGCAGCAGGTGGCGGTCGTCGTCGTCCAGCAGCGAGAGCGTGGACAGCGGCGCGTCCGGGTCGGCGAGCGCCGTGCGCAGCAGGACCGTGAGGTGGTGCAGCATCCGGCGGACCGTCTCCGCCTCGAACAGGGCGGTGGAGTGCAGCACGGTGCCGCGCACCCGGTCGCCGTCCTCGGTGAGGTGCACTTCGAGGTCGACGCGGGTGAACGCGTGCTCGTCCAGCAGCGGTTCCAGCCGGGCGGCGCCGAGGCGGTCGCCCTTGTCCCCGGGCGCCCGCATGAGCTGGAAGACGACCTGGACCAGCGGGTTGCGGGACAGGTCCCGTTCGGGTGCCAGGGTCTCGACCAGGTGCTCGAAGGGCAGGTCCTGGTGGTCCATGGCGCCCACCACCGTCTCCCGTACCCGGCCCAGCAGGTCGCGGAAGGTGGGGTCGCCGGACACGTCGGTGCGCAGCACCAGCATGTTGACGAAGAAGCCGATCAGCCGCTCCACCTCGGGGCGGGTCCGGCCCGCCACCGGTGCGCCGACGGCGACGTCCTCGGTGCCGGCGAACCGTGCCAGGACCACCGTGAAGGCGGTCAGCAGCGTCATGTAGAGGGTGGCACCCTCGGTGTCGCCGAGGGCGCGCGCGGCCCGGACCAGGTCCTCGGGCAGCTCCCACGGCTGGGAGGCGCCCGCCGAGCCGGCGACCGCGGGGCGGGGCCGGTCCAGGGGCAGTTCCAGGGGGCGCAGGCCGGCGAGCCGGGTCCGCCAGTAGGCCAGGTGCCGTTCCCGCTCGGCGCCGGTGAGCCGGTCGCGCTGCCAGACGGCGAAGTCGCCGTACTGGACGGGCAGTGCGGGCAGGTCGGCGGTGTCGCCGGCCAGTTCGGCGCGGTAGGCCTCGGCCAGTTCGCCCCAGAAGACGGCGTGCGACCAGCCGTCGGTGACCGCGTGGTGCGCGGTGATGAGGACGGCGTGGTCCTCGGCCGCGAGCCGCAGCACCCGGGCGCGCAGCAGCGGCCCCCGGGCCAGGTCGAAGGGGCGCGCGGCGTCCGCCTCGGCCAGGGCGCGTGCCTCGGCCTCGTCGGCGACGTCCGTGACGTCCAGGTGCAGCGGGGTCGCGGGGCGGACGACGGCCACCGGCTCGCCGGCGTCGGCGGCGAAGACGGTGCGCAGCACCTCGTGGCGGGAGACCACCAGGGACAGGGCCCGGCCCAGGGCGTCCACGTCGAGCGGGCCACGGGCGCGCACGCCCATCGCCACGTTCCAGAAGCCGCTGTCCGGGGTGAGCCGGTCCAGGAACCACAGACGGCGCTGGGAGGACGACAGCGGGAGCGCGCCCTCGCGGGGGGCCGGCCGGATCACGTCCGTCACCGCGCCGGGCTCGCCGAGGGTCTCGGCCAGCCGGCGCGGGGAGCGCCGCTCGAACACCGCCTGGAGCGGCACGTCGGGCCCGAAGCGGGCGCGGATCCGGGCGATCGCCCGGGTGGCCAGCAGCGAGTGCCCGCCGAGGGCGAAGAAGTCGTCGTCGGCGCCCACCGGGCGCACGTCCAGCACCTCGGCGAAGATCTCGCACAGCACCCGCTCCGCCTCGGTGGCGGGCTCGGCGTATCCGCTCTCGGCGACCGAGCGGGTGTCGGGGGCGGGCAGGGCCCGTCGGTCGATCTTCCCGGTGGTGGACAGCGGGAACGCGTCGAGCGCGACGAACGCCGACGGCACCATGTAGTCCGGTACGGCGCCCGCGGCGTGGGCGCGCAGCGCGGGCAGCACGCCGTCACCGGCGTCCGGCTCCAGCACCACATAGGCCACCAGGCGCTTGTCGCCGGGGATGTCCTCGCGCACGGCGACGGTGACCTGCGAGACGGCCGGGTGCCTCAGCAGCGCGGCCTCGACCTCGCCGGGCTCCACCCGGAAGCCGCGGATCTTGACCTGGACGTCGGCGCGGCCGAGGAACTCCAGCGCGCCGCCGGGCAGCCACCGTACGACGTCGCCCGTGCGGTACATCCGCTCGCCGGGCCCGCCCCACGGGTCCGGCACGAACTTCTCGGAGGTCAGGTCGGGCCGGCCCAGGTAGCCGCGGGCCACCCGGGGCCCGCCGATGACGAGTTCGCCCGCCACGCCGAGCGGCGCCGGCCGGAGGGCGTCGTCGAGGACGTACACGCGGGTGTTGTCGATCGGGGCTCCGATGGGCACCCGGGAGCCGACGAGGCGGAAGCCCGGCTCCATGGGGAACAGCGTGGTGAACGCGGTCGCCTCGGTCGGCCCGTAGGCGTCGAGCACGGTCAGGTGCGGATGGGCGGCCATCACCTGGGCGACGGTCTCGCCGGACACGGCCTCGCCGCCGGTGAGGACCTCGCGCAGCCCGCCGAAGCAGTCCATGCACTCCTCGGCGAGCAGGCTGAACAGGGGGGCGGGCAGGCACATGGCGGTGACGCCGTGCTCGCGGATGAGCCGGTCGAAGGTGTCCGGCTCGACGTGCTCGTCGGCGGCGACGACGATCTGCTTGCCCGCCAGCAGGAACGGCCACAGCTCGTAGGTGGAGATGTCGGTGGCCAGCGGGTAGTGCAGCAGGACCCGTTCGTGGTTGCCGTTCCGCCAGCGGCGGTCGGCGGCCAGCACCACGACGTTGCGGTGGGTCACGGCCACGCCCTTGGGCTCGCCGCTGGAGCCGGAGGTGTAGATGACGTACGCGGTGGTGTCGGGGTGCGGGTCGATGCCGGGGTCGGTGTCGGGTCCGGGTCCCGGGTCGGTCACGTCGAGGACGGTGACGCCGTCGGTGCCGGGCACCGGGCGGTCGGCGATGACGACGCGCAGCCCGGAGGTGGCCACGATGCGCTCGGTACGGCCCGGAGGGTTGCGCGGGTCGAGGGGCACATAGGCGGCGCCCGCCTTGAGCACGCCCAGCACGGCGGCGACCATGCCGGTGGAGCGGCCTGTGGCCACGCCGACCGGTTCGTCGGCGCCGACGCCGTGGGCCAGCAGGAGGTGGGCGAAACGGTTGGCCAGCCGGTCCAGTTCCGCGTAGGTCACGCGTTCGTCGCCGCAGATCAGGGCGACGGCGTCGGGGGTGCGGGCGGCCTGTTCGGCGTAGAGCCGGGGCACGGAGCCGTCCGGGAGCGGAGCGGCCGTGTCGTTCCAGGCGACCATCGTGCGGTGCCGGTCGGTCGCGTCGAGCATGGTCGCCGCGGACACCGGCCGGTCGGGATCGGCGAGCACCTCGCCGAGGACGACCGACACGTGGTGCATCAGCTGGCGGACGGTGTCGGCGTCGAACAGGTCGGCGGCGTACAGGACGGTCGCGCGGACCTCGTCGCCGGTCTCGACGGCGTGCACCTCCAGGTCCATCCGGGTGTACGCGTGGTCGATGTCGAACGGCCCGGCCTGGGCGCCCTGCCACCAGGTCCGCCGGGGCGCGTCGGTCAGCAGCTGGAACGCCACCTGCACCAGCGGGTTGCGGGACAGGTCGCGCTCGGGGCGGAGCCGTTCCACCAGGTGCTCGAAGGGGACGTCCTGGTGCTCGACGGCGCCGACCACCGACTCCCGTACGCGGCCGAGGAGTTCCCGGAAGGTCGGGTCTCCGGACAGGTCGGTGCGGACGGCGACGACGTTGACGAAGAAGCCGATCAGCGCCTCGGTCTCGGCGCGGGTCCGGCCCGCCATCGGCGAGCCCACGGCGACGTCCTCGGTGCGGGCGTACCGGGACAGCACGAGGGTGAACGCGGCCAGGAGCACCATGTAGAGCGTGGCGCCCTCGCGGGCGGCGACGGCCCGGGCGTCCCGGATCACCTCGGCGGGCAGCTGCCAGGGCAGGGTGCCCGCCCGGCCGGTGGCGACGGCGGGCCGGGCCTTGTCCAGCGGCAGCTCCAGCGGGGCGAGGCCGGCCAGCCGGTCGGTCCAGTAGCCGGCCCGGCGCTCCAGCACCTCGCCGGAGAGCCAGGACCGCTGCCAGAGCGCGTAGTCGCCGTACTGGACGGGCGGCGGGGGCAGCGGTGTGCCGTCGTAGGCGGCGGCGACCTCGGCCCACAGCAGGGCCTGGGACCAGCCGTCGGTCGCGATGTGGTGCACGGCGACGACGAGGACGTGGTCGTCGGGGGCGAGCCGGAGCAGCGTGGCGCGCAGCAGGGGGCCGTGCGCCAGGTCGAACCCGGTGGACAGCTCGGCGGAGGCCGCGGCCCGGGCGGCGTCCTCGTCCGGTACGTCGACGACCCGCAGGGCGACCGGGGCGGCGGCGCCGACGACCGCGGCGGGCACGCCGTCCGCCACGGTGAAGGTGGTGCGCAGGGTCTCGTGGCGGGCGACGACCGCCGACAGGGCGCCGGCGAGCCGCTCGGCGTCCAGCGGTCCGCGGACGCGCAGGGCACCGCCGGAGGTGTACGAGGCGCTGCCGGGGCTGAGCTGGTCCAGGAACCACATCCGCTGCTGGGCGAAGGACAGCGGCAGCGGCCGGTCGCGGTCCGCCGGCTCCAGCGGCGGCGCCGGGTCGGCCGGGTGCGCGGCACCGGTGACCACCGCGGCCAGGGCGCGGGGGGTGCGGTGCTCGAAGACTTCCCGCAGCGGGACGTCGGTGCCGAAGACGCGGGCGATGCGGGCGACGAGACGGGTCGCGAGCAGCGAGTGTCCGCCGCGCACGAAGAAGTCGTCCTCGGCGCCGAACGCGTCGACGTCGAGCAGCTCGGCGAAGATGTCGCACAGCGCGCGCTCGGCGTCGGTGCGCGGGGTGGCCGCGCCGGTGTCCGGGGTGTCCAGCGGGGCGGGCAGCGCGGCCCGGTCGATCTTGCCGGTGGCGGTCAGCGGGAGCGCGTCGCCGATGACGAACGCGGAGGGCACCAGGTAGTCGGGCAGGGCCGCCGCCGCGTGCGCGCGCAGCGCGGCGGCGTCGGTGGTGTGCCCGGCGCGCGGTACGACGTGGGCGACGAGCCGCTTGCCGGCCGGGCCGTCGCCGCGCACGACGACGGCGGTGTGCGCGACGGCGGGGTGGGCGGCCAGCACGGCCTCGACCTCGCCGGGCTCGACCCGGAGACCGCGCAGCTTCGCCTGGTCGTCGGCCCGGCCGAGGAACTCCAGGACGCCGTCGGGGCGGCGGCGCACCACGTCGCCGGTGCGGTACATGCGGCTGCCCGCCGGTCCGAACGGGTCGGGCAGGAAGCGCTCGGCGGTGGCCGCCGGGCGGCCTGCGTAGCCGCGGGCCAGGCGCGGGCCGCCGACGTACAGTTCGCCGGGCACGCCGAACGGGACGGGACGCAGCCGGTCGTCGAGGACGTGGGCGCGGGTGTTGTCCAGGGGGCTGCCGATGGGCACCCGGCCGCCGGGGGCCGGGTCGGACGGCGCGATCGGGTGGAGAGTGGCGAAGGTGGTGGTCTCGGTGGGGCCGTAGCCGTTGACGACCGTCAGTTCCGGGTGGGCGGCGCGGACGCGGGCCACGGTCGCGGGGGACACGGTGTCGCCGCCGACGACGAGTTCGCGGACGCCGGTCAGACAGGTGACGTCCTCCTCGACCACGAGGTCGAAGAGGCCGGAGGTCAGCCACAGCGCGGTGACGCCCTGGTCGGCGACGACGCGGGCGAGGGCGCGCGGTGCGAGGTCGCCGGGCGGGGCCACGACGACGCGGCGGCCGGACAGCAGCGGGGACCACAGTTCGTAGGTGGAGGCGTCGAAGGCCTGCGGGGAGTGCAGCAGGACCCGGTCGTGGGCGCCGCCGGCCCAGCGCCGGTGGAGGGCGAGGCCGGCCACGGCGCGGTGGGTGGTGGCGACGGCCTTGGGGGTGCCGGTGGACCCGGAGGTGGACATCACGTAGGCCAGGCCGTCCGGGCGGACCGTGACCGGCGGGGCCGTGTCGGGGGCGGTGCCGGGGACGTCGCGCAGGTTCACCACCGGGAGGTGCTCGGTGCCGGCGGGTGCGGGGCCGCCGTCGGTCAGCAGCAGTGCGGCGCCGGTGTCGGCGAGAACGGCGCGGGTCCGGGCGGCCGGGTTGCGGACGTCGAGCGGCAGATAGGCGCCGCCCGCCTTGAGTACCGCGAGCACGGCGACGACCAGGTGCGCGGAGCGCTCGGCCGCCAGCGCGACGATGCGCTCGGGACCGACTCCGTGACCGGTCAGGACGTGGGCGAGCCGGTTGGCGGCGCGGTCGAGCCGGGCGTAGGTGAGCTGCTCGGTTCCGTCGGCGACGGCGACGGCGTCCGGGGTGCGGGCGGCCTGGGCGGCGAACAGTTCGGGCAGCGAGGCGTCGGGGAGCGGTACGTCGGTGCCCCGGGCGGTCCGCTCCAGGGCCGCGTCCTCGGTGGCGTCGGTCATGGTCAGCCGGGACAGGGGCAGGTCCGGCCGGGCGCAGGCGGTGCGCAGCAGTGCCGTCAGGTGACGGGCCAGCCGCTCGACGGTCTCCCGGTCGAACAGGGCGCGGCTGTAGTTGACGAGTCCCTCGACGCCGCCCTCGGCGTCCTCGCCGAGGTAGACCTCCAGGTCCATGCGGGTGAACGCACGGTCGCCGGCGAAGGGTTCGGCGGTGGTGCCGGGGAACGGCGCCGGGCGGGCGGCGGGGCGGGGCACGTACTGGAAGACGACCTGGGCCAGCGGGTTGCGCGACAGGTCGCGCTCCGGGACGAGCCGTTCCACCAGGTACTCGAACGGCACGTCCTGGTGCGCCATCTCGTCCACCGAGGCGGCGCGGACGCGTTCGACCAGTTCCGCGAAGGAGGGGTCGCCGGACAGGTCGGTGCGGGTGACGACGGTGTTGACGAAGAACCCGATGAGGCCCTCGACCTCGGCCAGGGGACGGCCGGCGACGGGCTGGGCGACGGCCACGTCCTCGGTGCGGGCGTGCCGTCCGAGGACCGCGCTGAACGCGGCCAGCAGGGTCATGTGCAGGGTCGCGCCCTGCCGTGCGGCGACCGCGCGGGCGGCGGCGACGGCGTCCGCCGGGAGCCGCCAGGTGACGACGCCGCCCTCGGCGGAGGCGACGGCCGGGCGGGGCCGGTCGAGCGGCAGATCCAGCGGGGGCAGGCCGGCCAGGCGGTCCTGCCAGAAGGCCAGTCGCCGCTCCAGCACGGCGGGCGGCAGGGTGCGGCGCTGCCAGGCGGCGAAGTCGGCGTACTGCACGGGCAGTTCCGGCAGCGCGGGCTGCCGGCCGTCGGCGAGGGCGGTGTAGGCCGCGGTCAGCTCGGTCCACAGCAGGCCGTGCGACCAGCCGTCGGTGGCGATGTGGTGGACCGTCAGCAGCAGCACGTGGTCGTCGTCGGCGAGCCGCAGCAGACGGGCGCGGAGCAGGGGGCCCTTCGTGAGGTCGAAGGGGCGTGCGGCCTCCTCGCCGGCCAGCCGCTCGGCGTCGGTCTCGTCCGCGGCGTCGGTCACGGGTACGGCGACCGGCTCCGGCGGCAGGACGACGGCGCCGGGCACGCCGTCGTGGTCGGCGAAGACGGTGCGCAGGGTCTCGTGGCGGGCGACGACGCGGCTCAGCGCCCTGGCCAGCAGGCCGGCGTCCAGCGGGCCGCGGACGCGCACCGCGGTGCCGAAGTTGTAGAAGGCGCTGCCCGGCATCAGCCGGTCGAGGAACCACAGCCGCTGCTGGGCGAACGACAGCTGCAGGGGCTGGTCCCGGGGGACACGGGTGATGCCCGCCGGTGTCGTGCCGGTTCTCGCCGTGCGCTCCCGGAGCCGGTTCAGTGCCGAGTCCAGTCCCGGCCGTCGCGAGCTCCCCTGCGTCATCCGGCTGTCTCCCGCTCCTCGTCGGCGTCGGTGAGTCCGCGGGCGCGCATCATGCTCGCCAGCGCGCGATGGCTGCCGGACTCGCTTGCTTCGAACTGCTCGACCACGCGCCGCCGCATCGGGGCGGGCTTCTCCTGGCTGAGCTTGAACATCGTCTGCACGGTTTCGATCCGCAGGGTGAAGGCGCCCACGCCGGGCGCGATCTGGCGGAAGTAGTCGAGGGAGGACTCCTGGTCCCAGCCGCGTCCGAAGCCGCCCTCCAGCCGCCGGGCGGTGTCGGAGACGATGTCCAGCACGGCGGCGGGTTCGGCGGTGGGCTCCACCGTGCCGGTCACGTGCACGGCGGTGAAGTCCCAGGTGGGTGCGGCGGGCGTGACCTCGTAGACCGTCGGCGAGACATAGCCGTGGGGGCCCTGGAACACGATGAGCGCCCGGTCGCCGGAGCGCATCCGGCGCCACTGCGGGTTCTCGACGTTCATGTGGCCGATCAGGGTGGAGCCGGCCAGCGGCACCGTGCCCGCGGCGACCGCCTCGGCGTCCGCCCCGTCGGGCCCGTGCCGGAACAGCACCGGCGCGTGGGTGGCCACCGGGACGTCCTCGTGCGAGGTGACGACCAGTGCCAGTGGGTTGTGCTGCAGAAACGCCAGGACGACGCCGTCGCGGTCCTCGCGGTACAGCGGACGCTCGTACACTTCAGCCCCTGTTCCCGGCTACTGCCTCGCTTGCGGCGGTGCGGTCCGGGTCGCGCCGGCCGCCGATGATCGACTGGGCGATCTCGCCCGCGCGGACCGCCACCATGGACAGCAGGGTGGAGGCGATGCCGTGGGTCGCCTCGGTGGCGCCCTGGACGTAGATGCCGCACCGGAAGTCCCCGGTGGTGGCGAGCCGGTAGTCCCGGCCGATGACCAACTGCCCCGCCGCGTCCCGGCGGAGGGCGTCACGGACGCCGCCCAGCAGTTCGGCCGGGTCGCCGGACCGGTACCCGGTGGCGTACACGACCAGGTCGGCGTCGAGTGCGGTCTGTTCGCCGGTGGGCAGGAACTCCACGCGTACGGCGACGGATTCACCGCGGGACTCGACGGACACCAGGCGGGAGGCGTTCATCAGCCGCAGGCGCGGGGTGCCCGTCACCTTCTGCTCGTACTGGCGGCGGGCGAGGCCCTGGAGGACGTCCTCGTCGACGACGGCGTAGTTGGTGCCGCCGTGGTACCGCATGATGGACTGCTTGACCTCGGGCGGGGCGACGTAGAAGTCGTCCACGGCGGCCGGGTCGAAGACGCGGTTGGCGAAGGGGCTGGAGTCGGCGACGCTGTAGCCGTAGCGGCCGAACACGGTGCACACCTCGGCCTGGGGGTAGCGCTCCATGAGGTGCGCGGCGACCTCGGCCGCGCTCTGGCCGGCGCCGACCACGACGGCCCGCCGGGGCGGCCGTTCGTCGAACGCGGGCAGCCGGTGCAGCAACTGGGAGCTGTGCCAGACGCGTTCACCGGTCTCGGCGCCCTCGGGCAGCCGCGGGCGCAGGCCGGAGGCGATGACGAGGTTCCTGGTCCGGGCCACCACCCGGTCACCGGCGAGCACATCCAGCGCGACGACCTCGCCGGCGTCGGTCACGGGGCGCACGCCGGTGGCCTCCACGCCGTACTCGACCAGGTGGTTCAGCCGGTCGGCGGCCCACTGGAGGTAGTCGTGGTACTCGATGCGCGAGGGCAGCAGGGTGTGCTGGTTGATGAAGTCGACCAGCCGGCCCTTGTCCTGAAGATAGGAAAGGAAGCCGAAATCGCTGGTGGGATTGCGCATGGTGGCGATGTCCTTGAGGAAGGACACCTGGAGCGAGGAACCCTCGATGAGCATCCCTCGATGCCAGCCGAATTCCTTCTGCTTCTCCAGGAAAACTGCTCGTCCCGCGGCCTCTGATTCATGGAGCGCCACGGCCAGCGCGAGATTCGCGGCACCGAATCCGATTCCGGTGACGTCCAGTACTTCTGATTCCGGGCTCTGCTGTGCAGTGGATACGTGTCCTGCGAGCCGGGTCATATATCAACCACCAGGAGTTTTTCAATGGATGTATCGTCGCAGGACGCCCAGAATTCACCCGCGACGTCCTCCAGATGCGTGAGGGAACGCGCACTGTAAAGGGTGGTCTGGTACTGGGTTATGTCGTAGTCGACGCGGACCATGTCGGCGATGTCGAGCGGCCGGATGTCGGCGGAGCGGAAGTGCTCCAGCTCGCCGTAGGAGGAGACGATGCTGGCGCCGTAGGCACGGGGCCCGTCGGCGGCGTCCAGCAGCCCGCACTCGACCGTGAACCAGAAGGTCTTGGCGACGAACTGGACGGCTGTCTCGGATTCGACCCTGCGTACGGCCTCGCCGGCCAGTCGGTACAGCGCCGCGAACCGGTCGTCGGCCATGGCACTGCCGTGCCCGATGACCTCGTGCAGGATGTCCGGCTCGGTCGAATAGAAGGGGGTCGCGCCGTCACGGAGGTACTGGGTCGAATGGAAGTATCCATCGGCCAGGGAGCCGCAGAACAGGGCGAAGGGGACCACGCCGGAGGCGGGTCGCAGTCGGAATCCGGTCAGCTCGCGCAGGCGCTCGGACACGTCCTGCAGCTGCGGAACGCCGTCCTCGGCCACACCGAGCCGCTCCGCCGCGGCCAGGAACTCCGGCGCGGCCAGGTGCTGGTGCCGCTCCGCCAGCCGCTGGGAGACCAGGCGCCACAGCGCGTGTTCGGCGTCGGTGTACTCGACTTCCGCAATGGGTCCGCCGAGTACGTGGTCCGCGGCGCGGGACGCTATTTCGTCGCGCCGCTGCTGGTACGCCGATGATTCTTCGGTTAATCCGGCACTGGCCGAATCGCTATTCATCCCCCCGCCTCCTGTCATACCCATCGACAGGAGCTGCCCTGATTTTTGGTCTGGTTCGAACGTGCTCATAACAGCCTTCCCCCGTCTGGCCGAACCAATGGGAACCCTACACGCCACCCGCGGCACCTGCAAGAATCTTCGAGCTGTCCGCTTTGAGTTGTTTACGCACGTTTACCCGACATGATCGACAACGGTTCCGAGGATGTGCCGATTACGGCGGCTTTACATCGACCGATAACACGCATGAACCGATATTCATGCAATCCGGGGTGACGGCTGGATGACGCGCCGTATTTTTTCGGCCACAGGCGGTCGCTCCCCTCGGGAGGCGCCTCTGGACACCACCTCTCCTCCTGCTTAGACTCACCGTCCAGATATAGACGGCATGTCGACGGCTCGGCGAGAGGGGCGTCATGGACCACGACACCGACGGGGCCGACGAGCACCTCGTCCGCGAGGCCGAGAAGATCGCGGTCGCGCTGGGCCGCATGTTCCCCGGTCTGTGCGAGGTGGTGCTGCACGATCTGCGGGACCCGGACCACGCGATCCGCGCGATCGAGAACAACCTGTCCGGCCGTCAGGTCGGTGACGCGGCCACCGAGTTGGGGCTGGCCCGCATCGCGGACCCGGAGTACCCCAGCGTCCTCCAGAACTACCCCAACCGGTTTCCCGACGGCCGCCCGGCGAAGAGCACGTCCATCGGCATCAAGAACGCCGCCGGCGAGTACGTCGCGGCACTGTGCCTGAACCTCGACGTCTCGGTCCTGTCCCCGGTGACCCTCGCCCTGGCCAATCTGGTGGCCACGGACACCGAGCACCGCGACCAGCCCCTGGAGACCCTCCGGGCGCGCACCGCACGGGAGTTGCGCGAAGCGGTGGAGGCCCGTGCCGCCGAGCGCGCGGCCACTCCCCGCTCGCTGAGCCGGGACGACAAGAAGGCACTCGTACGACAGCTGCAACGCGACGGCTACTTCGACTCGCGCGACGCCGCACAGACCATCGCGGACCTGCTCGGCGTCTCCCGGGCGACGGTCTACAACTACGCGAAGTGAAGGGTCACTCGGTCATGTCCACCGCCCTCTCCCCCACCGCCCGGACCCTCGCCGGCCCCGGCACCCCGTTCGCCGTCGTCGACGTGCACCGGACACGGCGGAACATCGCCCGCCTGCAGGCCCGGGCGGACCGTCTCGGGGTCGCCCTGCGCCCGCATGTGAAGACGGCCAAGAGCCTCGACGCCGCCGCCCTCCTGCACGACGGCGGCCCCGGCCCCGTCACCGTCTCCACCCTCGCCGAGGCCGAGGCGTTCGCCGACGCCGGATACCGCGACATCACGTATGCCGTCGGCATCGCGCCGCACAAACTCCCGCGTGTGGTGGCGCTGTTGCGCCGCGGCGTCATCCTGCGGGTCCTGCTGGACAGCACCGAGCAGGCGATGTTCGTCGCCGCGGCCGCGCGGGAGGCGGGCATCGCCGTTCCCGCCCAGATCGAGATCGACTGCGACGGCCACCGCGGCGGCCTGGAGCCGGATGCCCCGGGGCTCCCCGGCATCGGTCGCATCCTGCACGACGCGGGGTGCCTGGACGGCGTGCTGACCCACGCGGGCGAGTCGTACTTCCGCTACACCGCCGAGGAGCGGCGCGAGGCGGCGCGCGGCGAACGCGACGCCGCGGTGACCGCGGCCGGGCGGCTCCGGGCGGCGGGCCTGCCCGTGGCCACCGTCAGCGTCGGCTCCACCCCCACCGCCCACGCCGCCGACGACCTCACCGGAGTCACCGAACTCCGCGCGGGCACCTACGTCTTCTTCGACCTGGTGATGGCCGGCCTCGGTGTCTGCGACCCGGCCGATCTCGCCCTGTCGGTCGTGGTCACCGTCATCGGCCACCGTCCCGAGTACGGGTGGATCGTCACCGACGGCGGCTGGACGGCCATGTCCCGCGACCGCGGTACGGCCGTGCAGCCGCAGGACCAGGGCTACGGCCTGGTCGCCGACCTGACCGGCACGGTGATCCCGGGCCTGGTGATGACCGGCGCCAGCCAGGAGCACGGCACCCTCACCGCCCGTGACGGCGCCGCACTGCCCGAACTGCCCATCGGTACCCGCCTGCGCGTCCTGCCCAACCATGCCTGCGCCACCGCCGCCCAGCACCAGGGCTACCACGTCGTCGACGGCGCCCACGGCACGGCGGCCCCGGCGCCCGCGATCGAGGCGTACTGGCCCCGCGTCACCGGCTGGTGACGGTCTGCCCGTCACGCCGTCCGAGCCGTCACCATCCCCTACCCGGAGGACTCCTTCATGGCCGCCGAACTGCCCGTGTCGTTCACCGACGTCCGCGAGGCCGCCGCCCGTCTCGAGGGCATCGCCCACCGCACTCCCGTACTCACCTCGCGCACCCTGAACTCCCTTGTCGGGGCGGAGGTGTTCATCAAGGCCGAGAACTTCCAGCGGATCGGCGCCTTCAAGTTCCGCGGCGCCTACAACGCCGCCGCCCAACTGCCCCCGGACCAGCTGGCGAAGGGCATCGCCGCCTACTCCTCCGGCAACCACGCCCAGGCCACCGCGCTGGCCGCGCGTGAACTGGGCACGAGCGCCGTCATCCTGATGCCCGAGGACGCTCCCCGATCCAAGCGGGAGGCGACCGCCGGATACGGGGCGGAGGTCGTCACCTACGACCGTTACACCCAGGACCGCACCGCGCTCGGCCACGCGCTGGCCGAGGACCGTGGCCTGGCTCTGATCCCGCCGTACGACCACCCTCATGTCATCGCCGGCCAGGGCACCGCGGCCCTCGAACTCCTCGAAGAGACCGGTGCATTGGACGCCCTTCTGGTGCCGGTGGGCGGTGGCGGCCTCATCGCGGGCAGCGCCACCGTCGCCACGGCCCTCCACCCCGGCATCCGCGTCATCGGCGTCGAGCCGGAGGCGGGCGACGACACCAAGCGCTCCCTGGAGGCCGGCGCACGGGTCACCGTCCCGGTCCCCCGTACCATCGCCGACGGCCAGGCCCTGGACACTCCCGGCGCACTCACGTTCCCGGTCAACCAGCGGCTGGTCGACGCCATCGCCCTCGTCAGCGACGCCGAGATCATCGCCGCGATGCGCTTCGCCTTCGAACGGCTGAAGATCGTCCTGGAACCCAGCGGTGCCACGCCTCTGGCCGCCCTGCTGGCCGGACGCGTCGACAACCTCCCACGGCGGATCGGCATCATCGCGTCCGGCGGCAACATCGACGTCGACCGCTTCACCGCACTCGTCACCGGCTGAGACGGCGGTCCACCCGTCCGGTGACGGTCGGACCGGCGACTCGCGCGAGCCGTCCGCCGCCCGGGAGTTCACCCGGCTCGGTGGCGACCGAGGGGGGACGGGGCGCCGGGTGGACGGCACCGGGCCGCCACGGTTTGCCTGCCGCGCGCCACGCCCGACCGGACTCGGGAGACAGCCGCCCGAGCCCGGTCGGTGCCGGCACCACGCTCATGTCTCTCCCCAGTCCCAGGTGTCGAAGTACTGGGCCAGGCCGGTGCGGCGGGCCTGTGTCACCGCTCTCAGTCGTGCGAAGTCCTGGAGCGGCATCAGGGGCCGCCACGCTTCCAGGGGGAGCACGCGGAACTCGTCGTGCTCCTCCGGGTCCAGGGTGATGGCCTGGATCTGCGCCTCGCTCAGGCGGCCCCCGTCGAAGACCAGGCCCATCGTGCTGTACGGCCATGCGTCGCCGGGCAGTCCGTAGACCGCGGCCAGCAGTCGTGGCGGCCCGGCCACCGTGATGCCGGTTTCCTCATGGCACTCGCGCACGGCCGTCTCCCAGGGCCGCTCGCCCAGTTCCATGGTGCCGCCGGCCATCTGCCACGGGTGCGCGGGGCTGTAGGGGGCGTGCAGTTGGACGGGCCGGTCCTGCTCGTCGGTGAAGTGGACGCAGGCGAATCCGGTCGCCTTCATCAGTTGCTCGGCATACTCCTCGGGCGGCAGCCAGACTCGGCTCACCACGTCTCCTTTCCTCGCCGGCTCCGGTGCGGGAGCCGGGTCGTGCGCGGCGCGGCGGCGCTGCCGGCGGGTCCGGCCCTCCGGCGCCCGCTGCTCGGCGGATCCGGCCCGGAGGATCCGTCCCCCGGCGAACTCCCCCACCACCGGCGGGCGGTGACGGGTCGCCGCTGCGGCGTCGATGCCGGGCACGAGCCGGAGGCGGTCGGCGGCCGGTTCGTAGCAGATCGCGTCCTCGGGCTGCTGGAAGTGCACCGCGAGCCGCACCCCGGCCGCGTACGCGTCCAGCCCGGCCCGGCAGTAGGCCACCGTCCGGGCGGGCAGGGCGTCGAGGCGGATCCAGTCCATCGCGTCGCACACGTCCGGCTCGGCGATCCGTGGTTCGCCCTGCCAGCGCCGCACCTCGAAGAAGAAGCCGGTCCGGGAGCGTCCGCCGGGACCGCGGTGGTGGACGGTGACGGCGGCCCGGACGTCGGCCGGAGCGATGACGACGCCGGTCTCCTCCCGGGCCTCGCGGACCAGGGCGGTGACGACGTCCTCGTGCGGGCCGTCCAGGTGCCCGGACGGCAGGTGCCAGAGCCCGGCGGCGTAGACCGTCCCGGCCCGCCGCGACATCAGGACCTCGGAGCCTCCGACGGTCTCTCTGCGCAGGATCAGATGGACGTCCAGTGGCTCCCGGTGGCGCTCACCGCCGGGGCGGGGTCCGTCCGGCTCGGTGGGGGGCATCTCCGTCACCGGCCCCTCTCGGTGTACGGCCGGCCGGCGCGGACCCCGTCGACGGCGGCCCGGTTGCGGGGGACGGTCGGTGTCACCGGGCCCCCTCCTGCCACGGGTCGTTGCCGTCGCGCGGGGCGGGCAGTCTCTCGCCCGCCGGTGGAGCGAGCCCGAACTGGGCGGCCTGGGCCGTGTACATCTCCCGGTACCGGCCCGCCGGCCGGGCCATGAGCTGGTCGTGGGTGCCCGCCTCGGCCAGATGTCCCTCATGGAGCACGAAGATGCGGTCGGCCTTCGCGGTCGCGGCGAGCCGGTGGGTGACCAGGACGACCGCGTGTCCGGTGGCGGCGAGCGACCACAGGCTCTCGAAGGCCGCGATCTCCGCGTGCGGATCGAGTGCGGAGGTGGGCTCGTCGACCAGGAAGAAGGGGGCGGCCCGGTACCGGCTGCGGGCGGTGACCAGCTTCTGCCACTGACCGCCGGAGAGCTGGACGCCACGCTCGTACCCTTTGAAGACGATCGAGTCCCAGCCGTGCGGGAGGCCCTGCACCAGGTCGTACACTCCGGCGGCCCGCGCGGCCTCGCTCACCCGGCCCATGTCGCGGGGACGGTCGCCGACGCCGATGGCCACGTTCGTGGCGGCGGTCATCTCCCAGCGCGGGAAGTCCTGCGCGATCAGCGCGACGGCGCCGAAGACCTGCGTGCGGTCGGCCGCCCGGAGCGCGACGCGCTCGCCGGACGTCCCCTCCCACCACACGTCGCCGCCGGTGGGCAGCAGCAGCCCGGCGAGGATCTTCGTCAAAGTGGTCTTGCCCGAGCCGTTGGCTCCCACGAGGGCCGTCACCTCGCCTCTGCGGACCGTGAGACTCACTCCCTTCAGGGAGGGCTCGGCAGCACCGGGATAGCAGTAGGAGACGTCGTCCATCCGCACCGCGCTCACCTGGTCGGGCAGGGGCGTGCCGATGCGCGGAATGGCGTGCTCGGCGGCCAGTTCGGTGGCGTTCTTGGTGTCGGTGAGGAACAGCATCTCCTCGTACAGCCGGTTGACCTGCTGCACCAGGGAGGTCAGCCGGGCGGTGGAGTTGCGGATGGCGATCACTGCGGTGCCGCCGACGGCCAGCGCCAGGCCGTCGCCGGTCAGCAGCCACCACAGCACTCCGTAACAGGCGAGCGACGCCACACCGGAGAGGCCGCCCGCGACCAGGTCGGTGCGGGCCTGTGCCCGCGCCAGGCGGCGCTGTTCCGCCTCCGTCTGCCGGGCCATCTCGTCGTACCCGGCCAGGAGTTTCTCGCCGGCCGCGTGGGCCCGGATCTCGCCGGCGGCGTGGGGGCGGGTCAGATACGCGAGCATCGAGGCGATCGCCCGCCGGTGGTCCACCCAGTTCAGCCGCGAGGTGTGGTCACGGCGCGCCGAGCGGACCGCGCCCCACCCCTTGGGCAGGGCGATCGCCAGCAGCATCGGCAGCAGCGCCCAGTGCAGCGAGGCCAGCACCACGGCCGCGGCGACCATTCCGATCAGCACGTTCCCCACACCGACCGACAGCCGGAGCATGCTGCGGGCCGAGTCCGTGCCGAACTTGCCCGCCTCCAGGACGCGTTGGATCTCCGGCCGCTCGGTCGCCTCGACCTCGATCCGGGTGACGGCCGCGTAGTAGCGGGCGGACACGGCACGCTCGACCTGTGGCTCCAGCCGGCCGGAGAGCGCCGTCGAGCACGCCGTCAGCAGCGCCGAGCCGACCGACACCACCGCCAGCAGCACCAGCGAGGGCAGGGCCTCGCGCAGCTTGTCCGCGGTCGGCCCCGCGGCGAACAGCCGGGTGAGGACGTCGTTGACGGCCACCAGTCCTCCGGCGGCGAGCAGTCCGAGCCCGAGCTGTGCCGCGAGGACCCCGGTCAACCCCCGGCGGTCGACCTCCCAGCCGATGCGGAGCACCATCCCGGCCATGCGCGGCAGTGCCGCGGCCATCCGCGCGAAACCCATCCGGGTCAGCGCGCCTTCGTGGCGGACGTACGACTGGTCCCAGCGCAGCCGGCCGCCGAACAACTCCTGTTCGGCGGCCGAGATCCCGCTCGCGGCCGTCTCGTGCTCCTTGTGCGTTCCGTGTCCTCGTGCGGCCCAGGTCACCGTGGTCCCTCTCCGCGGTCGTCCGGTTACGTCGTCAGGCTCAACGACCGGTCCCCGATTTCGAACACACGTATTTCGGACGGCCTCGAAACCGCCGTACGGAGCGGGTCACGGAATATGCCTGATGCACGGACCCTTGCCGGGCAACGGAAGCGGACCGCAGGCGCATGGCCGAAACGCGTCAGGCGCGCCCGCTGCCCTTCGCCTCCGCGCGGCCGGAACCCGCCTGCCTCCAGGCATCGTGACGCGCTGGTGGTCCCTCGCCGCCCTGCCGGGCATGATGCGGAAACACGGCGGGCGCGCGACGGGGGAACCGATGGTCGGCGAGGTGCGGCGGGACGAGGACGGCTCCGCGGCGGTGGAACGGCAGACGGAACCGCCGACGGAACTGGACGAAGCCCTCCAGGAGGCTCACCGGCTGCTGGACGAGCCCCTGGGCGCGGCGCCCGCCGAGGCACTGGTTCCCGTGATCAACCGGCTGTCCCGGCTGCGGCCCCCGTCGGCGGGGCGCGGGCGGGACCACCAGGTCGTCTTCGTCGTCCTCGGTCTCCTGCTCGGCGCGTACTGCCTGCGGAAGGGCGAACACGCGTCGTCGGACTCCGGCTCCTGCGAGCGGACGGAAGCGTTGCAGCGCCTGCGGTGGGCGGATCGCCAGGGGCCGCCGGCCGACCGGCTCGCCGTGCAGGCCCGCATGATGCTCGTCTTCCTGCTCGTGCCCTGGGCCCTGCCCCGCGCCGACGGCACCGACACCGTCCTGAGACACGCGCTGCTCACGGCCGGCCACGGGGACTGCCTGCTGACCGAGTCGTTGCGCCGGGATCTCACCGAGGCCCGCGGAGTCGTCGACCGGATCGCCGAGGCCCCGCTCGACGCGGAGTTCCGGGAGCGGACCGCGAACGTCAAGCACATCATCGAGCGGATGCTGGCCCCCGGCCCGGTCTCGATGGACGCGGCGGCCGACACGGCGGCCCCGGCCACCACGGCGGCGGCGACGGAAGCGGTTGCGTCCGGACCCGACGGCGCCGGCACGGAGGCTGCCGAGGAGGCGCTGCTCGACGCCGTCCGCGGACTGGTGGCCCTGGCCGGTGTCCGCAGCACGGCGAAGTTCACCCGGATCCTGGTCTGGCTGGTCGTGGTGTTGGGGGCTCGGACCGGCGGCTCCTCGGGCGCGGAGCCGGGCCTGGACCCTCGGGACGCGGCGCTGCTGCGCCGGGCCGCCCTCGGCGGCGCGGCCGGTGCCGGCGGTGTCCGCCGTGCCGCCGACCTGGTGCTGGGGGCGCTCCACGCACTGCCGTCGGACGCACCCGAGCGGGCCCGCGTCGCCCGGCTCCACGCCTATCTGCTGGTCGCCCTGGAGATCCTGGAGCCCGGATCGGTCGACTTCGGCACCGCGGAGCGGCCCGTGCCGGACCCCGCCGACGACGACGGCGACCGGCTCGACGACTGGCCCGTCGGACTCACCCTGGAGCCCGGTCTCGCCGCCTTTCTGAACAGCAGCCTGAGGGACTTCGCCCTGGAGATCGGCGTGCACGAGCGGAGCCACGCGGCCCGCATCGACCGGCTGCTGGCCTACCGGACCGGTGACACCGGCTACGTGGAGGACGCGGCCACCCTGCTCCAAGAGGCGATCGACGCGAGTCCGCCGGACTCCTGGTGGGTCATGGCACTGCGGACGGAGCTGGCCGCGATCCTGCATCAGGCCGCCTCGCACGGTGGCAGCTTCCACGACGCGGACAGCTCCCTGGCCACCCTGCGCGAACTGGGCGCGAGACTGCGCGACGAGGGCTCGGTGCCGCTCGACGCGCCCTTCACCCTGGAACTCCTCCTCTCCACCGCGGACCGCGAACTGCTCCACGCGCAGCGCACCGGGAGCCACGAGGCGCTGCCGCCGCTGATCGAGGAGCTGCGTGCCCGGCACACCGCCCTGTCTCCGGACAGCGGGTGGCGCGGCGAGCTGGCGCAGCGGCTGGACCGGCTGGAGAAGCTGTGCGCGGAGCGGCAGCGGGCCGCCGCGGGCGGGGAGCCCGGGGCCGCCCGGCCGCTGGACGTCGCCGCCGAGCTGGCGGACCTGGGACGCACGGTCGACGAGGTCCGGCGCGAGCTGGACGCGCCGGCGACGTATCACCAGCACGAGTACGACCGCCGTGCCCGGCTCGGTCTGCGGCTGCTCCTCTCCGTCAGACGCGGCGTGCACCACCCGCCGCTGCTGGACGCGGCCATCACCCAGCTGACCCGTGCTCGCGCCCTGCTCGCGGAGGGGCGCGGCGCATACGGGCGGGTGGACGTGCTGATGAAGCTGGCCGAGGCCCACATGATGCGGGCCGCCCGGCGCGGGCCGCACACCGCCGCGGACGAGCGGGCGTTCCTGGAGGTCACCCGCGAGGCGCTGGAGGAACTGGCCGCCGACGTCCTGCTCCAGACGGGGGCCGACCACGGACTGTCGGCGGCCCGCAACGGCGACATGCTGGCGGAGCGGCTGGCGTGGGCGGCCCTCATCCTCCGTCGGCCGGCCGACGCGGTGGCCGATCTGGAGAGGGGGCGGGGCCTGGTGCACCAGGCCGCCGCCACGTCCCGCGGCATCCCCGAACTCCTCGACGCCGCCGGCCACCGCGAACTGGCCCGGCGGTGGGGGGCCCAGGTCCGCGCCGACCCGTTGCGGCCGGTCCGCGCCGACCCGTTGCGGCCGGTTGCCGGCGACGCGCCGGCCCGGCCGGCCGGCGGGCCGCCTGTGCCCAGTGCCCTGCGCCGCGACGTGTTGGCCGTACTGGGCGTCCGTGCCCGCCCCGGGCGGCGCCGGGGGGCCCGGCAGCTGGCCGGACCGGCGGACGTCGCCGCGCTCCGCGAGGGCCTCGCGGCCTCGGGCACGGACGCCCTGGTCTACCTGCTGCCCGGTGTCCCCCTGCCTTCGGCGGGGCGCCCGTTTCCCGGGCACGCGCTGATCCTGCGCCCCGGCGCGGATCCCGCCGTGCTGCCGCTGCCGGAGCTGATCCGCCCCGGCAGCACACCGCTGGAGCGTTACCTCAAGGCCGCGGCGGACCGTTCCCGGGCACTCGCCCATCCGGCCATGCACGCCTCGTGGCAGGCCGCCTACGAGGGCCACTGGCAGGTGACGCTGCGCGAGCTGTGTGACTGGGCCTGGCCCGCGGTGATGGGTCCGGTGCTCTCGGCGGTGGGTCCGCCGGCGTCCGCCCCGGGGGCGGGGGCCCGGCCGCCGCGGATCGTTCTGGTGCCCTGCGGCCGGATCGGTGTCGTACCGTGGCACGCCGCACGGACCACGGTCGCCGGCGGGCGGGGCCACCGGTACGCCTGCCAGGAGGCCGTCATCAGCTACGCCCCCTCCGGCACCCGGTTCCTCACCGCGGCCGGCCGGCGGCGCATGTCCCCCGCCGACGGACGGCAGGTGGTCGTCGCCGACCCCGAACTGACCCTGCCGTGGGCCGAGGTGGAGGCGGCCGCGCTGCGTGCCTCCTGCTATCCGGACGCCCTCCGCTACGGCGAGTTCCTCGACACCGACGAGGAAGCGGACGCGGCGGGCACACCCGCGGATCTGCTCGCGGTGCTGCCCGGCGGCCGGTCACCGGCGTCCGTGGTCCACCTGGCCTGTCACGCCCGGGCCGCCTCCCGCCCCACCGACTCCGCGCTACGGCTGGCCGGTCTGCCCGGCGCGGACCCGGACACCGGCAGGCTCACCGTGGCCGGCCTCCTCGACGACGCCGCCGGGGTCCGGCCGGACGCCGCCGGACCGCTGGTCGTGCTCAGCGCCTGCGAGACCGACCTCAGCACGGGTCAGCACGACGAGGCACTGACCCTCGCCACCGCGCTGGTCACGCGTGGTGCGGCGGACGTCGTGGGGTCGCGGTGGGCGGTGCGGGACGGGCCGACCGCCGTGATGATGGCCGTCTTCCACCACCACCTCAACGCCGGCGGGCTGGCCCCGCCCGACGCCCTGCGCGCCGCCCAGCTGTGGATGCTCGACCCCCACCGCACACTCCCGTTCCCCTTGGACGGCCCCCTCCGCCGTGAGGCCGCCCGCTCGGACCTGCATCATCTCCAGCACTGGGCGGCCTTCACCCACCAGGGCAACCCGGCGCCGTCGGGCGCCGCTCACACCGCTTCGAGCACCTCGCGGGAGCAGTGACGGAACTCCAGGCCGAGTTCGTGGTCCACGGCCGGGTGAGAACGCGTGGCGGCGTCGCCGACCTGCTCCCAGGACCCGTACGTGAGGTACGGCTGGTCCGCCGTCGGGCCGAGCGGGTTGCCGTGCTTCTGGCGCGGCACAGGCGGCTGATGCCTCGTCCGGCTGCCACAGTCCACTCGACGGAGTGACACGGCCGCGCGGCGGGCGCCGACCGGTGCCAGGGGGCCGCCGTCTCCTCGGCCCGACCCCGAGGGAGCCATTGCGCGGGCCCCTGGGGCGCCATACGGTGCACGCGCGTCAACGCCGTACTCTCACCTGAGGAGTCGATACGCCGTGCCGCTCCTTCGCAACACGCTCGCCCGCACCCGCCGGGCTTCTCACCGCGCGCCGGCCGCCGCCGCGCTCGCCGTCGCCGCCGTGCTCGGCGCGGCATCGCCCGGGGCCGCGGCGGCGGACCGGGCGCCGGGTGCCGGACCGGCCGCGTCACGCGTGTCCCTGCGCGTGGCCACCTTCAACATGCACGCCGGAGCCGGCGAGGACAACGTCTTCGACCTCGACCGCACCGCGGCGGCGATCCGGGATCTCGACGCCGACGTGATCGCCCTCCAGGAGGTCGATGTGCACTGGGGTGCCCGGAGCGCCTCCACGGACGAGGCCGGGGAACTGGCCGCACGCCTGCACATGCACGTCTTCTTCGCGCCGATCTACGACCTGCCCCCGGCCACGGCCGACGGCCACCGACGGCAGTACGGCGTCGCGATACTGAGCCGCCGTCCGCCGCGCGACGCGCAGAACCACGAGATCACCCGGCTGTCCACCCAGACACCCGACCCGGTACCGGCCCCCGCGCCGGGCTTCGCCGAGGTGACGCTCAGGGTGCGGGGCGTCCGTGTGCACGTGTACTCGACCCACCTGGACTACCGCGCCGACCCCTCGGTCCGCCGCGCCCAGGTCGACGACATGCTGGCCGTCCTGGCCGGGGACACCGGCCCGAAGGTCCTCCTGGGAGACTTCAACGCCGAGCCGAGTGCTCCCGAACTCGCCCGGCTGTGGGGGCCATTGACCGATGCCGCCCCGAACGGCGGCAAGACCTATCCGGCGGTCGACCCGGTCAGGCGCATCGACCTCGTCACGGTCTCCCCGGACGTCACCGTCACCGGTGCGCACGAGTCCGGGACCACGGCGTCGGACCACCGCCCCGTGGTCGCGGACCTCCTGCTGCGCCACCGCGCGCCCTGAGACGACCGCGGGGCCGCACGGCGGAATCACCGTTGCATGCTCCTGACAAGTCACGGTATCCGTGGCACGCTGCCTCACGCACGTCTGTCCGCACCGTTCTTCGTTCCCCCACCCTGTCCGGACCCGACCAGTCCGGACACGGCAGAAGGAGACCTGCGTGAGACGCCATCGCACTGCCGCGGGCATTCTGTTGGCCGCCGGAGCACTGTTCGCCGGCGGGCTCGTCCAGGCCGGAGCCGCCGACGCGGTGCCGGCCGCGACGCCTCCCGGACCGACGGCCGTGGCCCACTCCGCCTCGGCGGCCGAACAGCACAGGGCCCGCACCTTCTGGACGGCCGAGCGCATGCGCGGCGCCACCCCCTTCGATCTGCCGCCGACCCGGCAGGCCGCGAAGACCCTCGACCCCCGGAGGTCCCACGGAAGCACGACCACCGTCGCACCCACCGCGGCACCCGCCTCCGCGTCCTCCGCCGCCCTCGCCTCCTTCCCGCAGGCGGGTGGTCCCTGGACCGGCGGCGGCGCCGTCGTCACGACCTCCGGCCGCGTGTTCTTCACCTTTCAGGGGCGCACCGCCTCCTGCACCGGCAACGCCGTGACCAGCCAGAACGCCAGCACCGTCATCACGGCCGGGCACTGCGTGAAGTACCAGGGCAGCTGGCACACCAACTGGGTCTTCGTGCCGGCCTACGCCAACGGCAACGCGCCGTACGGCCAGTGGACCGGGGCCACCACGCTCACGACTCCGCAATGGGAGGCGAGCGAGGACATCAACTACGACGTCGGGGCCGCGGTGGTCGCTCCCCTGAACGGCAAGACCCTCACCTCGGTCGTCGGCGCGCAGGGCATCCAGTTCAACGGGGGCTACAACAAGCCGATGTACTCCTTCGGTTTCCCGGCCGCGTCGCCGTACGACGGCACCAAGCTCGTCTACTGCAGCGGCAACAGCTCGAAGGACTTCCTCTTCTCGCAGGACCACAGCCTGGGGTGCAACATGACCGGCGGCTCCAGCGGCGGCCCCTGGTTCACCGGCTTCGACGAGGCGACCGGCACCGGTCTGCAGGTCTCCGTGAACAGCTTCGGCTACACGTTCCTGCCGAACCGGATGTTCGGCCCGTACTTCGGTGACGTGGTCAAGGCCCTGTACGACAAGGCCCAGGCCGCGTGACACCGACCGGTACGGCGTCGGCGGGGAGGAGTGCCGCAGCCCCGGCCGGCCGGCAGCCGTCCGCCGGACCGGCGGCACCGGCCGGCGTCCCGTCGTGCGACTCCCTTCGCTGAACGACCGGTCCGTCGAGGGCCCGGGGCGCCGGGCCCTCGACGGCTGCGTCGGTGACCGCCGCACGCCGGCGGTCACCGGTCGACGGCCTGGAAGCCGCGCAGGCGCAGACTGTTGCCGACCACGAAGACCGAGGAGAAGGCCATCGCCGCTCCCGCGATCATCGGGTTGAGCAGTCCGGCGGCGGCCGGCGGCAGGGCGGCGACGTTGTAGGCGAAGGGCCCGGAAGAGGTTGGACCGGATGGTGCCCAGCGTCTTGCGGGCGAGCCGGACGGCGTCCGCCGCGACCCGCAGGTCCCCGCGCACGAGAGTGAGGTCGCCCGCCTCGATCGCCGCGTCCGTGCCCGTGCCCATGGCGAGGCCGAGGTCGGCCTGGGCGAGGGCCGCCGCGTCGTTGACGCCGTCACCGACCATGGCCACCGAACGTCCCTCGGCCTGAAGGCGCTCGACCACGTCGACCTTGTCCTGCGGAAGCACCTCGGCGATGACGTGCTCCGGGTCGACGCCCACCTCGGCCGCCACGGTCTCGGCGACGGCCCGGTTGTCACCGGTCAGCAGGACGGGCGTCAGTCCGAGGGCAGGCAGTCGGCGGACGGCCTCGGGGCTGGTCTCCTTGACGGCGTCGGCGACTTCGAGGACCGCGCGGGCCTCGCCGTCCCGGGCCACGGCGATGGCCGTACGTCCGGCCGCCTCGGCGTCGGTCCTGGCAAGCGGAACTCGCCCTCTCCCGCCGCGCCTCGGGACGTACGGGCAGGACAGGGCGGCGACCGGGGATCTCGATTCCGCATCCGAATGACGGACGCGCCGCACCGCATCCCCGGCCGGGGCCGTAGGCTGGCCCGTGCAGCTGGTTCGCCCCGTCAGCCAGGCGGGAGGCGTCGCAAGAGGGAACCCGGTGGGAATCCGGGACTGCCCCGCAGCGGTGAGCGGGAACGACCGCCGTCATACGCACTGGGCCCGAGGAGGGCCTGGGAAGCGACGGCCAGTAGGTGTCCTCCTCGTGAGGACGTGCCCGTGAGTCCGAAGACCTGCCACCTGCCCGCGCGCGACCCACTCGGGCGCGGACATCCCGGTGACCTCGTGGGCGGGTCGGCGTGCACACCGAACGGACGGCCAGGGGCCGCTGCCGGCCGGTCCGTCACCCTTCGCGCTCACGTCCCGTCGCCAGGATCTCAGGGATTCATCTCGCGAAGGAGATCTCCGTGACCACGAAGTCCGCAGCCGCGGCAGCACGGGCGACCGTGTACGGCTACCCCCGCCAGGGTCGGCACCGGGAGCTGAAGAAGGCGGTCGAGGGGTACTGGAAGGGCCGCGTCACCGCCGACGCCCTGCGCGCCACCGCCGCCGGCCTGCGCCGCGCGAACTGGCGGCAGCTCGCCGAGGCGGGCATCCACGAGGTCCCCACCGGCGACTTCTCGTACTACGACCACGTCCTGGACACCACCGTCATGGTCGGCGCGATCCCCGCACGCCACCGAGCGGCCGTCGCCGCCGACCCACTGGACGGCTACTTCGCCATGGCGCGCGGCACACAGGACGTGGCGCCGCTGGAGATGACGAAGTGGTTCGACACCAACTACCACTACCTGGTGCCGGAGTTGAGCCCGGACACGGTGTTCTCCGCGAACTCCGCCAAGCAGGTCGCGGAGCTGACGGAGGCCCTTGCCCTGGGCCTGCGCGCCCGGCCCGTCCTGGTCGGCCCCGTCACCTATCTGCTTCTCGCCAAGCCCGCGCCGGGCGTGCCCGCCGGCTTCGAACCGCTCACCCTGCTCGACCGTCTGCTGCCCGTGTACGCCGAGGTCCTCGCCGACCTGCGCGCGGCCGGCGCCACTTGGGTGCAGCTGGACGAACCCGCCCTGGTCCAGGACCGCACCCCGGCCGAGCTGAACGCCGCCGCCCGCACCTACCGCGACCTCGGCGCCCTCACCGACCGTCCCCGGCTGCTGGTGGCGTCCTACTTCGGACGGCTCGGCGAGGCCCTGCCCGTGCTGGCCAAGGCACCGGTCGAGGGACTCGCCCTGGACTTCACCGAGGCGGCCGCGGCCAACCTGGACGACCTCGCGGCCGTGGGCGGCCTGCCCGGCAAGCGCCTGGTCGCCGGGGTCGTCGACGGCCGCAACATCTGGGTGAACGACCTGGGGAAGTCGCTCTCCACGCTCGGGACCCTGCTGGGGCTGGCGGACCGGGTGGACGTGTCCGCCTCCTCCTCCCTGCTGCACGTTCCGCTCGACACCGCCATGGAACGCGACATCGAGCCGCAGATCCTGCGCTGGCTCGCCTTCGCGCGGCAGAAGACCCGCGAGATCGTCACCCTCGCCAAGGGCCTGGCCCGGGGCACCGACACGATCGCCGCGGAACTCGCCGCCAACCGGGCCGACCTGGCCTCCCGCGCCGGCTCCCCCCTCACCCGCGACCCGGCCGTCCGGTCACGCGCCGCCGCCGTGACCGAGGCCGACGTCCGCCGCTCCCCGTCGTACGCCGAACGCGCGGCGGCCCAGCGGGCCCACCTGCGTCTGCCGGTGCTGCCGACCACGACGATCGGCTCCTTCCCGCAGACGGACGAGCTGCGCACCGCGCGGGCGGCGTTGCGCGGCGGGCGCATCGACACCGCCGGATACGAGCGGCGCGTCGAGGCGGAGATCCAGAAGGTGATCTCCTTCCAGGAGAAGGCGGGTCTGGACGTCCTGGTGCACGGCGAGGCCGAACGCAACGACATGGTCCAGTACTTCGCGGAGCGGCTCACCGGCTACCTCGCCACCCGGCACGGCTGGGTCCAGTCCTACGGCACCCGCTGTGTCCGCCCGCCGATCCTGGCCGGCGACATCTCCCGCGCCGAGCCGATGACCGTGCGCTGGACGACGTACGCCCAGTCGCTCACCGACCGGCCGGTCAAGGGCATGCTCACCGGCCCCGTGACCATGCTCGCCTGGTCCTTCGTCCGCGACGACCAGCCCCGCGGCGACACCGCCCGGCAGGTCGCCCTCGCCCTGCGCGACGAGGTGACCGACCTGGAGGCGGCGGGCACGTCGGTGATCCAGGTGGACGAGCCCGCACTGCGCGAGACGCTGCCGCTGCGCGCCGCCGACCGGGCCGCGTACCTGTCCTGGGCGACGGAGGCCTTCCGTCTCACCACGAGCGGGGTGCGGCCGGACACCCAGATCCACACCCACATGTGCTACGCGGAGTTCGGCGACGTCGTCCGGGCCATCGACGACCTCGACGCCGACGTCATCAGCCTGGAGGCCGCCCGCTCGCACATGCAGGTCGCCCACGAACTGGCCGCGCACGGCTACCCCCGCGAGGCCGGACCGGGTGTCTACGACATCCACTCCCCGCGCGTACCGAGCGCCGAGGAGGCGGCACGGCTGCTGCGCACCGGTCTGCGGGCCATCCCCGCCGAGCGGCTGTGGGTCAACCCGGACTGCGGGCTGAAGACCCGCGGCTGGCCGGAGACCCGTGCCTCGCTGGAGAACCTGGTAGCCGCGGCACGCACGGTCCGTGAGGAGATCTCCGGAGCCTGACACTCCCGAGGGCCGGTCCGGCCCCTCGTCCTCGGCGAGGGGCCGGACCGGTCGTCCACGACACCGACGACATGACAACAGCAACAGGAGCGACCGCGTGACCAGCCGAGTCCTTCTCGTGTCCCCTGCCATGAACGCGTCGCTGCGGCAGGCCCGCTTCGACGACGGCGGCTCCCTCGACGACGGCGGCACGGCCCGGGCCCGGGCGGCGGCCGGGTCGCTGCCCTCCGCGGTGCGGGTCCTCGCCTCTCCGAGCGTGCGCTGCCGTGAGACGGCCGCGGCGCTGGGCCTGGACGGTGTTCCGGTGCCGGAGCTGGCGGGTCTGGAGGTGGGCCGCTGGCGCGGACGGACCCTCGACGAGGTGGGGGCCGCCGAACCGGAGGCGGTGGGCCGCTGGCTCACGGACCCCGGCTGCGCCCCCCACGGCGGTGAATCGCTGGAGGACTTGTGCGGACGGGTCGCTCGCTGGCTGGCCGGCGCGGGGGCTCTGGAGGGGCGCACACTCGCCGTGGTCGAGCCGGACGTGGTGCGGGCGGCGGTCGTGGCCGCGCTGGGCCTGCCCGCCGGGGTCTTCTGGCGCCTCGATGTCGCCCCGCTCTCGGTGACGGAGCTGAGCGGGCGCGGCGGACGCTGGAACCTGCGGGTGGGGCGGCCGCCGGCCGCGCCGGAGGCCGATTAGGCGTCGGCCCCGGACGACTCCGGAGGGCCCCCGGACGACTCCGGAGGGCCCCCGGACGGTTCCGGAGGGCCCTCTGTCGTCCGGACGGAGTCAGTGCGCCGCCGGAACCGCGCGGCGGGTCGTCGCCCTCGCCGGCGCGGGGTTCAGCAGCCGCTCGGCCAGCTCGCCGAAGGCGAGGCCGAATGCGCCCCACAGGACGGTCTGGATGGCCAGCGCGGACAGGCGGAACCGCCACAGCAGGGTGGCCGGGAAGTCCCCCGGCACCTCGTTGACGACCGGCAGGAACCGGAAGGCCAGTCCGATCACGACGGCGAACGCGGCCACCGCGGCCACCGTCGCCCACCAGTTGCCCAGGCGGGGCGCCAGACGCTTGCCCAGCAGGGTGGTGGCGACCGCCAGCAGGACGCTGAGGAGCATCATCAGGAAGTACAGGGTGGTCCGCTTGCCGATGGTGTCGGGGTCGCCGACCGACGGCGGGTTGGCCGGGTACTTCAGGAACGGCACGACGTAGACGGCGAGCAGCGCGGTGCCGGACAGCAGCAGCGCGGTGGCGCGGGGGCCGAAACGGCCGACGCGGCCGAGCGCGAAGCAGAAGGCGAGCGCGGCGATGCCGCCGAAGGCGACCCCGTAGACCAGGACGCCGGTGGCGAGACCGGCGGTGGACTGCAGGGAGCGGGAGACGACCTCCATCTCGTGTTCGTGCGCGTGGGCGTCCTCGAAGCCGATCGCCTTGTCCACGCTCGGCTCACCGAGGAGATAGGCGGCGATCAGGGCGAGCACGCCGGCCGCGAGGCCGGCGAGCATGCCCCGTACGAGGAGGTTCCGTACAGTTGCGGAGTTCATGGGTGCGGGCTGTCCCCTCGCGTCAGTGGCAGGGGAAGCCGAGCAGATGGCGTGCGTCGTGCACCCATTCGTGGACGTCCGTGCCGTTCACCACGGAGGTGGCGCCCTGTTCGGCGCCGACGAAGTAGAGCAGGACCAGCATGAGGATGCCGAAGAAGACCGCCCAGGGGGCTATCGCCTTCAGCGGCAGCTTGGCGGGGATGGCGGGAGTGGTGGCTGTCGGCTGGGCGACGGTCTGCGCCATGGCAGAACCTCCTTGGGGAGTTCGCGTCCCCTCTCGGTGGTGCACAGGACGACGGCCCCGGGTCTGACTCACGAGCAGCCTCTGGAGGCTCTCGCACACAGTGGCGCGACCGTGCCGGGTTTCCACCGGCTTCCGTCTCGCCGTCGTCGATATCGGACAGACCGTACCGCGCCACCGGCCCGCGGCCAAGACCGCGTCCGCCCTGCGTGATCTACCTCTCGCACGGGCGGACGGTTCTGATGTCCGTGGGTCAGCGGTGGCGGAATTCCGCCGGTCGCCCGACCACCAGGACGACCCCGCCCTTTTCCCTGCCATCCTTCCGGCCGGCGGGCTCAACGCGCGAGGCGGCCTCGCGCGTTCGCCTCCGCCGTGTCCTCGGTGCGCCCGGTCGGACACGGCTCCACGGCCGGAAGAACGGGGACGGCGTCGCTCACCCTGCCGTCCCCGGGGCGGTGCCGGGGGCGGGCCCGCCGAGTCCCAACTCCCGGTCGCCGAGCGGGGCGAAGAAGCGTTCCACATCGGCGTCGGTGACCTCGGCGAGGGTGGCCGGCGACCAGCGCGGGTCGCGGTCCTTGTCGATGATCTGCGCCCGGACCCCCTCCACCAGGTCGGGGCTGTCCAGGGCGGCGCAGGAGACGCGGTACTCCTGGTCGAGGACCCGCTCCAGCGTGCCGAGGCGCCGGGCCCGGCGGATCGCGGCCAGGGTGACCTTGAGGGCGGTGGGTGACTTGGCGAGCAGGGTCTCGGCGGCGTCCTTGGCGTCCGGACCGCCGTGGGCGAGCAGCCGGTGGACGATCTCCTCGACCGTGCCGGCGCTGTAGCAGGCGTCGATCCACTCGCGCCGGTCGGCCAACCGGCCCGGCGGCGGCTGCTGCACATGGCGGGCGAGGACGTCCCGTACGGGCATCCGGGCGAGCTCGTCGGTGAAGTGCCGGAGGGCCGCGGACGGAATGCAGTGGTCGGCGAGCCCGCACAGCAGGGCGTCGGCGGCGCCGATCTGCGCGCCCGTCAGCGCGAGATGGGTGCCCAGCTCGCCGGGTGCGCGGCCGAGCAGATGGGTGCCGCCGACGTCGGGGACGAAGCCGATGCCGGTCTCGGGCATGGCGATCCGGGACCGTTCGGTGACGACGCGGACGCTGCCGTGCGCGGAGACGCCGACGCCGCCGCCCATGACGATGCCGTCCATGAGGGCGACGTACGGCTTGGGGTAGCGGGCGATGCGGGCGTTGAGGTGGTATTCGTCGCGCCAGAACGCGGCGGAGGCGGTGCCGTCGCCGTCACGGGCGTCGTCGTGGACGGCGCGGATGTCGCCGCCCGCGCACAGGCCCCGCTCCCCCGCGCCGGTGATGACGACGGTCTCGACGGCCGGGTCGTGCTCCCACGCGGTCAGGGCCGCGTCGATCCGGCGGACCATCTCGTGGTTGAGGGCGTTGAGCGCCCTGGGCCGGTTGAGCGTGATGTGGGCGGCCCGTCCCTCGGTGTGCAGCAGGACGGGGTGGGCGGCCGGGGGCGGGGCGGACCGTTCGCTGCCGGTCATCCGCATGCCTCCGTCAGGCCGCGGGCCACGATGACGCGCATGATCTCGTACGTTCCTTCCAGGATCCGGTGTGCCCGCAGGTCGCGGACGATCTTCTCGATGCCCCGTACCCGCCGAGAGGGCGGTGGCCGCCGTGCGGCTGGAGCGCGGCGGCGACCGAGCCCCGGTGACCGGGGCGAACCGCTTCGCCGTCGCACACGGTACGGCGCCTGCCGGTCGCCGCGCCGGGCGCGCGGGCGGTCTGCGTCACCGGAGCGCGGCCGGCCGGCTCCGTCACCGTGCCGGCCGGGCGGAAGCGGCACTCCGGTGCGTCGAGGAGCAGGCCCGCACGGTGGGGTGGTCAAGGCTCCGAGCGCCGTCGCGGTGGTGTGAAGGTGTACAGGTCGAGGATGTCCGGCAGAGGGGCCACGCCCGGGCCGCCGGCGCGTACCCAGGTGACGATGTCCTCGGTCGCGGCCTGGTCGTTGACGAGCCCCAGCCAGACCGGCCGCGCACCGGCGGCCCGGCCCGCGGCGGACGGCTGTACGACGATGACGTTGGCCTGGTCGCACACGTCCAGGCAGTCGGAGATGCGCACGGGCACCTCGGCGCGCAGCCGTGCGGTCTGCGCCGCGTGATCGACGCCCTGCACCTTGGGGCTGCCGCAGCAGCAGTCCCGGCACACGACGACCCGGCACGGCACCGGTCCGCTTCTCTCCCCGGCCTCGGCCGAGGCCGCTCCGGTCGGCCTCTTGGGCATACCGCGCCCCTCCCCTCCCGGGGAGATCCGCCCCGGTGTCGCGTGAGGAGGCGACCGCGTGAGTCTCCTGGCTCCCGGGTCACGGCTCGTCCCGCCTTCCCGCCCGGTCGGGGCGGTGGCCTGCCGGAACTCGCTCACCGGTCACAGTGGCGGGACCGCGCCGGATTCACACCGGCTTCCTCGGACCGCCGTCGCCTTATGTCGCCGGTCATCATTTCATCACCGGTGCCGGCCCGTCATCCGGGTCGGTCCGGCGAGCGGCCTCGTCCGGGGCGACGGCACGGCCGGTCGTGGCGGCTTCGCGAGGGACGCGGGACAAGGTCGTCAAGAATCGGGGGCATCTCGACGTGCGGGTCGGCACCGGGCTCGTGGGTGAAGAGCGCCTGGCCGCGCTGGAGGCCGAGGGCGCACGGCCGGTCCCGCTCGGCGCGGTACGCGTGCGGCTGCTGTACGACGGCAAGGACTCGTGCATCGTGATGCAGGACGTCGAGGGCAACGAGTTCTGCATCGACTGAGCGTCCTCCGAGCCGACGAGTTGCGCACCGGGCGCCCGAGGAGCCGCGGGCGTACGAGAGTTCCCCGCGCAGGGCCACCGGCCCGGCTCGCTGGTGCTTCGTCAGGTTCTGGTTCCGCCGGGCTGCGGGAAGGCCGGCAGCCGAGCGGTGGTGCCCGGTGCTGCGGTGGCCGAGCGGTGGTTCAGCGGGGTGCGGAGACCTCGTCGCGGACCCGTTCGGCGTGACCGGTCGACGGGCGGCCCCCCGCGTCGGGCCGGCGGTGGGTGCAGGTGTGGGTGCCGTCGGCGGCCCTCCGGTGCACATTGGCCGGATGCATAGGTCGACGCCGCTGATCGGCCGGTCGGTCGCGGGAGGGGCGTGACGGTTTCCCCGTCGGGCCGGTCGGCCGGATCCGCACATCCTCGCCGCACGGGCTTCACATTCCATGAGTGAATTGTTTTGCCCATGGCATCCGAATTCCCTTCCGCCCCTCAGGGATCTTCCGCCTTCTTACCGAGAATCCCGGCAAGTGGATATCGCGCCACCCCCATCCCCTCGGTAGTTTCCGGACTTTGTCTCCGGGGTGAACCGCGAAACCGTTTCGGCATATCTACGATCGCAGGCTATGACCGACACTCCACGGGACAACTCCGCCACCCGTGCCCGCTGGCAGACCTGTCTCAGGCTCGCCCGTGAACTCCTCCTCGTCGGACCCGACGGCAAAGACCTGAAGCTCGAGTATCTGCACGCCCTGATAGACACGGGCCGCCTCGGTACCACCCGTCACCCGCGCAAGAAGGTCCTCGTCATCGGTGCCGGCATCACCGGCCTCGTCGTCGGCCGGCTGCTCAAGGACGCCGGGCACGACGTCACCGTCCTGGAGGCGAACGCCAATCGTGTCGGCGGACGCATCAAGACCTTCCGCACCACCAAGGACCACCAGCCCTTCGCCGACCCGGCCCAGTACGCCGAGGCCGGGGCCATGCGGCTGCCCGACTTCCACCCGCTCGTCCTCGCCCTGGTCGACAAACTGGGACTCGGGCGGCGGCAGTTCTACAACGTGGACATCGATCCCCACACCGGCAGCGGTCCCGAGGTGCCCGTCCCTCCGGTGACGTACACCTCCTTCACCGGCCGGACGTGGACCTACGGCGACGACAGCCCGGACTTCACCGAACCCGACAAGCGCGGCAACTCCTGGATCCGCGCCAACCGCGTCCAGGTGCGGCGTGCCGACTACGCCGCCGGTCCCGAGCGGATCAACGAGGGCTTCCACCTCACCGACGACGAGGTCCGCGCCCCCGTCGCGCGGATGGTGGACGAGGCGCTGGAGAGCGTGCGCGACTACTACTCCGAGGTCGTCGACGGCAGACGCGTCAACAAGCCGTTCGACGAGTGGGTCGAGGGCTGGGCACGGGTGATCCGCGACTTCGACGGCTACTCGATGGGCTCCTTCCTGCGCGACCACGCCGGGCTCAGCGACGAGGCCGTCGAGGCCGTCGGCACCCTCGAGAACATGTCCTCGCGGCTCTACCTCTCCTTCTTCCACAGCTTCCTGAGCCGCAGCGACATCAACCCCGGCGTCCGCTACTGGGAGATCCCAGGCGGCAGCTGGCGCCTGCCGCACGCCCTGTACCAGGGCCTGCGCGACGAGGTGCGGCTGGGTCAGCGCATGATCCGCCTCGAGTACCACGACCCCAGCCGCGACACCGACCCCGACGGCACCGGGGCGGTCGGACCCGACGGGTGGGGCGTGGCCGTACAGACCGTCGACGAGGAGGACCCGAAGGAACTCCCCCGTCTGTGGACGGCGGACCTGGCGGTCGTCACCATCCCCTTCTCCTCGCTGCGCTTCGTGGAGATCGTCCCCTCGATGTCGTACAAGAAGCGCCGCGCCGTCATCGAGACCCACTACGACCAGGCCACCAAGGTGCTGCTCGAATTCAGTCACCGCTGGTGGGAGTTCACCGAGGACGACTGGCGCGACACCCTGGACGGCATCGCCCCCGGCCTGTACGAGTACTACCGGCGGGGGCCCGAGGCGGACACCGTGTCCGTGCCCACGCTGCCCGAGCCGGAGGCCGGGCTGCTCGGCGCCGCCGTCAAGGACAGCCTCGTCACCGAGGAGATGCGCCGGATCGACGGCACTCTGCCGCTGCGCGGCCCCGCCGTCCGGCCCGCCACCCACTGCTTCGGCGGGGGCTCCGCCGCCGACAACCCCAACCGGTTCATGTACTACCCCTCGCACCCGATCGCGGACAGCACGGGCGGCGGCGTCGTCCTCGCCTCGTACTCCTGGTCCGACGACGCCGCTCGCTGGGACTCCCTGCCGAAGGCGGAGCGCTACCTCTACGCGCTGCGCAACCTCCAGGCCCTGCACGGCCGGCGCATCGAGGTGTTCTTCACCGGCCGGGGCGCCACCCAGAGCTGGGCCCGTGACCCGTACGCCTTCGGCGAGGCCGCCATCTACACCGCGCACCAGATGACCAGCTTCCACCTGGACGTCTCCCGGCCCGAGGGCCCGGTGCACTTCGCCGGCGAGCACACGTCCCTCAAGCACGCGTGGATCGAGGGCGCCCTGGAGAGCGCCGTCCGCGCCGCCCTCGCCGTCCACCAGGCCCCGCCGGTCACCGACAGGAAAGACCCGAACCCGGACGGCTCGGGCTCCGACCGGGAAGGGGAGTCCTCGTGAGCCCGATCACCCCCGCCTGCACGGTCGCCCGCTATCTCGCGCTGCGACTGGCCGAGTTGGGCATCACCCATCTGTTCGGCGTCCCCGGCAACCACCTCGGCCCGTTCCTCACCACCCTGCGGGCCGAGGGCGACATCGAGTGGGTCGGCACTCCGACCGAGGGCGGCGCGGGCCAGGCCGCCGACGCCTACGCCCGCATCCACGGCGTGGGGGCGGCGGCGGTGACGTACAGCGTGGGCGCGTTCAATCTGCTCAACGCCTGCGGCGGCGCGTACGTCGAGCAGGTCCCGCTCATCGCCGTCAACGCCTGTCCGCCGTACGAGCAGTGGCAGAACTTCCGCGCCGTCGGGCTGCTCACCTCGCACATGAGCCCCCGTGCCGAGAGCAACCTGGACGTCTACCGGCAGGTCACCGTGGACGCCCGGGTCATCTCCCACCCGGGCCTGGCGCCCGCCCAGATCGACGCCGCGCTCACCGCGTGCGTCTCCGAGCGCCGGCCGGTCTATCTGGAGGTCATGGAAGACCTGTGGGACGAGCCCTGTCCCGAACCGACGGAGCCGATCGTCCGCCGCGAACGGCCCTTCGGCGAGCGCGACCAGAGCATGCTGGACCGGGCCGTGCACGCGATCCTCACCCTGATCGAGGAGCATCCCGGCCCGGACGGCAGGCCCCACCCGATCGTGTGGGCCGGCGAGGAGATCGACCGGTACCGGCTCGGCGGGGAACTCGTCGACCTGGTGGAGGCCACCGGCGTGCCGTTCTGCACGACCGTCGGGGCCAAGGCGGTCGTGGACGAGGACCTGCCGCAGTTCCATGGCGTCTACAACGGCAAGGCCAGTCACCCGGACGTGTCCGCGATCTTCAAGGACTGGGCCACCTGCCGGATCGGGCTCGGCGCCTGGTCCACGTCGAAGAACCTCAATGGTGAGCAGAGCGTCGGCACCGACTGGGTGATGGCGGCGCACGGCGGCATCAGCGTCGGCACCTCCTACTTCCCCGACGTCCAGCTCGCCCGGCTGCTGCCCGCCCTCCAGGACGCGCTGGTGAAGGCCTACGGCTCCCAGGGCCTGTCCGCGGACTACTACGCCGAGTCCTACAGCTACCGGGGAGCGCGGGACGACCGCCCCGCCGGCCTGGCGCAGTACCGTGCCTCGCTGAGCCTCAGCGGTGCGCGGTCCCGGGACGCCGAACGGCTCACGTACGACGGCGTGTTCGACCGGATCAACCACTTCCTGGGCCGGGAGACCGCGGAGGACTGGACGGTCGTGTCCGACGCCGCGTTCTCCCTCATCGGCTCGATGAATCTGTCCCTGTCCGCGGGCGGCTTCCTGTCCCAGATCAGCTGGCTGTCCATCGGCTGGTCGGTCGGCGCGGCCACCGGCGCCGCGCTCGCCCCCGAACGCGAGGGCGCCCGCCCGATGGTGTTCGTCGGCGACGGCGCCTTCCAGGAGACCTGCCAGGAGATCTCCACCCACACCCGGCTCGGGCTGCGCTCGGTGGTGTTCGTCCTGGACAACGGGTCCTTCTACGGCATCGAGCAGATGCTGGTGCACCCGGCCCACTACGCCGGGCAGCACCCCGCCGAGCCGGACTTCTACAACGTCCTGCACCCCTGGCACTACGACCGCCTCGCGGCCGTCTTCGCCGGCGAGGACACCCCGGCGAGCGGGCTCGACGTCACCGGCCCCGCGGAGCTGGACGACCTGCTGGCCCGCCTGTCCGACCCGCGCGACCCGGTCAACGCCGGGCCCCTCCTGGTCCGCGTCCGCCTGCACCGGCACGACTATCCGCGGGCCATGGCGTACAAGGTGCCGAAAACCTCCTGACCGGTTTCCTCATGACCGGTGTCCTCGTAACCGGTGTCCTCATAACCGGCGCGCTGATGACCGAAAGGCCCGTCACCGAAAGTCCCGTCACAGGAATTCCCGAATCCCCGAGGGGGACGAAATGGCCGACCTGAACGTACTGATCGCTTTCGACGCCGCCACGATCGTCGAGCAGAATCCCAACGCGTCACGGAATCCGGACGCGCCGACCTACGTCGACCAGAGCCTCATCTACATGACGACGCGGCACGACCACATCGTCGGCACTTCGGGCGCCGAACTGAATCTGCGGGCCGAGCCCGGGGACACCATCCGGTGGCGGGAGACGACGGTCTCGCTGGGCAGCGACCACAAGGCGCTGCTGTACCGGTACGTGAGCAGCGACCCCGACCACACGCTCATCAGGACGCCGGAGATCGAGGTGATCGACGGCGTCTATCCGCTGCCGAAGGAGGGCAGCGAGGGCAGTCCGGACTTCGTGACGCAGAGGTACCAGGACCACTACTGGCGCACCACGGTGAAGAGCGTCGGCAAGGTCGTGTACCACTTCTACTTCCAGATCCTCGACCGGCACCGGCAGTTGCAGGGGTACTTCCAGTGGGACCCCTTCATCACCATCGAGGACTCCTGACGGTCCGGCCGTGACGGGCGGCGGCGCGGTCACCACCACCGCCGCCGCCCGTCACACTGCCCGGCCCACCGCCGCCGCCCCACACGGGTCCGTGCGGCCCGGCCTCGGCGGTCAGTTCCGCTTGAGCCACTCCTCATAGCCGGTGGCCGCCACGCGCACGCTGTCGTCGCCGACGAGAGCGTCGTGGGGCATGCCCGCGAACAGGCCGGCGGTCTCGTCCGTGACGACCGTGCGGCCGTCCGGCCTCGCCGCCAGGGTGATCTCGCCGAGCCGGTCGAGTCCGTACACCTCGGGTCCCGCGATGTCGCGGACGGCATGGGAAGGCTCGCTCTGGGCCGCCTCGGCGACAGCGGCGGCGACGTCGGCGGAGGCGATCGGGCGCAGGCGCGTGGACGGCAGGCGCACCTCCGTGCCCTCGGTGGACATGTCCATCACCGGAGCGATGAACTCGAAGAACTGGGTGGCGCGCACGATGCTGTAGGGCACGCCACTGCCGCGCACGGCCTCTTCCTGGGCGACCTTGGCCCGGTAGTAGCCGTAGTCGGGCACCTGGTCGACGCCGACGATGGAGAGGGCGACATGGTGGCGTACGCCCGCCTCCCTCTCGGCGGCGAACAGGTGCTGCGCCGAGCGGGTGAAGAAGTCCAGCGCCGCCTCGGTCTCGAAGGACGGGGAGTTCGACACGTCCACGACCACGTCCGCACCCCTGAGCGCCTCGGCCAGGCCCTCGCCGGTGAGGGCATCGACCCCCTTGGAGGGAGAGGCGGGCACGGCCTCGTGCCCGTGCGCGCGCACCAGCTCGACCACCTGCGAGCCGATGAGCCCCGTACCGCCGATCACCACGATCTTCATCACTGTCTCCGTCAACTGATGCGTTGCCCGACGGGCACCCGCGCCATCCGCCGGGCCCGGTGCGCCGACGCGCACCTCTCCAGGACAAGGCAGCCTTCGGGTTTGTGACAGTCGGGAACCGGCACGCCGTCACGGGGTACCGGGCGGGACGGCCGCGGCGGGGGACTTTCGCCGTCGGCGGCGGGCAACACTCCGAAGGCGAGGCCGAGCGGCACCGGGCCCAGCCCCACGGACGCGGGGTCCTCGAGGGCGGCAGCCGGCAGGTCTCCCGAGTGGTCCCGGGGGTGTCCGGGTCGACCGTGACCACCTCGCCGGTTCCCGGCGGGCCGAACGTCAGCGGGCGGTCGGCGCCGCCCTCCCCGCTGCGCGTGGGAGCCCGTTCGGGTGCGGCCGTCCAGATCAGGTCGCGAGGTAGTCGGGAACGGTCCGCGACTCACCCGAAATGACTAATGACGGAGCGTGCGGCCCTTGTCCCCACTGGCCCGTCCCCCATTCGGAGTTGCAGCCGTACGAGGGACATGAGTCCTTGGAGTCGTGTCCCACCGGATCTCACTCAGGAGGAGACATGGGCACCAACCACAACGGACGACCGGCCGACCGGCTGGGCGTCGTGTTCGCGGTCCGCGTCGTCGAGGGCGGCGAGCAGGGGTTCCTGGATCTGTACGAACAGCTCCGGAAGTCCGTCTCCAGCACCCCCGGCCACATCATCGAGCGGCTCGGGGAACCCGCCGACGACTCCCGTCAGTGGGTGATCACCAGCGAATGGCGGTCGGCCGAGGACTTCTTCGCCTGGCAGCAGAGCGAGGAGCACCAGGAGCTGGTGGCGCCGCTGCGCCAGTTCGTCGACCAGCGGCAGTCGCTGCGGTTCCGCGTGGTCAAGGAGACCAAGGGGGTGTCCTCGTGACGCGCCCCCCCAACGGCCCCGTCGCCGTACTCGGCCTCGGCACGATGGGCGCCGGCCTGGCCGGTCGCCTTCTCGACCAGGGCGTGCAGGTGCGGGTCTGGAACCGTACCGCGGACCGGACCGCGCCGCTCGCGAAGGCGGGCGCCTACACCGCCGCCCATCCCGCCGACGCCGTAGCGGGCACGAGCGTCGCCCTCTGCGTCGTGGCCGACGGCGAGGCCCTCGCCGCCGTGCTGCACGGACCGGACGGCGTGCTGTCGGCGGGCCCCTACCCCGGCGTCCTGATCTGCGCCAGCACCGTGGGCCCCGAAGAGGTCGTGCAGATCGCCGGGGACTCCCCCTCGGTCCTCGACGTCGGCATGCTCGGCAACCGGGACCACGCCCGTGACGGAGAGCTGCGGCTGTTCGTCGGCGGCGAGGAGCAGGCGTTCCAGAGCGTGCGCCCGCTGCTGGAGACGCTGGGCAAGGAGGTCGTCCATCTGGGCGCACTCGGGTCCGGCATGCGGATGAAACTGCTCCTCAACCTGCTGATGGGCATAGAGGTGCAGGCCCTGGCCGAGGCCACCGAGCTGGCGACCGCCTGCGGACTCGACCGGCAGCTGGTCCTCAAGACCATCGCGGGCAGCGGTTTCGCCTCGCCCGTCATGGCGTTCAAGTCCCGGCGTCTGGCCTCGGGCCGCTTCGAGGAGCCGGACTTCCGGCTGCGGCTGATGGCGAAAGACCTCATGCTCGCTTCCAAGCAGGCAGCAGCAGTCGGCCTGAGTCTGCCGCTGGCGACCGCCGCGGCGGAGACCCACGTCCGCGCCACCGAGCAAGGACTGGGCGACCAGGACTGTGCCGCGGTCACCCGCGCACTCATACCGAAATCGGGAACCGACACGTGATCATCGACATTCACGGGCATCTGTCCCCACCGGAAGCGGCCGAACGCTTCCCCATGCCCCCGAGCCTGACCGACGTGGACGGCATGCTCGCCGCTCGCGCCGAGGCGGGGATCGACCTCACCATCATCGGCAGCCCCGTCGGGGCCGGCGCGATGGCGCGGGTGCCGGGCGTCGACAACTACGCCCAGCCCCGCGACCGGCTGCGCGGCTTCCACGACTGGATGTCAGGCCTGATCCGCACGTTCCCGGACCAGTTGCGCGGTTATGTGTACGCCAACCCGTTCGGGGACGACGATCACCTCGAAGGGGTGCGGGAAACCCTGGCGGACCCCGCCTTCGTCGGCCTGATCACCACGTCCAGCGTCCACGGGGAGCTGCTCGGCTCGCCGCGCGCCGACTCCTTCTTCGCGCTGGCCGCGGAGGCCGGGGTGCCCGTTCTGGTGCACGCCCCGGCCGAACCGGTCGGCACGGAACGGGTCGACGCGACCGGCTTCGTCGAGCAGATCGGCAGGTTCGGTGACGTCACCGTGGGCATGGCGATGATCGCGTTCGCGGGGTGGCTGGACAAGTACCCGGGTCTGCGACTGATCGGCGCGACCGGCGGCGGCGCTCCAGCGCATGTACGTCGACACCAGCCCGTTCAGCGCGGCACACCTGAGCCTGAACGCGGAGGTGCTGGGGCCCGAGCGGATGTTGTTCGGCACGGACTCCCCGCCGATCGCCGCGCCGCTGGAGGACTTCATCCGCATGATCGAGAAGCTGCCGATCGACAAGGCGGCCCAGCAGCGCATCCTCGGCGGCAACGCCCAGGCCGTCTTCGACCTCAGGAGTCGTCCGTGACCACCACGCAAGACGCCGTCACCGCGGCCGAGCGATGCACCCCCGAGTTCCGCCGGGATCCGCACGCCGTCTACGCCCGCCTCCGCACGGAGGCGCCGGTCTGCCCCATGAGACCGCCGCACGGCAACGAGACCTACCTGATCACCCGGTACGAGGACGCGCGGGCCGCGCTGTCGGATCCGCGGCTGAGCAAGGACATGTACGGGGCGATGGACGCGTACCGGAGGATCTTCGGTGACTCCTCCGTCGCGCTGGACGACAACATGCTCAACTCCGACGCGCCCAAGCACACCCGGCTGCGCAGGCTGGTCAACTCCGCGTTCACCCCGAAGCGGGTGCAGGCGCTGCGACCGCGGATCGAGGAGATCGTCCAGGACCTGCTCGACGCGTGCCCCGCGCGGGAGCGTGTCGATCTGCTGCCCGCGTTCGCGTTCCCGCTGCCGATCATCGTGATCTGCGATCTGCTCGGCGTGCCGCCGGAGGACCGCTCGCGGATGCAGCACCTGTCCACGACGGTGGCGCAGACCGGCTTCGGCGAGGAGGCCAAGCGGGCCCAGCAGCAGGCGGAGGAGGATCTGCACGCGTACTTCACGGATCTCATCACCGCCAAGCGGCGACGTCCGGGGGACGATCTGCTCAGCGCGCTCACCTCGGTCCGGGACAACGACGACGCGCTCACCGAGAACGAGCTGGTGTCCACGGCGTTCCTGCTGATGTTCGCGGGGCACAAGACGACGGCCTACCTCATCGGCAACGCCGTCCACCATCTGCTGTCCCGTCCCGCGCAGCTGCGCGCCGTGCGGGAGAACCCGGACCTGATCCGCGCGGCGGTCGAGGAACTGGTGCGCTACGACGGCTCCGTGGAGACGGCGACGTTCCGCTACGCGACCGAGGACGTGGAGTACGGCGGGACCCTGATCCCGAAGGGCGCGCTGGTCCAGATCGCGATCAGCTCCGCCAACCGGGACCCGCAGAAGTTCGACGCCCCGGACGAGCTGGACGTGCGGCGGGCGGGCAACGCGCAGGACGCCCACCTGGGGTTCGGGCACGGCAGCCACTACTGTCTGGGGGCCCCGCTGGCCCGGCTGGAGACGCAGCTGGCTCTCACCCGCCTGTTCGACCGGTTCCCCGGGATGGCCCTGGCCGACCCCGCCGGCGCACCGCACTGGCTGGAGGTTCCCTTCCCGGCCTTCCGCGGCCTGGCGGAGCTGCCGGTCGTCCTCGATCCCGCCGGCTGACGGACCCGGCACAGGGGTCACCGCGAGAACCCGGGCCGGCCGCCGCCCGGGTTCGACACCGTCAACTCGCCGGGCCTGCTGCGCTCCGTCGACCCAGGCGGACGGACCGTTGTGCAGAAGACCACGACGGGCACGGTCGGCGCCCTCGCCGTCAAGGAGGCGTCGCTGGTGCTGTGCGCCGGCTTCGTGTGGCGGAGGGTGTGCGTCAAGGAGTCCATCCCGATGACGTCGCCCTCTGTCGCCAGCTCGACCGGTTCCCCTTCGCCAGGGTGGCGGCCCCGGAAGACGCGCTCATGGTCCTCCGTCCGCGCGTCGTGCCTCCGTCGACCGACGAGGCTCCGGTCTGATCGCCGGCGAGGCCCGGCTCTCGCTGTGCGCGAGCCGGCACCCGGCCCGGTGCGCGGCACCAGCTGCATACCCCAAGGGGCTCCCGACGCGCCCCGCGCCGCCGCCGTCACTGCTCCGCCGGGCAGTGCGGTGCCTCGGCCTTCCCGGCGTCTTCCTCCGCGCGGACCGCCAGCCGGCGGCCGGTCCGCTCATCGGTCACCGGCCTCGAGCCGAGGGCCGTGCGCAGGGTGGCGCAGGCCGGGCCGAACCGGGCGGCGGCCGGGCAGACGACGTCCCGTCCGGTCCGGGTGACGACCCGCACGGTCAGGGTCACCCCCCGGGGCGTCTCGGACACCACCCGGAGGCGAGGCGTCTCGTCGCACCCGCCCGACTCGGCCATGACGGCGAGGGTGCGGCCGTCACCGCTCACCGTGACCGGCCGCGTGATCGCCTCGTCCCTCGTGACGGTCCTCGCCCCGTCCCCTTCGGATGACGAACATGCCGTCAGGCCGATCAGGGCCGCGACGGCGGCCGACACGACACGACATTTCCCTGTGTAGGTCTTCACGGAAGACCGACGCCGGCGAAGGCGGATTCGTTCGGCCGTCCCCGGGAAAGCCGCCCGGTGATCACACCGAGCGCGGCGGTGTCGCCGCGGACGGACTCGACGACACCGTCGAGCGGCTTGAGCACCGCCGGCGGGCGGTGCGCGGTCGTCGTCCTCGCGGGAGGCGGCGGTTCTCAGCCGTTGAGCGTCCCCATGAACTCGGGTGCGTAGCGGTCGCCGGTGACGACACCGTGCGGGGCGACCGCCTCGATCGCGGCGAGGTCGTCCGCCGTGAGGGTCACCTCGGTCGCGGCGGCGTTCTCCTCCAGGTAGCGGCGGCGCTTGGTGCCGGGGATGGCGATCGCGCCCTGGTGCTGGACCCAGGCGAGCGCCAGCTGCGAGGGCGTGACGTTCTTGGCGGAGGCGATACGCCGGACCTCGCGGACGACGTCGAGATTGCGGTCGAAGTTCTCGCCCTGGAAGCGCGGGTCGGTCCGCCGCCAGTCGTCCTCGGCGAAGTCGTCGGGCCCGGTGATGGCGCCGGACAGGAAGCCGCGCCCCAGCGGGGAGTAGGCGACCAGACCGATGCCCAGCTCGCGCAGGGTGTCGAGCACTCCGTTGTGCTCGATGCCGCGCTCGAAGAGCGAGTACTCGGTCTGGACGGCGGTCAGCGGGTGCACGGCGTGGGCCCGGCGGATGGTCCGCGCGGAGGCCTCGGACACGCCGATGTGGCGGACCTTGCCCGCGGCGACCAGCTCGGCCAGGGCACCCACGGTCTCCTCGACCGGCACCTTCGGGTCGATACGGTGGAGGTAGTACAGGTCGACGTGGTCGGTGCCCAGGTGCTGCAGTGAGCGTTCGAGGGCATGGCGGACGTACTCCGGGCGACCGTTGAGGCCGAGCGCCCTGCCGTCGTCGGTGATCTCCACACCGGTCTTCGTGGCGAGGACGGCGGCCTCCCGGCGGCCGGCCAGCGCCTTGCCGACCAGCCGCTCGTTCACGAACGGCCCGTAGCTCTCGGCGGTGTCCAGCAGGGTGACACCCAGCTCCAGCGCCCGGTCGATGGTGGCCAGCGACTCGGCCTCGTCCGTGGCGCCGTAGAAGGCGCTCATGCCCATGCAGCCGAGCCCCTGGACGCCGACGGTCAGCCCCTGGCCGCCCAGTGCGCGAAGTTCCATGAGAGTTCTCCCAACCTGTAACTAACTGGATAGATACACGACCGTAGACCCCGGGGGCGCGAGTGTCAATAACTAGATAGTTACTTGCTAGGGTGGCGTACATGCCACGGGACTCCAGCGCCACCAAGGCCCGGCTGCTCGACGCCGCCTTCAGCGAATTCGCCGCTTACGGGATCGCCGGCGCCCGCGTGGACCGGATCGCCGAGAACGCGGGGGCGAACAAGCGGCTGATCTACGCCTACTTCGGCAACAAGGAGCAGTTGTTCGACGAGGTGCTGCGGCGGGCGATGACGGCGGGTGCCGAGTCCGTGCCGTTCGACGTCGACGACCTGCCCGGATACGCCGGCGCGATCTTCGACCATCTCGTGGCCCGGCCGGACCTCATGCGTCTGCGCCTGTGGAAGCTGCTGGAACGCCCCGCCGCCACCGGGCCCGAGCCGGAGGCCTACCGGCACAAGACCGCCACGGTGGCCGACGCGCAGCAGCGTGGCGAACTGGCCCGGAGCATGGCACCCGATGATCTCCTGACCATGATCCTGGCCGCGGCCCAGGCGTGGTTCTGGGCGGACGAGGGCGGGCAGCCCTGGTCGCCGGAGCGGCTGGCCCAGCACCGCGCGGCGGTCGTGGAGGCCGTCCGCCGGCTCAGCGAGCCGGGGAGCACCGAACGGTAGCGGGCGTGCGTCCGCCGACCGCCGGCTCCGGGACAGAGCCGGACACCCGGGCGGGAGCGTCGAGGGTCAGGGGGCGTCCGGAGTACGGGAGGCGTCCGGAGTACGAGGACTGTCCGCAGCCCGAGAGACGGCCGGGCCGCCGTCCGCGGCCGGCTGCGGCAGGTAGCTCGCCAGACCACGCAGGATGATCTCCAGGCCGATGTCGAAGCGCTCGTCGGAGGAGTCCGTCACCATCAGCCCGGCCAGAGCGCGCAGATGCGGGAAGTCCTTCGCGGGCAGGGACGCGAAGTAGTTCCGCATGTCGCCGGCCATCTCACGCCAGTCGGGGCGGGCCAGGGAGGAATCGTCACCGCCGAGCTGGGCGGCCCGGTCCTGCCACATCCCCTCCTCCAGGACGAACCCGTCGATGTAGGTGGAGATGAGGTCGCCGGCCTCCGCCGCGATACGGTCGGGCAGTCCGGCGGTGCGGAAGACGGCGAGCAGCGCCTCCACGTGCGGCAGCAGTTCGGCGGTGAAGGGGACGTGGGCCATGGAGATCCTGGCCATGTCCCGGTGGGACAGGAGGCGTTGCCGTGCCGAGCGGGCGAAGTCCCGCAGCTGCTCCTGCCACCGCTCCGGGTCCGGCGCGGGCATCCCGAAGCCGGCGAAGAGCCGGGTGTACATCAGCTCCAGGAGATCGTCCTTGGAGCTGACGTGCGCGTACAGGGCCGAGACGGTGACCCCCAGCTCGGCCGCCACCTGCCGCATCGACAGTCCGTCGAGGCCCTGGCGGTCCAGCACGGTGAAGGCGGCCTCGACGATCCGCTCACGGGACAGGGGGGCGCGAGCGGGGGCGACGCGGGCGCGAGCGGGGCGCTCGCGCTCCCAGGGGGAGGTCGGAGGGGGCGTGGGGGTGTCGGCGGCCGCGTCGGTCATGAACCCAGTCTAGGTGGCGGGAGAACAGTGTTCTCCCGCAGAGAGCAGCGCGTTCACCGAAGACGCGCGTTCACCGAAGACGCGATATATCTTGTGCCAGTCTCACACTTGCGCTATATCTTGGTGAACAGCGTTCTGATGGTGAGCAGCGTTCTGTTATGGTGAACACCGTTCTCCGGACGGTTCGTCCAGCGCGCCCTCACGATCGCCACCCCCGGCGCGGCTTCTGCTATCGCTTCTGCTATCGCTTCTGCTTCTGCTTCTGCTTCTGCTTCTGCTGCCACGAGGAGTTCCGATGTCCACCACCGGTGTCGCGTCCGCCGAGACGCCCACCGACTCACCAGCGCCCTACCGGTGGCGCTGGGCTGCTCTGTTCGTGATTCTCGCGGCCGAGGTGATGGATCTCCTCGACGCCGTCGTCACGACCATCGCCGGCCCCGCCATGCGGGCCGACCTCGGCGGCGGCGCCTCCACCCTCCAGTGGCTCGCCGCCGCGTACACCCTCTCGATGGCCATCGGGCTCGTCACCGGAGGACGGCTCGGGGACATCCACGGGCGCCGCCGGATGTTCCTGGTGGGGGCCGCGGGCTTCACCCTGGGTTCGCTGCTGTGCGCGATAGCCGTGTCGCCCGAGATGCTGATCGCCGCACGCGTCGTGCAGGGACTGTTCGGCGCGGTGATGCTGCCGCAGGGCCTCGGCATGATCAAGGAGATGTTCCCGCCGAAGGAGTCCCAGAAGGCGTTCGGCATGTTCGGTCCGGTCATGGGGCTGTCCGCGGTGTGCGGACCGATCCTGGCCGGCTGGCTCGTGGACGCCGACTACTTCGGCACCGGCTGGCGGATGATCTTCCTGATCAACCTGCCCCTGGGCGCCGCGGCCATCCTCGGTGCCCTGCGCTACCTGCCGAGGAACGCGTCCGGCGCCAAGCCCCGCCTCGACATCCCCGGCATGCTCCTGGTCTCGCTGGCCGCGCTGCTCATCATCTTCCCGCTCGTGCAGGGGCGTGAGTACGACTGGCCCCTGTGGACGTTCGCGATGATGGCCGCCTCCCTGGTCGTCTTCGCGGTCTTCGCCGTGTACGAGTCGCGGGTCGGCAAGGCCGGCCGGGACCCGCTGGTCGTCCCGAGCCTCTTCCGCAAGCGCGGGTTCAGCGGCGGCATGACCCTGGGGCTGGTCTTCTTCTCCGCCATGCAGGGCTTCATGCTGGTCTTCACCCTCTACGCCCAGATCGGCCTCGGCTACTCGCCGCTCAAGGCGGGACTGGTGCTGGTGCCCTGGTCGGGCGGCATGGTCGTCGGCTTCGGGATCGCCCAGGGCGTCGCCCGCTTCGGCCGGGCGGTACTCCAGGCGGGCACGCTGGTCATGGCGGCCGGTGTGTTCGGCGTGTGGCTGACCCTCGACGTGGTGGGCAACACCGTCGGCCCCTGGCAGTTCGTGCCGTCCCTGCTCGTCTCCGGCATCGGGATGGGCCTGCTCATGGCGCCGTTCTTCGACATCGTGCTCGCCAGTGTCGAGCAGCACGAGACGGGCTCGGCGTCCGGCACGATGACCGCGATACAGCAGCTCGGCGGCGCCTTCGGCGTGGCCGTGCTCGGCACCGTGTTCTTCGGTCTGCTGGGCGGCGGCATCGCCACCGCCGTCGACCAGCACGCGGACGGCCTGCGGCGGCAGCTGGCCGCCGCGCACGTCGCGCCCGCCGCCCAGGACCGCGTCGTCGCGGACCTGCGCGCCTGCGCCTCTGACCGCGCCGTGGCCAAGGACCCCGCCGCCACCCCTGCCTCCTGCACGCGCCTGGAGAAGGACACCCGGTCCGCCGTGACCTCGCCCCAGGCCGGCGCCCGGATACCCGCCGCTCTGCAGGAGACCGCCTCGTCCGCCTTCCGCAGCGGCTTCGGCTCGGTCATGCAGACGGTGCTGTGGATCGTCGACGGCATGCTCGCCCTGACGTTCCTGCTGGCGTTCCTCCTGCCGCGCCACGCGCGCCCCGAGGAGTCGGCCGGGCACTGACCCCGCACCGGCATCGGCCGACGGGAGGGCCGGACACCACGCGTGGTGTCCGGCCCTCCCGTCCACGCCGTTGCCGGCCCGCCGGACCGGCTCACGGACCCGTACGGACCTGCGCCGGGCGCTCGTTCAGCCGCCGGCGACCTCCGGGTTGGCGCAGTGGGCCAGCGGCTCGCCGCGGAGGAAGCGGCCGGCCTCGGCGGCGACGATCCGGGCGGCCTTGTGGGCGACCTCCCGGCTGGCGCCCGCGATATGAGGGGTGAGGATCACGTTCGGAGTGGACAGCAGGCGTGAGCCGGCCGGTACCGGCTCGACGGGGAACACGTCGAATCCGGCGGCTGCCAGATGTCCCGAGTCGAGCGCGTCGCACACCGCGTCGTAGTCGACCAGGGCGCCCCGGGCGCAGTTCACGAGCACGGACCCCCGTGGCATGGTCCGGATCTGGGCCTGCCCGATCATGCCGCGGGTCTCGTCCGTCACCCGCGCGTGCAGGGAGACGATCCTGGAACGGCTCAGCAGCGCGTCCAGGGGAACCAGTTGCGCGACGCCCCGCACCGCCTCCGGCCGCACGTACGGGTCGTGGACGAGGACGGTGGCCCCCATGGCGGTCAGGACGCGGGCGACGCGCGAGCCGATGGCGCCGAAGCCGACCAGGCCCACGACCGAGCCGTCGATCTCGACGCCGCAGCGCGTGTAGTCGTAGTAGTCGCCGCGCCACGTCCCCTGCCTGAGGTCGGTGTGGACGTCGCCGATCCCGCGCGCGGCGGCGAGGATGAGGGCCAGCGTGTGCTCGGCCGTGGCCACGGCGTTGCGCCCCGGGGCGTAGCAGACGGCGACGCCGTGGCGGGTGGCCGCCTCCAGGTCGGCGTTGACCGGTCCGCCCCGGCTGACGCAGAACAGCTCCAGGTCGGGGCAGGCGGCCAGCACCCGTTCGGTGAGCGGGGCCATCTGAGTGACGCAGATCCGCGCGCCGCGCAGTGCCTCGATCATCTCCTCCTCGGTTCCGGACGCCTCGTCGACCTCGGCGACCTTGCCGAACGGCGTGTGCGGCCAGGGGAGTCGGAGCTGCCGGACGTCCAGCTCGGTGCCGTCGGGCACGGCCGCGCGCAGTTCCTGTTCGAGCAGTCCGGGCAGGACGAAGTGGTCGCCGGCGGCGAGGACGGTGGTGGGCACGGTGGTTCTCCCAGGTGGCGAAGGATCAGCTGGCGGGTGCGTTGAGGCGGAGCAGGGACGCCTGGCCGTCGCGCAGCCGCAGTTCGGTCAGCGCGCCGTTGTGGAGGGCGGGGAAGACCTGGCGGTAGCGCGCGAGGGGAATGCCGAGGAGCTCGCACAGCACCAGGCGCAGCAGGGTGGAGTGGGCCACGACGAGGACGCGCCCGTCGGGGAGCTTGCGTGCGGCCTCCTCCAGGCAGTGGACGGCGCGGTCCGCCGCCGCGGCGGGATGCTCTCCGCCGGGCAGATGGTGCGCGACGGGATCGGTGAGGAAGGCGGCCAGCTCCTCGGGGAACGCCTCGGCCATCTCGGCACGGGTGAGACCGTCGCCGCGACCGAAGTCCACCTCGTACAGGCGTTCGTCGACCCAGGGCGTGAGGCCGAGCGCGGCCGCCGCGGGCTCGGCGGTCAGCCGGGCCCGGGACAGCGGGGAGCAGAGCACGGCGTCCAGCTGTTGCCCGGCGGCCCAGGCAGCCAGCTCGGCGGCCTGTCGGCGGCCCAGCTCGGTGAGCGGTACGTCGGTGCGGCCCGCGTAACGGTTCTCCGCATGCCAGACGGTCTCCCCGTGGCGTACGAGGACGAAGTCGGTCACTGTCCGGCCTTTCCACGCGCGTGGCCGGCCACGGCCGGTGCCAGCCAGCCGCGGCGGACGAGCGCGTCGACGAAATCGAGATAGACGGGGAGCAGGCGGGCCGTGCGGGCGGGGTCGGGGCGGACGTCCTCGCGCAGACGCACCATGGCGCCCGCGGCCTCCTCCAGCGTGGCACCCGAGGCGGTGGCGGCGAGCACCGCCATGCCGAGGGCGCTCTCGGCCTGCTCCGGCAGCCGGGCGGCGCGGCCGAGCACATCGGCGCGCAGCTGCGACCAGTAGCGGTTGCGGGACCCGCCGCCGGTGAACGTGAGCGGGCCGTCGACGGGGGCGCCGAGGTGGTCGAGGTAGTCGAGGCAGAGTCGTTCGAGCAACGCCACACCGAGCAGACAGGCGTGGAACTCCTCCGCGTCGCCCGAGGGTTCGCCGAGGACGAAGGACTCGGCCTCGGGGGCCCGGAACGGGAAGCGTTCGCCGCCCTCGCCCACGAGCGGGTAGACGACGGCGGTGGAGCCGGTCGCGGCGGCCCGCTCGGTCAGCGCGTCGAGATCGGCGGGGCGCGCGCCGGGAAAGCGGTGGGTGAGGACGCCGGCTCCGCTGCTGGAGGCGCCGCCCGGCAGCCAGGTGCCGCCGGGGCCGCGGTGGCAGTAGACGACGCCGCCGGGGTCACGGACCAGGCGGGGGCTCGCCCCCTTGAACACCAGGGTGGTGCCCAGCACGGAGTTCCAGGCGCCGGGAGTGAGCGCTCCGGCGCCGATCTGCGCCGCGCAGCCGTCGGTCATGCCCGCGGTGATGAGGGTGCCGGCGGGGATGCCGGTGGCCTCGGCGGCGGCGGCGCACACGGTGCCGAGGACCGTGCCGGGCCGTACGACGTCGGGCAGCAGCTCGCTCGGGACGCCGAGGGCGTCCAGTTCGGATCCGGGCCACCGCTCGGCGATCAGGTCGTAGCCGGTCTTCAGGGCGTGGCTGGCGTCGCTCGCGACCTGGTGCCCGGCCAGCCGCCAGGTGATCAGATCGGCCTGGTGCAGCAGGCGGGTGCCCTGGGGAAGGCCGGGGCCGCCGGGCCGGTTCAGGTCGTCGAGCAGCCAGAGCAGTTTGGGCAGCGCCCAGGACGGCTGCATGGTCCGGTAGCCGAGCTTCTCCCACACCGGTGCGCCGCGCGTGTTGACGCGGTCGGCCCAGGCGTCGGCCCGGCGGTCGTCGTACATCAGCCCCGGGGTCAGGGGGATGCCCGCGGCGTCGGCCAGGAGCAGGGTCCCGGAGGTGGCGTCCACGGCCAGGCCCCGCACCCGGCGGGGGTCGATCCCGGTCAGGGCCTCCCGGCAGGCGGCGGCGAGGGCGGACCACCACTGCTCGGGGTCCTGCTCGTGGCGTACGCCGTCGCGGCTGCCGGTCAGCGGACGGGAGGCGGCGCCCAGCAGCCGTCCGGCGCCGTCCACGGCGACCGCGCGGGCGCTCTGGGTGCCGAGATCGAGCCCGAGGTGGACGGCGTCGGGTGACAGGGCGTCAGACATGCGGAGCCTCCGGGGTACGGGCCGGGGAGGCGGCGGTCGGTACGGCGGCGGTCGACGAGAGGGCGGGCGCGGGTGCCCAGCCGAGGGAGCGGGCGGTGTCGCGCCAGGTGAGGTACGCGTCGTAGAGCCCGTCGTAGAACGCGGCGCGCTCGGCGTCCGGTTGCCAGGCCGCGCGCATGCGGACGTACTTGGCGGCGGCCTCGCGCATGCTGCTCTCCGCCCCGGTGAGGACGAGACCGGTCAGGAACGCGCCCTTGGCGCCCAGCTCCGTGTCGGCGCCGCGGGCCGTCGGCACGCCCGTGACGTCCGCGATGAGCCCGCACCAGGCGTCGCTGGCGGATCCGCCGCCGCACAGGCGCAGTTCGTGGACGTCGGTCCCGGACGCGGCCAGGCAGTCGCGGACGACGAGGGACAGCCCCTCGAAGACGGCGCGGGCGACATGGGCGGGCGTGTGGTCGAGGGACAGGCCCCAGAAGGCGCCGCGGGCGTGCGGATCGAGGAACGGGGCGCGCTCACCGGCGGGCGAGAGGTACGGCAGGAAGGCGAGTCCGCCCGCGCCCGGCTCGACGCCGAAGGCGAGCCTGCCGAGGTGGGCGGGGTCCTCCACGGACAGGGTGCGGCAGGCCCAGTCGAGGACCTCGGTGCCGGAGAGGGTGGGGAAGGCGCGCAGGATGCGTTCGCGGCCGCGGTAGGCGATGTTGATGCCGCACGGTTCTCCCCCGGTGTCCGGCTCGCGCATGACGATCTCGGTGCACAGGGTGGTGCCGAGGATGGCGCACGCCTGGCCGGGGTCGACGGCTCCGGCGCCGCGGGCGGTGGCGGCGATGTCGTAGGGGGCCATGACGACGGGCAGCCCGGCGGGCAGGCCGAGTTCGGCGGCGGTGTGGTGGGTGATCTCGGCGATGCGCTCGTGCTCGCCGAGGATCCGCGGCAGCAGCGGCTCGGCCCACCGCAGGGCGAAGAGGTCGAGGATCTCCGGGTCGTAGGCGCCGGTGGTGTGGTCGAGGAAGGGCGCGGAGGCGTCGGACTCGTCGACGGCGCTGACCCCGGTGAACTTCAGGAACAGCCAGCCGGCCGCCGTCAGCGCGGTACGGGAGCGCCGCAGCCGCTCCGGGTCGTGCCCGGCGAGCCAGCTGAGCACCGCGTTCGGCATGCCGCTGCAGGTGAGTGAGCCGTTGCGGCGGAACGCCTGCTCCAGGACGCCGTCGTCCTGCCAGCGGGTGAGCAGGTCGCCGGCGCGTCCGTCGGACCACAGGACGGCCGGGCCGGTGGGGCGGCCGTCGCCGTCCACGAGCCAGCAGCCGTCGCCCTGTGCCGTGAAGCTCACCAGCCACACCGGGTCCTGGGCGGGGCCGAGCCGGGACAGGGCGCTGCGGACGGTGAAGACGACCCCGTTCCACACCGCGTCCATGTCCTGCTCCGCCCAGCCGGGTCGGGGACGCAGCACCTCGGTGCCGATACGGGAGACCGCCAGCTCCTGGCCCTGGTCGTCGAACACGACGGATTTGATGACCGAGGTTCCGACATCGATGGTGAGAACCGACATGACTGCTCTACCTGCCCCTTCAACAAAGGCCGCACCCACGGACCGGGACTCTCTAATCGAGCGGCCCGGCTTCCGGGCGGCTCGCGGAAATCAGGGAAACGCGTTTCCGTGAGTCCGTCAATCGGTCGCGCGAATCGTCCCGCGGTCCGGCCCGCGCGTCGTGTGAAATCCCCGCCGGGCCGGGCGCGCCACCCCGCGCGTGCGCCGCTCGGGCGGCCGGCGACCGGTCCGTGGCCCGCCGCCGCCGTGTTACGTTCATGTGGGGTTCTCATGAGGCTCTTCTCATCCGTTCCCGTCCGTCGCGGCGGGGAACCGCGCGGAGCCCGGAAGGAGCGGCTGCCATGGCCGGTGTGGATGCCCGGACGGACGCCCAGGAGGAGCGCCGGAACCGGCTGCGCGGACTCGTCACGGGCAAGGGCTTCGTCCGGACCGCCGACCTCGCGACCGAGTTCGGTGTGAGCGTCATGACCGTCCACCGCGACCTGGACGCCCTCCAGGCGCAGGGGTGGCTGCGCAAGGTGCGCGGCGGGGCGAGCTGTCTGCCCTCGACACAGTTCCACGGCAGCACCAGCGAACGTCTGACGACGATGGTGCAGACGAAGCAGCTGCTGGCGCGTGCCGCCGCCGAGGAACTCGCGCCCGGCCAGGTGGTCATGATCGACGACTCCACGACCTGCCTGAACCTGGTCCGGCACCTGCCGGACCACACGCCCGTCACGGCCATCAGCAATTCGCTGCCGGCCATCTCGGCGCTGGCCCGCGAACCCGGCGTGGCCCTGGTCGCGCTGGGCGGCACCTACTTCCCGGCCTACGACGCCTTCCTGGGCGCGCACACGGCGCGGAGCGTGGAGGCGTTCCGGGCGGACGTGCTGTTCATGTCGACCACGGCGGTGACCGGCGGCCGCTGCTATCACATGTCACCCGAGACGGTGCAGGTCAAGCAGGCGATGATGGCGGCCGCCGCACGTCGGGTACTGGTCATCGACCACACCAAGTTCGCCAACCAGGGCCTGTACGCGCTCGCTCCGCTCACCGACTTCGACCTGGTGCTCGTCGACGACGCGGCCCCGGCGGCCGAGATACGGCGGCTGCGCGACAACGGCGTCCACGTCCGCACCGTCACCGGCGCGCCCGGCGCGACCCGGCCGCACGGCGCCACGTGAACATCACACGGTCCTCACTCGCCGCGCCCCGTTAGCCAGGGCCCGTTCGGCGCCCTGATCTGGGGCGACGCCCCCGGCCCGGGGACCGTCGCGCGGCGAGGGAGCGACGACTTAACGCCACGCGTCACACGGCTCGCGAGGTCTTTTCCACGACGGATTGACCCCGCCCGGGAGCGGACTTTTCATCGGTGCCACGCCGTACGGCACTCCGCTCTCCCCATTTCCCCAAGAAGGTGGCCGCCGTGACCGTCCCCCTGAATCCTCATTCCGCACCCGACGAAACCGGGGCACGCGGATTCCTGGATCGCGCAGGCATTCCGAAGGCCCTTTCGTGGGGTTTTCTCGGCGTCCTGATCTTCATGATCGGTGACGGCGTCGAATCGGGATTCCTCTCGCCCTATCTGCTGCACGAGGGCATCTCCAAGGAGCGTGTGGCCCTGCTGTTCACCGTGTACGGCGTCACGGCGAGCGTCTCTGCCTGGTTCTCCGGAGCGCTCTCCGACCTGTGGGGCCCGCGCCGCGTGATGATGCTGGGCCTCGCCGTCTGGACCACGCTCCAGGTGGCCTTCCTCGGCCTCGCCGTCCCGACGCACCACTACGGGCTGCTGGTGATCAGCTACGGCCTGCGCGGCTTCGGCTATCCGCTCTTCGCGTACGGCTTCCTGGTCTGGGTGACGGCGGTGACACCTCGGTACCGGCTCGGCTCCGCCGTGGGCTGGTTCTGGTTCGCCTTCACCGGCGGGCTGCCCACGCTCGGCTCGCTCGTCGCCAGCTTCACCGTGCCGTGGGTGGGCACCTACCGCACGCTGTGGCTCGCGCTGGTCCTGGTCGTCGCGGGCGGCCTGGTCGCACTGCTCCTGGTGCGCGAGCCGACGGGCAGACGGCGGCTCGCGCCCGCCGGTGAGCGCCCGCTGGCCACGCTCTTCGGTTCGCTCTCCATCGTCTGGCGCAACCCGCGCATCGGCGTCGGCGCGGTGGTCCGCACCGTCAACACCGCGGCGCAGTTCGGCTTCCTGGTCTTCCTGCCCGTCTTCTTCACGGACACGCTGGGCTTCTCGCTGACCGAGTGGCTGCGGCTGCTGTCGGCGATGTTCGCCGCCAACATCTTCTTCAACCTGCTCTTCGGTCTCGTCGGCGACCGCCTCGGCTGGCAGCGCACGGTCGCCTGGTTCGGCGGGGTGGGCTGCGCGGTCACCACGCTGCTGCTCTACTACGGCACGGCGGCCGCCGGCGACGACTTCGCCGTGGCGATGGTGCTGGTGAGCCTCTTCGGTGCCACGCTCGCCGGCTATGTGCCGCTGTCCGCGCTCATGCCCTCCCTGGCACCGGAACACAAGGGCCAGGCGATGTCGGCGCTCAATCTCGGCGCGGGAGCCAGCACGTTCGTCGGTCCGGCCGTGGTCGCCCTCTTCCTCGGACCGCTCGGCGTCGAAGGCGTGATGTGGATCTTCGCCGGTCTCTATCTGGCGAGCGCCGCGCTGACCCTCTTCCTCACCCTTCCCGCGCAGGCCGGCGCCCGCGACGTCCCGGTCGCCCGTGAGCGCGCGGCGACCGGGCCCACCGCGCCGGAAGCGGATGTCGCGCGGACACAAGGATGACCGGGAGACACCCGCTGTCCCGGGCCGGGATCCGGCCGTGGGCGGCGGGTGTCTCGCGTCGGGCCCGTCCGGGCGGTGCGTCGCACGACCGGACGGGCGTCACCGGGTCGGGAAGGCGCGTCAGAAGCGGGGCGCTCCCGGTGTGGGCCGCGCCGGGACGAGGGGGCGGGCCACGCCCGGGTTCCGGTCACCGGACGGCTTGCAGGTGACGTCCCGTGCCGGGAGCTTCCCGTTGCTCAGGTAGTCGTTGACGGTGCGGTCGGCGCAGGCCTGCGGGTCCCCGGAGTAGACGCCGTGGCCCTCGCCGCCCTGGACGTACACCATGCGCGACCCCTTCAGAGCGCGGTGCATGCCGAGGCCGCTGACCAGGGGCGTCTGGGAGTCCCACTGGTTCTGGACGGTGAGCAGGCCGACCTTGTTGTCCACCGCGGTGACGGGCTCGGCCGGCTTGTCCCAGAACGCGCAGGGCGTGATGGTGGAGCCGAAGTCGCCGTAGAGCGGGTACGCGGCCTTGTCGCGGATGGCGTCACGCCGGTACTGCTCCGGGTCGCGCGGCCACGCCGCGGTGTCACCGCAGACGACGGTCCAGAAGGCAGCGGACTCGTTGTCGGCCCGCGCCTGCGCGGCCCATGCCCGGGACCGGCCCGGTCCCGGCTGCGCCTCGGGCGCCGGGGAACGACGGGGGGTCGCATGTCCGCCGGCGGCCTTCTTGAGGTCCACGACCGCCTCGGCCGCGTACCGGGGAGTGAAGAACGCGGGGCGCAGGCCGGCCCGGATGTCGTCGCCGGTGAACTTCTGGCCACCGTTGTCGATGGGCGTACGGTCGGCGCGGGCCACCAGGTCCCAGAACGTCTTCTTCACCTTGGCCGGCGTGTCGCCGAGCCGGTAGGTGCGGTGGTGCCGCGCGGTCCACTTCGTCCAGCGGGTGAACGCCGGCTCCGTGCCCTCCGCCCACACCTGGATCATGCCGCGCCAGGCCCGTGCGGGGTCGACCGCGCTGTCCAGCACGAAGCGGTCGGTCCGCCCGGGGTACATCTGCGCGTAGACGGCGCCCAGGTACGTGCCGTAGGAGTACCCCAGGTAGGAGATCTTCTTCTCGCCCAGCACGGCGCGGATGACGTCCATGTCGCGGGCGGTGTTGCGCGTGGTGATGTACGGGAGCCGGTCGCCGTTCCTGGCACGGCACTTGTCGGCGACGGTCCGGGCCCACTTGACGTCCCGGCTGAACGTCTCGGCCTTGTAGGGGTGTTCCATGTTCTGCTCGGTGCCCGTGAGACCGCAGGTGACCGGGGTGCTGCGCCCCACGCCGCGCGGGTCGAACCCGATGAGGTCGTAACTCTCGCGGACCTTCTTGGGCAGCATGTCCTTCATCATGACCGGCATGTCCAGGCCCTCGCCGCCCGGACCACCGGGGTTGAAGAGGAGGGCGCCGTGCCGCTTGCCCGGGACGCCGGTCTTCACACGGGAGACGGCCAGCTTGATCGTCTTGGCGCCGGGGCGGCTGTAGTCGAGCGGGACCGTGATCGTGGCGCACTGGAACGCCGCCGGCTGCGACGCGTCGCATCGGTGCCACGCGGGCTTCTGCGTCTCGAATCTCTTCAGCGGTTCTGCCGCGGATGCCTGCGCCGGGGCGAGGGCGGGGACCAGCGTTGCCGTGACCCCCACCGCGAGCAAGGGCGCCATGCGTCCTATCCGCACGATGTGCCGTTCCTTTCCGTCAACTATGCGTACGGAGCGACGATTTCGTGTCCGGGACGCCGGCGAATCCCCCTTCAGGGCAGTCTTGATCCACCTCTCGGTGTACACGGAAAGAGACGTACGGAGGAGAACCCGGACGGGCTCACAGCCGTCCGCACCCGCGGCGCGCCCCGCTTCAGGCGAGGGGCGCCCTCAGGGTCGCGGGGGCCGGGCCGTCGGGGCGGACGGTGATGCCGTACACCGCCTTCGCGGGTGCGGCGGAGAAGACGGGGACGTGGACCGGCAGCAGGTGTTCGAGGAGCACGGTCGATTCACGGAGGGCGAACTGCAGTCCGAGGCAGGCGCGGGGGCCCATGCCGAAGGGGAAGTAGGCGCCCGGGTCGGTGGGCCGGCCGTCCGGTGTGCCGAAGCGCCGGGGGTCGAAGTGCTCGGGGTCCGGCCACAGTCGGGGATCGCGGTGGGTGAGGTAGGGGCAGACCAGGATGTCGGTGCCCGCCTCGACGGCGTAGCCGGCCAAGGTGTCGTCCCGGGTGGCGTGGCGGGGCAGGATCCACGCGGACGGGTAGAGCCGGAGCGTCTCGTGGACCAGGGCCTGGACGGCCCGGCGCCGTTCGGCGGAGCCTGCGGCGCCCGCGGCCAGTGCCTCCTCGCGCGCGGCGGGGTAGCGGTCGAGCAGCAGGTAGAGCCAGGTCAGCGTGGTGGCGGTGGTCTCGTGCCCGGCGACGAGCAGCGTGACCAGCTCGTCGCGGATCAACCGGTCGGTGTACTCGGGGCGTTCGGCGGCCGCGTCGGTCAGGATGCTCAGCAGCCCGGGGCCCGCGGGGCCGGCCGTGCCGCTGCGCGCGGCGTCGATGGCGTGCCGGGCGACCGCGTCGATCCGGGCGAGGTCGGCGGCGACGGCGTCCTGGGCGGCGACGGCGTCGGCGGGCAGCGTCGGGAGGACTGCCGCCACCGCTGCCACGGCGGCCAGTTCGCGCTCGGTCCCGTCGTCGAGGGGGTGCCCGGTGAGGGTGCGCCAGATGGTGTCCAGTGCGAAGCGGCGCACCTCCTGGCCGACGTCGAAGGTCTCACCGGTGCGGGCGTATCCGGCCCAGCGGTCGGCCGCGGTCCGGGCGGCCTCGGTGATCCGCCGTTCGTAGCTCCGCATCCCCGTGCCCGTGAACTGGCTCTGCAACAGTCGGCGCTGCCGCTTCCAGGCAGCGCCGGTGGCGGCGAGGACACCGTCACCGATCAGCAGACGGGCGCGGTGGGAGCGTTTGACGTACAGCTCCGGCTGCCGGGCGAGGACGTGCTGGACCGCCTGCGGATCGGTGACGAGGACGGTGGGGGCCGGACCGAGGCGGAACGCGGCGATGCCGCCGTACCGCTCGTGCACCTGGGACAGCAGTTCGACCAGTTCGCCTCCCTCCGCCCGCCAGCGTCGAACGAGCCCGGGCTCGGCCTCGGGGACCGGCCGACTCGATTCGGGAACGTCCGCGGCGGAGCCGGTGCCGGTCTCGGTGTCCATGCTTCTTCTCCTGGTCAGCGGGCGGGACTTGGCCGTTGGGGGGCGTCGACAGCACGGACTGTACGGGAGCGGACGCGGTCGGTGACAGCCCGCCTCGGTCCCGCGCCGGGACGAGCACCGCGCGAGCGCCGCGACCCGGCGCGGGCTCCCGTCCGGACCCCGGCCCGGCACGGCTCCGGCAGCCGCTCGGTGGGGCATCCTGTGCCGCCTGCGACAATGGGGGGCCGTTCTCGGAGCGCCGCGGTATGCGGTGCTCGCCGCCCAACAGGAGCACACAGGTGTCGCCACAGCACGGATCCCCCTCTTCCTCCGGGGGTCGCAAGCAGCCCTCCTCCGCCGGGGGACGCCGGCGGTCTTCCGCCGGCGGCGGGCGGGGGCGCCCGTCCCGGTCGGGCGAGCGCGAGCGTGCGCGGACCGCGGAACAGGACCGGGAGCGCGGCACCGCCGGCCAGGACCGCTCCGCGCGGCAGGCCGGGAACGACCGGCAGGCCGGGCCGGACCGGGAGGCCCGGGACCGCGGGGCAGTCCACGACCGCGAGGCGCCCCGGAGCCGCGGGGCCTCCCCGGACCGGGGGGACCTCCAGGCCGACTGCGGCGACTGCTTCGGCCTGTGCTGTGTGGCCCTGCCCTTCGCCCGCTCTGCCGACTTCGCCGTCGACAAGCCCGCCGGCAAACCGTGCTCGAACCTCCGGTCGGACTTCCGCTGCGGCATCCACGCGCAGTTGCGCGACAAGGGCTACTCCGGTTGCACCGTGTTCGACTGCTTCGGCGCCGGACAGAAGGTGTCCCAGGTCACCTTCGGCGGCACCGACTGGCGACAGGCGCCCGAGACGGCGCGCTCCATGTTCGAGGTCTTCCCCGTCATGCGGCAGCTGCACGAGCTGCTCTGGTACGTCACCGAGGCCCTCGACCTCGCACCGGCCCGCCCCGTCCACAAGGAGCTGCGGCGAGCGCTGGCCCATGTCGAGGGGCTGACCCGCGGCGACGCCGAGTCGGTCGTCGCGCTGGACGTGAACGCGCTGCGCGGCGAGGTCAACGTCCTGCTGCTGCGGGCCAGCGAGCTGGTCCGGGCCCGGGTGCCGGGCCGCAAGAAGAACCACCGGGGAGCCGATCTGATCGGCGCCAAGCTGTCCGGCGCCGGCCTCAGGGGGGCGAGCCTGCGCGGCGCCCTCCTCGTCGCGGCCGATCTCAGCGGGGCCGACCTGCGCGACGCCGACCTGATCGGGGCCGACCTGCGCGACGCCGACCTGCGCGGCGCCGACCTCACCGGTGCCCTGTTCCTCACCCAGGCGCAGCTGAACGCGGCCAAGGGCGACGCGGCCACCGCGCTGTCTCCCGCGCTCAGCCGACCCGCCCACTGGTAGGCGCGGGGATCACCACGGCGGTCACCAGCAGCCCGCGCCCGACCCGCCACCGCCCGTCGAAGCGGTCCAGACGCACCCCGCCCACCACCGGCCCGGGCGCCTTCAGGACCGCGGTGAACGTGCCGCGCTCCGGGTCGGGCGTGATCGCGCACTGGTCGAAGTCCAGCCAGCGTCCGGTCAGCGGGAACCACGCCTTGTAGACGCTCTCCTTCGCGCTGAACAGCAGCCGGTCCCAGTGCACGCCGGGGTGGGCGGTGCCGAGCCGCTGCAGCACGGGCCGCTCCTCGGGCACCGTGATCAGCTCGCGTACGTCCTCGGAGACGGGTTCGTCGGGCTCCGCGTCCACGCCGAGGGCCGCGAAGGACGCCGCGGGCGCGACGGCGGCGGCGTGGTAGCCCGCGCAGTGGGTCATGCTGCCGACGATGCCTTCGGGCCAGCGCGGTGCCCGGCGGGCCCACCCCGGGCCGCTTCCCCGGGGCACGAGGGGTCGCGGTGCCACGCCGAGCTGCGCCAGCGCCCGGCGCGCGCACAGCCGGACCGAGCCGAACTCCCGCCGCCGCTCCTCCCCCGCACCGGCGACGGCCTCGGCCTCCTGCGGGAACAGCTCGACCCCGGCGGCGGGGCCGAACAGCTCGGCCACGGCGACGGCCGCGGGCAGCAGCCCTTCCAGGAGCGGGCCCGGCGCACTCTCGTCGACCACATCGCCTCCCGCCGGCCAGTAGCGGCATCCGCTGACACCCTATGCCGCCCCGTCCGCTCCGCGAGCGCCACCGTCTCGTCGCGGTCCCGCCCCGCCTCCCCCGCCGCGCGTTCCTCGCCGCTCCGGGCCGGTGCGAACGGGTCCGGGTCCTCCCCGACGACGCGGACGGGGGCGGGCGGCGGCGTTCCTCGCGGGCCGGCCGAGGAGCCGGTGCCGCGCCGGGTCCGGCCGCCGGGTTCCGGTGGGTCAGCTCGGCAGGGCAGTCGTCAACTCCGCCGCGACGGCGTCGAGATTGGCCTGGTCCAGGAGATAGAAGTGGCCGCCGGGAAACAGCCGCGTGCGTGCCGCGCCGGAACCGGTTCCGGTCCAGTCGGCGAGGTCCTCGGGCGCGACCAGTTTGTCGTCCCGGCCGCCCAGCACGACCGGGGGCACGGGCAACGGGCGGCCGGCACTCAGCGCGGCGAGCCTGCGCCCGAGGGTCAGATCGCACACCAGGAGCCTCAGCAGGTGCGCCCGCAGGCCGGCTTCGAGGAGGAACTCCTCCGGTGTGCCGCCGCCCATCCGGACCACGTCGAGCACGTCCGCCTCGGTCGGACGCTCAGGCGGTTCGGAGGGCGAACCGGACCGGGCGAGACTGCTCAGCACCAGTCCCTGGCACAGCGCCGGCGCGCGCACCGCCAGCGTGGCCGCGAAGGCGGCGCCCATGCTGTGACCGAACAGGACGGTGGGGAGCCGGGGCGCGGCCTCCAGTTCACCGCGCACGGCGTCCACCACGGCCTCCGGGTCCTCCGGGAGCCGGTCGAAGCTCTCGCCGTACCTCCGTTCGCGTCCCGGCAGGGTGATGCCGACGACCTCGATGTCGGGCGGCAGCCGCAGCAGCAGCGGGAGGAGCGCGTTGGGTCCGGCGCCGGAGTGCGGAACGGTGACGACCCTCCCTCGTGGCGTGTGCCGTGTGGGCCGCAGGACCGTGGTCCAGATCTGCTCGGACATGTGCGTCTCCCCCTGGTTCGGCCGGTGCCGCCCGCGCTGTCGGTGTCGGACGGTGCACGGCCGCGGTCGTGTGCGATGCGGACGAATTGCCGCTCCGGGGCGGCGCACTCATCACTCAGAGAAACCTTGCCGAAAGGATACCGAACGCACGAGCACCGTTGACTTCGATTAGTTCCGGTGTGCTCCCTTATCACGTAACACTCGCGACCAATCCGGAAAAACACCCCAGAGCCACAACCGGACTCATCATTTCCTGCACCATGCTTGCGAGTTCAGTCAGACGACACCTAGCATGGGCCAATGGCGTGCTGACGTCGCGTCATGCACACAACGGGGGAGATCGTCCATGCTGACGAGAATCAGGAGGCTTCTGCGCGTCTCGGACGCAGAACTCTTGGCAGGCATTGTTTCCGGCTCCATTCTTCTTTCCACGCTGACCCGGAAGCGACCCAGAGGCCACTGACCACGGCCGCGGGAAAAGCCAGAACCGACACCGCCCATAATTCGCTGAAATTTTCGGGCACCAAGCACACACTGTGCCGCGGATGCGCCACACGATGGCGGGCGGCATTCGGACGGGGGCTTTGCATCGCGGCGGGACCGATGACGCAATCTCCCCCTCGAACAACGGGGAAATCGCATGACGATCAAGTCTCGCCGTACTTTCGGCGTGCTCGACGGCCACGAACCATCACAGCCCGCCACCGATCCCTCCGCGCCCGACCCTTTCGCGGATCGGACAAAATCCGCGGTCATGACCCGCGCGAACGAGCTGGCGGCGCTGATGACCGAGGTTTCGCACGAGGTCGACAAACACACCCCTGAAATCGCCATCGCCTGGTACCGACACGCGGCCCGGCAGTCGGGCGGCGACCCCTTCGCGGTCCAGCTCGCTCTCGCCCGGGCCTGCCTCAACGCCGGGCGGCACGCCGAGTGCGCCCGCGCGCTGCGCATCGGTGACGCGATGACCGTCGACGACGAGGATCCCGTCCGTCGCACCAAGCTGGCGATGGTCCGGGCACGCATGGCCCGGCTGCGCGGACACCGCACCGGCGCCGTCGAGGTGCTGAACGGTGCGCTGGACGAAGTGGTGGGGATCGATCCCGCGTTGGCGGCCCGGCTCCAGGTGCAGCGCGCGGCCGTGGCCGCCCCGGGCGGCTGGCCGGGCATCGGGCAGGTGTGGGCCGACAGCGCCGTGCACGCGACGGCCGCCGGTCCCGATCTGGTGCTGCACATGCACGCGCTGGCGGTCCAGGCCATGGCACGGCTGAGCGGCGGCGACATCGCGGGCGGCGGTGAGGCCGCGACCGCCTGCGCGCGGCTGGTCGACACCCTGACCCCCGACGAGGCGGCACGGCGTCCGTCCACCCTGCTGGTCCTCGGCTGGTGCGAACTCCTCCTGGAGGAGGACGACTCGGCGGTACGCCATCTGTCCCGGTGCCTGAGTCTGGTGGACCGCTGGCAGTGGGAGCTGGCCGCGGCGGCGCGGTCCGGACTGGCGGAGCTGTGCCTGCGGCACGGACGCTACGCGGAGGCAGCCGTGCACGTGGAACGCGCGCTCTGGCTGGCCCGCAAGAGCGGGGCCCTGGAGACGGCGGCCTCGGCGTTGGCCCTGCTGTGCCGCCTGGAGTCGTCCACCGCGGACACCGTGTCCCATGTCGACGAACTCGACGAGGCACTGCGCGCCTTGCCCGCCGACAACGCGGTCCTGCTCACCGCCCGGCTGGCCGTGCTGGAGACCCGGCTCGCCGAGCGCGAGGGCGAGGGCGAGGGCGAAGGCGTGGGTGATCTCGCGGCCGAGGGTGCCGCGGCCGGCTTCGTCGAGCAGTGCGGCGGCGGACGGCTGCCCCTGCTCGCGGCCCCGTACCACCCGCCTGCCTACGCGGCGCTGACCCGGGCCGCCCTGGCCACGGACGACCGGCAGACGGCCCTGGGCTGGGCGAAGCAGGCCGGCCGGGCGGCCAGGTGGCTCGGCATCACCGGCCGGACGGCGATCGCCCAGACGGCGCTGGCCGAGTGCGCCCCCACGGGGGAGGAGCGGCTGCGGCACGCGACCGACGCCCTGGCCGCGGCGGAGGAGGCGGACCATCTGCCCACCGTCGCGCAGGCGTACACGCTCATCGCCCGGGAACGGCTGCGGCAGGGCGCCGGCGCCGCCGCGGAACCGCTGACCCGGGCCGACGACCTCGCGACGCTCATGGGGGCGCGCCGTATGACCCGTCGCATCGCCGCGCTGCGGGCCGAGGGCGCGGGACCGGACGCCTCCTCCACGCCGCCGCAGACCCCGGCGCTGGAGGAGCTGACGCCGCGCGAGCGTGAGGTCGCCGTGCTGGTGAGCCGGGGGCGGACCAACCGGCAGATCGCCCGTGAGCTGGGGCTCAGCCACAAGACGGTGGAGACCCACCTGAGCAGGATCTTCAGCAAGTTCGAGGTGTCCTCGCGCGCGGCCGTCGCGGCGCGGGTGGGACACGGCACCCTGGCGGGCTGACCCGGAGATGACGGAGATGACACCTCGCAGAGCCCACGGGTCCCTGGTCGTCCAGCGGTTCGAGTCGCGGGTCCGCCTCGCCCCGGACGCCACGGCCGTCGTCGACGGCGAGACCGTACTGAGCTACGGCGAACTCAACAGCCGTGCCAACCGGCTCGCCGCCCTGCTCGCGGAGCGCGGCGCCCGTGCCGAACGGATCGTCGCGCTGGCGCTGCCCCGCTCGTGGAGCATGCTGGTGGCCGTGCTGGCGGTGCTCAAGTCGGGCGCCGCCTACCTGCCGCTCGACCCCGGCCACCCGGGGCCGCGCCTCGCCCGGCTCCTGCGCGACGCGCGCGCCGATCTGCTGGTCGGCCACTCGCACACCCCGCTGCCCGTGGAGGGGCCGTTGCCGCCCCGCGTCGTCCTGGACGACCCCGAGGTCACCCGGCGGCTGCACGCCCTGCCGGACACCGACCCCGGGGCACGGCCCGATCCGCACCAGCTCGCCTATGTCGTCCACACCTCCGGTTCGACGGGGGAACCCAAGGGCGTGATGGTGGAACACGCGGCGCTGGCCGCGTACGTGGAACGCGCCGCGCGGACCTACCGCGGGGCGGCCGAGGTCGCCGTGTGGCACACCTCGAGCGCCTTCGACGGCACGGTCACCACGTTCTTCACGCCGCTGGTCCTCGGCGGGCGCATCCATGTCGCGTCGCTGTCGGCGCGCGAGCGCACCCCGTCGCCGCATCTGCGCGACGCGCCGTGCACCTTCCTCAAGGGGACGCCCAGCCATCTGCCGCTGCTGAACGCGGCGGCCCCCGAGTACTCCCCCTCGACGGAGCTGGTCCTCGGCGGCGAGGTGCTCACCGGGGCGGCACTGGCCCGCTGGCGCGAGCGCCATCCGGACGTCGCGGTCCACAACGTCTACGGACCCACCGAGGCGACCGTCAACTGTGCCGAGTACCGCATCGCCCCGGCCGAGCCGCTCGGCCCCGGCCCGGTGCCCCTGGGCACCCCGCATCCGGGCATGCGCATCCATCTGCTGGACGAGCGGCTGCGTCCGGTTCCCGTCGGCGGGGAGGGAGAGCTCCACATCGCCGGCCCGCAGCTCGCCCGGGGCTATCTCGGCCGGGCCGCCCTGACCGCCGCCCGGTTCGTCCCCGACCCCTGGGGGCCGCCCGGCAGCCGGATGTACCGCACCGGTGACATCGGCCGGCGCCGTCCCGACGGCCTGCTGGAGTTCGTCGGGCGTGCCGACCACCAGGTGAAGCTGTGGGGGTACCGGGTGGAGCTGGGGGAGATCGAGGCGGCGCTCGCCGCGCGGCCCGAGGTCCACCGGGCGGTCGTCCTGCTGCGCGACGAGATCCCGGGTGACCGGTATCTGGCCGCGTACGTGGTGCCCGAGCCCGGATCCCGCGTCAGCTCCCGTGAGCTGCGCGGGTACCTGGCCGGGGCACTGCCCGACTACATGGTGCCGGCGGAGTACGTCGTCCGCGAGGAGCTGCCGCTGACGCCCAACGGAAAGGTGGACAGGAAGGCGCTGCTCGGTCAGTGAGCGCGCTCGTCGTCCAGGAAGGAGACGAGACCGGCCGAGCAGAGCCGGTTGGCCGCCTCGGCGGCGAGCGGCGCGATCGCGCCGTCCTGCCGGGGCCGGTCGACGTCCAGGACGCGCAGCGCTCCCGGCTCCAGTGCGTAGCGCAGGGTGCGTTCGTCCGACTCCGGGCCGCCCTGCGGACCGCCCGGCACCCGCACGGTGCCCGTGACCGGGGTCGTCACCAGGCCCTCCGCCACGGGGAGCTTGACCATGTAGGCGGGGCTTCGCCGGATGGCGTCGCTGAAGGACTCCTCGATGTCGCGCCAGTCGACGTCGACGAAGCCCGTCAGCCGTTCCTGCACCGCCCGGTTGAACAGCCGGGCGGGGAACTCGGGCCAGCCCGCCCACAGGGTGAGCCCGGAGACGTGCCGCGGGTTGAGTTCGGTGACCGCGAAGTCGTCGGCGGTGGCGAGGCCGTCGATGCTGAACATGCCGCGGTAGTCGGCCTCGGCCGCCAGCCGCTCGCCGACCAGCCTCGTGTGGTGCCGGATCCGTTCGCGCACCCGCTGGTCCGCCCGCCACCAGGTGGAGGTGCCGCCGTAGACCAGTCGGGCGTCGACCGGGTCGCGCAGCGTGATGATCTCGAAGGGTTCGAAGGCGGCGACGCCGGAGTCCAGCACCATCCCCAGGACGGAGAACGGCACGCCGGGCATGAACGTGGCGACCCGCAGCCGGTCCGTGGAACCCCGGAAGTCGTCCAGCGCGGCCCCGAGTTCCTCCGGACGCCGCACCCACCGCAGGCCCTTGGAGCTGCCCAGGGCGCCCCGGGTGGCGTCGGCCGCGAGCACGACTCCCCTGCCCCGGTCCAGCCTGGCCACGGCGTCGGGCAGGCCGGGGCTGTCGACGGCCAGCACCTCGTACGGCGGGGCCGGGGTGCCCGCCCGCTCCCACAGGGCGTCGACCTCGGTCTTGTCCTCCCAGTGCGCCCAGTCCCGGCGCCACCACCCGTGCACCGGCCGGCCGCAGAACTCGCCGGTGTCGGTGTAGGTGGTGCCCAGGGCCGTCCAGGTGCGCCCGGGGTCGAGGCGGTCCAGCCAGTCGGCCAGTTCCGCCGGAGGCTCCCGCAGCCATGCGTCGAACCGGGACCGCGGCAGGGTGATGCCGTGGTCGGCGCAGTTCCACACCTGACGGGCGCCGAAGTCGCCGGGGGCGCAGCGGTCCCCGGCCACCACGGCGGCGACGACCGCGCCGCAGGCCCGCAGCTCGCCGGCGAGTGCGCGGGTGGCGCCGTCGTCCCGGTTGACGAGCAGGACCACCTCGCGGCCGGCCCAGTGGGCCCGCAGCCGGTCGGTCACCGCCGAGGCGCGCTCGGCGGCCGTCGTGGGGTGGGCGCTGACGGCGGAATCAGTCACCGAAGCCTCCGTTTCGGATCACGATCGCGGCCGAGTCGGCCGCTCGGGTGTGCAGGAAGTGATGGCCGCCGCCGGGCAGTTCGCACGGCTCGACCGGGGAGACCAGGCGGGCCCAGTCGCCGTGCGCCGTACGCCAGCCCTCGGTGCCCGGGTCGTCCGCGGCGACCACGACGCTCGCGCCGACGGGCAGGGGGAATCCGGCCGGGTCCGCGAGCACGCCGGCGAGGTAACGGCTGGCGGTCGCGACGTCGTGCCGGTACGCGGCGGCGGCACGACGGGCCGTCTCCGTGTCGATCGGTGCCTCGTGCGCGCCGCCGAACTCGGCGAGCAGCGCGTCGGCCGCCCGCGTCTCGTCCAGGCCGTCGGCCCACGCGGCGGTCCGCGCCCGCTCCCCCGCCGTGCCGAGGAGCTGGGCGGCGAGGAAGACGTGCCGCACCTGGCCGCCCCGGGCGTGCAGCTGCCGGGCGGCCTCGATCGCGAAGGCCGTGCCCAGCGAGTGCCCCCACAGGGCCAGCGGCCCCCGTTCGGCCAGATCGGGTACGACGTCCCGGACCAGCTCCTCGACGCTGCGGAACTCCCCGGCCCCGCCCGCCAGTTCCACGCCGTACACCCGGATGCCGGCGGGTGCCAGCGCCTCGGCCATGGCCCGGTAGTTGACGGCGTTGCCGCCCGCGTAGGGGAAGCAGACCAGGGTGCCCTTGTCCGGACACACCCCCGGCGGGGACAGTTCGGTCGTCCGCCGGGCCGGGCGGTCCGCCCGGCCGGCGTGGCGGTCGAGGGCGCCGGCGAGGTCGGCCAGGACCGGGTGGCGGGTCACCTCGGCGACCGTGGTGGCGCCGTCCAGCCGGGCGACGAGCCGGATCGCGGCCAGCGAGGTGCCGCCCCGCTCGAAGAAGTGGTCCTCGGGGTCCACCTGGTCGGCGGGGACGCCGAGTACGTCGGCCCAGGCCAGCGTCAGCCGCCGCTCCGTCGCGGTGCGCGGGGGGCGGGGGGCGCTCCCGGGCCGCTGGTCGGCGTCGAGCAGACGGTTCAGGGCCTTGCGGTCGATCTTGTCGCTGCCGGTCGTCGGCAGCGCGTCCAGCCAGTGGAACCGGGTCGGCACCATGTGCTCGGGCAGCGACCGGGCGAGGGCCTGCCTGATCGCCCGGACGGGCGTCGAGGGCGTACCGGTGTACCAGGCCACGAGCTGTGCGTCGCCGTCCTGTCCCGGCCTGGCCAGCACCGCGCAGTCCCGCACGCCGGGTGCCTTGAGCAGTCTGCTCTCGACCTCGCCGATCTCCACGCGGCGCCCGCGGACCTTGACCTGTGCGTCCCGGCGGCCGTGGAACAGCAGTCTGCCGTCGGGCGCCCAGCGCCCGAAGTCACCGGAGCGGTAGAGCCGCCGGCCGGGCCGGTGGGGGTCGTCGAGGAAGCTGCGCCGGGTGATCTCCGGGGCGCCGACGTAGCCTCGTCCCACGCAGATCCCGGAGAACACGATCTCCCCCGGCGTGCCGAGCGGGACCAGTTGCAGCCGCTCGTCCACCACGTACACGAAGACGTTGGCCACGGGCCGCCCGAGCGGGACGGATCCGTGCTCCGGCGGGGCGTCGAGGATCTCGTGGTTGGTGTCGTCCGAGGTCTCCGTGAGGCCGTACGCGTTGAGCATCCGGATCCCCGGGTACCGGGCGAACCACCGGCTCACCAGGGAGGGGTGGAGCGCCTCGCCCGTCGCGCTGACGAACCGGAGCGCGGGCAGGGGCACGAACCGGCGCTCGACGTGGGACAGCATGACGTTCAGGTAGGACGGCACGACCTGCCAGACCGTCACCTCCTCCTCCACCAGCGTGGTCACCATGCGCTCGATGTCCAGGATCACGTCCTGTTCCACGATGACCGTGCGCCCGCCGACCAGGAGGGCCGCCAGCAGCTGCCAGACGGAGATGTCGAAGCACTGCGAGGCGGTCTGGGCGACCACGCTCGTGGCGTCGATCTCCAGGTCCTCGATCTTGGCGAGCATGTGGTTGAGCATGCCGAGGTGCTCGCACATGGCGCCCTTGGGTTCGCCGGTGGAGCCCGAGGTGAAGAAGATGTACGCCAGCCGGTCCGGGCCGATCTCCCGGGCGGGATCGGTGTCGGGGAACGGCGTGAGGTCCACGTCGTCCAGGAGGACCACGTCGGTCCCCGCGAGCCCGCTCAGCGCACCGGTGGAGGAGCGTTCGGCGAGGACCAGGGCGCAGTCCGAGCGGGCCACCATGCCGGCGACCCGGTCGGCGGGATAGCCGGGCTCTACGGGCAGGTAGGCACACCCGGCCTTGAACACGGCGAGGACGGCGGCGAGCCAGTCGAGATGGCGTTCGGTGACCACCGCCACGACCGTCTCCGGGGCGGGCCGCCGGGAGAGCAGAAGATGGGCGAGCCGGTTGGCCCGCCGGTTGAGTTCGCCGTAGGTCCACGTGCGCTCCCCGCAGCGGGCGGCCACGGCGTCCGGGGTCTTCGCGGCCTGTTCCTCGAAGAGTTCGTGGACCCGGCGGTCGGGCAGGTCCCGCACCGGCCCGGCGAGGCCGGTGAGCAGGTGTTCCCGCTCGTCCGCCGGGAGCAGACTCCGCTCGTGGTGCGGGGCGTCCGGGTCCTGGGCCAGGTGCCGCAGCGCGGTGGCCAGGTAGCCGGTGCCGCCGTCCGGACGGTACTCGGCGAGTTCCGCCCGGAGCCGTCCGGCCAGTCCGGGGCCGGCGGCCTCGGCCCAGGTGAGCAGGGACTGCCAGGAGCCGTCGGGGAGGTCGGTGACGCTCGGGGCCCGGCCGCCGCTGACGACGTGCACCACCTTGGCCAGCACGGCGCCGTCGACCGCGGCGGGTTCCCGGCTGAGCCGCCGCGCCAGGTCCCGCACCTCGGCGGCCGTCCCGTCAAGCGTCGTCATGCCCGAACACCGCGGTGGTGGCCCCCGCCGTCTCCCCGCCGTCGATCACCAGTTCCTGTCCCGTCATGAACCGGGCGTCGTCGGACGCCAGGTAGTGGAAGGCCGCCGCGATCTCCTCGGGTGCGGCGTGCCGTCCGGCCGGGATGCGCCGGTTGACCTCGTCGAGCATCTCGTCGGTGTACTCGGCGCGCTGCATGGGCGTCAGGACGGCGCCCGGGCTCACGCACGCCACCCGTACGTGGGGGCTGAGTTCCAGCGCGAACGTCCGGCAGAGCGCGGCGACTCCGGCCTTGCTCGCGTTGTAGTCGGCGTAGAAGGGGTAGCCGCGGCTGCCGTTGACCGAGGAGGTGGCGAGCAGCACACCGGTGCGCCTGGCCACCATGTAGCGGGCCGCGCTCTGCCACAGGCCGAGCACGCCGAGCAGGTTGACCTCCAGGACGCGCCGCGCGGACTCCTCGCTCACCTCCAGCGCGGGGCGGCGCAGGCTGATGCCCGCGTTGGCGACGACCACGTCCAGCCGGCCGTGTTCGTCGTGCACCCGGGCCACGGCCTGCCGGATCGACGCCCAGTCGGCCACGTCGGTCTCGATCCATCCGATCCCGGGGTCGCCGTCGGCCGGCGGGGGGTTGATGTCCAGGTTCACCACCTGGTCGCCGCCGCGGGCGAAGCGTTCGGCCGTGGCCCGCCCGATGCCGCTCGAAGCGCCCGACACAATGACCGTCCGCACAGGACGCCTCCTCAGCCAATCCATTCGGGGTTGCGGGTCAAGGACCCGTCAGAACAGGACACGGGGTCCGGCCGGAGCTCCGTGCCGGGCGTCTGTGCTGCGCAGTTCGCGGCCGACGCCGAGCTTCTTGAGCCAGCGGTCGGTGCCGTCGTAGCGCGCGGTGAACGGCATGCGTCCGTGGACGGCGAGATGGTTGTTGACCACCAGGACCGACTCGGCCTCGACGACGATGTCGCGGCGGGCCGCGGCGAGCGCGTCGACCAGCCGGTCCAGCGCGCGTTCCGCGGCCGGGTCGCCGTCGGCGGAGCGCATGAAGGGACGGTCGAGCCGCAGGTAGGGGTGCTTCTCGTCGCCGAAGAGCACGGCGACCGGCTCCGGGTGGCGCTGCATGCGGCGCATCTTGTGCAGTGCCGGGTGCCCGGGGCCGCCGAGGGCCTCCATCTGACGGACGTGCTCGTCGTCGGGGAGGATGTGGAAGTTGGGGCGGCGCAGCAGTTCCCGGTCGGTCTCGTCCAGGTCGACGTCCCGTATCGAGGCGACCGTCGTGGGGATCCGGTCGTGGTTGCGCAGGCCCATCAGCAGCAGGAAGTCGTAGCGGCTGTCGTGGAATCCGTCCTCGGTGTGGAACTCCAGCAGGGTGTCGCTGCTGTGTCCGTTCTGCCGCTTCTCGTCGCCGGCGATGGGCAGGATGTCCTGGATCAGCCGGCCCGACTGGAGGGTGGCCCAGGTGTACGGCTCGCCCAGGGTCATCGCGCAGAGCGCCAGGAGTGTCTCCCGGCCGACGGTGGAGCGGTCGGCCGCGGCCTCCTGCCAGTGGGCGGGGGTGGGCCGGACGGGCGGCTCCGGCTCGGGCAGCCCGTGGATCAGACAGGCCGCGGCCTGTTCGGCGGCGAATCCTTCCAGGAAGGCGCGCAGTCCGTCCGGTATCCGCTCGACCGCGGGGCGGGCTCGATCGTAGAAGGCCGCCGTGACGGGGTCCTCGCCCCAGGTGCCCACTCGCTCGGCCAGCTCGCGCAGTTCGTCGGCCTCGGACGCGCTGAGTTCGTACTCGACAAAGGTGTCCGTGCTGGTCATATCCGCCATCCGCACTCTGCCCTCCGGCGGCTTGCTGCCGGAACGGTCCGCCAACGACACCCCCACGATCACAGACCCGCCCCGGCGGATCACGTCGGGAGTTTGCCGGACTACTGCTGTTCAGGGAGGTGGGTTAGCCCACCGGTTCGACCGTGGAAAGCCTGCTCAGCGGCCTTGTCAGTACGGGAATCAGCGCCGCCGTCATGACGACGGGACACACCCACAGGGTGCCGCGCGCCCCGGCCGTGTCGACCAGGAGTCCCGCGACGGCCGATCCGAGCGGAATCGCGGTGAACTGGGCGAGCCGGAAGACGGAGTTCATCCGGGCGTGCACCCGGGACGGGGTCAGCAGATGCCGCAGTGTCACGGTGGCCGTGCCGGTGGCGCCGCCGCCCGCGCCGATCAGGAGGAAGCCGGCGCAGTTCAGTGCCACGGCGGTCTCCGGGTCGCCCGACAGCGGGAACAGGGCGCACGGCAGGGCGGCCAGGACGGAGCCGTACAGCAGCACGCGGCCGTATCCGAGCCGTCGCACGGCGGCCGGGACGCAGACGGTGCCCAGCACTCCGCCGGCCCCGGCCAGCGCCGCCGCCGTGCCGAACCAGCCCGGGGACACGTCCAGGTCGGCGACGAGCCGGACGACCCCGGCCACGGAGACGAACTGGACGCCGAAGGAGGCGATGGCCGAGGCGATCACCAGCCCGCGGACCGGCGGGTTGTGCCACACGGCGCCGAAGCCTTCGCGCAGTTCCCCTCTCCAGTCCCTGGGGGTCCGCTCCCCGGCGCCGGGCTGCCGTGGCAGTGCGGCGGGCGGGACCGGTTCGCGCATGAGCAGGAGGGTCACGGCCGACACCAGGTAGGAGGCCACGTCGACGAGCAGTGTCGTGCTCGGGCCGAGCCGGCCGATCAGCCAGCCGGTCATCCCGGGTCCGACGGTGCCGCTGGTCGCGAGGTTGACGGCCAGTCCGCTGTTGCCGGCGGCCAGCCGGTCGGGGCCGACCAGTCTCGACAGGTAGGCGGGCAGGGCCAGTTCGGACACCACGGTCATCGCGCCACCGAGCACCGCCACCAGGTACAGCTGGGTCCGGCCGAGCAGGTCCAGCCAGGCCGCCACGGGGACGGTCAGGGCCAGCGCGGCCCGGCCGAGGTCCATGGCCAGCATCACCCGCCGCTGGCGGGCCCGTTCCAGCCAGAGCCCGGCCGGCAGGGCGAGCAGCAGGAAGGGCGCCATGTACAGCACGCGCAGGGAGCCGATCTCCGAGCCCGATCCGTGCAGGGTCAGCAGCGCGATGAGGGGCAGCGCGTTGAGCGTCACCTGTGAGCCGAGGGCCGACACGGCGTCCCCGAACCACAGCAGGCGGTACTCGCGCAGCCGCCACACGCTCGTGCCGGTGGTCGTGTCCGGCCGTCGGCGTGCGCGGCTCAGCACGGAGTCACCGGGTTCAGCGGACGTCGTCTTCCAGTCGGGCGAGCCATTCGACTGCCTGCTCCTCCGTCATGTCGGCCAGCATGGCCAGGATCTCCTCGGTGTCGCCGGGTTCGGCGGCCGCCAGCTGGCCCTGCCGGACCAGCTCGCCCAGTTCGGCCACGGTCTGCCCGGCCAGCAGCAGCTCCCCGACGGCGAGTGCCGTGCCGAAGCGCTCGTTGATCCGGTTCACCACCTGGATCGCCAGCAGCGAGTGACCGCCGAGGTCGAAGAAGCGGTCGTGGACGCCCACCCTGGGCACTTTCAGGACGTCGGTGAAGATCTCGCCGAGGATCCGCTCCACGGGGTCCCTCGGCGCGAGGTACTCGCCGCCGGTGTGCTCGGCGGCGGCGATCGGCGGGAGAGCCGCACGGTCGGTCTTGCCGCTCGTGGTCAGGGGCAGGGCGTCCAGCCGGCACCACGCGGTGGGGACCAGCGCGGCCGGCAGCCGCTGCGCCAGGTATTCGCGCAGGTCCCGCACGCCGAACCCGGTGCCGTCCTGGGCCGGGTGCGTGGTGACGTAGCCGGCCAGGAACGGCTGGCCGTCCGGGCCCTGCCGGGCCACCACGGCCGCCGCGGCGACCCCGGGGTGGGTGAGCAGGGCCGCCTCCACCTCGGCGGGCTCGATCCGCTGACCGCGGATCTTCACCTGGTCGTCGGCGCGGCCGAGGTATTCCAGGGTGCCGTCGGCCAGCCAGCGGGCCCGGTCGCCGGTGGCGTAGAGGCGCTCGCCGGACGCGAAGGGGTGCGGTACGAAACGCTGGGCCGTCAGCCCGGGCCGCCCGTGGTAGCCGCGGGCGACCTGGGCGCCGCCGATGAAGAGTTCACCGGCCGCGCCGACCGGTTGCGGCCTGAGCCGGCGGTCCAGCACATGGAGGTCGACGCCCGGGACGGGGGTGCCGATGGGGACGGACACGGCGGGCGCGGACACGGTGTGCGCGGTCACGTCGATGGCCGCCTCGGTCGGTCCGTACAGGTTGTGCAGGGCCGCTTCGGGGTGACGCTCGTGGAAACGGGCGGCCAGGTCGGCGGTGAGGCGTTCGCCGCTGCACACGACCTGTCGGAGCGTGGGGTGCGCGGGGCCGGGGGCGTCGAGGAAGGCCCGCAGCATCGACGGCACGAAGTGACAGGTGGTCACGCCCTGTTCGTCGATGAGCCGGTGCAGCAGGGCGGGATCGTGGTGGGCGTCCTGACCGGCGTGGACCAGGGTCGCGCCGGTCGTGAGCGGCAGCAGCAGCTCCCACAGGGAGACGTCGAATCCGATCGGTGTCTTGTGCAGCACCCGGTCGCCCGGCCGCAGACCGTGCCAGGTGCGGGCCCAGTCCAGCCGGTTCACCAGTCCGGCGTGCGTGTTGACCACGCCCTTGGGGCGGCCGGTCGATCCGGACGTGTGGAGGAGGTAGGCGGCGTTGCCGGGGGCGATCGGGACCCGGGGGCGGTGCCCGGGGGCGCAGGCGAGGTCGTCGTCCGTGTCGATCAGCACGGCGCGGTCCGGGTCGAGCGGGAGCCGCGCGGCCAGTTCGGCCGTGGTGAGGACCAGGGCGGGAGCGCCGTCCTCCAGCAGGAGGGCGAGCCGCTGTGCCGGCTGGCTGGGATCGAGGGGCTGATAGACGGCGCCGGCCTTCAGCACGCCCACCACCGCGGCGCTCAGCGCGGCGCCCCGGGGCAGATGGACCGCGACCCGGTCCTCCGGCCCGACGCCCGCCTCGCGCAGCCGGTGGGCGATGCGGTTGGCCCACACGTCCAGTTCCCGGTAGCTGGTGGCACCGCCGTCGGGGTCGACGACGGCGGTCGCGCCCGGCGCGGCGTCGACCCGGGCCTCGAACCAGGCGGGGAAGGCGGGCCAGGTCACCGGCCGGCTGTCGGTGCCGCTGAAGTCGTGCAGCCGGGCCCGGTCCCCCTCGGTCGGCAGCAGCGCGGACAGCGGCCGTTCGGGTGCCCCGGCCGCCTGTTCCAGCAGCCCGCGCAGGTTCCTCAGCAGGTCGTCGAGGAAGTCCGCGGTGAAGAGCGTGGTGTCGTAGCTCAGTGTTCCCGACAGTCCCCCGTCGGGCCGGGGCACCAGTTCCAGTTCGAGGTCGAACCGGGCGCCTTCGGCGGGCAGGACGGTGACCTGGCCCGCGCCGCCGGTGTGTGCCTGTTCGTCCTGGAGGACCAGCAGATGCCGTACGAGCGGGCGCAGGCGTGCCGTCTCGCCGGGCCGGCGGGTGTGCCGGACGATCTGCTCGAAGGTGACGTCCTGGTGCGCGTAGGCGTCCAGGCACACCGAGCGGGTGCGGTGCACCAGCTCGCGCAGGCCGGGGTCGCCGCCGAGCGGCACCCGCAGCGGCAGCACGTCGGCGAAGAACCCGGCCAGGTCGAGCAGTTCGGGCCGTTGCCGGCCGGCCGTGACGGTGCCCACCAGGACGTCCTCGGTGTCGGCCCAGCGGCCGAGCACGGTGGTGAAACCGGCGAGCAGCACCATGAACAGGGTGCCGCCGCAGTCCGTGCCGGCCCGGCGCAAGTCCGCGGTCAGCCCGGGCGGGAGGTCGAAGGGCAGCCGGGCCCCGTCGAACAGGTTCGCTCCCGCCCTCGCGGGCGGCGCGGGCGCGGCCGGCTGCGGCGGGGCGGCGCCGTCGAGGGCGTGCCGCCAGTACTCCAGCTCGCGTTCGCCCCCCTGTGTCCGCTGCCAGGCCGCGAAGTCCCCGTAGCGCACCGGCAGCGGGGCGGGGGACGGTTCGCGGCCGGCCGCCGCCTCCCGGCAGGCCGCGGCGAACTCCTGCGCGAGCACCCCCAGCGACCAGCCGTCGACGGCGATGTGGTGCGCGCAGACCGCGAGCCGCCACCCCGTGCCGCCGACGCGGTAGAGGGCCGCGCGCAGCAACGGCGGCCGTGCCAGGTCGAAGAGGTCCCGGGACCAGCGGCGTACGTGGCTCTCCAGTTCCTCCCGGTCCTGGACCTCGCGCACCGGCAGGTCGACGGTGCACTCGCCGGCCGGCAGCAGGACGGCCTCGAGCGTGCCGTCGGCGCTCTGCCGGACGCCCGTGCGCAGCGGCTCGTGCCGGTCCAGGAGCAGGCGCAGTGCCGCGGCGGCGGCCTCCGGGTCGGTGTCGGGGGGAAGTTCGATCAGGCCGGTGGTGTGGTACGCGGCGCCGGCGCCCATCCCGGCCAGCAGCCACAGGCGTTCCTGGCCGTACGACAGCGGGGGCGTCGCGGTGCCCGCCAGCCGGGGAATCGGGGCGGTGTCGGTGTCGGCGGGGCGGCGGGTGGCGAGGTCCTCGACCGTGGCGGTGCCGAGCAGGTCCCGCAGGGGTACGTCCAGTCGCAGGTCGGACTGGAGACGGGCGCGCAGCCGGACCGCGGTCAGGGAGTCCAGGCCCTGGGCGACCAGGGTGCGTGTCGGGTCGACCAGCCGGGCGTCGGTGCCGAGGACGGCGCCGGCCAGGGCGGCGATCGCCGCCTCGGGGCCCCCGCGAGCCGCCCGGCCGGCGGTCTCCGGCTGCCGGGCGGTCTCCTCGGTGCCGGAGGAGGCCAGCACCCTGAACTCGCCGTCCCGGTACATCCGGGCGCACTCCCGGCGCCGGACCTTGCCGCTGGAGGTGCGCGGCACCGCGCCGGGCCGGACCAGCAGCACCCGGTGCAGGGCGAGCCCGTGTCCGGAGGCGACGGCCTCCTGGACGGCGTCCAGGAGTGCCGTGCGCTCCTCGGGGGACATCCGGCCGGGCGAGACCTCCTGGACGAGGACGACCCGGCGGCCTTCGTCGGTGGCGAACGCGGCCGCGCGGCCGGGCCGGAGCGAGGGATGCGCCCGGGCGGCGGTGTCCTCGATGTCCTGGGGGTAGTGGTTGGTGCCGCGGACCACGATGAGGTCCTTGAGCCGGCCGGTGATGTGCAGGCCGCCGTGGGTGTGGAAGCCGAGGTCGCCGGTGCGCAGCCAGGTCCGGCCGGGATCGTCGGCCAGGCGGGCGCGGAAGACGCTCTCGGTCGCCTCCTTGTTGCGCCAGTAGCCGGCCGCGACGGTGGGGCCCGAGACCCAGACCTCGCCGATCTGCCCGGCGTCGAGGGCGGTGCGGGCCGTCGGGTCGACCACGGCGATCTCGTCCTCGCCCCGGCCCCAGCCGCAGTTGGCGCTGCGCAGTCCGTCCGCGCCGGCGTCGGCGTCCACGGCCGTGCCCTGGGCCAGTGCGGCCCGGTCCAGCCGGCGCTCGACGGGCGCGTCGCCCGCTTTCACGCCGGTCACGAAGAGGGTGGCCTCGGCGAGTCCGTAGCAGGGCAGGAACGCGGAGGGGTCGAATCCGGCCGGGGCGAACCGTTCGGCGAAGGAGTCCAGGGTCTCCGGGCGGACGACGTCGGCGCCCACCAGCGCGTGCCGCCAGCGGCTGAGGTCGAGCCGGGCGATCTCCTCGTCGGTGACCCGGCGCACGCACTCGGCGTAGGCGAAGTCGGGTCCGGCGCTGGAGGTGGCGCCGAAGCGGCTGATGGCCTCCAGCCAGGCGAAGGGCCGGTGCAGGAAGGTCATGGGCGACATCAGCAGGCAGGGGAAGCCGCTGTAGAGGGGTTGGAGGATGCCTCCGATGAGCCCCATGTCGTGGTAGGGCGGCAGCCAGCTCACTCCCCTGGTCTGCGGTGCGACCTCCAGTGCCTCGGCGATGAGCGAGGAGTTGTGCACCAGGTTCCGGTGGCTGACCATCACGCCCTTGGGGGCGGCCGTGGAACCGGAGGTGTACTGCAGGAAGGCCAGGGCCTCCGGACCGGGCGCGGTGGGCGACCACGCGTCCGCGTCGCGGGTGCCGATGCCGTCGGTGCTCTCCCAGCGGGGTCCGGCCGCGGCGTCCGGGTCGACGCCGAGTTCCGTCAGGCGTGCGCGCAGTTCGGCGAGGCTCGCCGCGTCGGTCAGGGCCACGCCGGCCGCGGAGTCGGTGGCGATCGCCCAGACGCGTTCGAGCCCCCGGCGGTCGCGCGGCAGCGGTACGGGTACCGCGGCCACGCCCGCGTACAGGCAGGAGAGGAATCCGGTCACGTAGTCGAGGCCCGGCGGGTGCACCACGAGGGCCCGGTCCCCCGGCCGCAGCCCGAGGACGGTCAGCCGGACGGCCCCGGCGCGTGCCCGTGCGTCCAGTTCCCGGTAGCCGATGGTGCGCACGGCACCGTGCGAGTCGAGCCAGGCGAGGGCGTCCGCCTCCGGGGTGGTGCGGGCGCGCTCGCGCAACACCTCGACCAGGCCGGTGAAAGCGGGGGCGTACGGCATGGTGGGTTACTCCTCGTGGCGCAGTAGACGGGCGACCTCTTCGTCGGGCATGTCGCGCACGGCGAGGACGGTGTCGCAGACGCGGTCGGCGTCGACACCGCCGCGGGCTGCCACCTCCCTGACCCGGCGGGCGAGTTCGCGGACGGTGGCGGAGCGGACGAAGTCCCGCAGCGGCAGGTCGAGCCGGAGCAGCCCGTTGATCTGGGCCACGGCCCGGGTGGCGAGCAGCGAGTGGCCGCCGAGTTCGTGGAACTCCTCGTCCACGCCGACGCGGGGTGTGCCGAGGACGTCGGCCCACACCTCCGTGAGCACCTCCTCCACGGAGTCGGCGGGCGGGGTGGTGGGACGCTCGTCGCGCGCGGGGCCTTCCCAGGCGGGCAGTCGCTGCCGGTCCAGTTTGCCCGCGCTGGTCAGGGCGAACGCGTCGAGCCAGACGAACGCGGCCGGCACCATCACGTCCGAGAGCCGGCGGCGCAGGAAGTCCTTGAGGTCCCGGGCGGCGGGCTCGTCGTGGCCGGGCGTCCGGGTGAGGTAGCCGATCAGCAGGGCGTCCCGGTCGGCGGCGTCCGGGCCGTCGGGGCGCGCGGCCACCACCGCGGCGTCGGCGACGGCGGGGTGGTCCCGCAGCGCCGATTCGATCTCGCCCGGTTCGATCCGGCTGCCCCGGATCTTGAGCTGGTCGTCGAGGCGGCCGAGGAACTCCAGTTCGCCGTCGGGCGACCAGCGGGCCAGATCGCCGGTGGCGTACAGGCGCCGGCCGGCCCGGAACGGATGGGGGACGAAGCGTGCGGCGGTCCTGCCGGGCTCCGCGAGGTAGCCGCGGGCCACCTGGGTTCCGCCGATGAAGAGTTCCCCGGGGAGACCGGTCGGCCGGGGCCGCATGCGCGCGTCCAGTACGTACAGTTCCACGCCCGTCAGCGGCCGGCCGATGGGGATCCGGCCGTGGTGGCCGGGCCGTACGGTGTGGACGCTGGCGTCGACGCTCGCCTCGGTGGGGCCGTAGAGGTTCACGAGTTCGGCGGAGGGGACGGCACGGGCGAAGGACCGGGCCAGGTCGGCGGAGAGTTCCTCGCCGCCGCAGAACACCCGGCGCAGGCTCTTCGTGCGGGCCGGGACCGCGCTCTCGGCGAGTACGACGCGCAGCACCGAGGGCACGAAGTCGCAGCTGGTGATCCCGGCCTCCTCGATAAGGTTGAGGAGGTAGCGCGGCTCCGCGTGCCGGCCCGGGGCGGCCACGACCAGCCGTGCACCGGTGAGCAGCGGGGTCAGTGTCTCGGTCAGCGAGGGGTCGAAGCCCGGCGGGGTCTTCTGCAGGACGCGTTCGTCGGGTCCGAACCCGTGTCGTTCGATCATGTCCGTAAGCCGGTTGGCGAGGCCGCCGTGGGTGCACACGACGCCCTTGGGGGCACCGGTGGAGCCCGAGGTGAACAGCACGTACGCGGCCTGGTCGGGGTCGGGCGCGGCCGGCAGCCGGTCCGGCGGGAAGCGGTCGAGTCCGGCGGGTTCGGCGTCGGCGAGCACCACCGACGCTCCGGCGGCCTCGGCCATCCGCTCCAGGCGGGCGGGGGGCAGCGCGGGATCCAGCGGCAGGTAGGTGGCGCCGGACTTGAGGACGGCGAGCAGCGCGGCCACGAGACCGGGGCCGCGGTCCATGCGGACGCCGACCCGGTCCTCGGGCGCGATGCCGAGGCTCAGCAGGTGGTGGGCGAGCCGGTTGGCCCAGGCGTCGAGTTCGCGGTAGGTGAGGACGCGGTCGCGGTCGTCCACCGCGACGGCGTCGGGCGAGGCGTCCACGACCGACTCGAACCAGCGGGGCAGGCTGCGCGGGGTGGCGGGCGTCCCGGCTCCGCTGAACCGTTCCACCAGCCGGTGCCGGTGGGCCGGGTCGAGCACGGGGAGGGTTCCCACCGGCCGGTCGGGGTCCTGGGCCGCCGCGTCGAGCAGGGTGCGCAGCCCGGACGCCAGCTGCCGGGCCTGCTCGTGGCCGAGTACGTCGGTGGAGAACTCCAGCCAGCCGGACAGCCCGCCGTCGGCCGTCGGCGCGAACTCCAGTCCCATCTCGGCCTGGGCGCCTCCGCTGGGCACCTCCACGATCTCCGCCCGCACCTCGCCGAGGGTCAGCGGGGGCAGGTCGACGTTGCGCAGGGAGAGCATGACCTGGGCCAGGGCGGCGCCCGCGTCGGCTCCGCCCTGGGCCCGGACGATCCGGTCGAAGGGCAGGTCCTGATGGGCGAACCCGGTGACGCAGACCTCGGCGACGTGGCGCAGCAGCGCCCGGAAGCCGAGGTCCTCGCGGACCGTGATCCGCAGCGGCAGGGTGTTGACGAAGAACCCGACGACCCCCTCCAGTTCGGTGCGGGGGCGCCCGGCGACGGCGGTCGCGATCACCAGGTCGTCACGGCCGGTCCACTGGGCGAGCAGCACGGACAGGCCGGCCACGAGGGCCGTGAACGGTGTCGCCTGCTCGGCCTCGGCGACGGCCCGCAGCCGCGCGGCCAGGCCGGCGTCCAGCGGGACCGGGACGGCGTCGCCCGCGGTGGTGCGCTCCGGTGCGGGGCCGGCCGCCAGGGGCAGCGGGGTCACGCCGGCCAGCCGGGTGCGCCAGTACTCCTCGTGCCGCAGGGCCTCCTCACCGCGCAGCCAGTCGTGCTGCCAGGCGGCGAAGTCCGCGTACTGGGGCCCGGACGGCGCCGGCGGTGGTGTCTCGTCACCGGCCGCGAGCGCGGCGTAGGCGGTGGTCAGGTCGCGGACCAGGATCCCGAGCGACCAGCCGTCCAGGACGATGTGATGGGCCCACAGCACCAGCACCCGCTCGGGTTCCGCCGCGTCGGTGACCCGCAGGAGGGTCGCGGTCAGCAGCGGCGGCCGGGCCAGGTCGATGCCGCGGGGCGCCAGCGCGCCGATCGCGGCGGTCAGTTCGTCCTGGGTGGTCTCGGCGGTACGGACCTCCGGGCGCACCGACCCGGGCGGGTGGACGACCTGGCGCACCGCCTGGTCCGGGCCGCCGGTGTCGAAGCCGGTGCGGAGCGCTTCGTGCCGGTCCACGATCCGGGTCAGCGCCCGGATCAGCGCCGTCTCGTCCAGCGGGCCGGTCAGCCGGACCGCGATCGGCATCAGATACGCGGCCGAGTCCTCGTCCAGCCGGTGCAGGAACCACAGCCGCTCCTGTCCCGGCGAGGCCGGGAAGGGCGCGGGGCCGTCGGGCCGGGGCAGCACCGGCAGACCCGGGGTCCGGGTCCCGGCACGGCGGCGTGCCAGCTCCAGCGTCAGAAGCGCGCGCTTCGCCGGGGACAGGGCGCCGAGCGCCTTGTCCACTCCTCCTGTTTCCTCCGGCATGGAGGGGCCGCCTTTCCACTGCGTGACGTCCGTGCTGGGTCTGCCGGGACGGGTGTCGCCGGCGGGCCGTCCGCTCAGACGGCCGGCAGGTCCACGGGGGGACCGGCCTGGGGGCTGGTGCGTACGGCCACCGCGCCGGGCAGGTCGGTCGCCGCGGCGGCCATCTGCTCGGTCATGGTCACCAGCACCCGCCGCTCGCCCGTGAAGGGGCGGCGGCCGTGCGCGACCAGCATGTTGTCGATCATCAGGATGTCGCCGCGTTCCCAGGGGAAGCTGGTGGTCTCCGCCTCGTACGCCTTGCGCAGGATGTCGACGACCTCTTCGGAGACCGGGTCGCCGTTGCCGTGGAAGGTGTTGTACGGCAGGCGTCCCGCGCCCAGTGCCGTGGCGAACCGCCTGAGTTCCGGTTCCAGGGTGGCCTGGTTGAAGAAGGTGCCGTGGTTGAACCACACCCGCTCGCCGGTGCCGGGGTGGTCGACGGCGGCCCAGCGGCGGTAGCGGACGACGAGCCGGTCGCCGTCGAACTCGGCGTCCATCCAGCTGTCCGCGGCGTAGGCGTGGGCCTCCTCGGGGGTCTCCACGCCGAAGGCCTGGCGCCAGCCGATGCCCAGCCGGGGGCTGAAGGAGCGGCGGTAGAGCCACCCCTCCTCCAGGAACCGGTCCCGGACGGGGGCCGGGATGCGGCGCAGGACCGCGCGGCAGTCGGTGACCGGTGTCTCCCCGCCGGTGGCGGCCGGGGTGGCGCAGTAGAAGAACAGCTTGCCCGGCCAGCTCAGGGTGTGGGAGTTCTCGTTGTGCGCGTAGATGGTGCGGTCGGCCGGGTAGTCGGTCGAGGTGTAGGTGTTGCCCGCCACGTGCGAGCGCGGGGTGGCGTTCTCGCGGTAGGCGACCGAGCCGGACGCGCTCAGGGCCAGCGCGAGCTGTTCGAAGGTCTCCTGCCCGGTCACGGGGAAGCCGCGCAGGACGAGCGCTCCGCCGGCCTTCAGCAGTCCGTCGACCGTGTCCCGGTGCTCGGCGGCCCAGGCGAGCACGTCGACGTCCCGGTGGACGGGGGTGAGCATCGGCACGGGGCCGGGCACGCTGTGCACGCCCAGGCGCCGGGCGGTCTGCGGGCCGATCAGGGTGGTGTCGGACACCTTGCGTCTACCTCCAGTCGATGTCGACGGTCAGCCGGCGGTAGCCGCTGAGCTTGGTGGTGAACCGGCGGACCGGGGGCTCCGTCAGGGTCAGGGACCGGGCGCGCTCGCCGAGTGCGCCGAGCAGCAGCCGGATCTCCAGGCGGGCGAGGACGGCGCCGATGCAGTAGTGCAGTCCGTGCCCGAAGGACAGGTGCCGGTTGGGCCGCCGCCCGAGCCGGAACGCGTCGGGCTGGTCGAAGACCCGGGGGTCGCGGTTGCCGGCGCTCACCCAGGCGACGACCGGGCTGCCCTTGGCGATGTGCTGTCCGCCGAGCGTCATGTCCTGCGTGGCGATGCGCAGCAGATGCGGCCCCGGGGTGCTCCAGCGCAGCAGTTCCTCGGTGGCGTCCCGGACCGCTCCGGCGTCGCCGCGCAGCCGCTCCAGGAGGCCGGGCACGGTGGCCAGCACATGGAACACGGCGGCGAGCGAGATCGGTGTGGTGGCGTTGCTCGCGTTGAACAGGTTGTCGCAGTTGAGCAGGACGTCCTCCTCGCTCATCCCGCATTCGTGGATGAGGTGGCTGAGCATGTCGTCCTGCGGGTGACGCCGGCGGCGGTCGGCCAGTTCGGCGAAGTACAGCATGATCCGGGTGTGGGCGCCGCTGGCCGTCATCGGCGCCCCTTCCTCCGGCGCGCCGACGGCGAAGTAGGTGAGCCTGCGCAGCTGTTCGCGGTCCTCTGCGGGGACGCCCAGCAGCTCGCAGACCACCGCGTTGGGCAGCCAGCAGGCCAGCTCGCCGGCCACGTCCCGGCCCGGTTCCGCGACCAGGGCGGCCAGCATGTCGTCCACGTTGGTGTGCACGTACCGCGCGAGGGGCCCGGAGACGAGCCGGGTGATGAACGTGCCCATCACCCGGCGCAGCAGCGCGTGCTGTTCGCCTTCGCTCACCACGATCATGCGACCGCCGCCGGTGTCGGGGCGCTCGGTGTCGAAGCCGATGAACATGCCGTATTCCGACGTGAAGGGCGACTTCTCGGACAGCACGGTGCTGCACAGCCGATGGGAGAAGACGGACCAGAAGCCGTTGTGGGTCGCGCTGGGTGCGCTCCACACGACCGCGTCCTGTGCGACGAGTTCGCGCCACAGGGGGGTGGGGTCGTTCGCCGCGTAGAAGCTCTCGTCGCCCAGGTCGGGCAGGGCGGTCACCATGTGTAGATCAGCATCGCGTCGTCGTTGCGGTAGCCGGCCCGTGCGAAGGCCGCCGCCATGGGGGTGTTGCCGTGGTCGGTGGTCGCCCAGACCTCGTCCACGCCGGTGGCGGCGAGGAGGTGGGTGCCCTCGGCGAGCAGCTGGTCGACATGGCCCCGGCCGCGGTGTTCGGGTACGACCCCGATGTAGGCGATCTGCGCGCCCTGGAAGTTCGTCGCGGGCACGATGATCCCGGCGGGTTCGCCGGCCAGGTAGGCCAGCCGCCACGCGTCGCGGGTGCCCGGGTACCGGTCCCGCATCAGGTCGAGTTCCTCGGCCGCCGCCGGTGCGCGGCCCAGCCGCTCGACGGCGGCGCGGGTGCCCGCGTCGAGCGTGCCGTCGCTGATCCTGGCGAGCACGTCACGGACCGCGTCGTCGTCCTCGGCGGGTCCGAAGGTCAACGCGCCCTCGCGGGGCGGCAGTCCGTCGGCGGGGGTCCAGCTGAAGGACAGCCGCTCCACGAACAGGCCCATGCCCAGGGAGGTCACGCAGTCGGTGCGCTCCTCGACGGCCCGCCTCGCCTCCTCGGAGTCCCGCCAGCCCGGCGGCACCTTCAGCTGGTAGCGGGGCCGCTCCCCCTCCTCGGTGCGGGTCCCGGCGTAGGCGGCCTCCAGCAGGCGCCGCCCGCGGTCGAGCCGGCCGGGCCCGTCGCCGGGGTCGAAGAAGGTCAGCTGGACGGGGTGGCGGTCCTCGGGCAGTCCCCAGAACGCGGCGCGTGCGACGGTCACCCCGTCCTCCTGGACGACCCACGTCCACTCGGGACGGTACTGCCCCTGCTCCGCCCGCTCGCGGTACGAGTCCTGGTCCGGGCCCGTGCCGGGTGGCGCCGGATGCGCGAAGGACTCGAACAGTCCGCTCTCGCCGGCTTCCAGCGGCCGCACGATCACTTCGGACAAGGGGTGCTCCACTCCGTCGCACGGCTGGGGTCGGGCCTCCACCTTGGCATCCGGCCGGAGCATGGTGGAGTCAGGTAAATGCCCGACCTGCGGTGCGGGCCGGAGACGACCACCATGGGCCTCTGTCGGTCGCGCGAGATGAAGAGTTGAGGAGCCCCGATGGCCACAGAGGCACAGCACAACGCCGAACACCCCGACGGGGCGGACCGGCCGCCGTACGTGGCTCCCCGCACCCCTGCCGAGCGGCAGGTCGCCGAGGTGTGGTCGGCTCTGCTGGACGTCGAACAGGTCGGCGCGCACGACGACTTCTTCGGTCTGTCCGGGACGTCGCTGCTGCTGCTGCGCCTGGCCGCCCGGCTGGAAGCGGCGACGGGCAGCCCGGTCGACCTGGCGAAGCTGTTCGAGGCGACCACCGTCGAGGCCCAGGCCCTGCTGGTCTCCGGGCCGCGGCAGGAGCCGGAGGGGCCGAAGCTGGTGCGCCGCCCACGGCCGGGAGCCGACGGGCGGTGAACCTCCCCGGGCGTTTCGAGGAACAGGTCCGCCGCCGGCCGCACGACACCGCGCTGATCACCGACACCGGTTCCTGCGACTACGCGGAACTCAACGCCCGTGCCAACCGGTTGGCACGGGCGTTGATCGACGCCGGGGCGGGTCCGGAACGGATCGTGGCCGTGGCGCTGCCCCGGTCGGCGGAGCTGGTCGTCGCCCTGCTCGCCACGGTCAAGACCGGCGCGGCCTATCTGCCGCTCGACCCGTCCTACCCCCGCGAACGCACCGCCTTCGTCCTCGACGACGCCGCCCCCGCGGTGCTGGTGACCAGCGCGGCGCCGGCCGGGTCGCTGCCCGCGGCGCCGGGCCGCGCCGTGGTGCTCGCCGACGGCGGTCCGGGCGGCGCGGCCGGTGATCCCACGGACGAGGACCGGCTCGGCCCGCTGCTCGACGGGCATCCCGCGTACGTCGTCTACACGTCCGGTTCCACCGGCACGCCCAAGGGCGTCCAGGTGCCCGGCGGGGTCCTGCTCAATCTGCTCGACTGGCACGCGGCCCACGTCCCGTGCGCGCCCGGCATCCGCACCGCGCAGTTCTCGGCCCTGGGCTTCGATGTGTCGCTGCACGAGATCCTGGCCACGCTGGTCCTCGGCAAGACGCTGGTCGTCCCGTCCGAGGAGGTGCGCCGCGATCCGCCGCGGCTGGTCGAGTGGCTGCGCCGGCACCGCATCCAGCAGTGGTTCGCCCCCACGGTCGCCATCGAACTCGTCGCGGCGGCCGTCGCCGAGTCGGGTGCCCCGCTGACGGACCTCAGGGACGTCCTGCAGTCCGGTGAGCCACTGCGGCTGGGCCCCGGTGTGACCGGGTTCCTGCGCGCCCATCCACGGCTGCGGCTGCGCAACCAGTACGGGTCCACGGAGGTCCAGGACGCCGCGGCCCATGTGCTGCGGGCCCCGCACACGGACCTGCCGCCCGTCGCGCCGATCGGCCGGCCCCTGACCGGGGTCCGCACCCATGTCCTCGACGAGCGGCTGCGGCCCGTTCCCGACGGACGGACCGGCGAACTGTACGTCGCCGGTGCGGGTGTGGCCCGCGGTTACCTCAACCGTCCGGCGCTCACCGCCACCCGCTTCCTGCCCGACCCCTACGGTCCGCCGGGCACCCGCATGTACCGCACCGGGGACCTGGCCCGGCGCGAGCCCGACGGCACCCTCGTGTGCCTGGGGCGGGCCGACAGCCAGGTGAAGGTGCGCGGCCATCGCGTGGAACTCGGTGAGGTCGAGGCCGCGCTGGCCCGCTGCGCGGGGGTCGCGCACGCGGCGGCGGCCCTCAAGGAGGACGGCACGGGGCACCCCCGGCTGATCGGTTATGTGGTGGCGGCCTCCGGGGAACGGCTCCAGCCGGCGCTGCTGCGCGGTGAACTCGCCGACCGGCTGCCGTCACAGGCCGTGCCGGCGGTGGTGGTCGTCCTGCCCCGGCTGCCCCTCACCCCCAGCGGGAAGACCGACCGCAGGGCGCTGCCCGCGCCCCGGTTCGACGCGACCGCCCGCCAGGACGTCCGCTCCCGCACGGAGGGCGTGCTGTGCGCCGCGTTCGCCGAGGTGCTCGGCGTCGCCGCGGCCGGCCCGGAGGACGACCTGTTCGCGCTGGGCGCCGACAGCATCCATGCCGCGCGGCTGGTGACCCTGGCCCGTTCCGCCGGACTCCAGGTCACGGTCGCCGACGTCTTCGCCGGCCCCACTCCCCGGCTGCTCGCCGAGGCGGCGGACCGGGCGGATCCCGGGCGGGAGCGCCGGGCGGCGGCCGGCGGCCCCCTGGTGCATCTCACCGAGGCGGAACTCGCCCGGGTGCAGGAGGCCGTACCGGACGTCGAGGAGATCTGGCCGGTCACCCCCGCCCAGCAGGGGCTCCTCTTCCACGCCGCACAGCACGCCGCCGGCCCGGACCGTCCCGCCGAGGACGTGTACGCCCAGCAGCTGACGCTGACCCTGCGGGGCCCGCTGGACAGCGGGGCGCTGCGCGCCGCCGTGGCGGAGGTGACCCTGCGGCACGCCGCCCTGCGCTCGGCGTTCCTCGTGGACGGTCTGCGCGGCCCGCTGCAGCTCGTGTCCGCCTCGGCCGCGCCGTCCTGGCGGGAGAGCGACCTGAGCGGCCGTCCCGCCGGGGAGTGGGCCGAGGCGGCCCGCGCCGAGCTGCACAGCCGTTTCGACCTCGCCCGGCCGCCGCTGGTGCGCTGGCACCTGATCCGGCTCGGCCCGGCGGAACACCGGCTGCTGCTCACCTTCCACCATCTGGTCCTGGACGGCTGGTCCAGCGGGCTCGTGGTGCGCGAGCTGCTGGCCCGCCTCGATGCCGAGGACGCGGTCGAGCGGCCGGCCGGGACGACGCACACGGCGCTGCTGCGCCGTCTGGCGGCGGCCGACCGCGAAGGGGCGGCGGAGGCGTTCCGGCGTGCCCTGGAGGACGGCACGGGCCGGCCGGTACGGCCCACGCTCCTCGCCGCCGCGCCCGCGGTGTCCGGACCGGAGGACCAGGTCACGGTCGAACTGGACGCGGAGGACACGGCCCGGCTGGAGACGGTGGTGCGCCGTCACCGGCTGACGCTCTACACGGCGGTGCTCGGCGCCTGGGGCGAGGTGCTCGGGGAGCTGACCGGCCGCCGGGACGTCGTCTTCGGTGCCGTGGAGTCGGGCCGGCCGGCCGAACTGCCGGGCGCGGAGGACCTGGTGGGGATGTTCGTCAACACCGTGCCCGTCCGGGTGCGCACGGATCCGGACGCCGGCCCGGTCGACACGCTGGTGCGCATCCGGGACGAGCAGACGCGGCTGGCGCCCCATCAGCACATCGGGCTCGGCGCGATCCAGCAACGGCTGGGCGGATCGGCCCTGTTCGACACCCTGGTGGTCTTCGAGAACCGGTCGGTGCGGCTGCGGGACGCGGCCGTCGGCAGCACTCTGGTGACGGACGTCGAGGCCACCGACCGCACGCACTACCCGCTGTCGCTGGTGGCCACGGCCGGCCGGCGGCTGCGGCTGACCTTCACCTACCGGCCGCAGGCCCTGGGCCGGGACACGGTCGGGCGTGCCGCGCGACGGATGCGGGAGCTGCTGGTCCGGCTGGCCTGAGTGCTCGTACGACGAGGCCGCCGCCGGCACCCTTCGGTGCGGCGGCGGCCTTCGTGGTCCGTCCGGGTCAGTCGGCCAGGGAGTGCACCGCGTCGACCAGCCGGGCGACGTCCTCGGCGGTCGTGTAGGCGGAGATCCCGGCGCGTACGGCGTCGGGGGCGCCGGGGGACACGGCGCGCATCGCCGACGACGCGTAGAAGGTGCCGTGCCACACCGAGACGCCCGACCGAGCCAGGTCCTCCGCGACGCTCTCGGCGGACCGCCCCGCCACCTGGAAGGTGACGACGCCGGCCCGCTCGGCTCCGGCGGCCGGTCCGAGCAGGGTCACCCGCGGGTCGGCGGTCAGTCCCGTGACCAGCCCCGCGGTCAGTTCGAGTTCGGTGTCGGCCAGCTGCTTGCGGTCCCACCCCATCAGGACCTCGGCGGCGACGCCGGCGCCCAGGACCGCCTCGAAGTTGGTCGTGCCCAGGGCCAGCCGCTCACCGGGCCGGTCGCCCGCGGAGGGCGTCTGTCCGGGTAGGCGCACCTCGGCCGCGACGGAGTCGCTCAGCCACAGTGCGCCGCAGTGCGCGCCGTACCACTTGTACGGGGAGGTCACGAAGGCGTCGCAGCCCCAGGCGGACACCTCCACCGGCCGGTGGGCGACGATCTGCACGCCGTCGGCGTACACGCGTGCGCCCACGGCGTGCGCGGCGGCGCAGATCCCCGGCAGGTCCGGGACCGTGCCCAGGGCGTTGGACGCGGCGGTCACCGCGACCCATCGGGTCCGGTCGCCGAGCTGCTCGCGCACGGACTCCACGGGCAGGGCGCCGCCCTCGGTCATCCGGGCCACCCGGACCGAGGCCCCCCGGGCGGCGGCGAGGGCACGCCAGGGGGCGACGTTGGCCTCGTGGTCCAGCTCGGTCACCACCAGTTCGTCGCCGGGGCCGAGGTGCTCGGCGAGACCGTGCAGGAACGTCGACGTCAGGGTGGTCATGTTGGCGCCGAAGACGACCTCGCCGTCCTCCGCGGCGATCAGGGCGCGGAAGCGGTCGGCCGCCCATTCGGCGACCCGTGTCGAGTACTGGCTGGCCGGGAAGGCACCGTGGTCGTTGGCGACGTGCTCGCTGCCCAGGTAGGCGGTGATCGCGTCCCGGACGGCCAGGTGCGTCAGCGTGCCGCCCGGGCCGTCGAACCGCGCGGAGCCCGCGCGCAGACCGGGGAACTGCTCGGGCAGCGGCAGCGCGAGCAGTTCGTTCAGCGGCCGGGACAGCAGGGACAGAGGGTTCATGGCCGGGTCTCCAGGGTTGAGTTCACGGACGGTGAGACGGTCTGCTGGCCGAAGCCGTCCTCGGTCGATTCCACGGCCGGGCGCTGCCGGTTCGGCCGTATCAGCACCCGCTTGAGCCAGCGGTCGGTGCCGTCGTAGCGCGGCCGGAACGGCACTCGCCCGTGCACGGCCACGTCGTTGTCGATGAGTGTCAGGTCGCCGGGCTCGTTGGGCACGGTGGTGCCGCACCGGTCCAGCGCCCGCCCCAACTCCTCGTAGGCCCGGGAGAACTCGGGGTCGTCGGTGAGGAAGCGGGTGTACGAGGGGTCGTAGCGGATGCACGGGCCGTCGTCGCTCCGCCAGACGGTGGGGATGCCGCGCAGCCCGGCCGGGTCCGGCTCGCTCCTGGAGGACTCCGGGTACGAGGCGTCCGGGAGGATCGCCGCGTCCGGCCGCTCCAGCACCCGGAGCTGCCGCTCGGTGAGCCCGGCCTCGCGGACGCTGGCGACCCTGCTGCCCACGCCGGTCGGGTTGCGGACGCAGGCCAGCATCAGCACCCCGGCCCGCTCCGGGTGGAAGGCGTCCTCGCTGTGCCAGTACAGCGGAACGGCACTGCTCGCCCCGACCTGCTGGTGTTCCGCCTCGCGGGTGGGCAGTATGTTGTGCACCAGCCGGCCTTCCTGCTGGCCGGTCCAGCCGAACACCTTTCCGAGGGTGGAGGCGACGATACGGACCGCGAGGTCCAGGGCCCGGGTGGAATCCGTCCGGGCGTCGCTCCAGTGAGCGGGCGTGGGGCCGGGATCCGGCAGGAACGCGAGCAGTCCCCGGACCACGAGCCGGCCGGTGACCGGATCCGGTGCCCGCAGCACGGTGCGCAGGGCCTGATCGAGATCGGGCGGTACGACCAGCGGCGACAGTTCGTCCGCGGTCGCTCCGTCGCGCGCCAGTGCCATCGCGCTGTCTCCCAGCAGGCGGGCGATCTCGGGGTCGGCAACGGCTGTGTCGGCAAGAACAGTCATCGAACACCTTTCGAAGATCATGCTTAGGATGACCGGCGGCCACCGGACGAGTTCGGTCCGCCGCGGCGAATAGGAGCTTGAACTCCCATGTCTGAACTGGTGATTGGCAACTTCGTGAACGGCCGGAGCGTGACCGGCACGGCCGGCGGGAGGGCGCCGCTGATCGACCCCGTCTCCGGTGAGCGGTTCGGGGAGGCGGTGGTCAGCGCGGAGGCCGACGTGCGCGCGGCCACGGCCGCCGCGGCCACCGCGTTCCCCGACTGGCGGTCGACCCCGCCGGGCGACCGGTCCCGGGCCCTGCTGCGGCTGGCCGACGCCCTGGAAGCCGAGGCGGACACCCTCGTCGCGCTGGAGTCGGCGAACACCGGCAAGCCGCCGGCGCCGACCATGGACGAGGAGGTGCTGCCCGCGATCGACACCCTGCGCTTCTACGCCGGTGCCGCCCGGCTGCCCGAGGGCCGCGCCTCGGGCGAGTACCTCGCGGGCCACACCTCGTCGACCCGCCGCGAACCCGTGGGCGTCTGCGCGCAGATCGCCCCCTGGAACTACCCGTTGATGATGGCCGCCTGGAAGATCGCGCCCGCGCTGGCCGCCGGCAACACCGTGGTGCTCAAGCCCGCCGAGACGACCCCGGTGACGACGGTCCGGCTGGCCGAGATCGCCGCGGACTTCCTGCCGCCCGGTGTGCTCAACGTGGTGTGCGGCGGCCGGGACACCGGTCGTTCGCTGGTGGCGGCCCCCGAACCGGCGCTGGTGTCGCTCACCGGCAGCACCCGGGCCGGCCGGGAGGTCGCGGCGGCCGCCGCGGACGGCGTCAAGCGGCTGCACCTCGAACTGGGCGGTAACGCGGCGGTCGTGGTCTGCGACGACGCCGACGTGGCCGCCGCCGCCGACACCATCGCGGAGGCCGCCTACTTCAACGCCGGGCAGGACTGCGTGGCGGCCAGCCGGGTCATCGCCGGCCCCGCCGTCTACCAGGACCTGGTGGACGCGCTCGCGGAGCGGGCCAAGCGGACGGTCACCGCACCGCCGAGCGACCCCACGGCCGACTACGGTCCGCTCAACAACGCCGACCAGTTGCGCCGGCTGACCGGCCTGGTGGAGGGGCTTCCGCGGACCGCGCGCATCGTGGCCGGCGGCCACCGGGTCGGGGACCGCGGCTACTTCTACGCGCCGACGGTGATCACCGACGTCGCACAGCACGACGACATCGTGCAGGAGGAGATCTTCGGCCCGGTGATCACCGTGCAGCGCTTCTCCTCCCTGGACGAGGCGGTCACGCTGGCCAACGGGGTCGCGCAGGGGCTGGCGTGCAGCCTGTGGACGCGGGACCACTCGACGGCGACGCGGCTGTCCGGGCTGCTGGACTTCGGCTGTGTGTGGATCAACACCCACCTGCGCTTCGCCACGGAGATGCCCCACGGCGGCTTCAAGGGTTCCGGGTACGGCAAGGACCTGTCGGCCTACGCCATGGACGACTACACCCGGATCAAGCATGTGATGACTGCGTTCTAGCATCAGGTGTGAGCCGTCCTTCGGTCGCGCCCCCTCGGCACGGGGGCCGGCGCGGCCGCCCCGCAGGGGGCCAGAGACGATGGCAACAGCGCGGCAGAGCCCGCGCCAGTCCGGGAAACCCCTGATGGCACCGATCCCGGCGACCGACCATCATCATCGCGTGACATCGAACTGGCTCTCGGCAGACCGGCGGGCGCTGCTGGAGCGGCTGCTCGACGCGCAGGGAACCGCCGCGGCCTCGGCCCGGATCCTGCCCCGCACCCCCGGTCCCGTGGTGCCGCTGTCGTTCGTCCAGCAGCGCCTGTGGTTCCTGCACCGGTTGATGCCGGACAGTCCGCGCTACCAGATCGGTGGCGGGCTGTGGCTGCGCGGCCCCCTCGACGTCGGCGCGCTGCGCCGGGCGCTGGAGGTCGTCCTCGACCGCCACCAGGTGCTGCGGACCACCTACCGGGTGGACCGGGAGGGCGAACTGGCGGGCCATGTGGGCCCGGTGGTGAGCGAGCTGCCCCTGATCGAGGCCGGACCGGGCACGCGGGAGGCCCTCGACACGGCACGCCGGCTGATCGGCACCCCGCTCGACCCGACGACGGGACCGGTGTTCCGCACCACCCTGCTCAAGGTCGCCGAGGACCTGCACCTGCTGGTCGTGGTGATGCACCACATCGTGTCCGACGGCTGGTCCCTGGACGTCCTGCTCAGGGAACTCACCACCGCCTACACCGACCCCCGGCTGCTGCCGGGACTGCCCGTCCAGTACTCCGACTACGCGGCCTGGCAGCAGGAGCGGGCCGCCGCCGCCCGGGCGGCCGGAGCCGACCCGGCGCTGGCGCACTGGCGCCGCCGGCTCGACGGCGCGGAGCCGCTGCGGGTGCCGGCCGACCGGCCCTGGCCGAGCCGGCCGACCTCCGCCGGCTCCACTCTCACCGAGACCGTCCCCGCGCGGTCCGCGGCGGCGCTGCTCGATCTGGCACGGCGGCGCCGGGCCAGCCCGTTCGCCGCGGTGATGGCCGTGAGCATGGCCGCCTTCGCCCGTCTCGCCGACCAGACCGACGTCGTCGTGGGCATGATGGTCGGCGGCCGTGAGCGCGACGAGCTCGCGCCGCTGGTCGGGTGCTTCATGAACACCGTGCCGGTCCGTGTCGACCTGTCGGGCGACCCCGTGTTCAGCGAGGTGCTGGACCGGGTCAACGAGGCCGTCGGTATCGCACGCGCCCACGCGGACGTACCGTTCGAGCGGCTGGTCGAGGCCCTGCGGCTGGGGCGCGAGTCCGGCGGGCGCACCCCGCTCGTGCACCACCTGGTGCAGTGGGAGGAGCCCCCCGTGCCGGTGCGGCTGGGGGATCTGGAGATCGAGCCCGTGCCCCTGTTCACGGACACCGCCAAATTCGATCTCTCCGCGTGTTTCATCACGACGGCCGGCGGCACCATGACCTGCCGCGCCGAGTACTCCACCGAACTCTTCGACCCCGGGACCGTACGCCGTGTTCTCGGGGCGATGCGCCATGTGGCGGAAGTGGCCCCCGAGGACCGGCCGCTGTCGGCGCTGCCCGTCGAGAGGAATCGTTGACCATGTCCCAGACCGCGTACGTCCTGCCCGCCTCCTTCGGACAGGAACGGCTCTGGCTGCTCGACCAGTTGCGGCCCGGCTCCGCCCTGCACAACCTGACCGGCGGCCTCCGGCTGACCGGCGAGCTGGACGAGGAGGCCCTGCGCCGGTCCCTGGGGGACATCGTGGCCCGGCACGAGGTGCTGCGCACGGTCCTGCGCCTGGACGGCGACCAGGTCGTCCAGGACGTGCTGGAGAGCATCGACACGCCGCTGCGCGTCGTCACCCCGGACGAGGGCCCGGACGGTGTGGACGCGTTGATCCGGCGCCTGGACGCGGAGCCCTTCGACCTGGCCACGGCACCGCTCATCCGCTGCCATCTGATCCGCTCCGGCCCCCGCGAGCAGGTGCTGCTGCTCGTCATGCACCACGCGATCGGGGACGGCCACTCCATCGAGGTGCTGCTGGCCGAACTGGCCCACCTGTACAGCGGCCATGCGGCCGGGCTGAACCCCGAGCTTCCCGAACTTCCGCTGCAGTACGCCGATTTCGCGGTCTGGCAGCGCGAGACCTTCGCGTCCGGCGCGCTCGACGAACAGATCGACCACTGGCGGCGCGAGCTGAGCGGGATCCAGCCGCTGCGACTGCCGCTCGACCGGCCGCGGCCGGCCCGGCCGACCCATGCGGCCGAGGTGGACCGGGTGGCCGTGCCCGCCGGCGTCGTGAAGACCCTGACCGCGCTCGGCTCCGGTGCCACTCCGTTCATGGTGGCGGTGGCCGGGTACGCGGCGCTGCTGACCCGCTGGAGCGGACAGCCGGACGTCGTCGTCGGCTTCCCGTCGCTGGGCCGTGATCAGGGCGAACTGCTCGACCTGGTCGGCTTCTTCATCAACACCGTGCCCCTGCGGATCCCCGTCTCCGCCGACCAGAGCTTCGCGGACCTGCTGTCCGACGTGCGGCGCCGGTGCCTGGCGGCCAACGCGAACTCCGGCGTGCCGTTCGAGAAGCTGGTGGAGAGCCTGAGCCCGGAGCGCGTCGTGGACCGCAGCCCGCTGGCCCAGGCCTGGATCAACCTTCAGCAGCCGCACGGCAGCGTGACCATGAAGGGACTGACGGGCGAGCCGCTGGCGCTGCCCATGAGCCAGCTGCCCTTCGACGTGGTGCTGGACGTGAAGGAGGAGGACGGCGGCCTGGCCGGAAACCTCGGCGCCGCGGCCGACGTCTTCACCCCGGAGACGGTGCGCCGGGCGGCACGCGGCTGGGAGGCGCTGCTCGCCGCCGCGGCGGAGAACCCGGCGGCACTCGTGTCCGAGCTGCCGTGCCCGCTCGGCACGACGTCTCCCGCCCCGGCCGCCGCGGAGGCTCCGGCCGCCGCGGAGGACGGTGACCACACGCCGTCCAGCAAGGCCGAGGCCCTCATCGCCGGCCTGTGGGCGGAGATCTTCGAGGACGAGTCCATCTCCATGGACCAGGGCTTCTACGCCCTGGGCGGCAACTCGCTGCGTGCCGTGCGCGTGATCACCCGGGCCCGTGAACTCGGCCTGGAGCTGCCGATCGAGGTGGCACTGGGCGAGCACACCATCCGGCAGCTCGCCGCCGAAGCCGACGACACGTCCCGGAGCTGAGCGGAGATGACCATGAGCGGTCAGGACCGGCGCCCCGCCGCCCCCAGCCTCGCGGACGCGCGGCGCGCCCTGCAGGGCGAGCGGGCCCGGCAGCGACGGCGCACCTCGTCCGGGACGGACGCCACGGCGACGCCGTCGGCAGCGGATCCGCGTCCGGACGCGCCGCCCCCGCTGTCGTACAACCAGGAGCAGCAGTGGTTCCTGCACCAGTGGGAATCCGAACTGCCGCTGTATCACGTGACGCTCGCGCTGCGGCTGGCCGGACCGCTCGACGTGCCCGCGCTGGCGCGCGCCCTGACCGCACTGGTCGAACGGCACCACATCCTGCGCACCCGGTACCCCGAGACGGACGGCTCCGCGCACCCGGTCGTCGACCCCGCTCCCGCCGACTGGCCGGTCCCGGTCACCGATCTCACCACGGCGGCGCCGGAGGAGGTCGAGCGCTATGTGAACGCCCTGGGCGACGCTCCGTTCGACCTGGCGACGGGACCGGTGCTGCGCGCCGGACTGGGGCGGCTGGCGCCGGAGCGGCATGTGCTGGTGGTCGTCGTCCACCACATCGCCTTCGACGGCGCCTCGTTCGAGGTCTTCGCCCGCGAGCTGATCGCCCACTACACCGCCGCCCGCGCCGGCCACTCCCCCGAGCTGCCCCCGCTGCCCCTGCAGTACGCGGACTTCGCGCGCCGTCAGCGGGCCCGCACCCAGGGCGGCGAACTCGACCGGCAACTCGCCTACTGGCGGACGCGGCTGGCCGGTCTGCCGGTGGTCGAGGTGCCGGCCGACCGCCGCCGCCCCGCCCGGCCGACCGCCGCCGGGGCCACCGCGGGGCTGATGCTCCCCAGTGACCTGGGCGCCGCGGTGCAGGACCTCGCCAGGTCCGCCCGGGTCACCCCGCTCACCGTGTACCTCGCCGCGTTCAGCGCCCTGCTGTCCCGGTACACCGACCAGGACGACATCGCGGTGGGCTCGGTCTTCGCGGGCCGCAACCAGGCCGAGGTCACCGGACTCATCGGCTACTTCGCCAACACGCTGGTGCTGCGGACGTCCACGGCGGGCGACCCCACCTTCGCCGAACTGCTGCGCCGCACCCACGAGACCGTGGTGGGCGCCCATCTGAACCAGGACCTGCCGTACGCCCACCTGGTGAAGGAGCTGCGGCCGACACGGGACGGCGACGAGGACCTGTTCCGCACCTGCTTCACCCTGCACCACGCGATCACCGAGTCCGTCGAGGCCGGCGGCCTGCGCATCGAGCCGTATCCGCGCAACCGCGACGTCACCCAGTTCGACCTGCTGGTGGAGGTCACCGAGGTCGTCGGCGAGGGCGTACGGCTGTGGGCGGAGTACTCCACCGAGCTCTTCGACCACCCGCGCATCACCCGGCTGCTGGAGCACTACGCCACGCTGCTGCGGGCGCTGCTCGCCGCCCCGGACACCCGGCTGTCCGCGGCGCCCCTGCTCGGCCCGGCCGACGAGGCGGAACTCCGCGCCGCCGGCACCGGTCCCGTGCTGCCCTTCACGTCCGCTCTGCCACTGGTGCACCAGCTGTTCGAGGAGTGGGCCGACCGCACGCCCGACGCGCCCGCGCTGATGACGGGCGACACCACGACGACGTACCGGGAGCTGGACGAGCGGGCCGACCGGCTCGCCGCAGCGCTGCGCGCGCACGGGGTCGGCCCGGACACCGTCGTCGGGGTCCTGCTCGATTCGCGCGCCGAGCTGCCGACGGCCCTGCTGGGAGTGATGAAGGCGGGCGGCGCCTATCTCCCGCTGGACCCCGCCCACTCGCCGGAGCTGCGGCGGGCCACCCTGGAACGCGCCGGGTGCGTCCATGTCGTCACCACGGTCGGCCGGCTGGAGGCGCTGCCGCCCGGCGTCACCGGCGTCGAGGTCCGCCCCGCCGCCGCGCCCGACACGCCCGTCGTGCGGCCCGCGCCGCTCGCCGCACCGGGTCACCTCGCCTATGTGGTGTTCACCTCCGGCTCCACGGGCGTGCCCAAGGGCGTCCAGGTGCCGCACGCGGCGGCGGTCGCCTTCGTGCTCGGCCTGAGCGAGGGCTTCGCCCTGGGTCCCGGCGACCGCATGCTCCAGTTCGCGAGCCCGACGTTCGACGTGAGCATGTACGAGATGCTCGGCACCCTGTGCCGGGGCGCCTGTCTGGTGCAGGCCGAACGGACGACGCTGCTGGACCCGCGGGCGAGCGTCGCCCTGCTGCGCGACAAGCGCGTCACGACCCTGATCGCCACCCCCGCGGTGCTGTCGCTGCTCGACGGCGCCGACCTGCCGGACCTGCGCAGGCTCAAGCTCGGCGGCGAGGAGGTGCCGGCGGCGCTGTGCGCCCGCTGGCAGGCGCCCGGCCGCGAGGTGACGATCGGGTACGGGCCCGCCGAGACGACCGTCGAGGCCACCTCGGGCACGGCCGGCGACCTGGCCGGCGAGGACGTCGCGCCCATCGGCCGGCCCCGGCCGAACTACACGGTGCACGTGCTGGACCGGCACGGCCGCCCCACCCCGCCCGGCGTCCCCGGTGAACTGCACATCGGCGGCGTGGGGCTGGCACGCGGCTACCTCGCGCAGCCGGGGACGACCGCCGACCGCTTCCGTCCGAACCCGTTCGGGCCGCCCGGCTCCCGCCTCTACCGCACCGGAGACCGCGTACGGCTGCGGACCGACGGTGTTCTGCAGTTCCTCGGCCGGGTCGACCGCCAGGTCAAGATCCGCGGCCACCGTGTCGAACTCGGGGAGATCGAGGCCGCGCTGGTCGCCCACCCGGACATCGCGCGGGCCGCCGTGCACGTGCGCACCGCGGCGGACGGCGACCGTGAACTCGTCGCCCACGTCGTGCCGGTGGCGGGCGCCGGGGTTCTCACCAACGAGCGGGTGCGCGGTCACCTCCTGGAGCGCATGGCCGCCCAGGTGATCCCGGCCCAGCTGCTGTGCGTGCCGGAGCTGCCGCTGAGCGCCCACGGCAAGGTCGACCGCCGGTCGCTGGCCGGCGCGGCGATCCCGGTGCGCACCGCGCCGATCCCGGACACCACCCTGGGCGGCCTCTTCGAGGCTCAGGCCGCCCGTACCCCGGCGGCCCCGGCGATCGCCGTCGACGACGCCCGGCTGGACTTCGCCGACCTCAACGGCCGGGCGAACCGGCTGGCCAGACTGCTCGTGGCCCGGGGCATCGGTCCGGAGCGCGCGGTCGCCCTGCTGCTGCCGAAGACCCCGGCCGCGATCGTGGCCCTGCTCGCCGTGTGGAAGGCGGGCGGCTGCTACGTACCGGTCGATCCCGACCAGCCCGCCGAGCGGATCGGGGCGGTGCTCGCCGAGGCCGACCCCGCACTGCTGCTCACCCGCGCGGACATCGCCTCCGGTCTGGCCGACCACGGCGTGCCGGTGCTCGATCCGGAGGACGACGCCGTCCTGCGGGAGCTGGCCGCCCAGCCCGACTCCGACCTGACCGACGCCGACCGGACGTCTCCCCTGGATCCGTGGAACGCGGCGTACATCATCTACACCTCCGGCTCCACCGGCCGGCCCAAGGGCGTCGTCGTGACGCACCGCAGCGCGGTCAACGTCTTCGGCTCGCACAGCACGGAGCTGTTCGGCCCGTCGGCCGCCACGGTCGGCGGACGGCAGCTGAGCGTGGCGATGGCGGCACCGCTGTCGTTCGACGCCTCGGTGTGCGGGCTGCTGTGGCTGCTCGCCGGGCACACGGTGCATCTGCTCGGCGACGGCGTGCGGCGCGACACCTCCGCCTTCGTGGCCTATGTGCGGCGCAACCGGGTCGACGTCGTGGACGTCACGCCCACGCACTGCGCCCATCTGAACGCGGCGGGACTGCTGTCCCCGGAACACCACCGGCCCCCTGTGGTGCTGCTCGGCGGCGAGGCCGTACCGCCGGCTCTGTGGCGGGAGCTGCGGGAGACCGCCGGGGTGCTCGCCCACAACATGTACGGGCCCACGGAGTGCACCGTGGACACGACGGTCGCCGCGTTCGCCGACAGCGAGCAGCCGGTGATCGGCAGGGCCGTGCCCAATGTGGCGCTCCGGGTCCTCGGGCCCGACCTGCGACCGGTGCCGGCCGGGGAGACGGGTGAACTCTGCGTGGCCGGCGCGGCGCTGGCCCGCGGCTACCACCATCAGCCGGGGCTGACGGCGGCCCGTTTCGTGCCGGATCCGGCCGGGCCGCCCGGCGCCCGGATGTACCGCACCGGTGACATGGTCCGGATGGGCCCGCTGGGCCGGCTGGAGTTCTGCGGACGCGGCGACGACCAGGTCAAGGTCCGCGGTCACCGTATCGAGCTGGGCGAGATCGAGGCCGCCCTGACCGGGCATCCCGCCGTGGGCCAGGCCGCGGTGGTCGTCCGGGAGGACGAACCCGGCGACCAGCGTGTCGTGGCCTACCTCGTGCCCGCTCCGGGGCACACCCTGCCGGACCGGGCCGGCTTGCGGGAACACGCCGCGCGGCTGCTGTCCTCCGCGATGCTGCCGGCCGCCTACGTCGCACTGCCCGAACTCCCCCTCACGCACAACGCCAAGCTCGACCGAGCCGCGCTCCCCGCCCCCGACCGCGGCGGAACCTCCGGCGGGCGCGCCCCGCGCACCCCGCGGGAGGCGGTGCTGGCGGCCCTGTTCGCCGAAGTGCTGCAGGTGGACCGCGTCAGCGTCGACGACAGCTTCTTCGACCTGGGCGGCCACTCGCTGCTGGCCACCCGGCTGGCGAGCAGGATCAGGGCCGCGCTCGGCGTGGAACTGCCGCTGCGGCGCCTCTTCGAGGCACCCACGGTCGCGGCGCTCGCCGCCGCCCTCGACACGGCCGGCTCCGCCCACGCCGCGCTGCGCCCGGTGGAACGCCCGGACCGGCTCCCGCTGTCGTACGCCCAGACGCGGCTGTGGTTCCTCAACCGGCTGGAGGGCCCCGGCCCGACGTACAACATGACCGCCGCGCTGCGGCTGCGCGGCTCTTTCGACCAGGCAGCGCTGGCCGCGGCGCTCGGCGACCTGGTGGGCCGGCACGAGAGTCTGCGCACGGTCTTCCCGGACGACGACGGCCTGCCCCGTCAGCTGATCCTTCCGGTCGCCTCCGCCCGGCCGGCGCTGGTCACCCGGGAGGTGGCGGCCGACGACCTGGCGGGCGAACTGCTGTCGGCGTCCCGTACCGCGTTCGACGTGACGCGGGACGCTCCGCTGCGCGCCTGGCTGTTCCGGCTCGGTGCCGAGGAGCACGTCGTGCTCCTCGTCCTGCACCACATCGCCTGTGACGGCTGGTCGATCCGTCCGCTGGCGCGCGACCTCGTCACCGCCTACGCGGCCCGTGCCCGGGGCGCCGAACCGGGCTGGCAGCCGCTGCCCGTCCAGTACGCCGACTACACCTTGTGGCAGCGCGAACTGCTCGGCGGCGAGGACGACCCGGACAGCATCCTGTCCGGCCAGGTCGCCCACTGGCGCCAGGCGCTCGACGGGATCCCCGAGGAGCTGCGGCTGCCGGCCGACCGGCCGCGTCCCGCGGTCAGCGACCACCAGGGCGGTCAGTTCGAGACGCCGATCGACGCCGGGCTCCACGCGGAGCTGCTGCGGCTGGCCCGCGGCAACGGCGCCACCCTGTTCATGGCCCTGCAGACCGCGCTCGCCATGCTGCTGACCAAGCTCGGCGCGGGCAACGACATCCCGATCGGCTCGCCGGTGGCCGGCCGCACCGACCAGGCTCTGGACGACCTCGTCGGTTTCTTCGCCAACACCCTGGTCCTGCGGATCGACACGGACGGGAACCCGAGCTTCCGGGAGGCCCTCGACCGGACGCGGGCCGGCAATCTGGCGGCCTACAGCAACCAGGACGTCCCGTTCGAACGGCTCGTGGAGCTGCTCGCCCCGGCCCGGTCGCTGTCCCGGCATCCGCTCTTCCAGGTGATGCTGGTCCTCGACAACCACGACGACGGCGAGATCGCGCTGCCCGACGTCGCCATCGACTTCGAGCCGGCGCCCACCGGTACCGCCAAGTTCGACCTCCTGATCAACCTCACCGAACGCGACGACGACGGCGCCCCCGCCGGACTCGACCTGGCGGTGCAGTACAGCCGGGACCTGTTCGACCACGACAGTGCCGAGCGGCTCGCCGACCGTTTCGTACGACTGCTGCGCGCGGCCGTGGCCGGGCCGGACCTGCCCCTGTCGGACCTGGACGTGCTCACCCCCGACGAGCGCCGGGCGGTCGCGGCGGACTGGAACGACACCGCGCACGAGGTCCCGGAGGCCACCCTCACCGACCTCTTCGCCCGGCAGGTCGCCCGTACCCCGGACGCCGAGGCGCTGCGCGGTGCCGGTCTGGTGCTGACCTACGCCGAACTCGACGCCTGGTCCGACCGGTTGGCCCGGGAGCTGATCGAGCACGGGGTCGGGCCCGACCGGGTCGTGGCGATCGCCCTGCCCCGCTCGCCGCTGACGATCGCCACCGTCTGGGCGGTGCTGAAGACGGGTGCGGCCTACCTGCCCATCGATCTCGACTACCCGACCGCCCGCATCGCCCACATGGTCTCCGACGCCGTGCCCCGGCTGGTGGTCACCGACGAGGCCACGCTGCCCCGGCTGCCCGAGGGCGTTCCGGTGCTGAGGTTCGACCAGGACCGGTACCGGCCGCATGCCGGGCGCACGCCCGCGCCGCGGTTCCCCGGGGTGTCCCCGGACGCGCCGGCCTACGTGCTCTACACCTCCGGTTCCACCGGCCGGCCCAAGGGCGTGGTGCTGCCGCACCGGGCGCTGGTGAACCTGCTGTGGGACAACCTCGCGCAGCTCCCGGACGGCGCCGCCGCACGGGTCGCGCAGTTCTCGGCGCTGGGCTTCGACGTGCTCGCCCACGAGACGTTCACGGCGGCCCTGTCCGGCGGCTGTCTGGTCGTCCCGGACGACGACGTCCGCAAGGACCCGGAGCGGTTCGTCGGCTGGCTGCGCGAGAACCGCGTCAACGCGCTGTTCATCCCCAACCTGGTCCTGCAGGCCATCGCCCGGGAGTCCAACGCCACCCCCGAGGGCCTGCCCGAGCTGCGGCACATCGTGCACGCGGGTGAGGCCCTGGTGCTCAGCCAGGAGGTCAGGACGTTCAGCGCGCGCCACCCCCGGCTGCGCCTGCAGAACCACTACGGCCCCAGCGAGACGCATGTCGCCACGGTCCACACCCTGCCGCCGGGCGGAGCGGGCTGGCCCCAGGAACCGCCCATCGGCCGGCCGGTGTTCAACACCCGCTGCCATGTGCTGGACGCGTGGCTGCGCCCGGTGGCCCCGGGCGTGCCCGGCGAACTGTATGTGGCGGGCGCGCAGCTCGCCCACGGCTACCGCAACCAGCCCGCGCTGACCGCCGAGCGGTTCGTTCCCGACCCGTTCGGACCGCCGGGCTCCCGGATGTACCGGACCGGGGACCTGGTGCGGTGGACGCGGGCCGGCGAGATCGAGTTCCTGGGGCGTGTCGATCACCAGGTCAAGATCCGGGGCGTCCGGGTCGAGCCGGGGGAGATCGAGGCGGTGCTCCGCGAGCACCCCGGGGTCGCCCAGGCGGTCGTGCTGCTGCGCGAGGGCCCGGCCGGCGCGGGCCGTCTGGTCGCCTACGTGGTCCCGGGGCGCCCCGGGCCGGCCGTCGAGCCCGCCGCGCTGCGCGAGCGCCTGCGGGCCGCGCTGCCGGAGGTCATGGTGCCGGCCGCGTTCGTGCTCCTCGACGAACTGCCCCGCACCGCCAACGGCAAGCTGGACCGAGCGGCCCTGCCGGAGCCCGCGCGGAACGACGTGCCCGCCGTACGGCGGCCGCTCACCGCCCGGGAGGAGGTGGTGTGCTCGGTGATCGCCGACGTGCTGGGCCTGCCCCGGGTGGGTGTCGACGACAACTTCTTCGCCCTGGGCGGCCATTCGCTGACGGCGGCCCGGACGGTCGGCCGCCTCCGGCAGACGCTCGGCGTGGATCTGCCCGTGCGCGCGCTGTTCGAGGCACCCACCGCCGCGGGCCTGACCGCGCTGGCCGAGCGGTCCCGCCCGCTCACCGGCCCCGACCTGGTGCGCACCGAGCACCGGGAGCCGCTGCCGCTGTCCCACGCCCAGCAGCGCTACTGGGCCATGGGGCAGCTGGAGGACGTCGCCGACACGTTCCACCAGGTGTTCGCCCTGCGGCTGCACGGCCTGCTGGACGCCGGGACGCTGCGCGCCTCGGTGCGCGCTCTGACGGAACGGCATTACACGCTGCACAGCACGGTGTTCGCCGATCCGGCCGACGGCGGGGCGCCCCGGCAGGCACGGGTGCCGCTGCCCGAGGACATCCTGCCGGTGGCGGATCTGTCGCGGCTGCCGGCCGACGCCCGGGAGGACGAGCTGTCCCGGCTGCGCATCGAGCACCGGGTCCGCCCGTTCGCCTTCGGCACGGGGCCGTTGGCCCGGTGGCAGCTGGTCCGGCTGGCCGACGACGAGCATGTGCTGCTCATGGCCATCCACCATCTCTCGCTCGACGGTTGGTCCTTCGGTGTGCTGGTGCGCGAACTGGTCACGCTGTACGGCGCGCACGGCCGCGCGGAGGCTCTCGCCCCGCTGCCGATGAGTTACGCCGACTACGTGGCCTGGGAGCGGGCGGCCTGGGAGAGCGGTGCCTTCGAGCGGCAGCTCGACCACTGGCGCGGGCGCCTCGCCGGGCTGCCGCGGCTGCGGCTGGGCGGACCGACGTCCGTGCCCTCCTCACCGCAGGGCGCCACCCTCGTGGCGCGGGTGGACGCCAAGGTCACCGACGCCCTGCGCGCCGTGGGCAACGAGCACGGCGCCTCGCTGTACATGACCCTGCTGGCGGCGCTCCATGTGGTGATCGGCCGGTTCACCGGACAGGACGACGTCCATGTGGGCACCCCCGTGGCCGGACGTCCCCGCCCCGAACTCGAAGGGCTGATCGGCTGCTTCGTCAACCACGTGATCCTGCGCGTCGACCTGTCCGGACGGCCCGCCTTCGGTGCGCTGCTGGACCAGGTGCGCGCGGACGTGCTGGACGCGTTCGACCATCAGGACGCCCCGCTGGAGCGGGTCACCCGGGAAGTGGATCCCGGCCGCGACCCGATCAGCGACCCGCTGTACACCATCATGCTGAACGTCCTCAACTACGAAGGCGCCTCCAGCGGTCCGGACGGGCTGACCGTCACCCCGGAGCCCCCGGCGAAGACGCTGGCCAAACGGGATCTGAGCCTGTACGTCACGGAGGACCCCGACGGTCTGTCGCTCGACCTCGTGTACCGCGAGAGCACTCTCGATGCGGACCGGGCGCAGCTGTTCCTGCGCCGGTACGTGGACCTGCTGGCCGAGGTGGCCGCTGATCCGACGCGCGGCATCGACACCTATCTCGCCGACGCCGGCGAGCGCACCCGTCCGCCGCACCACGGAGAGACACACCGATGACTTCCCCTTCCACGGTGCGGCACCCCGACCGGGACGAGCCGCCGGCGGGAACACCCGCCCCGACGGACTCCGCCGCGGCGCTCCGCACCGACCGCTGGTCGACGGTGGTCGCGCTGGGCGTGGCCGCGGTGCTCGGCACGCTGGCCGTGCTGGGCCTGGCGCCGCCCGCCGCGCAGGGCACCGGTGCCCCCGCCCGGGTGTTCTCGGCGGCGCGCGCCGAACTGCACGTGGACCGCATCGCCCAGCGCCCGCACCCCTCGGGCTCGCCGGAGGCCGCCCGGGTGCGGGCGTACATCGCCGATACCGCGCGCTCCCTGGGCGCCCGTGTCTCGCTGGAGACCGGCCGGGTCGTGCGCCGGCCCGAGGCGGGCAGGGCGGTGAGCGCGGCCGAGGTGACCAACGTCGTCGCGCGCGTCGCGGGCCGGGCTCCCGGGCACGGCGGCAAGCCGCTGCTGGTCGTGGCCCACTACGACTCGGTGCCCACGGGGCCGGGGGCGGCCGACGACGGGGCGGCCGTGGCGGCCATGCTGGAGACGATACGGGCGCTGAAGGCGGGGGGCGGGGTCCGCGAGGACGTCGTGTTCCTGTTCACCGACGCCGAGGAACTGGGCTCGCTGGGTGCGCGCAGCTTCGTGCGGCAGCACCCGGTGAAGGACTTCTCCGTCGTGCTCAACTGGGAGGCGCGCGGCACCGGCGGCCCGGTGATGTTCTTCGAGACCAGCACCGGCAACGGCCCGCTGGTGTCGGCTCTCGCCGCCGGCGGTGTGCGTCCGGTGGCCAACTCGCTGGCGTACGAGGTCTACCGGCGGATGGCGAACGAGACCGACTTCGGCGTCTTCAAGGAGGCCGGCGCGGCCGGGTTCAACGCCGCTTTCCTGTCGGGTTTCCGTGACTACCACTCCCCGCGCGACGACGCGGCGCGGCTCGATCCCGACAGCCTCCAGCACCAGGGCGCGGCGATGCTCGGCCTGGTGCGCGCCCTGGGCGATCACGACCCGGGGCGGGCGCGCGGTGCCGACGCCGTCTACTTCGATCTGTTCAGCCGGGTGCTGGTGCACTATCCCGTCGGCTGGGCGCTGGGCCTGGCGGTCGTGACCGTGCTCGCCTTCGCCGGACTGGTCGCGTGGGGGGTGGCCCGTCGGGCCCTGCGGCCGGTCGATCTGCTCGTGGTGGCGGTGGCCGGGGTCGCCTGTGTGGTGCTGGCCGCCGTCCTCGGCTTCGGCCTGTGGTTCGCGCTCACCGCGATCCGTCCCGAGCTGGCCGATCCCGGGCTGCCCGAGCCGTACGGCAGCGCGTTCCTCGCGGCCGGCTTCCTCGTCCTGACCCTGGGGCTGCTGCTCGGAGCGGCCCGGGTGCTGCGCGGGCGCGGCGCGACGGCCCGGCTGGCCGGCTGCCTGCTGGTCTGCGCGGTGCTGCTGGTGGTGACCACGGCCGTGGTGCCGGGCGCCGGTTACCTGGCGCAGTGGCCGCTGCTGGCCGGGCTGCCCGCGCTGTGGTGGTCCTGCCGGCGGGCCGCCGGGACGCTTGCGGTGCGGCCCGGTACGGTCGCCGTCACCGTCGTCCTCGACGCCTTGCCGGCCGCCACGGTCGCCGTCCTGTTCGCGCCGCTGGTGGCGAGCCTGCTGATCGCTCTGGGCACCCCGCTGGCGGCGGTGGCCATGGCGGTGGCCTGCATCGGCGGGCTCCCGCTCGTGCCGTTGCTCGCCCGGGTGCCGCGGCCGGCGCCGACCGGTGCGGTCGCGGCGGTCGTGGCGCTCGGGCTCGCCGTCGTCGGCGTGTGGCGGTCCGACTACTCGGCGCACCAGCCGCAGCCGGACTCCCTGGTGTACGTCCGCGACCTGGACCGGGACACCGCCCGCTGGATCAGCACCGGCCGGGACGCGTGGACGCGCAAGGCCCTCGGCGGCGCCTCGTCGAGCGAGCGGGTGCCCGGCGCCTACCTGGGGCAGGGCCGCACCGAGGCGTTGAGCGCGAAGGCCCCCGAGGTGGACCTGGCGCCCCCCGAGGTGCGCCTGCTGGCCGATGCGGCCGCGGGAGACGTCCGTACGGTGCGCTTCCGGGTGACCTCCCGGCGGGACGCGTGGATGCTGCGGATCCGGCTGCCGCTCGCGGGCCTGCGCGGCTGTGAGATCGCGGGCACCCGGCTGACGGCCGGGGAGCTGTCCGGGAGCCGGGCGTCCGACGGCACCGTCGTGTTCGAGTACACGGGTGGCGGCACCTCCGGCGTGGAGCTGAGCTGCGACGTCCGCGCGGGCGAACGGCTGCGGGTCGACGCCGCCGACCGCACGGCGGGCCTGCCCCGCGACGTGGCCGCCCTGGTCGGCCCCCGGACGAAGGACACCACGGTGGCGCCCTTCGGATTCGGTGTCACCGACACCTCCGTCGCCCGCCGGACCACGACCCTGTGACACCGGGGACCCGGTGCGAGCCGGCACCCCGGTGCGAGCCGGAACTCCATGGAACCGAAACGCTGTTGCCCCGAGGAGACGAGCACATGGCACTGACACCCGACGACACCACCACCGCGGCCGTGCAGAGCGCGGCGGAGCAGCCCACCCACCGTGTGGTGCGCAACGACGAGGAGCAGTACTCGGTGTGGTGGGTCGACCGCGAGCTGCCCCCGGGCTGGTCGGAGGAGGGTTTCCGGGGCTCCGAGGAGGCGTGCCTGGCCCATGTCGACGTGGTCTGGACGGACATGCGGCCGCTGAGCCTGCGCCGCCGGATGGAACAGCGTCCATGAGTGATCTGCGGGACCGGCTGCGACGGTTGGAGGCTTCCTTCGGACGGACGCCGGTCGTTCCCGTCGACGACGACCACGTCCGTCTCCTGGCCAAGCTGGAGTTCGAGAACCCCAACGGCAGCCTGAAGGACCGAGCCGCGTTCTGGATCCTCAAGACGGGGATAGAGCGGGGTGACATCACCGAGGAGACCACGGTCGTGGAATCGTCGTCGGGGAACTTCGCCGTCTCCATGGCGTCCTTCTGCCACACGCTCGGGATCCGCTTCGTCCCGGTCATCGACCCGAACTGCAACGCCTCGACCGAGGCCCGCCTCCGCGCGCGCTGCGAGCGGGTGGAGAAGGTCACCACCCGCGACGCGACGGGCGGTTACCTGCGGACCCGGCTGAGACGGGTGCAGGAGATCCGGCGGACGCTGGAGCGGTGCTACTGGCCGGACCAGTACAGCAACACCGGCGCCCTGGAGGCGAACTACCGGCTGACCGGCGCCGAGATCGTGGCGGCGGTCCCGTGCCTGGACTACGTCTTCGTGGGCGTGGGCACCGGAGGCACCGTCGCGGGCCTGTCCCGGCGCCTGAAGGAGGCGTTCCCCGGGATCAGGGTCGTCGCGGTGGACGCGGCCGGGTCCGCGGTGTTCGGGCAGCGGCCGAGGGCACGCAGAATTCCGGGGATCGGTTCGAGCATCGTTCCGCCTCTCGTCCGCAAGGCGATCATCGACGACGTGGTGATCGTGCCCGAGCGGCGGACCGCGGACGGCTGCCGGGCGCTGCTGGCCCGCAGCGGCATCCACGCCGGCGGCTCGTCCGGCAGTCTCTACGCCGCGGTCCAGCACTATTTCGCGCAGCGCTCCGTCACCGGCCCGCGCCCCTCGGTGCTGTTCCTCTGCGCCGACCGGGGCGCCGGGTACGCCGACACGGTGTACAGCGACGCCTGGGTGGACGCATTCCTCGATCCGGTCGAGGACTTCACCATCAGGTCCGTGGCGACGCCCGTGCCGGCCGGCTGATCGGGCCTGTCGGTCCCGAGCGTGCCGCCGCGCCCCTCGTGCTCCGTGCCCGGCCGAGCGCGTCGGCGAACGAATCGGCCATGGCGGGAATGCGGTCTGGCTCCTCGCCGTGGCGGGTGATCGAATCGGGGTCGGACCGCATCCGGTGGTGGTGAGGGGCTCGTGTGACGACGGTGACGTACGAGGATGTGCATCGGCGGATGGCCGCCGCGATCGACGCGGAGCGGAACGCCGTACTCGACCTGCTCGGTCCATCGGCACCCGCGGTCCGCGCGGCCGTGGCCGAACTCCTGGACCACCGTGCGTTCGGGTACCCGTTGTCGGTCCTGCCGCTGATCGTCCACGCCGTCGAGACCGGAAGCCTCGAACCGGCGCTCCCCCTGGCCGTCGTCCACGAGCTGTGGTGGACGTCGGCCTGCTGTCTGGACGACCTCGCCGACTCCCCGGGCGGCTACCGGGCCGGTGACCTCGACGAGAGCACGGCGCTGCTCGCCACCTTCGTGGCGGGGACGTCCCTTCCCCTCCTCGCCGTTCAGTCCGAGCGCGTTCCGGAGCCGGTCCGCGGCGCGCTGGCGGCCGAGGTGGTGCGGTGCTGGATCCCGGCGTCCGAGGGACAGCTGAGGGACCTTCAGGGGCGGGCGGCGGGCGCCACGCGGGCCTCGGTGGTCGCGGCGTACCTGGGGAAGTCCGGGGCGCCGTTCCGCATGATCACCGTGATGGCCGCCCGGCTGGCGGGCGCCGAGGAGCCGCGCCTGGCGTTGTGGCGCGAGTTCGGCGAGGTCTTCGGGGTGCTGTGGCAGCTCTTCAACGACCAGGAGGACATCCTCTCCGGCCGCGGGGAGGATCTGCGCAACGGCACCGTCACCCATCTGCTCGCCTGTGCCCTGGAGGAGAGGGCCGCCGGCCACCGGGAGCGGGTGCTGGCTCTGCACGCTGCCGCGCGGCACTGCGCGCGTGCCCGGGCGGACCTCACCGAGTTGTTGCTCGCGCCGGCGGTGCTGGACCGTTTCGAGAGGGATCTCGAGGAGTTCCGCTACCGTGCCCACCGGATTCTCGACGAACTCGGCGGGCACGAAGGGTATCCGCCCCTCCTGCGGGACCTCGTCGACCGGTCGTCCCGACTGCTTCTCGCCGCCCGGGGCTGAGGGCCGCCGCGCCCCGCCGCGGAGCCGTGCCCGCGGACCGGTCCGGCGGTCAGCGACGCGTCCGCTGTGCGGCGACGATCGCGTGCACGGTCTTCTCCGCGCCCGCGCGCCGCTGCACCCGTTCGGCGAAGCCCGGGAACTGGGAGGCGATCCTGGTGAGCAGGCGCAGTTCGAGCGGGGCGACGTTGATCTCGGCGACGTCGCGTTCGATCGCCCGTGTGACGCCCCTGACGACCTGCCGCGGTGCGACCGTACGGACACCGCCGGGTGTGGGCGAACCGGTTTCGGCGAACATGCCGAGGTCGCGTACGAAGCCGGGCTGGACGATGGAGACGCCGACGCCGGTGCCGTGCAGATCCTGGCGGAAGGCGAGGGAGAGGCCGCGGAGTCCGAACTTCGTCGCGGTGTACAGGGACGAGGACTTGGTGGCGGCCATGCCCGACAGCGATCCCACGAAGCAGATGTGGCCGCTTCCGCGCGCCACCATGCCGGGGGCGAGCAGCCGGGCGAGCATCGCGGGTGCGCGCAGGTTCACCGCGAGCGCGCGGTCGATCTGCGCCGGCGTGTAGTCGAGCAGGTCGCCGCTGGAGGGCAGGGCCGCGTTGGCGACGAGGATGTCCGTGCCGGCGGCTTCCTCGGCGAGACGCCCGACGTCGGCGTCGTCGGCGAGATCGGCGAGGATCGTCCGCGCCCCGTAGCGGTCGGCCAGCGGTTCCAGCGCCTCGCGCCGCCGGCCGCTGAGGATCAGCTGCGCGCCGCGTGCCGACATCTCGGCGGCGATCGCACCTCCGATACCGCCCGTGACTCCGGTGAGCAGAACACGTGCCCCTGCGATGCGCACGACCGTCCTCCCGTCCTGTTCGTTCGAACGAACAATAGAGACGACAGGGTTCTCTGTCCACCGGTGTCACAGGGAACGGCGGTGCGTGCCAGGCAGGCTGACGCCATGTCATTTTCGCCGGGCGTCGCTGGACCCGGGCGCGGTCCGTGGCGGGGGCCACTGATGGAACAATGCCTGCCATGCCGAACGCCGCCCCCTCCGCCTCGACGCGCCAGCGCATCATCACCGCCGTTCTGCGCATCATCGGCGAGGACGGGGTGGCCGCGGTCACCAACCGGCGGATCGCCAGGGAGGCGGGCGTGTCGCTCGGCTCCGTGACGTACCACTTCGAGACCCAGCACGATCTGCTGCGCGAGAGCCTGCTGCACTTCGTGCGCGAGGAGGCGCGGTACTTCACCGACCTGGCCGACCAGTGCCAGACCGACGGCATCGGCGTGGAGGACGCCGCGTCCCTGGCCGGCCAGGTCGCGTGCGGCACCGCGCTGGACAGTGCCCAGCTCGCCCCGTTCGAGCTGTACCTCCACGCCGGGCGCGACGAGCGGCTGCGGGAGGCGGCGGCCGAGGCGTTCAAGGCCTACGACCGGCTCGCCGCCCGGATCCTCACCGCCCTGGGCGTCCCGGACGCGGAGCGTCTGGCCGCCACCACGGTCGCCGTCGTCATGGGACTGCAACTGCGGCGCCTGGCCACCGGAAGCGCCGCCGAGGACCTGGTCGACGCCCTCCTGCTGCTCGCGCGCGGTACCGCCGGCCGACCGGCCGGGCACGACCTGCCCGCGTGAGCGTACGCCGTCGGCCGGTGCACCGCCCGTGCCCGGAACGGCGGGGCCGCCGTACGATGCTGTCGTGATCACCTGTGTTGTCGAATACACGATCGACGCGGCGAAGATCGACGCCTTCGAGCGGTTCGCCGAGCGGTGGATGGCACTCGTCGAGGAGCACGGCGGCACCCACCACGGCTACTTCCTTCCGTCCGAAGGCGCGAGCGACAAGGCGCTGGCGCTCTTCAGCTTTCCGGGTCTGGCCGCCTACGAGGAGTACCGGGGGCTGTTCGGCAGACATCCGGACTTCATCGAGGCCGACCGCATCCGGGACGACAGCGGCTGCGTCCTGCGCTACGAACGCACCTTCATGCGGCCGTTGCTGCCCCACCGCGACTGATCGATCGGAGACGCCGCGTACAGGTCGCGCAGCAGCGCGATCTCCGCTCCGTGGTGGATGACCTCACGGTTGACGTGGAGGACGACGGCCGCCAGCGGCCAGTGACGGTAGGTGTCCCACAGATCGTCGCTCGGGGCGGCCAGCGCGTCGGCGTCCAGCCCGCGCACTCCGGTGAGCCATCCTTCGTACACCTCGTCGAGCTGGCGCAGGGCCTCGGTCGCCGTCGCCGCGTACGCGAAGGTCTCGTAGTCGGTCTTCGGGCCGCCGAAGTAGTGCCCGACCCGCATGCCCAGCACTCCGACGACGACGTGTCCGAGCCGCCAGGCGATGGTGGTGACCGGAGCCGGGTACGGCTCGGGCGTCGCCCAGTCGATGACGTGGCTGCCCGATCCCGCCGCCGACGCCGTCCGGCCGTGGTCCCGGGGGCGGATGTTCCAGGCGCCGGCCACCGGCTCCCAGAAGTACTCGTCGTCGCTCAGGCCGTCCAGCCGCGGCCGCAGCTGGTGGCGCCAGTGCCAGTCGAGTTGCGCCACCAGCTGCTCGTTGAAGTCGATCTCCATGGCGACGACCGTAGGCGGCGGGCGGGCCCGCCGGAGCCGCAGCGCAGCCGACGCCCCGGAAAGTATGAACGGCCGTCCCTCGTTCGTGGGGTGGTGCCCTCCCGTCAGGGGTCTCCGGCCCGCCGCTCGGCCCGGTCGGCGGCGTGCGTGACGAAGTTCTCGATCAGCCGCAGGCCGGAGCGGGTGCACACGCTCTCCGGGTGGAACTGCACGGACTCGACCGGCAGACCGCGGTGGCGCAGGCCCATGACGTAACCGTCGTCCCGCGACCGCGCGCTCACCTCCAGCTCCTTCGGCAGGGTCTCCTCGACGACCACCAGGGAGTGGTAGCGGGTGGCGGTGAAGCCTTCGGGCATCCCGGTGAAGACACCGCGTCCGTCGTGCTCGATGTCACTGGTCTTGCCGTGCATGATCCGCTCCGCGGGCCGGACCACGGCGCCGTGGGCGGCGGCCACCGCCTGGTGTCCCAGACAGACCCCGAGCAGCGGGACCCGGCCCGCCGTCGCCCGGACGAACCGCGGATAGTCGTGGTCGTCGGGCGTCCCCGGCCCCGGGCCGAGCACGACCGCGTCCGTCCCCGGGCCGGGCAGGTCGGCGGCGTCGACATCGCCCGCGCGTACGACCACGACGTCCACGCCCGTCGTCAGCAGGTACTGGCGGATGATGTGGACGAAGCTGTCGAAGGCGTCGATGAGCAGGACCTTCACGTCAGCAGTTCCTCTCCTGTCACCGCCCAGTGGGCGGCGCTGCACTTGGCGAGGGTCTCCACCCACTCCCGCTCGGGGTCGGAGTCGGCGACGACGCCCGCCGACGCCCTCGTGCGGTAGGCCCCGCCGTCGTGGACCAGGGTGCGGATGCACAGGGCGAGGTTGAGGTGGCCGCGGTGGCCGATGACGCCGACGGCGCCCGCGTACAGGCCCCGGCGCCGGGTCTCCAGCGCTTCGATGATCTCCATGGCCCGGATCTTCGGCGCACCGGTCATCGTGCCCGCCGGGAAGAGGGCCGCGATCACGTCGAACACGTCCGTGCCGGGCTCGATCCGCCCGGTGACCGTGGACACCAGGTGCAGCACCCTCGTGTACCGCTCCGTCCGGAGCATGTCGGGAGTGTCCAGCGTGTCCCTGCGGCACACCCGCCCGATGTCGTTGCGGCACAGGTCCACCAGCATGACGTGCTCCGCGATCTCCTTCGGGTCCGTACGCAGCAGTGCGGCCCGGCGTGCCGCCTCGGCGGGATCCGCGCCGCACGGCAGCGTGCCGGCGATGGGGCGCATGGTCAGCAGGTCGCCCTCCCTGCGGACGAACAGTTCGGGGCTGGCGCCGATGACCGTGCGGCCCGCGTACGGCGCCAGGTACATGTACGGCGAGGGGTTGCGGATCCGCAGGCGCGCGTAGACGTCGACCGGGTCGGCGTCGCTCTCGATCGTCAGCTCGTGGCCGAGCTGCACCTGGTAGATGTCCCCCGCCCGCAGATGGGCCAGGGCCTGCCGGGCGTCGTCGCGGTACCGCTCGGGCGTGGTGCTGTCGCGCACCCGGTAGGGCGGCGGCACGTCGGGGCACACGGCTTCGTCCGCCGGTCCTCCGGGCGGGCCGGAGGCGAGGGTGCGCCGGAGGGCCTCCGTGTCCAGCGGCGGCCACGCCGGTGCGTCGGTGAGCACCAGCTCGGCGTGCGACCGCTCCGGCGCGTACGACAGGCAGCCCTGGAACAGGGCCAGGGAGAGGTCGGGCAGCTCCTCCTCCTGCCGGATGAGGCGGGGAAGGTTCTCGATGTAGTGGGCGGTGTCGTAGCCGAGAAAGGCGAGGAAACCCGACTCCCCTTCGTCCACGCCGGGTTCGTCCGTGGCGAAGGCCGCGGTCAGGGCCCGCAGCGCGGTCCACAGCGCGCCGGGCGAGGGCAGGTGCAGGGGTCCGCCGTCCGCGGCCGGCACACCGAGCGCCCGGCGCATGGCACTCGTCGCGAGATCGGTGAGCGCCGGGACGCCGGTGGCGTCGATCCGGCCGCGGGTGACGGTGACGGTGAGCAGGCAGCGGAAGCCGACCAGGCTGCGCCGGCTGTCCTGCGCCGGCCCGCCCGCGGACTCCAGGAGGTACACCTGGTCCCGCCCGAAACGGGCGGCCAGTGCCCGGTACGCGGCGAGCGGCCGGGGGGCGGCACAGCGGGAGCGCCGCACCGCCAGGGTGAGGGCCGGTGGGTGGAGGGGCGGCGAGTGCGTCGTCATGGGGCGGCACTCCTTCCTGGCCTGTGCTGGGCCACGGGCTGCGCGCGGGAACGGGGTGCGGTCGGTCAGCCGGGCAGCAGGTGCCGCACGGCGGCCTGCCGGGCCGCTCGCACCTCGTGGTCCGGTTCCGTGCGGTTGTCCTGGAAGCGGGCCGCCTTCCAGCTGACGAAGGCACCGGTGTGGGTCACGGGATCGAGGTCGGCGGTGAGTTCGACGTCCGCCCGCACGCCGCACCTGGCGAGGAGGCGCTGCGCGGTCGCCGCGGCCACCGCCGCCCCCTCGTCCCGGTGCTCGGGCAGGAGTTCCAGTCGTACGGTGACCCGGTCCGTTCCGTCGGGGCCGGGATCCACGACGATCTGGTAGCCGAGGCAGCCCCGCACGCCGTCCAGCAGCGCCTCCTCCAGCTCCGCGGGCCGCAGGCGCCGCCCGTCGACCACCACGTGGTCGGCGACGCGTCCCGTCACCGTGACCAGAGGCCCCGGACGGCCGCAGGCGCAGCGCTCGTCGGTCAGGTGCACATGGTCGCCGGTGCGGTACCGGACGAGGGGCTTGATCCCGTCGATCAGCATGGTCAGGACCAGTTCCCCCGCACCGGCCGGGCCGAGGCTCCGCCCGGTCGCGGGATCGACGACCTCGGGGAGGTAGTTGGGACGCGAGAGATGGAGCCGGCCCTCGGCGCAGCCCGTGGCGACGGCGAGCGCCTCCTGCGAGCCGTACAGGATCGGCAGGGTGTCGGCTCCCCACAGCGAGGCGACGTTCCGGGCGAACGCCGGAGTGCAGATCTCGCCCAGCACCAGGAAGAGGTCGACCTTGAAGTCCCGGCGCAGGTCGTAGCCGTAGTGCCGGGCGGCCTTCGCCAGTCCCAGGCACAGGGCGGGCGCGCCCACGACGACCTCGACGCCCAGTTCGCGCATCAGGCGCAGCGCCTTCTCGAAGCCGACCCGCGGTGACTCGGGCCAGAGCTTGACGTGGCTCGCGCCGAGCCGCTGGGCCACCTCGCCGAAGGTGTCGCCGAAGGCGTACAGCTCGCTGGGGCCCATCAGCCCGATCATCGGCAGGCGGTCGCCGTAGCGCGCCGCGAACAGCCGGCGGCATGCCTCCGTGACGTGCAGATCGCTGGTGAAGACGTCCTTGGCGGCGCGCGGGCAGGGCGTGGACGCTCCGGTCGTACCGGTGGTCTCGTAGTAGACGAGGGCCTCGGACACGGGTGCGCACAGCACGTCCGTCATCTCGCGGCGCAGGTCGTCCTTGGTGGTGTACGGCAGGTGCGGCAGCGATTCCGGGGTGAGGCCGTCGAGGTCCGTGGCGCCGAGGTGGCGGCGGTAGAACGGCGAGTTGTCCCGCACGTGGCGGACCACCGTCCGCAGCCGTTCCGTGTCCCAGGCGTCCCATTGCGGCTCGCCGAGCGTGCCGTTGTAGTAGTCGTCGGTGAAGGAGGCGTAGGCGTCGCGGAACCGCGGGTCGACGTGCGGGGCGTTCATCGGTGCGCTCCCTGGCTGCGGTGGGGGGATCGGTGGCGCTCGCTGGGGACGTCGACGGCCAGTGCGTCCCGTCCCGTCAGCTCGCGGTGTTCCCGCAGCACCTGGATCAGGTCGACCATGCGGTGCAGCATGCGGGTGACCATCTCCATGCCCTCCTCGTCCGCCAGCACGCTGCCGGCCTCGTCGCCGTGCACGACGGAGGGGAAGCCGTGTCCGGCGACGATCATCCGGTTGAGCAGGATGTTGTGGAGCAGGTGGGAGTAGGTCTCGACGTGGCTGTAGCGGCGCCCGGTGACCACGGCGCCCGCCACCTTGTTGGTCAGCCGCCGGTCGAAGCGCAGATACCCGGTACCGGAGCGTTCGATGAAGGCCGGCATGAGCGGCGCGCTGCCGAACCCGTGGACGGGAGTGGCGTAGATGATGCCGTCGGCTTCGGCCATCCGGTCGACGACCGCGGCCACGTCGTCGTCCACCGTGCAGGGCGCGGTCCGGAAGTTGCAGTCGCCGCAGGGACCGCACGGAGTCATCCGCAGGTCCCGCAGGCACACGACGTCCAGGCAGGCGCCCCGGCCCGCGAGTTCCTTCTCGGCGTAGCGGAGGATGGCCGCGTTGTTGCCGTCCGGCCGTTCCGAACCGTTGACCGCCAGGATGCGGATCTGCTGCGTGCCGCTCGCCACCTGCGCCTCCCTCTGCCGAACCGGTGGGGCTGGGATCCTCGCCGGACGCGGTTAGCCGACGGTTACATCCGCTGCGCCAGGCGGCCGTGCAGCGCGTCGTCGAGGAGGCGCCGGGTGCGCGGGGCGGGCTGTGCGTCGAGCCCCTGGCTGAGGCGGCGCGCGCACACGTCGTGCCACGACTTGACGCTGCCCAGCTCGCCTCGCGTGCCGTGGACGTACATGAGCGTCTGGTAGGCCTCCTCCTGGTAGGGGTCCACGTCCAGTATCTGCCGGCAGTACTCCGTCGCCGCCGCGTGCTCGGCCTCGTGCAGGGCCAGTTCGCGCAGGCGGTGCAGGGCGCGCAGCACGGTGGACCGCGTCCACTGCCGCTGTTCGGTCACCCAGTCGGTGGTCTCGCCGGGCAGGAACTCGCCGCGGTAGAGGGCGACGGTCCGCCGGTAGTGGTCGGCCGCCGAGGCGCTGTCGCCGTGGCGCTCCACCAGCGCGCCGCGCTCCAGGTGGTGTTCCATCTCCTCGGCGTCCACCCATACGCGGTCCGCGTGGAGGATGTAGCCGTGGTCGCGGTACTCGATGGTGACGGCGGGCCGTCCGGGCAGGTCCTCCTCGGTGCGCAGCACCTGGCGCAGCGCGTGCATGGCGACCTTCAGCGAACTGCTGGTGGGCGACCACTCGTTGCCGGGCCACAGTGCCTCGTACAGGTGTTCTCGCAGCATGAGGCGGCCCCGGTTCATGACCAGGTACTGGAAGAGGTGGCGGGCCTTGCCCGCGCGCCACTTCAGCACGGGGCGGCCGTCGAGGGTGACGCTGAAGTCACCCAGACAGCGCACCTCCACCGTCGCCTCGTCCGCGATCATCGCGCCGTCGGCGGCGCGTCCGGTTACGTACTTGTCGTGCATCGTGTTTCCCCCTGATTTCCCCGTTGTTCCGAGCACGAGAAGACGGGGCCAACGTAGAAACGCGCCAAGTGCGCCAACAAGGCGCGGGTCGTCGGGTGAGCCGTTCGCATCAGTGGATGTGCGCCGAACGTCGTAGTCCGCACCTGCGCCCTTGCGATCAGCGGGGGTTCTGTGATCGGGCGCCCGGGGCAGAGCAGTTCCAGCCACAACCGTTCCGCACCCGGCACAGGTTTGCCCAGGCGGTATAGCCTTGAACTGCGCTTAACACTGTCACATGGTCCGGTGCAGTGAGGGGGAAGTGCATGTCGTCGGGGTGCGGCTGCGGGGAACGGAATCACTCGGCGGCTGTCGGTCTCCACCCCGAGGACCGCGTACGACACTTCCTCCGGCGTCCGGCGGTGCGAGCGCGAGGCAGTGGTACATGATCGACGGAGCCACCGAGACAGTCACCATCGTGGTGGCCGACGACCACTCCCTGTTCCGCGAGGGGCTCAAGGAACTCCTGGCGACGGTGCCGGAGTTCAGCGTGGTGGGCACCGCCGGCGACGGCGATCAGGCCCTGTCCCTGGTGCGGCAGTTCCGGCCGGACATCCTGCTCCTGGACGTGCAGATGCCGGGCCCGACAGCCGCGGTCGTCGTGGAGCGCACCTGCCGGCTGTCGCCGACGACCCGGGCGGTCGCGCTGGCCATGCACGACGACACCGCCCTGATGGAGGAGCTGCTGCTGCGCGGAGCCGCGGCCTATCTGGTCAAGAACATGGCCCGGGACGAACTCGTGGCCGCGCTCATCACGGTCGTGCACAGCAGCGGGAACGTGCTGGTGTCGGTGCCGCAGGGAGCCATCCGCGCGCTGGGACGGCGCTCCGACGTCGAGGATCCCTCGCCCCGGGAACTGGACATCCTGCGTCTCGTCGCGCTGGGCATGAGCAACCGTCAGATCGCCTCCCGGCTCCATCTGGCCGAGGCCACCGTCAAACGGCACCTGACCAACGTGTACGCCAAGCTGGGCGCCGTCTCCCGTGTCGACGCGGTGCGCCGCGCGGGCACACTCGGCCTCATCGACCTCTCCTAGACCTGTCCTGGACCTGCCCTCCTCTCCCGGGGAGGACCGTCCGGTCTCCCTAGAATGGCGGCCATGTCCCGCACCTCCCCACCGCTGACGCTGACCTGGTCCCAGGTGTCCGCCTGGCGGCTGCGTCGGCACCACCTGGTCGATCCGCTCACCGCGCCGGACCCGTGCGCCGCCGTGGAAGGCGTGGCCTCGGCACTGTGCGGTGTGCACGCGCAGGTCATGTCGTCGGCGGAACAGGCGGTGGCGGCCCGCACCCGGCTCCCCGACGCCGGGGCCGCGGTGCGCGCCGCGCTGTGGGAGGACCGGAGACTGGTCAAGACGTGGGCGATGCGGGGCACGCTCCATCTGCTCCCCGCCGCTGAACTGCCCTGGTACGTGGCCGCGTTACGGCACGACAGCCGGCTTCTGGGCGAACGGCTCCTCGCGCAGCAGGGGATCACACCGCGCGATGTGCGACTGGTCCTGGAAGCGCTGCCGGAGGCACTCGGCGAGGAGGCGCTCACCCGGGAGGAACTGGCCGATCGCCTCGGTGCCGTCACACACGACGAGGGGCTCGGCGACAAGGTGCGCTCGGGGTGGGGGGTGCTGCTCAAACCGGCCGCGCGACGCGGCCTGTTGTGCTTCGGCCCCCAGCGGGGCCGCAACGTGACCTTCCGCGCGCCCCGGCACTGGCTCGGCGACCACGGCGCGCCGCCCGGGGACCCGGAGTCCGCCGAGGGCGCGCGGGCCCCCGGGGAAGCGGCGGCGGCCGAACCGGGCCGGGCCCTCGGCCGGGTGCTGGAGCGGTACCTGCGCGCCTACGGCCCGGCCGCACCGGACGACTTCGCGCGCTGGTGGGGCACCGGCACGCCCGAGGTGCGGGAGGCGCTGCGCGCACTGGGCGAGGCGGTGGAGGCCACGAGCGTCGAGGGCCACCGGGCGTGGGCGCTGCGCGAGGACCTGGAGACGATGGCCCGCCCCGCGCCGGACGGCACCCCCGTCGTCCGGCTGCTCCCGGGGTTCGATCCCTATGTCGTGGGCCTGACCCGCCAGCTGGCGTCCCTGCTGCCCGATCCCGCACTGCGCTCGAAGGTGTCGCGCACCGCGGGGTGGATCTCGCCCGTGCTGGTCGTCGACGGCCTGATCGGCGGAGTGTGGACGGCGCAACGGCTCGCCCGGCGCACCGAGGTCGAGGTCGAGGCGTTCGTACCCCTGCGGCCCGGCCTGCGCCGCCGGGTCGTCGAGGAGGCCGAGTCGCTGCTGGCGGCCTCCGGCGGCCAGGACGTCGCGGTCCGCTTCGCATAACCGGTCGCTAACCTCCCCGCCCTAGGGTCGCCCCGACCGCCGCGGCACCGCCGAGCCGCGCCGGCGCACGGACCTGGGGAGGACGGATGAGCCCACCGGCCACGGGCAGGAGGCCGCCCCCGGCGGGACGCTGGCTGCTGCGCGAGCCGTCGCAGGAGGCCGGGGCACGGCTGTTCTGCCTGCCGTTCGCCGGCACCGGAGCCGCGTCGTTCCGCGGCTGGCCCGGCCGCGTCGGCCCGCTGGAGGTGTGCCCGGTGCAACTGCCCGGGCGGGAGAACCGCATCCGCGAGGACGGCTACCACGACTTCGACGCGTTCGCCGCCGACGCCGCACGGGCGCTGACGCCGTACCTGGACCGGCCCTACGCGCTGTTCGGGCACTGCATGGGGGCGCTGCTGTGCTACGCGCTGGCGGTGCGGATCCAGGAGACGGACGGTCGGCTTCCCGACCGGCTGTACCTCTCCTCCAGCCTGGTGCCCAGCCGCGGCTTCTTCGGGATGTTCCACCCCTCGATGAGCGACGAACGGCTCGGCCGGGAGCTGGGCCGGGTGGTGGGGCGGCTGGGCGGCGGGGAGATCCTGCCGGACCTGCTCCCCCTGGCGATCCGCGTGCTGCGCAACGACATCGGCATGTGCCACGGCTACCGACCCCCGGGACCGTACCCGCTCAAGTCGCCGATCAGCGCGATCGGCTGGCGCGACGACCCCGACGTCGGTCCGCGCGACCTGCGCGAGTGGGAGGCCTACGGTCAGGTCACCCATCACACCCTCGACGGTGACACGCTCGCCTACCTGACCGCGCCGGCGGCCCTGACGGAGCTGATCGCCGAGGACTTCGCACCCGCCGCCCCGTGACCGGGATCCGTCCGGGGCAGTCTTCTGGAAGGGACGACCATGAGTCAGGACGCACGTGGGGCCGGATCCTCGACCCTGGGGGCGCTGTTCGCCGCGAGCGTGGCCCGGTACCCGGACGCCCCGGCGGTGAGCGACGGCACGTCGCGCCTGTCGTACGCGGAGCTCGACCGCCGGTCCACCGCGCTGGCCGGGGCACTGGCCCGGCGGGGCGTGCGCCGGGGGGACCGGGTCGGCCTGTATCTGACGCGGGGCGTGGACCTGGTGACCGCCGTGCTGGGCGTGCTGCGGGCGGGCGCCGCCTGTCTGCCCGTCGACACCGCGTATCCGGCGGCCCGGCGCGACCACATGCTGTCGGTGGGCCGGGTGACCTGCGTGGTCACCGAGCCGGCGCTGACGGACCGTCTGGCCGGCACCCCCTTCCCGGTGGTGGAGTGGAGCGGCGCGCAGGAGAGCACCGGCACCGACGACCCGCCGCTCCCGGAGCCGGACGGGGCGGACGCCGCCTGCGTGCTGTTCACCTCGGGTTCGACGGGCACCCCGAAGGCCGTGGTGCTCGAACACCGGCAGATGGCCGCCTTCGCACGGGACCCGGCCCTGCCCGAGCTGCGGCCCGGCGACCGGTCCGGGCAGGCCGCGAGCGTCTCGTTCGACACCTTCACCTTCGAGGTCTGGCGGGCCCTGGCGGGCGGCGCCGAGATAGCGGTGCTGCCGTCGTTCGCGCAGTTGCTGACCACCGATCTCCAGCGCGAGCTGCGACGGCGCCGGATCACCGCGATGCTGGCGCCGGCCGTCGCGCTCAACGACGTGGTGCGCCACGACCGTGAGGCGTTCTCCTCGCTGCGGCTGCTGTGCTCGGGCGGCGACGTCCTGCTCCCGGCGACCTGCCGGGATCTGCTGGCGGGCGGCTTCACCGGCCGGTTGTTCAATCTCTACGGCCCCACGGAGACCACGGTCGCGTGCACCGGGCACGAGATCCGCAGCGCTCCGCCGGCCGCCGAGGAGAGCGTGCCGATCGGCAGCGCCTTCGCGGGCGCGCGCCTGTACGTGCTCGACCCCCGGCTGCGTCCCGTACCGCCCGGCACCCCCGGCGAACTGCACGTGGCGGGCAGCGGTGTGGGCCGCGGCTATCTGGACCAGCCGGGGCTGACCGCCTCCCGTTTCCTGCCCGACCCGTTCGCCGGGGACGGCAGCCGCATGTACCGCACGGGTGACCGGGTGCGGCAGCGGCCGGACGGGGTCGTGGAGTACCTGGGCCGCATCGACCGCCAGTGGAAGATCAGCGGCTACCGGGTGGAGCCCGGCGAGGTGGAAGCGGCGGTGCGCAGTCATCCCGGGGTGCGGGAGTGCGCGGTGACCGCGGTCGGCGAGGCGGGCGCCCGGCGCCTGGTGGCGTTCACCGTGCCCGCCGGCGAGGAGCTGTCCCTGCGGGGCCTGCGCACCTTCCTGGAGCGGCGCGTGCCCCGGTACCTCGTGCCGTCGGAGTTCGTGGTCCTGCCCGCGATGCCGACCGACCCGCACGGCAAACGGGACTGGGCGCGCCTGCTCGCGATCCACGCGGACCGCCCCGTGGGCGGGGCCGACGACGCCCCGCCGCGCGACGACGTCGAGCGCTATCTGGTGCGGCTGTGGGAGGACCTGCTGGCCCTGGAGGGCATCGGCGTCCACGACGACTTCTTCGCCCTCGGCGGGCACTCCCTGCTGGCGGTCCGGGCCCGCCTGACCATTCAGCGGGACATGCGCATCGCGCTCAGGCCCGAGGCGCTCTTCGAGGACAGCGTGCTCGAGGACCTGGCCCGCGTCATCAACGAGAAGCGGAAGGCGATGGTGAGTTCATGACCGGCCGCGCACAGCCCGACGCGCCGATCGACCTCAACGACCTGGACCTGTTCGTGTCCGGTGACCCGCACGGCGCGTGGTCCTGGCTGCGGCAGCACGCGCCGGTGTACTGGAACCCCACACCGGAGGGCGGCTTCTGGGCGCTGACGAAGTACGAGGACGTCTCCGCCGCGTACATCGACGCGTCCTCGTTCTCGTCCCGGTTCGGGACGGTGCTGGGGGGCTCCTACCGCAGCGCCGCCGACACCGCGACCGGCCAGATGCTGATCTGCTCCGACCCGCCCGACCACCGGCTGCTGCGCCAGCAGGTCCACAAGGCCTTCGCGCCCTGGATGATCGAGAAGGCCACCCGGCGGGTGGTGGAGTTCCTCGGCGCGGCGCTGGACAAGTTCGTGGCCGCCGGGGGCGGTGACTTCGCCACCGAGGTGGCGCTGGAGCTGCCGGCGGGCTTTCTGTCGGCGATGTTCGGCCTCGGGCGCGACGACGCGTTCCGCCTGCTGCGGCTCACCCGCTCGATGATCGGGCACAAGGATCCCGAGTACGCGGGGTCGGCCCGCACGGGCATGACACTGGTGGCGTCCCAGGTGGAGATCTTCGACATGATCTCCGAGCTGATGGAGCGGCGGCGCCGCGAACCGGGCGGCGATCTCGTCAGCATCCTGTGCTCGGCCGAGATCAACGGCCGCCCCATGACGGACAGTCAGATCCTGTACAACTGCCTGAACGTGGCGGTGGGCGGCAACGAGACCACCCCGTACACCGCCACGGCCGCGGTGCTGGCCCTCGCGGACCATCCCGACCAGGCGGAACGCCTGATCGCCGATCCGGGGCTGCTGAGCCCCGCGGTGGAGGAGGTCTTCCGCTGGACGTCCACCAACGCCTATGTGCAGCGCACCGCGACCCGTGACGTGGAGATCCGCGGCACCCTCATCCGCGCCGGGGAGTCGGTCACGCTGTGGAACGCCTCCGCCAACCGGGACGAGGAGCAGTTCCCGGCGCCGGACGTCTTCGACCTCTCGCGCGCCCCGAACCAGCATCTGGCGTTCGGCGTGGCGGCGCACCGCTGCATCGGCATGGGTGGTGCGCGGCAGGAGATCACCCTGCTCATGCGGGCGCTGGCGGAGCGCCGGCTGCGCTTCCGGGTGGCCGGCCCCGTCGAACGTCTGCGGTCGAACTTCATGCTGGGCATCAGGCATCTGCCGGTGACGGTCACGGTCGGCTGACCTCACGGAGAGGCGGCCGCCACGGGGGAGGGGGGAGACTGCGTCTCCCCCCTCCCCCGTGGCGGCCGCCTCCGGCGGTCCTGGTCAGTCCCGGTCGGTGGCGCGCCGCAGGCTCAGCGGCCGCATGTCCGTCCAGTGCTCGTCGACATAGCGCTCGCACTGCTGCTCGTCGCCCGCGAACCCGGTGGGCCGCCACCCTCCGGGCGGCTCCCGGTCGGCGGGGAACAGGCCGTACTGCTCCTCGGCGTTGATCAGCACGTTCCAGGTGCGGGGCGTCGGGTCCGTGCCGACGTCCTCGCGGTCGACGCTCATGCCATGCCCTCCACCGTGTCGTCGTTCCTGCCCTCGTCGTTCCCGCCGTCGTCGGTCTCGGCGTCGTCGGTCTCGGCGTGCTCGTCCCGGCCCTGGCTCTGCGCCGTCCGCTCCAGGTGCGCGGCCAGGGCGCGCAGCCGGGAGTTGGCGAAGACGGTGCTCATGGGGATGGCGAGCCCCGTGGCGCGTCGGACGCGCGCCGCCACCCGGATCGCCAGCAGCGAGTTACCGCCGATCCGGAAGAAGTCCTCGTCCGCGCCGACCGCCGCGACGCCCAGCACCTCGCACCAGGCCCGGGCCACCAGCTCCTCGTACGGGCCCGTGGGCGCGGCGTCCGCTGCCGTCCGGTCCGGCGCGCCGGACGCGCGTGGTTCGGGTCGCGGGAGCGCGGCCCGGTCCACCTTCCCGGACGTGTTCAGCGGGAAGGAGTCGAGGACGACGTAGGCGGCGGGCACCATGTGGTCCGGTAGGTGCCGGCGCGCCCATGCGTCCAGGTCCTCCTCGTCCGGCCGGTGCGGCGTGCTCGGTTCGTTCCGGCAGTACGCGACGAGGGCGGGGGCCGCGGGGACGTCGTCGCGCTTGACGACGACGGAGCCGGCCACCAGCGGATGCCGGACGAGCACCGCCTCGATCTCGCCGGGCTCGATCCGGAACCCCCGCAGTTTGATCTGGTCGTCGAGGCGGCCCAGATAGGCGAGCGTGCCGTCCGGACGCCGGCGTGCCAGGTCTCCCGTGCGGTAGAGGCGGCTGCCGTCCGCGGCGAACGGGTCCGGGACGAAGCGGGCCGCGGTCAGCGCGGGCCTGCCCAGGTAGCCGCGGGCCAGTCCGTCGCCGGTGAGGCAGATCTCCCCCGCCTCGCCGTCGGGTACGGGGCGCAGGGCCGGGTCGAGCAGGTACAGGCCCACCCCCGGCAGGGGCGCCCCCAGGTGCGGGGCGTGCCGTGCCTCGACGGGCGCCGCGGTGGCGTCCACGGTGCACTCGGTGGGGCCGTAGAGGTTGTGGGCGACGGCGGCGCCGCTCGCGCGGAGCGCGCCGAGGGCCTGCCAGAGGTCCGGGTCGACGGCCTCCCCGCCGACGAGGAGCGTGAGCGGGTCCGCCTCGGGTGCGGGTGTCAGATGCTCGACGAGGGGGCGCAGGTGCGAGGGGGTGATGTCCAGGTCGGTGACGCGTTGTTCGCGCAGGAACCGGGCGAGCGCCGCGGGGTCGGTGCGCAGCGCCTCGGGGAGGAGGACCAGCGTGTCGCCGGCGCAGGCGCGGATCCACTGCTGCACGGAGGCGTCGAAGGAGATGCTCGCGTTCCATCCGACGCGCGCCCGTTCCCGGCGGACGATGCCCGCGCCGCGCAGCCGCTGGAGGAACGCCGTCAGGGCACCGTGCGTGATCTGCACGCCCTTGGGCCGACCGGTGGAACCGGACGTGTAGACGACATAGGCGGGGTGAGCGGGCCAGAGGTCCACCTCGGGCGGGCCGGCCGCCGCGTCGGCGTCCAGGTCCAGGGTGTCCAGGTACAGGGCGCGGTCACGCAGCGGACCGGGCAGCCGGCCGCCGGCCGACGAGTGCGTCAGCACCGTCGTCATGCCGCAGTCGGCGGCCAGGAAGCGGAGCCGGTCCTCGGGATGCGCCGGATCGAGCGGCACATAGGCCGCGCCCGACTTCAGGATGCCGAACAGGCCCACCGGCAGGTCCGCGGTGCGGGGCAGGCACAGGCCCACCGTGGTCTCCGGGGCCGCTCCCCGGGCGTGCAGGATCCGGGCCAGGGCGTCGGAGTGCGCCTGGAGCCGGCGGAAGCTGAGCGACCGCGCCGCCGCGACGACGGCGGGCCGGCCCGGATGCCGGGCCGCGGCACGGTCGAGTCCGCGGTGGACGGGCTCCCACTCCCGTGGCGGGCTCGGTGCGCTCTCGCGCGTGGCGGTGGCCCGGGGTGTGCTGCTGAATGTCACACAGTCCTCCTCGACCGTGCTCGACGCGGCCCGCGCCGGTCAGTACCGGTACTTGGCCGGCTCGGCGTCCAGGGCGGCGACGGCGTCGGCGAACTCCCGTTCCAGGGCGGCCAGGCGGGTGGCGTCCGGTGCCGCCGCGTCGCGTTCGCTCATCAGCCGCTGGGTGGTGTCCAGCAGCGGCTTGAGGGCGGCTGCCGTGACGTTCTTGCCCGCCAGGTACGGCAGGGACCAGAAGTCGAAGTCGTACAGGGGCAGCCAGGTCGACTCGGTGACCGCGTCGAACATGGCGTCGCAGTGGGCGGCGGCCTCCCGGGAGTCCATCGTGAAGTGCTCCCAGCTGTAGCCGGCGCCCTTGATGCCGTACAGCTCCTTGGCGCGGTACACGGGCGAGCGTTCGTTGCCCCACCAGGCCTGCGCGCGCCAGAAGTCGGGGGCGGTCTCGTTGAGGAAGTCGACGGTGTTGGCGACGGTGCGTTCGTTCTCTCCGGGGAAGCCGACGATGAGGGAGGCGAAGGTGGTCACGCCGCGTTCCTTCAGCTGCCGGATCCCGGTGCGGTACTGGCTGTCCTGCGCGAGCTTGTTCATGTTCTGCAGGACCTGGGCGTCGCCGGACTCGATGCCGAGGAAGACGCCGGAGCACCCGGAACGCGCCGCGAGGTCGAAGGTCTCCTCGTCGCGGGCGTTGGAGCAGCGCAGGTAGGAGTACCACCGCAGCCCCAGATCCTCCTCGATCATCATGCGGCACAGTTCCTTGAACCGTTTGGGCGGGACGTTGAAGGTGTCGTCCACGAACACCACGTTGCGCACGCCCTTCTCGGCCAGCGTCCGCAGTTCCCGGCGTACCGTGTCGACCGAGGCCGTGGTCAGGGCGCCGGCCCGGGACGGGTAGTCGCAGAAGGCGCATTTGAAGGCGCAGCTGCGGGCCGTGCGGGTCTGCACCGTGGCGCCGGTCTGCCCGCTGCTGAAGCGGCTCCAGTCGATGGCGCAGGCGTCCAGGTCGTTGGCCTCGGGGCGGCGGCGGGTGAGGACCCACGCGTCGTCGGGGCAGTGGATGACATTGGGCACCTTCTCCACGGAGGCGCCCTCGGTCAGCGCGGCGCACAGGTCGAGCAGCGTCTGTTCCCCCTGGGACTCCTGGACGTAGGTGTCGGCGCCCATGGCGAAGAACATGTCCTGGAGCGTGTCCGTGATGCCGTTGAGGCACAGGTTGTCGATGAGGGGGCCGCCCACCACGATGTGGGTGTCGGGCGCGTGCTTGCGCACGAACTCCACGATCTGCACGACCGGCAGGATGGTCACGTAGAAGGTCGTCGTGATCGCCACCATGCGCGGGCGCCTGCTGAGCAGCCCGGCCAGTTCCTCCTGCTCGGCCCCGAACAGCGAGATCGGTTCGGCGGTGTGGCCGTGCCGGCGCAGGTGGTTGGTGAGGTAGAGCGCGGCGAGGTTGAACACCTCCCCCACGTGATAGCGGTCCTTGCGTCCGGTGGCACGGGTGCGCAGCCGGCTGAACGCCTCCAGCCAGGGCATGGGGCGGCCGTCGACGACGAGGTGTTCCTTGCGGTAGATCTGCCACTCGGGGGAGTCCGGACCGGCCTGTTCGCACATCAGCCGGTAGTCGTCGAAGTCACCGGCGTGGTAACCGATGACGACACAGTCGAGTCCGGTCATTTTTCCGCTCGCTTTCCGCTCGCGTCGGCGGGTGTGGGGAGGTGGGCACGGACGAGTCCGGTCACGTACGGCAGGTGGTCGGCGAAGTGGAAGTGGCCGCCCGGAAGCAGGTGCACCGCCGTGTCCCGCCGGGTCCGCTCGTTCCAGGCCGTGAGGGTCCGCTCGCTCACCAGCCGGTCCTCGGTCCCGCCCAGCACGGTGATGGGGCACCCCAACCGCCGCCGCTCGGGCCCGAACCGGTAGTTCTCGACGATCGTCAGGTCCGCGCGGACGGCGTCGAGGACGATCTGGAGGAGATCGGGGTCGGCCAGCACCTGCGCGGGCATCCCGCCGTACTCGTGCAGCCAGTCCACCAGGGCGGCGTCCGACCACAGGGCGTCGCCGTAGGTGGCGCCGGGGTCTCGGGCGTGCGGCGCCCAGGCCCCCGACACGCACAGGGCGGCGGGTGGGCGCCGGGCCTGCTCCAATTGCCAGGCCACCTCGAAGCCGAGGAGCGCGCCCAGGCTGTTGCCGAAGATCACCAGGGGCAGGTCCAGGCGGTCCAGGGACCGGACGAGCGCGTCGCACAGCTCGTCCATGCTGCGCGCCGGCGGCTCCCCGAAGCGGGCGCCGCGCCCGGGGTACTGGGCGGCCAGGACGGCGACGTCGTCGGGGAAGTGCGCGGGCCATTCGGTGAACGCGTGGGCGCTGCCCCCGCCGTGCGGCAGCAGCAGGAGCGCCGCCGTGTGCGGGCCGGGAGTCGGTCGCAGGTCCCACACCCAGGGCCGGGAGAAGTACGTGGCGCGCCGCGGTACGGAGTTCATACGGCGGACCTCGCCGGGTAGCCGGGGACCGGGTGCCGCGCGCACAGCCGGTGCACGGCTCGCCGGACCCGGTCGCGCACGGCGGGGTCGAGCCGGTGGCCCGCGCGTCCGGTCGGCTTCGTCGCGGTGAGGACCTGGTGGACGAGGTCGGCGCACTCCCCCATGTCATCGGGTTCCAGGCCGCGTTGGGCGAGGATGTTGGTGCCGAAGCGCAGCCCGCTGGTGATCCGCGGTGAACGGGTGTCGTGCGGGATGCGGTTGCGGTTGGCGAGGATCCCGCACTCCTCCAGGGCGCCCTCCGCGGCCGCCCCGGAGAGGCCGAGGGGCGTGGTGTCCACCAGGACCATGTGGGTGTCGGTGCCGCCGGTGAGCACACGGTGGCCGCGGCGTGTCAGCTCTTCGGCCAGGGCCCGGGCGTCGCGCACGATGCGCTCGGCCAGCTCCCGGAACGCCGGCTGTGCCACCAGGGCGAGGGCCCGCGCCTTGGCGGCGATCCCGGCGGCGTTCAGGGTGCCCTGGCTGCGCGGGAAGACCGCCCGCTGCATGAGCTGGGCGAGGGTGTGCACGCCGTCGGGTCCGGGGGTGTCGTGCTCCGCGCCGCTCAGGATCAGTCCGCCGCGTGGGCCGCCGAGTTGCTTGTAGGTGCTGAGCGTGGTGATGTGCGCGAGGTCGATCGGGCTGGGGTGCACGCCCGCGGCGACGAGGCCCGCGATGTGCGAGATGTCGGCGAGCAGGTACGCGCCCACGTCGTCGGCGACGGCGCGGAACCGTTCGTAGTCCAGGGCCCTGGGGTAGGCGCTGGCGCCCGCGATGACGACCTTCGGGCGGTGCCGGCGGGCCAGGCGCCACAGTTCCTCGTAGTCGATGAGGCCGTCGTCGCCCACGCCGTAGCCGACCGCGTCGAAGTAGTCGCCCACCACCGACGCCGGTGCGCCGTGGGTGAGATGGCCGCCCGCGTCGAGGGCGAGGCCCAGCACGGTGTCGCCGGGGCGCAGCAGGGCGAACAGGACGCCCAGGTTGGCCTGGGAGCAGGAGTGCGGCTGGACGTTGGCGTAGCGCGCCCCGAAGACCGTACGGGTCCGGCGGATCGCCAGCTCCTCCACCCGGTCGAGCCAGTGGCAGCCGGGGTGGTAGCGGGCACCGGGGTAGCCCTCCGCCGTCACGTTGGCCAGTACCGAGGCACCGCAGGCGAGGACGGACGGGTCGGCGAGGCTCGCGTAGGCGACCATGGCGAGCGTGTCCTGCTGCCGCCCGAGTTCGTGTTCCAGCAGCGCGTCCAGTTCGGGGTCGTCCCGCCGGAGCGAGGTCGCGGCGCTGACGGTCAGGTCCCGCTGCCCGGTACCCCGCGCCGCGGGTCCGGCCTGGTTCGGCAACGTCAATGAGTCCACTGCCCTGCCCTCGCGTCCTCGGTGCGTGGTCGGCGAGCCCCGGGGCGACCGGGGCCCGGCGACCCTAGGACGGCGGGGTTTGGCAGCGGTTACGCCGTGGCCTCGGCGGCGCCGGTCACAGACCGAGGCCGGCCCGGTCGGCGGCGGGCAGCCAGACGGGGCCGATCGCTGCGGCCATGTCCCGGACGGAGGCGCCGCTCCCGGCGATGTCCAGCAGCCGTGGCAGGAGCCGGTGCGGCCGGTCCCGGCGCCACACGGCCGACCACGGGTACACAGGGGTGGGGTCCACGAGCGGCACCGTCCGGATCCGCTGCCCGTCGGGCACGCTCATGCCCGCGCCGACGAGCGTCGCCGCACCGGGACTGTCCGCGACGGTGTCCACCAGGTGGTCGAGGCTGAGCGCCGGTCCGCTCGTGTCCAGGTCGAGCGACCAGGCGGCGGCGAAGTCCCGCAGGAACGCGGTCCATTCGGCCACTCCCCCGCCCATGGGCGTGCGCAGCGGAACGCCGGGCAGCTCGGCGAGGCCGACGGACGGCGCCTGGGCGAAGGGGTGGTCGACGCCCACCAGCAGCGCGAGGGGTTCCAGCCGCGTCGGCCGGTAGGCGAACTCGTCCCGCCAGGGGGTGCGCACCGCGTGCACCCGGCCGAACGCCACGTCGATCTCGCCGCGCCGCAGGGCGGGCAGCGCGTTCTCCAGGCCGTGCCGCATGCTCACCTCCAGCGGCGCGTCCCGGTCGGCGTCGATCCAGCGCTGCACGACCTGTATGGGGACCAGGCGCTCGTCGAGGACGTCGACGCGCAGCGGACGGCTGGACGCGGCGACGGCGGCGACGGCCGCGTCCGCGGCGTCCAGGGCGGCGGCTGCCGGGGCGAGGAAGCGGGAGCCCGCCTCCGTCAGTGCGACGCCCTGGCTGGAGCGCTCCAGCAGCCGCATCCCGAGCAGCTCCTCCAGCCTGCGGATGCGCTTGGACAGTGCCTGCTGACTCAGATGGAGGCGTTCGGCCGCCTTGCCGAAGTGCTGCTCATCAGCCGTCGTGATGAATGCCCGCACCTGCGCCATGTCCAGATCCACGCTCTCATCTTCGAAGACTCCCGATGGTTGTCAAACCAGGAGTGATCGTTGTTGGACAGGTCGCGCGCGCCCGGCATTGACTCGACGTGACGAAGATGTCCGTCCGCTTGCTGGGAGAACAGATGTCCACCATGGAGACCGGGCCCGGTCACGGAGGAGGCGCCGCCGCACCGGCCGGACGGTCCGCCCCGTACCCGCGCCGCTGGAAGGCGCTGGCCGTGCTCTCGCTGGTCCAGTTCGTCATCGTCATCGACAACACGGTCGTCAATATCGCCCTGCCCTCCATCGAGGACGATCTGGGGACCTCTCAGGCGGGCCTGGCCTGGGTGGTCAACGGCTATCTGCTGGCCGCGGGCGGTCTGCTCCTCCTGGGCGGCCGGGTGGCCGACCTCGTCGGTCGCAAGCGGCTCTTCGTGCTCGGTACGGCGCTGTTCGCCCTGGCCTCGCTGACCAGCGGTCTGGCCGGGAACTCCGGCGTGCTGATCGTGAGCCGGTTCGCCCAGGGCGTCGGTGAGGCCATGGCGTCGCCGGCCGCGCTGTCGTTGATCGTCCTGATGTTCACCGACGGCAAGGAACGGGCGAAGGCCCTGGGGATGTGGGGCGGTCTGGCCGGCATGGGGGCGACGGTCGGCGTCCTGCTGTCGGGGGTGCTGGTGGATCTGGCCGGCTGGCGCTGGGTCTTCCTGATCAACCTGCCGGTCGCCGCCGTCGCGCTGGCCCTGGCGGCGCGGAACGTGCAGGACGCGCCGGTCAAGGGGGCGCGGCAACGGCTCGACGTCTGGGGTGCCCTGCTGGTCACCGCGGGGCTCGTCGCGATCGTCAACGGTCTGCTCCAGGCGTCGGAGCACCCGTGGAGCAGCGTGCGGGTCTGGGGGTCCCTGGCCGGCGGGCTGGTGCTCGTCGTGCTCTTCGCGCTCGTCGAGGCCAGGGTGCCGGATCCGATGATGCCGCCGCGGTTCTTCGGCGACCGCACCCGGATCACCGCCAACGTGGCCACGGTGTTCCTCACCAGCGCCATGGCCGCGATGTTCTTCCTCGTCACGCTGTACGTGCAGCAGGTCCTCGGCTACTCCCCGCTCCGGTCGGGCCTGGCCTACCTGCCGTTCTGCGCCGCCTTCATCCCCGGGATGATCGTCTCCACGCAGCTGGTGACGAAGGCCGGCGCGAAGACGGCGATCATCGTGGGCTTCGGCGTCAGCGCGGTGGGCATGCTGCTGCTCGCGCGCATCGACGCGCACGGCTCGTTCTGGGGACAGCTCGTGCCCGCGACGGTGGTGCTGTCCTTCGGGCTGGCGATCGGGCTGCCGGCGCTGCAGAACGCGGCGCTGCACCGCCTGTCGGAGGCGGACGCGGGCCTGGGGTCGGGGGTGCAGACGTCGGTGCAGCAGCTGGGCAGCTCGCTCGGCCTCGCGGTGCTGACGACACTCGCCGTCACCCACGCCCACGACGCGCGTGACTCCGGGGGTGCGGCCGGGCAGGCCATGGTGGACGGCTACCGCTTCGCGTTCGTGACCGCGGCCGTGGTGCTCGTCGTCGGCGCGGTCCTGGTGGCGGCCCTGATGCGGTCCGTACGGCAGCCGCAGTCGGCCGGGTCCGCGCCGGTGGGGGCCCCGCCGGCCGGAGCGGAACGGACCTGACGGCCGGTCGCGCACGGCCTGCCTCCGCAGGCGGCCGGACGCGGCCCCGAGCGAGCGGCCGTCCCGCCGGAGGATCCCCCGCCTCCGGCGCGGACGGCCGCTCTCGTGCGTCCCCCGGGCCGGCCCGCACTCGGCCGGTCGGCCCGCACTCAGCCGGTCCGCCCGCACTCAGGGGGTGTCGCGCAGGCGCTCCAGCGCCCGTGCCACCTCGTCGTCGCTCATCCGCTCCACCTGGTCCAGGAGTTCGGCCGCGACCGCCTCGTGGTCGCCGTCCGGACCGTCCGAACCGCAGGGACCGCCCGGACCACCGGTCCCGGCGGCGTTCTCGGCGGCCCGGGCCAGCGCGGCGACACTGCTCGTCTCGAAGATCTGCATCACCGACAGATCGGTGCCGAACTCCTCGTTGACGGCCGCGATCACGTCCACCGCCAGCATCGAGTATCCGCCGAGGGCGAAGAAGTCGGCGTCGCGTTCCAGGACGTCCCGGTCCAGAGCGGCGGACCAGATGCGCGCCACGGCCTGCTCGGCCCCGGTGCGCGGCGCGCCGCCGGTGCCGGACGCCGGCCCGTCCGGGACCGCCGCGGCCGGGGCGTCGGCGGGCGCCGCGTGCCAGGCCGGCAGCGGCCCGGACCGGCCGCACTCCTCGTCCCACAGGTCCGGCAGCGGTGCCTCGGGGCGGTCCAGCGCGGCGCGGAGGATGCCCACGTAGGCGTCGCAGATCCGGTGGGCGCTGCCCGTGTCGATGCGGTCGCTGTCGTACTCGAACCGGCCGGTCAGCCCCTCCGGGGTGTCGTCGAGCACCAGCTCGAAGTCGAAACGGACGGTGTCGTTGGACATGCCCCGGCACGCGGTGCGCACCGAGTCGCCGAGGGGGGTCCAGCCGAGTGTCGCCGGTGTGCCGCCGTAGCTGAAGATCGTCTCGGTGATGGGGTTGGTGCGTCCGCGGCGCGCCGGCCTCAGCTCCTCGACGAGCTTGCCGAACGGCAGGTCCTGGTGCTCGATGGCGCCCAGGACGGCCTCCCTGACCCGGTCGAGGACGGTCGCGAAACAGGCACCGTCGCCGGTGTCCGTACGGATCACGACGGTGTTGGTGAGCGAGCCGAGGACGCGCTCGAAGCCGGAGGTGTCGCGGCAGGCGAGCGGCAGAGCGGTCGCGACGTCGCGACGGCGGGCGAGCCCGGCGAGCAGTGCCTGGTAGGCGGCCAGCAGGACCATGAACGGCGACCCGGAGTGCTTCCGGGCCAGGCCGACGACCCGTCGGCGCAGTTCGGGCGGGACGGTGAAACGGACGGTGCGGCCCGCGGGCAGGGCACCCGCGGGGCTCGGCCGGTCGTAGGCCAGGCGCAGGCCGTCGTAGCCGTCGAGGCGGCGGCGCCAGTAGGCCGTGAGCCGTTCGGTCTCCCCCGGGGTCAGGGTGGCTCGCTGCCAGGCGGCGTAGTCGGTCAGCTGGGGCCCGGGATCGGGCAGTTCGACGTCACGCCCGGCCGCCAGGGCGGCGTACGCGGTGCCGACCTCGTCCAGCAGGACGCTCACCGCACCGCCGTCGGCGATGGTGTGGGAGGCGATCCACACGAGCACATGCCGCTCGCCCCGGGCGTCGAGCCGCAGCAGCTCGAACCGCCACAGCGGCGCGGTGCCCAGGTCGAAGACGGTGCGGGCGAGTGCGAAGCAGCGGGCGTCCGCCGCGGCGCGGGGGTCGTCGTGCCGGGACAGATCGCGCACCGGCAGCTCCACCGGCACCTGTGCCCGGACCACCTGGCGCAGTCCGTCGGGGTGGGGCCGCAGCTCGGTGCGCAGGGCGTCGTGCCGCCGGACGACCGTGCGCAGCGCCGTGTGCAGGTGGTCCGGCTCCAGCGGGCCTTCCAGGTCGAAGCGGAAGGGCACGTTGTAGTTCGGTACGCCGGCCGTCAGCCGGCTGAGGAACCACAGCTGCTCCTGGGTGTGGGTGGCGGGAAAGGGGCCCGCCGGGCGGGCCCGCGGCGCCGGCGGGCCGGCGGGGTGGGCCGGCTTCCCGCTCGTCGGGGGCTGCTCGGCCCGTACGCGCTCGGCGAGGCGGGTCCACTGCTGGGGCGTCAGGCGGCTGAGGGAGTCGTCCATGACCGGCCGAGGCTAGGGCCGCCGGGTTAGCGCCCGGTTACGCCCGGTCTGCGTAACCCTTCCCTAACCTCGGCGGCCTACCGTCCCCGCCTCCTGTATCCGGCGCGGAAAGGGCGGAACGTCGTGCGGGACACCCACTCCCACGAGTCACAGCTCTACGTCCACGAATGTGTGGCGCTGGCAGCCCGCCGCACACCACGGGCCACGGCCGTCGAGCACGCGGGCACGGCCCTGGACTTCGCCGGCCTGGAGGAGTCGGCCAACCGGCTCGCGCAGCACCTGCGGGGGCTGGAGGTACGGCCGGGAGCGCGGGCCGGCCTGTACCTGGGGCGCGGCACGGCGCACCTGATCGCCCAACTCGCCTGCTTCAAACTGGGTGTGGCGGCGGTGCTGATCGATCCCGCGCTTCCCGCGGCCCGGGTGACGTCGATGCTGCGGCACGCGGAGGCGGCCGTCGTCCTGGCGGACGAGCACACGTCGGCCGGCCTGGAGGACGGTACCGAGGCGCCCGTGGTCCTGATGGACGGCGACGCGTGGCGCTCGGCGCCCGCCGAACCGCCCGGGGTGCCGGTGACCGACTCCACCGTCTGCCATGTCGCGTTCACCTCGGGCTCCACGGGCGCCCCCAAGGCCGTGCTGTTCCGGCACGGCGCCCTGCGGATGCTGGTGCACACGCTGATCGAGCAGTGTGCCGTGGAGCCGGGCTCGCGGGGCAGCTGGCTGTGTTCCCCGGGAGCGGGGCTCGTCGAGGTGGACTGCCTGCCGCTGCTCGCCGCCGGCGCGGCGGTGTGCGTGCCGGAACCGCAGGTCGCCGCGGATCCCGGGGCATTGCGGGACTGGCTGGTGGGCGAGCGGGTCACCCACAGCCTCATGATGACCGCGACGGCCGAACGCTGCTGGTCGCTGGACTGGCCGGACGGAACGGCGCTGCGCAATGTGCGGGTGGCGGGCGAGCGCCTGCGCGCGTGGCCGCCGGACACGCTGCCGTTCGAGGTGGTCAACGTCTACGGGTCGTCCGAGGCGACCGTGGTGACCACCTGCAACCTCACGACGGTGAGCCGCACCCTGACGGCGGACGAACGCCTCCACCGCGCCCCGCCGGTGGGCCGCCCCGTGCCCGGTGTGCGCGTCCACGTCCTCGACGCGTCGCTCACGCCGGTCCCGCCCGGGGAACCGGGCGAGCTGTACGTCTCCGGTGCCGGCCTGTCGCTCGGCTACCTCGACCGGCCCGCGACGGACGAGGAGAAGTTCCTGCCCAACCCGCTCCCGGACGACCCGCACCCGGTCCTGTACCGGACGGGTGACGTGGCGCGGCGCTGGCCCGACGGCGAGATCGAGGTCATCGGCCGGGCCGACGACGAGGTCAAGATCCGCGGCTACCGGGTGCATCTGGGCGAGGTCGAGTCGGCCCTGGCCCGCCAGCCGGGCGTGCTCCAGGCCGCGGTGACCACGACCGAACCGGCCGACGGCGAGCGCCGGCTGGCCGGGTACCTCGTCACCGACCCGCAGGCCCCGCCGTTGCCGGCCGAGATCCGCCGGGCGCTGCGCGCGACGCTGCCCGCGTACATGGTCCCGGTGACCCTCACCGTCGTGGACGAGATCCCCGTCGGCCCCGGCGGCAAGGTGGACCGCGCCGCGCTGCCGGCGGCGGGCCGGAGCCGGCCCGGGCTGGACGCGCGCAGGGTCGAGCCGCGCAACGACATGGAACGGCGCCTGGCGGCCCTGTGGTCGCAGGTGCTCGGTCTGGACGACATCGGGGTCCTCGACGGCTTCTTCGACCTGGGCGGCGACTCGCTGAGCGCGCTCCGGCTGCTGACCCGCGCCCAGGAGGAGCTGGGGCTCGACGTGACGCTCCCGGAACTCATGCGCGCCCCGAGCGTCGCCTCGCTGGCGCGGCTCACCGCGGCGCGCGGCGCGGCCGAGGCGACCTCGTCGCTGGCCGAGCTGCCGCCGGTGCGTCCCGACCGGGCCGGCCGGTACGAGCCGTTCCCGCTGACGGAGACGCAGCAGGCGCTGTGGATCGGCCGGGGCGCCGCCGTGGACTTCGGGAACGTGGGCTGCCACGGCTACTTCGAGTGGGAGCGGGACGGGCTGGACGTGCCCCGGTTCGAACGGGCGTGGGCCGAGGTGCTGCGCCGCCACGACATGCTGCGGGCGGTCGTCCTGGCCGACGGCACGCAGCGGGTGCTGCCGCGCGCCGCGGGTCCGCAGGTGCGGGTGCTGGATCTGCGGGACGACCGCGTGGACGCGGCCGGTGAGCGGGTCCAGCGGGTGCGTGAGGAGATGTCGCACCAGGTGCTGGACCCGCACACCGGCCCCCTGTTCGACGTGCGGGTCACGCTGCTGCCCGGCGGCCGGGTGCGTCTGCACATCGGCGTCGATCTGCTGGTCGTCGACGCCTGGAGCCTGTTCCAGGTGCTGTTCCCGGAGCTGATCGAGCTGTACGAGGATCCCGGCGCGGCCCCGCCCGCCCCGGAGATCACCTTCCGCGACTATGTGACGCAGGCGCGCTCGGCGCTGGAGGACACCCCCGCCTACGAGCTTTCCCGCGCCTACTGGCTGGCGCGCGTCCCGGATCTGCCCGCCGCGCCCGACCTGCCCCTGGTCTCCCGGCCGCGGGGCGAGATCCGCTTCGAACGGCGGGCGCACCGGCTCGCTCCCGCGCGCTGGCACCGCCTTCAGGAGCGGGCGCGGCAGCTGGGCGTGACGCCGTCCGGCATCCTCGTGGCGGTCTTCGCCGAGGTCCTGCGGACCTGGAGCAAGAACGACGCGTTCACCGTGAACTTCCCCGTCTTCGACAGGCTGCCGGTGCATCCGGACGTCGACCGGCTGCTCGGTGACTTCACGAACACCCTCCTGGTCGCCGTCGAGAAGACCGACGGGACCTTCGCCGAGCGCGCCCTGGACATCCAGGAGCAGATCTGGACGGATCTGCAGCACCGGCACTTCAACGGGATCCGGGTGCTGCGCGAGTTGCAGCGCCGCCGGCCCACCGCGGGGGCCCGGCCGGCCATGCCGATCGTGGTCACGAGCCTGCTCGGGCATCCACCCCGGCGCCAGGTGTCCGGACTCGGCGAGGAGACGTACGGCATCTCGCAGACGCCGCAGGTGCTGCTCGACTTCCAGATCCGGGAGATCGACAGGACGCTGCACCTGAAGTGGGACTTCCTCGACGCGATGTTCCCGCCCGGTCTCGTCGACGACATGTTCACCGCGTACTGCCGGTTGTTGGAGCGCCTGATCACGGAAGAGGCGCTGTGGCAGGCCGAACGGTTCGACCTCGTGCCGGCCGGGCAGCTCGCCGTACGCGCCGAGGTCAACGACACGGCACGGGAGACCGACGACACGCTGCTGCACGAGATGCTCGCGCGGCGGGCGGCCGAGCGCCCCGACGCCCCCGCGGTCATCACCTCCGGGCGCACGCTGTCCTACGCCGAGCTGCACACCCGCGCGTGTCGCATCGGCCGTCGGCTGCGCGAACTGGGCGCGCGCCCCGACGCGCTGGTGGCGATCGTCGCCGAGAAGGGATGGGAGCAGTACGCCGCGGTGTACGGGGTGCTCGCCTCCGGGGCCGCGTACCTGCCGGTGGACCCGACGGTGCCGCCGCTGAGGCTGCGCGAGCTGCTGGTGAACGGCGAGGTGGAGCTGGTGCTCACGCAGAGCCGACTCGTCGACGCCCTGGCGTGGCCGGACGGCGTCCGGGTCCTGGCCGTGGACCGCGACTTCGACACCGTCGGCGATGCGCCGCTCGCCTCCGTGCAGGGGCCTCGCGACCTGGCGTACGTCATCTACACCTCCGGGTCGACGGGCCGCCCCAAGGGGGTCATGGTCGACCACCGCGGCGTGACCAACATGTTCGGCGACATCAACGAACGTCTCGGGGTCGGGCCGGACGACCGGGTGCTGGCCGTGTCGGGGCTGCACTTCGACGCCTCCGTGTACGACGTCTTCGGCATCATCGCCGCGGGCGGCGCGGCGGTGCTGCCCGATGCCGGTGAGCGGCCCGACCCCGCGCACTGGGTGCGGCTCGTCCGGCAGGAGTCGGTGACGTTCTGGAACTCGGTGCCGGCGCTGGCGCAGATGCTGGTGGAGGCGGCCGAGCAGGTGGCCGGCACCGGCAGCACCGCGCCCGTGCTCGCATCGCTGCGGCTGACGGTGCTGTCGGGCGACTGGATCCCGCTGACCCTCCCGGACCGGATGCGGGCGCTGGCCCCGCGCCTGCGGGTGATGGGCTCGGGCGGGCCGACGGAGACCATCTGCTGGTCGGTGCTCCAGGACGTGGGCGAGATCGACCCGGACTGGACGAGCATCCCGTACGGCAGGCCGATGGCCAACCACCGCTATCACGTGGTGGACGGCAGCCGGCGGGACCGGCCGGTGTGGGTGCCGGGCGAGATGCTGGTGGGCAGTGACGTCGGACTGGCCCATGGGTACTGGCGTGACGAGGAACGCACCCGGGAGCGCTTCTTCCGGCTGCCGTCCACCGGGGAACGCGTCTACGCGACGGGCGACCTGGGGCGCTATCTGCCGGACGGTTCGATCGAGATCCTGGGCCGCGACGACTTCCAGGTCCAGGTCAACGGGTACCGGATCGAACTGGCCGAGGTGGAGCACGCCGCCCGCAGCCATCCCCGGGTCGAGGCGTGCGTGGTCGTCGCGCCGGCCCGGGAGAGCCGGGCCCGCCATCTGGTGGCCTTCGTGGTGGGCGAGGCCGACGGTGACGAGGTGTCCGCGCATCTGCGGGAGCGGCTGCCCGGTTACATGGTTCCGGCGGACGTTCGGATCCTGGATTCCCTGCCGCTCACCGGCAACGGCAAGGTGGACCGGCTCGCCCTGACCGAACAGGCGCGTCGTACGGCCGGACAGGCCGAACCGGACGACACGGACGGCACCCCGCGGGGGCCGCTGGAGGCCCTGGTCGCCGCGGTCTGCGCGGAGGTGCTGGAGCGGCCCGGGGTGAGTGTCCGGGACGACTTCTTCCTCCTCGGCGGCGACTCCCTGACGGGGACGCGGTTCGCGGCCCGGCTCGGCTCGCTGCTGGACGTGCCCCTGTCCGTCCGGGACGTGTTCGACCTGCCGACGTGCGCACAGCTGGCGAAGGGGCTGGCCACGGACGCCGAGTACGGCCCGCGGGTCGTGGCCTTCGCGGAGGCGATGGCCACGATGGCCGCGCAGGACGAGGGACACGGCGACGGACAGGGCGGGACGCGGGACGAGAGGCGGGACGAAAGGCAGAACGAGGGAGGGAACGAGGGACGGAGCGCGGGGCGGGGCTCGCGACAGGACGCGGGATAGGCCCGGGACAGGCCGGGGTGCGTGGCGAGGGGCTGCCGGGCGGTGATCCGGCAGCCCCTCGTCGTCTCGGCCGGCGTCTCGGCGTGCCGGGCGGGCGCGGACGGTCCGCGGTGGTCCCCGCCCTCGCGGTCAGCCCCCGCTCACCGACGTCAGCGTCCGCTCGCCCGGCGCCCGCCGCAGGCTGCGTCCCGCCGACTGCGCGGCCGGCACCAGCCTGCGCATCAGCTCGGCGAGGTCGCTCGTGGGCAGGGCCTGCGCCGCGTCGCACAGCGCGGTGGACGGATCGTGGTGGGTCTCGACGATGATGCCGTCGGCCCCCACGGCGGCCGCGGCGAGCGCGAGGGGCAGTACGCGCCCGCGGGTGCCGGCGGCATGGCTGGGGTCGACGATGACCGGCAGGTGCGTGCGCTCCTTGAGGACGAGGACGGCGGCGAGATCCAGCGTGAAGCGGTACCCGCTCTCGAAGGTGCGGATACCCCGCTCGCACAGCACCACCTGCTCGTTGCCCCCGTCGAGCACGTACTCGGCGGCGAGCAGCCACTCGTCCACGGTGGCGGCCAGGCCGCGCTTGAGGAGAACGGGCATGCGCAACCTGCCGACCTCCCGCAGCAGCGCGTAGTTCTGCATGTTCCGGGCTCCGATCTGGACCATGTCCACCACCTCGGCCACCCGTGCCACGTCCCGTACGTCCACCACCTCGGTGACCAGGGGCAGACCGGTCCGCTCCCGCGCCTCCGCCAGGAGCCCCAGCCCGGCCTCCCCGAGGCCCTGGAACGCGTACGGCGACGTACGGGGCTTGAACGCCCCCGCGCGGATCGCGTGCGCGCCGCCGGCGCGGACCTCCCGGGCCGTGGTCAGCATCTGGTGCCGGTTCTCCACGGAGCACGGGCCGGCGATGACGGTGAAGCCGGGGCCCCCGATCTCCACGTCCGACACCCATACCGGTGTGGTCGGCGCGCGGCCGGCCAGCCGCGCGGCCCGCGGATACCCGGCCGGCAGCGACGCGATCTCCCGGACCTGCGGCAGGCCGTCCAGCACGGCCGCGACACGGTCGCGGTCGCCGGCCAGCGACACCAGGTGCGGCGTGTGCACTCGGAGACCGGATCCCGTGAACTGCACCGCCGACAGCACCTGCTGTCGCTGCGCGGAGGTGCAGGTGTCGTGCAGGACGATGACGATCATCAGGGGTCCTCTCTCTCGGTGCGCGGACGGGCGCGCCGCGTACGGGTCTCAGTCGCCGTGCAGTCGCGTGAGCCGCGCGGCACAGCGGCGCAGCAGTTCCTGGGCGGTGCGCACGTGGTGCCGGCCGCTCGGGCAGTGCGCCTCCAGGACCAGCCGCCCGGAGGGCACGGGGCGCGCGGTGAGCAGCAGGGCGAAGCGAGTGGTGCGGTACTCGGGCTCGACGAACGACGTCTCCAGTCCGGCGAACCGAGGGGCCGTGCCGGTGGCCGCCCGCCCGTCCTGGTCGTCGTACACGAACATCACGTCCGCCAGCGGGGCGGGCCGGTCGTACTCCTCCGGCAGGACCCGGCGCACCACGTGCTCGAAGGGCAGCCGGGCGTTCGCCAGGGCCTGCCGGACACAGGCACGGCCGCGCCGGGCGAGTTCCCGGTCGTCGGGAGCGCCGCCCACGTCGACGCGGAGCACCACCCGGTTCACGAAGCAGCCGACGACCTGGTGGGTGTCCGGTGTGTCGCGGCCGGACACCGACGAGGCCACGGCGATGTCGGTGCGCCCGGTCAGTGTGCCGAGTACGTCCGCCACGAGGGCGTACAGGGTCATGAAGGGGGTGGCTCCGGCGCGTCGGCCGAGGTCGCGCACCGCCGCCATGACGCCGGCCGGGAGTTCGGCCCGCCGTGTGACGGACCGGAAGCCGTCGGCGCTATCGCCGGGCCCGGCGGGCAGGATCCGCGGAGGGAGGCCGGCGAGAGTCCGGACCCAGTGGTGCGCCTGCCGCTCGGCCTCCGCACCGGCGAGCCAGCGCCGCTGCCGGGCCGCGTGCTCGGCGAAGGGGACGGGACGGGGGGCGGGCGCGGATCCGTTGTAGTGGGCCGCGAGGTCGTCGAGGAAGAGACGCATCGACCAGGCGTCGTTGGCGATCGCGTGGATGTCCACGACCAGGACGTGGCGGTCCGGGCCGAGACGCAGGAGCGTGGTGTCCACGGGTGCCTGCCGTGCCAGGTCCCTGCCGCGCCGGTTGATCCGCTCGATCTCCCGCTGCACACCGTCGGGCCCGTCGGGGACCTCCACCGGGCGGGGGCCGCGGGCGGGCGCCGTGCCGCGCAGCTGCCACAGCTCGCCGTCCTGCCGGCGGAAGGTGGAGGTGAGCAGGTCGTGCCGGTCCAGTACGGAACGGACGGCCCGGCCCAGGGCGTCGGTGTCCAGCGGCCCGCACAGCGAGAGGGCCCACGGCCACAGATAGCGGGGGTCCGCGGGATCCGCCTGGTTGAGCCGCCAGTAGCGCTCCTGCGCCGGGGTCGTGGGGGCGCGGTCCGGCCGTCGCCCGGCCACGAGGGCGTCCATCAGGGCCCTGCGGTCGGGCGAGAGCGCCTGGATGCGCGAGCGGGCGTCGGCCACCGGGATCAGCTCCTCGTACGCGAGCGACTCAGCGTGCGGGCACGTGGTTTGGGCGCGGTTATGCCTCGACGTATGCCTCCCGGCGGACACCGCCGCGCACCGGGCGGGGCCGGGCGGGCCGGTGGGCGCGCGGACCGGAGGACGAGGGGCCCGGTGGGCGAGAGGGCCGGTGGACGGGCGGACCCGTGGGCGCGCGGACCGGAGGACGAGGGGCCCGGTGGGCGAGAGGGCCGGTGGGCGAGAGGGCCGGTGGGCGAGAGGGCCGGTGGGCGGCTGGAGCGGTCGGCGGGCGGGCCGGTGGGCGGCGTAACTTGCGGCTAACCGCCCGCGCGTAGCGTCCGGGTCGTCTTGGAGCCGACTGGCCGCGCCGGACGCCGTGGCCCGGGAGGATGTCATGTCGCAGCGCAGCGGCACCTGGCTGTTGCGGGAACCGTCGGCCGATGCGGAGGCCCGGCTCTTCGTCCTGCCCTACAGCGGCGTCGGCGCCTCGGTGTTCCGGCACTGGCCCGAGCGGTTCGGGCCGCTGGAGGTGTGCCCGGTGCAGCCGCCCGGCCGGGAGAACCGGCTCGGCCACCCCCCGTGCGAGACCTTCGAGCAGTTCGGCGCGGACTGCGCGCGCGCACTGCTGCCCCACACCGACCGGCCCTACGCCGTGTTCGGGCACTGCATGGGCGCCTTGCTGGCCCATGCGCTGGTCACCGCGCTGGCCACCGAGGGGGCCCCCGCTCCCCGGCGGCTCTACGTGTCGTCGTCACGAGTGCCGCACTGGCCGCCGGAGCGCCGCTACCGGATGCCCGCCCCCGGCGCCACCGGGATCTACCACCCGTCGATGACGGACGACCAGCTGCGCGAACAGGTGCAGCGGGTCTCCCGTCTGCTGGGGCAGGGAGACCTGCACCCCGCACTGGTCCCGATGGCACTGCGTGTGCTCAGGGCGGATCTGCGGATGTGCTTCGGATACCGCCCCGCGGCGGCGGCGCCGGTCGACTGCCCGGTGACGGCCATCAGCTGGCAGGACGACAGCGACGTGCGCCCCGAGGAGATGACGTACTGGTCCGCGTGCGGCCCGCTCGGCTCGCACACCCTGCCCGGCGGCAAGTGGACGGTCCTCGACGCCACGGCGCCGCTGGCCGAGGTCATCGAGCGGGACTTCCGGCGCCAGGAGCCCGACGTGCAGCGGAGGATGAGGGTATGAGCCCCCTGGTACAACCCGGTGGCAGCGTGGAGATACGAGGGCTGTGCACCGAGCCCGCCGAGATCGAGCGGGCACTGCGCGAGCATCCCGCGGTCGCCAGGGCGGCGGTCCGCGCCACGGACGGCGAGCCCCGGCGGCTGATCGCCTTCGTGGCCCCCTCCGGCGAGACGCTGTCCCTGCGGGAGCTGCGGGAGCACCTGGCCGACGCGAAGCTCGTACCGGACCGGGAGGAGACGGCGGGCGTCCCCGAGTTCGTGGCCATGACGGGACGGGGACACGAGTCGGACGCCGCCTGGACCGCGGACGGCCTCGCCCGCGCCCTGGCGGACCTGACCCGCAAGCGGGCGCCCCACACGGCACCCGCCGGTGCCACCGAGCGCTACCTCGCACAGGTCTGGGAGGACCTGCTCGCCGTCGACGCCATCGGTCTCGACGACGACTTCTTCTCGCTCGGCGGCCACTCGCTGCTCGCCGTGCGGGTGCGGATACGGCTGCAACGGGACCTGGGGCTGGAGGTGGCGCCGGAGGTGCTGTTCGAGAACAGCGTGCTGCGGGACCAGGCCGACGCGGTGGACCGGGCGCGCTCCGGCGAGTCCGCGCACTGAGGCGCGGGAGCGAGCCGCGCTCAGGCGGAAGGCCCCCGCACGGAGACGGAGGAGAGGAGAAGACTGATGCCGGGGTCCCGCCCCATCGTGTCGCCCGACGAGATCGACCGTCTCGACTTCACCGACCGGGTCCTGCACTCGACACGTGACCTCACCGAGGTCTGGCGTCACCTGCGCACGCACGAACCGGTCCGCCGTCAGCCGCCGCACAACGGGCTGCCCGGCTACTGGATGCTGACGAAGCATCAGGACGTGAGTGCCGTCTACCGCGACGGCACGCACTTCACCTCCGAACGCGGCAACGTGCTCGACGCACTGCGCGGGGGCGGGGACTCGGCGGGGCGCCGCATGCTGTCGCTGACCGACGGGGTCCGGCACGGCGAGGTGCGCCAGCTGCTCACCAAGACCTTCTCCCGGCGCGGGCTGGAGGTGCTGGGGGTGCGCATCCGCGCGATGGCCCGGCAGCTGATCGGGCAGGCGCTGGAGCGCGGCACCTGCGACTTCGCCACGGACGTGGCGAAGGAGATCCCGCTGGCCGCGATCTGCGACCTGCTCGGCGTCCCGCACCGGGACCGCGAGCGCATCTTCGCCCTCACCTCGACCATGGTCGCCTCCGAGACCCCCGTCCTCACCCATGCCGACGCCTGGCGGGCCAAGAACGAGGTCCTGTACTACTTCGCCAACCTCTCCGAGGGGCGGCGGACCGCGCCCGCCGAGGACATCGTCACCCTGCTCACCTCGGCCCGGGTCAACGGCAGCGGCCTCACCGACGACGAGATCGTCTTCAACTGCTACAGCCTGATCCTCGGCGGCGGCGAGACCACGCGGATGGCCATCGGCGGAGCCGTGCTCGCCTTCCTCGAACATCCCGGCCAGTGGCGGGCGTGGCAGCGCGGCGAGGTCGCGGTGGAGACGGCCGTCGACGAGGTGCTGCGCTGGACGACCCCGTCCATGCACATGGCGCGCACCGCCGTCCGCGAGGTCACCGTCGGCGGCACGGACATCGCGGCCGGCGACATCGTCACCCTCTGGAACGTGTCGGCCAACCGTGACGAGACGGTCTTCGACCGACCCGACGACTTCCGCCTGTCACGCACTCCGAACAAGCACGTCACCCTCGGCGGGGGCACGCACTTCTGCCTCGGTTCCCATCTCGCGCGCCTCGAGATCGGGGCGGTCCTCGAATCCCTGCGCGAACTGGTCGCCGACCTGGAACCGGCCGCTGAACCGGCCCGGATCTACTCCAACTTCCTCGGCGGAGTCTGCAGCGTTCCGGTGGCCCTGAAGGGCCGCTGACCCGCTCACGAACACGCGGCGACCTGCCCGCCCCGGGCGCGGCGCCCCGCTCTCCGTCCCGCCCCACGGCCCGCGGTCACCGCGCCCCGCACCGCGGTGACCGCGGGCCGTGGCGCCTCGGACCGGGGGCGGGGGTAGCCGTTCTGCCCGGGGGTTATCCCCCGGCGACCGGTGGGGCGGGCCTCGTGCGCAGACGGTGGCTGGCAGGCTTCTGCGGCCGTGCGGCCGGCAGCAGACTTTCCGGCATGACGCTCTCCCCCGACGCCTCCGTCGCACTCCGCCGCTCCGCCGCCGACGCGGGCACGCCGAGAGCCGGTGCCGGCAGTGACTTCGCCGAACTGTCCCGGCGCATCGCCGCGGCCGGACTGCTGAAACGGCGTCCCGGCTACTACACGGCGCGGCTCGCTCTCGTGCTCGGGGCGTTCGCCGCCGGCTGGGGAGCCTTCTTCGCGCTCGGCGACACCTGGTGGCAGCTGGCCGTGGCCGCCTTTCTGGCCCTGGTGTTCGGACAGGTCGCTCTGGTGGCGCACGACCTGGCCCACCGGCAGGTCTTCCGGCGGCGCCGGCACGGCGACATCGGCGGACGGCTGTTCGGCAATCTCGGGATCGGCATGAGCTACGGGTGGTGGATGAACAAGCACACCCGCCACCACGCCCATCCCAACCACGAGGAACTCGACCCCGATGTCGCCCCGGACATCCTGGTGTGGTCCACCGGACAGGCTCGCGCCAGCCGGGGCCTCGCCCGGCTGCTCGGCGGTCACCAGGCGCTGCTGTTCTTCCCGTTGCTGACCCTGGAAGGCTTCAACCTGCACGTCGCGAGTCTGCGGGCGCTGCGCTCACCGTCCATGAGGAACCGGCCGCTGGAGGGCGCTCTGCTCCTGCTGCACATCGCCGCTCTTCTCACCGCCCTGTTCCTGGTGCTCTCGCCGGGCAAGGCGGTGGCGTTCCTCGCGGTGAACCAGTGCCTCTTCGGCGTCTACCTGGGCTGCACGTTCGCTCCCAACCACAAGGGCATGCCGACGATCACCGGGGAACAGCGGCTCGACTTCCTGCGGCGCCAGGTCCTGACGTCGCGCAACGTGCGCGGCGGCTGGTTCACCGACGTGATGCTGGGCGGGCTCAACCACCAGATAGAGCACCACCTGTTCCCGAGCATGCCCTCGGTCCATCTGCGCCGGGCGCGGGTGATCGTGCGGCGGTACTGCGCCGAGATCGGGGTGCCGTACCACGAGACCGGACTGATCCAGTCCTACCGGGAGGCCCTGACCCACCTGCACCGGGTGGGGGAGCCGATCAGGCAGCGGCGCAGGGCCTGAACAGCCGTGGTGTCGCGGGGCGGCCCCGGTCGCGGTCGGCCCCCGAGCACACATCCCCTCCACGCGCGGAGCCGCGTGGAGGGGATGCGTGATCGAGGAAGGAGCACCGGCACGTGGGCGCCCGGCGCGTCAGCTCGTCGGGGACGTGGCCCGGCGCGGCAGCTTCCAGTTGGGGCGCGGGAAGTGGCAGGTGTAGCCGTTCGGGTAGTGCTCCAGGTAGTCCTGGTGCTCCGGCTCCGCCTCCCAGAAGTCGCCGACGGGCTCGACCTCGGTGACCACCTTGCCCGGCCACAGGCCGCTCGCCTCGACATCCGCGATGGTGTCCTGGGCGACGCGGTGCTGCTCTTCGTCGGTGTAGAAGATGGCGGACCGGTAGCTGCGCCCGATGTCGTTGCCCTGCCGGTCCCTGGTCGTCGGGTCGTGGATCTGGAAGAAGAACTCCAGGATGTCGCGGTAGCTCGTGACCGAGGGATCGAAGAGGATCTCGATGGCCTCGGCATGGTCGCCGTGGTTGCGGTAGGTGGCGTTCGGAGTGTCACCGCCGCTGTACCCGACGCGGGTGGACACCACGCCCGGCTGCTTGCGGATCAGGTCCTGCATGCCCCAGAAACAACCGCCCGCCAGTACGGCTCGCTCGGTTTCCGATGTCATCGGTTGCTCCCTCGTGTTCGGGCCACTGTCCGGTGCGGTCGTGGACGTACGGTTCTCACGTTCATGCAGCGTATTACCACCTTCGAGTATTCCTCGGGCGGGCCGTGAGCGCTGAGCGGGCACCCGGTCGCCTTGCGTGACGAAGCGCTCGCGGACACCGCCCCGGGCCCGGCTCTTGACTCCGGGGGCGGCGCTGGCGATCCTCTTTGCGCGCAGTTTGCGTAGACATGACAAATCGGTATGCGCGCGTGTCCTCGGGCCCTGACCTCCCACCCGGTCGGCCGCGCATCCCGCCGACCGAGGGACGTGGGCCGTGACCATGACCAGACGCCCGTACCGCAGACGCGAAGACGTCGCCGTAGTGTCGCTGCTCCTCCTCGTACTGGCCGTCCTCCTCGGCCCCACCCCGAGTTCGGCGGCCGGCAACGAGTGGTGGGTCCCGGCCGGGCGGCCGACGCCGGACTCCGGGATCGGAGTCACCGGTGAGCCGTTCACCGGCACCGACGCCCAGGGCCGGGTGCGCGGGTTCGTCGACGCCCACGACCACCTGTTCTCCAACGAGGCCTTCGGCGGCCGGCTCATCTGCGGCAAGGTCTTCTCCGAGGCCGGGATCGCCGACGCGCTCAAGGACTGTCCCGAGCACTACCCCGACGGCTCGCTGGCCGTCTTCGACTTCATCACCAAGGGCGGTGACGGCAGACACGACCCGGTCGGCTGGCCCACGTTCAAGGACTGGCCCGCGCACGACTCGCTGACCCACCAGCAGAACTACTACGCGTGGGTGGAGCGGGCCTGGCGCGGCGGCCAGCGGGTGCTGGTCAACGACCTCGTCACCAACGGCGTGATCTGCTCGGTGTACTTCTTCAAGGACCGCAGCTGCGACGAGATGACGTCCATCCGGCTGCAGGCGAAGCTGACGTACGACCTCCAGGCCTACGTCGACAAGATGTACGGGGGCACCGGGAAGGGCTGGTTCCGGGTCGTCACCGACAGCGCACAGGCCCGTGAGGTCATCGCGCAGGGGAAGCTGGCGGTCGTCCTGGGAGTGGAGACCTCCGAGCCTTTCGGCTGCAAGCAGATCCTGGACGTCCCGCAGTGCGACCGGAAGGACATCGACGCCGGCCTGGACGAGCTGTACGCGCTCGGCGTGCGCAGCATGTTCCTGTGCCACAAGTTCGACAACGCGCTGTGCGGGGTGCGCTTCGACTCGGGCGGGCTCGGAACGGCCATCAACGTGGGGCAGTTCCTGTCGACCGGCACCTTCTGGAAGACGGAGAAGTGCGCGGGTCCGCAGCACGACAACCCCATCGGCTCGGCCGCCGCGCCCGGGGCCGAGGCGAAACTCCCGGCCGGCGTGCGCGTCCCGTCGTACGACGCGGACGCGCAGTGCAACGTCCGCGGCCTCACCGACCTCGGCGAGTACGCCGTACGCGGCATGATGAAACGCAAGATGATGCTGGAGATCGACCACATGAGCGTCAAGGCCGTCGGCCGCGCACTCGACATGTTCGAGTCCGACTCCTACCCCGGCGTGATCTCCTCGCACAGCTGGATGGACATGAACTGGACCGAACGGGTCTACGGTCTGGGCGGCTTCGTCGCCCAGTACATGAACGGCTCGGAAGGGTTCGTGGCCGAGGCGGGGCGCACCAAGGCGCTGCGGGACAAGTACGACGTCGGCTACGGCTACGGCACCGACATGAACGGTGTCGGCGGCTGGCCGGGCCCCCGGGGCGCGGACGCCCCCCACAAGGTGGTCTACCCCTTCCGCAGCGTCGACGGGGGCTCCGTCATCGACCGGCAGACCACCGGCGCACGCACCTGGGACCTGAACACCGACGGAGCCGCGCACTACGGCCTCGTCCCGGACTGGATCGAGGACATCCGGCTCGCCGGCGGCCAGGGCGTGGTGAACGACCTCTTCCGGGGCGCCGAGTCCTACCTGCACACCTGGGGCGCGACCGAGCGGCACCAGGCCGAGGCCGACCTCGCCGACGGCGCGTCGGCCGAGGCCAGTTCGGCGGAGTGGTGGAACCCGTTCACCGGCTACGCGCCGGGCCGCGCCGTCGACGGCACGCGGGACACCCGCTGGGCCAGCGAGTGGAGCGACGACCAGTGGCTGCGGATCGATCTGGGCTCCACCCACCGGGTCGGCCGGGTCACGCTCGACTGGGAGCGCGCGTACGGGAAGTCGTACGGCATCCAGCTCTCGACGGACGGTGCGAACTGGAAGACGGTCTGGTCGACCACCACGGGCGACGGCGGTCTCGACACCGCGCGGTTCACCGGCACACCGGCGCGCTACGTCCGTGTCACGGGCACACAGCGGGGCACCCCGTGGGGGTACTCGCTGTACGAGGTCGGGGTGCACAGCGGCTGACGCACGAGCCCGGCGGCGCCGCCGTGACACACGGCCGCACCGCCGGGCTGCGGTGTCCTCGCGGACCTACTCGGTGATCTTCAGCAGCTTGTTGGGCGTGCCGCTGCCCGGGTTGCCGATCTTGTCGGCGGTGGCACCACCGGTCAGCGCGGACGCGACCTGAGCGGGCGTGGCGTCCGGGTGCCCGGCCAGGTAGACGGCGGCTGCTCCGGTGACGTGGGGGGTGGCCATGGAGGTGCCGGAGATCGTCTTGGTCCCCTGGTCGCTGTCGTTCCAGTCGGAGGTGATGTCCGAACCCGGCGCGTACAGGTCCACGAGCTTGCCGAAGTTGGAGAAGTCCGACTGGGCGTCGTCCTTGGTGCTGGAGGCGACGGTGAGGGCCTCGGGGACACGGGCCGGCGAACTCTGCCCCGCGTCCGCCGACTCGTTGCCGGCGGCGACCGCGAAGGTGACGCCCGAGGCGATGGCCTTCTTGACCGCCTCGTCCAGAGCGGGGTCGGCACCTCCGCCGAGGCTCATGTTGGCCACCGAGGGACCCTTGTGGTTCTTGGTCACCCAGTCGATGCCCGCGACGACCTGCTCGGTGGTGCCGGAGCCGTTGTCGTCGAGGACTCTGACCGCGACGATCTCGGCCTTCTTGGCCACCCCGTGAGCGGTGCCGGCTATGGTGCCCGCCACATGTGTGCCGTGGCCGTTGCCGTCGTCGGCGCTGTTGTCGTTGTCGACGGCGTCGAACCCGTAACTGGCGCGGCCTTCGAAGTCCTTGTGGCTGATGCGTACGCCGGTGTCGACGACGTACGCCGTGACCCCTCCCCCGGCCTTGTCCGGGTAGGTGTACGCGCCGTCGCCGGCCGTGTCCTTCTGGTCGATGCGGTCCAGGCCCCAGGACGGCGGCTTGTCCTGGGTGGCGTCGATGTGGAACTTCTTGTTCTGGACGACCGTGGCCACCGCCGGGTCCGCGGCGAGGCGCTTGGCCTCGGTCTCGGTGAGGCTGCCGGCGGAGAAGCCGTTCACCGCCGAGCCGAAGGTGCGGCTCAGCTCGCCGCCGTACTCGGTGGCCAGCTCCCGCTTCTCGGCCTGGGACGCCTTCTGGTCGAGAAGGACGATGTAGCTGCCGGCCACGGCTCCTTCGGCGTTCAGACCGTAGACCGTGCCTTGCGCCGGCTGTCCCGCCCGGGCGAGGGGGGACACGTACAGGGCGGTGCCGACGACGGTTGCGACGGCCGCGACCGCGGTGACGGTCCTGGCCTTGCCTGTGCGTTTGTGATGCGCCGTCAAGAGGGGTCTCCTCGTGGAGTGGGGGGATGTGTGTGCGAACGGCAGCGCTGCGCGTGCTCTGGAGAGTGCCGACTTGTCGCGAGCAGATCAATGCCTTGATGTGCCCCTGACAGCTTGTGGCGGAACGATCTCCACAGGATTCACGCACATCTGAAGCAACCCAAGCGCAAACGTGCAGCGCGTCACGCTGGTTGAATCACCAAGGAAAGGTCAAGAAGGAACCGTGCCGATTTCTTCACCCTCTGCGCACGTGCGGCCGGTTCGAGCGTCGTCCCGCCCCCGTGCGCCGCCCTCCCCCGTGTCGTCCCGCGATGCGGTTCCCGGCCGCCAGGTACGGGAATCCGGAAGCAGCACACCGGTGACGGCACGCCGTGCACGGGCTCCGGCCGCTCACCCAGGCGATCAGGGGCACCACCGCCACCTGCGCATTCACCAGCGTGGTCGACCGCCCTGCCCCCTCGCCTCCCCGATCGCCGTGCCCGGGACCCGCCCCCGGGCATCCCACGCCCCTCGGCCGGTACCGGGGCCGGTGTCCGCCGCGCCGCCCGGGTACCCGGGTGCGGAGCCGGCACCTCGGTTGTGCGGTTGTCGTCCATCGTGCGGCACGGGATGCTGAGGGAGCACGAAGGGAAGCGGTGCCATGGATCGTTTTCCGAGGGCGGCCAACGTCGACTTCCACAGTCCCTTGGACCTCTCCAAGGCCGCCGCCGCGGTGCTGGACGACGCAGGCCGCATTTCCGGATGGGGATCCGCGGCCCAGCGCCTCCTCGGACACTCCGCCGAGGACGTGCTCGGCCGGCCTGCCGCCCGGCTGCTGGCCGCGCCCCCGGAGCCACGGCTGTCCGCCCTCTGCAGGGCGCACCAGCCGCGCAGCACCGTCCTGGACCTCTGCTGCCGCGACGGACACACCCTGCGCGCGGTCGTGACGTTCAGCCCGCTCGCCCACCGGGGCGCCGCCGCGACCGTCGTGGTCGCCGCCGACCTGGAGGCGCTGCGCGGCTGGGAGACCCAGCTGGCGCTGCTGCAGGGGCTGGCGACCGAGTCCTCCGTGGGCCTGACGATCTTCGGCACCGACAGGCGCGTCGTCTGGGGGAACGTCTCCACCGACCTGGAGCTGGCCGGGATCGACCAGTACATCGGCCGGCCGGCCGCGGACCTCTTTCCCGAAGGCGAATTCATCTCCCGCCACCACCCGCCGGACGAGGACCAGGTGATGGAGCACGTGCTGACGACGGGAGAGCCCGTCACCGGCATGCACTACCGCGGACGCGCCCCCGCCGACCCGGTGCGCGAACACGTCTGGTCCTGCTCGTACCACCGGCTCGTGGACGCCCGGGGCGAACCACTGGGGGTCTTCGAGGAGTCCCTGGACATCACCGACCGCTACCGCGCCCAGGAACGCCTGTCGCTGCTGGTACGGGCCGGAAAACGCATCGGCGCCTCCCTGGACGTACGCCGTACGGCCGCCGAGCTCGCCGACGTGGCGGTGCCGCAGCTGGCCGACGAAGTGCTGGTGGATCTGCCGCCGGCCGTCATCGAGGGCCGGCAGCCGCCGACGGGCTCGGCGCCGGGGCACAGTCTGCTGCGGATGCACGGGCGGACCCCGGAGGAGTTCCGGACCAGCCCGGTCTCCTACCCGCCGTCGTCACCGCAGGCCCAGAGCCTGGCCACCAGCCGCCCCGTCGTCGACTCCGCCCCGGCCGAGACACCGGACGCGGTGAACTCGGCCGCCCCGCACTCCTGCCTCTTCGTGCCCCTGCTCACCCGCGACGCCGTCCTGGGCCTCGCCACCTTCCGGCGCACCAGCAACCCCGACCCCTTCGGCGCCGAGGAGCAGACGCTCGCCATGGAACTGGCCGAGCGAGCCGCCGTCGGCATCGACAACGCCCGCCGTTACACCAGTCAGCACGCGGCGGCCCTGGTCCTGCAGCGCAGCCTGCTGCCCCAGCACCTGCCCGAGCAGAGCGCGGTCGACGTCGCGTACCGCTACCTGCCCGCCGACAGCCGGGTGGGCGTGGGCGGCGACTGGTTCGACGTGATCCCGCTGTCCGGTGCCAGGGTGGGCCTGACCGTCGGCGACGTGGTGGGCCACGGTGTGCAGGCGGCCGCGACCATGGGGCGGTTGCGCGCCACCGTACGGACCCTGGCCCTGCTGGACCTGGATCCGGCCGAGTTGCTCACCCGGCTGGACGACCTGGTCGGGCAGGACTCGGAGAGCCACTCACAGGACGGGCTGGACGACCGGTCGCTCGGCGTGACCTGCCTGTACGCGATCTACGATCCGGTCAGCGGCCGGTGCGTCTGGGCGAGCGCGGGCCACCCCGCGCCGATCGTGGCCGACGCGAGCGGCTCGGTGGCCCTGTCCGCGCTGGCCCCGGGACCGCCCCTGGGACTGGGGGGCCTGCCCTACGAGAACGTCGAGCTGAGTCTGGCCGACGGCAGCGTGGTGGCGCTGTTCACCGACGGGGTCGTGGAGGACCGGCGCACCGACATCGACAGCGGGATCGACCGTCTGGCCCATGTGCTCACCTGGCAGCGGTGCCCGGTGGAGGAGCTGTGCGACCGGGCGCTGTCGACCTTGCCGCCCGGACCGCAGGCGGACGACGCCACGCTGCTGCTCGTCCGCACCCGGCGGCTCGGCTCCGACCACGTGGCCGACCTGGAACTGCCGCCCGACCCGGCCATGGTGGCGCACGCCCGCACACTCACCGAGCGTCAGCTCGCGACCTGGGACCTGTCCGACCTGTCGTTCACCGCCGCGCTCGTGGTGAGCGAGCTGGTCACCAACGGCATCCGGTACGCCACCGGGCCCGTCATGCTGCGGCTGATCCGCGACCGCTCCCTGCTGTGCGAGGTCTCCGACAACGCGCACACCGCACCCCACCTGCGCCGGGCGCGACGGGACGACGAGGGGGGCCGTGGCCTGTTCCTGGTCGCCCAGATGTGCCAGCGCTGGGGCACGCGCTACACCTCGTCCGGGAAGACCATCTGGGCCGAGCTGGCCATCCCCTAGGACCGCGCTCGGCGCCAGGGCCGCGCGGAAGACTAGGGCAGGGCGCGGGCGATGAGCAGCGCGACGTCGTCCCCGTCCCCGTCCCCCGGCGAGCGCATCATCTCCAGGATGCGGTCGCAGGTGTCCTCCAGGTCCCGGCCGCGAGTCGCGGTGAGGGCGTCGAGGAGGGTGTCCAGACGGGCGTCGATGGGTTCGCTCCGGGTCTCGACCAGGCCGTCGGTGTAGAGGACCAGCTCGTCGCCGGGACGGAAGGCGACGGTGGTGGCCTCGAAGGGCACCCCGCCGACGCCCATCGGCACTCCGGTGGGCAGGTCGAGGAGCCGGGCCGCGTGACCGCGTCGCAGCAGGACCGGAGGCAGGTGGCCGGCGAGACAGATCTCGCACTGGGCCCGGTGCGGGTCGTAGACGCAGTAGATGCAGGTGGTGAAGGTCTGCTCGACCGACTCGGTCAGATGGTCGAGGTGGCGAAGGGCCTCGGCGGGGGCCAGGGCGAGTTCGGCGAAGGCACGGGCGGCGCTGCGGAGTTGCCCCATGGTGGCGGCGGCTTTGATGCCGCTGCCCATGACGTCCCCGACGACCAGGGCGGTCTTGTCCTCCTGGAGGGATATGGCGTCGAACCAGTCGCCGCCGATCTCGCTCGTGGCGCCGGCGGGCTGATAGCGGCAGGCGACCTCCAGGCCCGGCAGGTGCGACGGGGGCTCGGGAAGCAGACTGCGCTGCAGGGTGAGGGCCGCATGGCGCTGGGCCTGGTATCCCCGGGCGTTGTCGATGCAGACCGCGGCCCTGGCGGCCAGCTCCCACGCGAGGAAGGCGTCGTCGTCGTCGAAGGGTGCGCTGTTGCGGGTCCGCTTGAGATCCAGGGCGCCGAGGACCTCGCCCCGGGCCATGAGCGGTACGGCCAGGTAGGAGTGGACCCCGGCGGTGGCCAGGAGGGCGGCGGCCTCGCCGTGGCGGGCGATGCGCCGCAGGTCCTCGGCGGTGGTGTGGGGCACGAGTACCGGTTCGCGGGTGCGCACACACTGGGTGATCAGGCGGTCGCTGTCGTAGGCGGCCAGCTCCCCCGGCGGGTCGGCCGCGCGGACCGCCTCGGTGGGGTGGGCCGCGTTGACGGCGAGGGCGCGGAAGAGGGCCGGGCCCTCGTGCGGCGCGGTCCGGCCGTCGAGAGCGCTGTCGAGTATGTCCACGGCCGCCACGTCGGCCAGGGCCGGGACGACGACTTCGGCCAGCTCGCGCGCGGTCGACTCCAGGTCGAGTGTGGTGCCCACGCAGACGGAGGCACTGGCGATCAGCGCCAGCCGCTGTCGGGCCTGTGCCGCCTCGGCGGCGGCCTGATGACGCTCGGTGACGTCGATGACGGAGTAGGCCAGACCCAGCACCCGCCCCACGGAGTCCTCCAGCCGGTAGTACGAGACGGACCAGGCGTGCTCGTGGTCCGGGTCGCCGGGGGGACGACAGACGATGTCCCGGTCCACGACCGACTCGCCCGTCTCCAGGACACGGCGCAGCCGTGCCTCGGGGTCCGTGTCCAGGAAGGCCAGGACCTCGCCGGCCGATCGGCCGATCCGCTCGGCGGCGGACTGGCCGGTGATGCGTTCGAGAGCGGGATTCACGGCCAGGTACCGCAGGTTCGGGTCCAGGATGGCCAGCCCGACCGGGGACTGGGACACCAGCCGCATGGCCAGGGCGGCATCCCGCTCGACCCGCTCCACCATGGCCTGGTCCGCGGCCAGGCCCAGGGCGTAGGTGTCACCGAGGTCGTCCAGCAACCGCATGTTGCGGAACTCCACCAGGCGGGTGCTGCCGTCCTTGTGCCGGATCGGGAAGGCTCCGGCCCAGTCGGTGCCCGATTCCAGGACCTCGGCGAACAGCTTGATCACCTCGTCCTGGTGCTCCTCGTGGACCGTCAGCGCGACCGCGTACTCACCCAGCGCCTCCGCCGCGGTGTAGCCGAACAACTCCTCGGCCTTCGGACTCCAGAAGACCACCTGGCCCTGCGCGTTCAGCACCACGGCGGCGACGCCGAGCAGATCGAGCAGGCCGGTGGGCGGCGCGGCACGACCCGCCACCGACCGGGCGTCCCCTGCACGGGAGGAGTCCGTCTTGCCCATGCCTCATCTTCCCTCCCGCCCGGCGCCTCGGCTCGGGTGAGACCGCGTGCCGTACCGGCGGGCGTGCTGCTTCCATCCATGGTCGTCCCAGACCGGGGCGCCCACACCTGGACCGACCGCTGCCTCCGTCCCGCGGCCGTGGCGCGGCGCGCCCCCCAGCGTTGCGCGGGCCGGGACCGACGACCCCGCCCTCGGCCCGGAACGGCGACGTCTTCGCAGGTCAGCGATCGACGCTGCCCTGCGCCGCCGCGGCGAGGCCGGGCTGGAGGCGGCGGGCGACATCGACGTGATCACCGGTCCAGATGATGCGGACGGCGGTCGCCGTGGCCTGGCCGCGCCCGTCGACGAGGTCGCTGCGGACGGACTCCACTAGCCGGGACGCGGCCTCGGGACGGAGCGGGACGGGGTCCGGTACGGGACCGCTGCGGCCGAGGCTCGCCGCGAAGGCGCCGTACCACTCGGTGACACGGGACGTGGCGCCGAGGACGGCACGGTGGGCATCGGTCCGGTCGGCGTCCCCGCGGGCCGGACCGACGCCCTGCCACAGGGAGACGACGGCGTCGGCGGCCAGGCGGAGCGCGGCCACTCCGGTGACGAGCGCGGTCATGTCGGCCAGGGGCAGGGGCTTGGCGCCGCGTTCGGTCACATAGGTGCGGAAGGCGTCGTCGAGGCGGCGGGCGGAGGCCGCCGCCTCCCGGTTCCCCCGCACGGGCACGGGGGCGCCCGCCGGATCGTCGTAGGGGCCGAGGGCGAACCGCACGGCGTCGGCCAGGTAGCGGGCGCTGTCGGTGTACGCCTCGGCGAGCGCCCCGTGGACGGCCGCCGCGGCACCTCGGGGCCAGAAGAACAGGGCGACGAGGATGCTGACCGCGCAGCCCAGCGCGATGTCCTGCACGCGGAGCAGGACGATGTGCCAGTCGGGGTCCTGGCCGATGTTGAACAGCACGACGAGGGTGACGGTGAAGGCGGCCTGTCCCGCGGTGAAGGAGACGGCGGCGGGGGCGATGCCGGCCACCAGGACCGCGAGCGGAAGCAGGAACCACAGGGCGGTGCCGTGATGCCCGATCAGATGCAGCAGCCCGGCGCCCACGAAGGAGCCGGCCACGGTGCCGAGCACCGCGCGCAGGGCGTTCTGGCCGGTGCTCAGCGCGTTGGAACGCAGCACGGACAGGGTGCCGAGCAGCACCCAGAACGAGTGCTGCACCCCGGTGAGGTCGGCGAGGAGCACCGCGATGCCGAGTCCGACGGCACCGCGCAGGCTGTTGCGCAGCCACACCGAGCCGAGCCCCAGGTGGGCCGCGGCCCGTTCGCGGGCCAGGGCGGGCGGTCCGGTCCGTGCTCCCGGTGCGCGGCCGAGGAGCCGGTCGGGCCAGGGGCGTTGCCATGCGGTGGCGGCCAGTTCGACGTTGCCGGCGATCTGCAGGACGGCGAACCCCAGCTCCTGCGCCCGGAAGGAGAGGTCGAGCGTCGCGAGGAAGCCGTAGACCTCGGCCGCGCTGTCGCCCACCGGGTGGTCGGCGGGCAGCCGGACCGTGGAGCTGTCCTCCATCTCTTCCATGGTCTGCCGCAGCTCCGCCATGGAGGTCCGCAGGGGGCCCGCGTCCCCGCGCATGTCCGTCAGGAGCGCGGCGGCATGCTCGAGGACGTCGGCGGCGACGAGGCGTACCGTCCGCGCGGCCGGGTCGCAGGGCGGTGGCTCGTCGGTGTACGCGGGCCGGTCCACCAGGATGGTGGTCAGCCAGGTCAGCTCGTCGACCAGCCGGACCAGGGCGCGGGACGTGGTGGACAGCCCGGTCGGACGGTAGGGGGTCTCGTCGAAGGCGCCGCGCAGTTCCGCGCCGGCGTCGGCGGTCCGGTCGGCTGCCGACCGGCGCTGCGCGGCGTCGGCCCCCGGGCCCTGTCCGCCCAGGCCGGAGGCGTCGGCGCGCAGATGGGCGGCGGCGGTGCGGCAGACCTGGGCCGCGGGCGCGCTGAGCGGATCGGCGACGGGCCGCGGCCACAGCAGGCAGACCGCGGGCAGCGCCGCCGCTGCCGCCAGTCCCGCGCCCGCGAGCCGCTCGGGCAGCAGGGACAGCGGCACGGGTGTCGTGACCGGCAGGACGAACGCCAGCAGGAGCGCGGTCGAGCTGCCCGCCAGCACGGAGCTGACGACGCCGGAGAAAAGGACGGCGAAGCCGACCAGCAGCGTCGTGACGACGGCGAGCCAGGTCGTGCGCGCCACCGCCGTCCCCAGGCAGATCAGCACGCCCCAGGCCACCGCGAGCCCCGCCTGCGCCCGCAGCCGCTCCGTCAGCGGACCGCTGAAGTCGACCAGCAACAGCATCGAGAAGGATCCGAACGCGGCGAAACTCGCCATCGTCGGGGAGTGGAAGACCTGGCCGCACAGCGCGAACAGGGCCGGCATGACGATCGCGGTCCGTCCGGCCCGCCGTGTCGCCGCGAGATCCGGATCGTGGTCGCGCAGCCATGTCACCGGGCGCGGCGCGGCCGGTCTCCGTCGCGGGATCCGCACGGTCATGCACACCTCCCGCGGACACGGTCCTGGCCCGGGCCGGCGCCCGCGCCACTCTCTTCATGTGCGGGCAGGACGCGGCTCCGCGCAACCTCACCGCGTGGCCGCGCGCATCTCGGCGATCTCCACGTCGGTCCCCATGGGTCACAGGGTGGTCGGCGTCCACCGCTATTCTGTCCGGGCTGTCACCGGCACGACACGGGGGAGGTTCGATGACTGCCGACGCGCTGCCCGTCCCGGCACCGGTCACCACCGAACGGCTGGTCCTGAGGCCTTTCACCTCGGGGGACGTCGACGATCGGTACGCGTACCAGTCCCTGCCGGAGGTCGCCCGCTACCTCTATCGTCCGCCGCTCACCCGCGAGGGCTGCGGCGAGAGCATTGCCGCGCGGGCCGGCGGGACGGCCTGGGACACCGACGGCGACGGGCTCCTGCTGGCCGTGTGCCGGGCGGACGAACCCGGCGTCATCGGCGAGGTGGTCCTCACCCTCAGAAGCGCCCATGCCCGACAGGCCGAGATCGGCTGGGTGTTCGACCCGCGGTACGGCGGACAGGGGTACGCCACCGAAGCGGCGCGTGCCCTCGCCTCGGTGGCCTTCGGCCGGCTGGGAGTCCACCGGCTCTTCGCCCGCCTCGATGTCCTCAACACCGCTTCGGTGCGTGTGTGCGAACGTCTGGGCATGCGCCGCGAGGCACATCTGGTCGACAACGACCGCGACGGAGACCGCTGGGGCAGTGAGTACGTGTACGCGATCCTCGCGCACGAGTGGAAGGGCGGGTAGGGCCTGCCCCACCCCCGCCTGGGGGGCTCGCCGGAGTGTCCGAGGCGTGAGCCGCATGATCCGCTGGCTCGTACGGGAACCGTGCGACGGAAGGCGGACAGGTGAGGGTGCGGATCGGGTATGCGGCTTGGATCGCGGGGGTGGTGCAGTTCTTCGCGATCCACGAGGTCGCGGGGGCGGCCTGGACGCGACCGTACAGCTGGGCGCGGAACAACATCAGTGACCTGGGGAACGCTCATTGCGCCCTGCAGCGGGAACCACAGCCGCGTTACGTCTGTTCACCCGAACACGGTCTGATGAACGTCTCGTTCATCGCCCTGGGAACGCTGCTCGTCGTCGGCTCGGCCCTGACGCGTCCCCTGTGGCGCGGAGGGGCGACCGCCGCCACCGCCCGCGTCCTGGTGGCCGGCGCCGGGCTGGGCTGGGTGCTCGCCGGGCTGGCGCCTGCGGATGTGCACGAGAATCAGCACGTTCTCGGGGCCATGCTCATCATGGGCATGGGCAACATCGGCCTGCTGTTGGCGGGATTCGGTCTGTCGCCCGAGATTCCGGTTGCCTTGCGCCGGGTCACCAGCCTGCTGGGAATCGTGGCGCTCACGGCCCTGGGGCTCTTCGCCACCCACCATTACCTGGGGCTGGGCATGGGAGGTATGGAGCGGGTCGCGGCGTTTCCCCTCCTGTTGTGGGCGGCGGCCGCCGGCGCCCTCGGTCTGTCGCGCCGGCCGCCCCGTAAGTCGGCGGGGTGATGAACGGCCCGCGCGAGTCGGATCGAGCAAGGCCGGACGAACGATGTCGGATGCGAGTTCGGCTCTCGCCTGCCCACGGCCGCTGTGCGACGCTGGATCCGGTCACGAGCGCCCGCCGCTCCGCGTCGCGTCCGGAGAACGGTGAGTACAGATGCCTCCGAAGTCCGCCGATGCCCCGAATCCCGGCTCCCCCGCTCCCGGGGCCGCTGACCCGGGGTCCGCTGATCCCGGGGCCGCCGACCCACGGTCCGCTGATCCCGGGCCCGCCGATCCGGGTTCGGCCGTGACCGGCAACGGGCCCGCCGTCTCCCGTCGGGAGTTCGACGCGCTCTTCGAGTCGGTCCGCGCATGGGGGCGCTGGAGCCCGGCCGACCGCGGCGCCTGGAACCGTGTGACCGCGGACCACGTGCGGCGGGCCACGGCCGCGGTCCGGTCCGGGGTGGTCGTCCCGCTGGCGCTCCCCTGGAACACCCGGCCCGGCCCGGACAACCGCAGGCCCGCACTGCACCACATGACCGATCTCGGTGACGTGGAGAGCCCGGAACCCTCCACCCACAAGGACTTCATCGCCGCGGACTACCACGGCAAGGGCGTCACGCACCTCGACGCCCTGTGCCACATCGCCTACCGGGGACAGCTCTACGACGGCCGGACGGCCGGCGACGTCGTCGGCAGCGCGGGCGCCCGCTTCGGAGCGGTCTCGTCGCTCGGGCCCCTCGTCACCAGAGGGGTGCTCCTCGACCTCCCCGCCGTCCTCGGGATCCGCTGGCTGGAGCCGGGCCGGGCGGTGCACGCGGAGGACATCACCGCCGCGGAGAGGGCACTCGGTGTGACGATCGGCGAGGGCGACGCGGTGCTCCTGCGGTCCGGGCACGCGCGCCGCCGCACGGAGCTGGGCCCCTGGGACCCCGACACGGCGAGCGCGGGCTTCCATGTGGACGCCGTACCGCTGTTGGCCGAGCGTGGCGTCGTACTGCTCGGTGGTGACGGCGACAATGACGTACGGCCCTCGCCCGTGGCGGGCGTGCACTCGCCGGTCCATGCCCTGGCGGTGGCCGCGATGGGGGTCCCGCTGCTGGACAACCTCGATCTGGAAGCCTTGTCCGCCGCCACCGCGGAGGCCGGACGGCATGAGTTCCTGCTGGTCGTGGCCCCGCTGAACGTACCCGGCGGGACGGGTTCGCCCGTCACCCCGGTGGCGGTCCTGTGACCACGGACCCGGCCACGACCGGCACCGCGACGACCGCTCGGTCGGTCATGCACATGACGCACTCGTCCGGTCGCGCCTCTCGCCCTGAATATCCGTATTGTCTTCTATGTCAGACTGTTTCCGAAAAGCGGGCTAGCGCGAGTGAGGCGAAGCGTGGTTCGGTTCGGCGGGACACCCACGCCGACGGGTCGTGCGACAGGCGGCACAGGGCCCGTCCGTTCGCGTGAGCGTTTCCTGGAGGGCGGGCCGGTCGAGGCGGGCGTACGCATGCCCATCTCCAGTTCCTGGCAGCGCTGCAGATCCCTGGGGCTCTCCCCGGACGGATCGGACCTCCCCTTCCGGGAGGACATCGACACGGAGGCCCGGATCGTCCGGGCGGCCCTGCCGGTGCTCGACCGGTTGCAGCACAGGTTCGCCGGCAGCCGGATGAACATCTGTGTCGCCGATGCGAGCGGAACGGTCCTCCTGCGCCGTTTCGGGGAGGCGTCCCTGGCCAGGAGCCTCCCCGCGATCCAACGCGTGCCGGGATTCGTGTTCGCCGAACAGTTCGCGGGGACCAACGGCATCGGTCTCGCGCTGGCCGAGCGGCAGCTCATCCGGGTCTACGGCGCCGAGCACTTCGCCGAGCGCTCCCAGGCGAGCGCCTGCCGCGCCCTGCCGGTCCGCGACCCGCTCAGCGGCCGTATCGAGGGCGTCCTGTGCTTCGGCTACCCACGCGACTTCGACGACCCCGCGCTGGCCACCGTGCTGCGCAAGGCGGCGCGAGCCATCGAACGGCGGCTGCTCCGGCACAGTTCCGCACGCGAACGCGCCCTGCTGCGCTCGTACCTGGAGACCGAGGCCGAAGCCGCCGTCGGCCGTCAGCACCCCGTCGGACTGGACGAAGCGGCCCTCGGCCGGCATCCCCGCGACCGCGCGATCCTCGTGGAGAAGGCGACCGAGCTGATCTCCCGCGCCCAGCGGGCCGCCGTCCGCGTCCCCCTGTCCGACGGCCGGTGCGTCACGCTGCTGAGCCGCCCGATGACGAGCGCCACCGGGGTCCAGGGCCTGGCCATCGAGGCCGTGGTACCCGGCCCCCCGCAGCGGCATCCGCTCGTCGCCCCGCGGCAGATCGACGCGTTGCCCGGCCTGCCCGCCGAGCCCGCCGCATCCCGTGTCGTCCTGCCGTCGGGCACCGTCGCCCTCGCCCCGCCCGGCCGGGCCGCCCTGGGCGGCAAGGGTCTGCCCCGCCGCGGATCGGACGACGATCGTCCCGCCTTCGCGCCCCCGTCGAGAGGCTTGCTGCTCGTGGGGGAGCCGGAGGTGGCGCGCCACGCCCTCGCCGCGCGACGCCGCCTGGAGCTGCTGTCCGAGGCCAGTACACGCATCGGCACCACCCTGGACGTGCGCCGCACCGCCCAGGAACTGGCGGAGACGGCGGTGCCACGGCTGGCCGACTACCTCACGATCGACCTGCCGGAGGCCGTACTGCGCGGGGAGGAGTCCGCCGACCCGCGCGGCGACCTGCGCCGTACGGTGGTCCACGGCATCCGCGACGACTGCCCCTTCCATCCGGTCGGCAAGGAGGTCGCCTACGGCCCGGCCACGCCGCAGCTGCGCTGTCTGACCGGCGGAGAACCGGTGCTGGAACCGGACCTCAGGGTCGCCGCGGGGTGGCTCTCCCACGACCCCGAGCACACCGGGGAGCTGCTGGCCCACGTCCACTCCCTGATCGCGGTCCCTCTCGTGGCCCGCGGTGTCGTCCTGGGCGTCGCCGCCTTCTACCGCGGCCGGGACCCCGCCCCCTTCGGCGACGACGACCGTTCACTGGCCCAGGAACTCGCCGCCCGTGCCGCCCTGTCCATCGACAACGCCCGGCGCTACACCCGCGAACGCACCATGGTCCTGGCCCTCCAGCGCAGCCTGCTCCCGCACGGGCTGCCCGACCAGGACGCCGCCGAGGTCGCCCACAGATATCTGCCCGCCGAATCCGACGTGGGCGGGGACTGGTACGACGTCATCCCCCTCTCCGGCACCCGTATCGGCCTCATGGTCGGGGACGTCGTCGGCCACGGCATGCTCTCCGCCGCCACCATGGGCCGGCTGCGCACCGCCGCGCGCAGCTTCGCCGAACTCGACTTCCCCCCGGACGAAGTCCTCACCCACCTCGACAACCTGGTGGGACGCCTGGACCGGGAGGAACCCACCGCCGACGAGACGGACATCATCGGCGCGACCTGCCTGTACGCCATCTACGACCCGACCACGCAACGGTGCACCATGGCCCGCGCCGGACATCCTCCCCCCGCGCTGGTCCGCCCCGACGGCACGGTGTCCTTCCCGGAGCTGCCCGCCGGTCCTCCGCTCGGCCTGGGAGGGCTGCCCTTCGAAGCGGTCGAGGCCGACCTCCCCGAGGGCAGCCAGCTGGTGCTCTACACCGACGGACTCATCGAGGACCGGTACCGCGACGTCGACGGGGTCCTCGACCGGTTGCGCGCGGCCCTCGCCCACCCGGAGCGCTCGCCCGAGGAGACCTGCCAGGTGGTCCTGCACAGCGTGGCGCCCGCCCACCCCGGCGACGACATCGCCCTGCTCGTCGCCCGCACCCACGCCCTGGACCCCGACCGGATCGCCAGCTGGGACCTGGAGCCCGACCCGTCCCTCGTGGGCGACGTCCGCGCCCGCGCCCTGCGCCGGCTGGCCGACTGGGGGCTGGACGAGGCCGCGTTCGCCGCGGAGCTGATCCTCAGCGAGCTGGTCACCAACGCCATCCGGCACGGCTGCGGCCCCGTCCGCGTCCGGCTGCTCCACGGCCGCACCCTGATCTGCGAGGTCTCCGACACCAGCAACACCGCCCCGCACCTGCGCCGGGCGGCCAGCACCGACGAGGGCGGCAGGGGACTGTTCCTCGTCGCCCAGCTCGCACGGAGCTGGGGTACGCGCTACCTGCCGCAGGGCAAGGTCATCTGGGCCGAATGCGGCCTCGCCGGCGTCTGAGTCCGGAGGCGCCACTGACCCGTTGGTGTCACATAAGGCATTGAATGCCCAAAACGGCATCGATCGGCCCAGTAGGATCAAGGGCGACAGTCGGGAAGAACTCGCCAGGCCGACCTTCGGAGATGTCCGTGCACGACCCTCCCGACACCCCCGCACACCCCCTGCTCCGCGTCCGCGGGCTCGCCAAGCGGTTCGGGGGGACCCACGCGCTGGACGGGGTCGACCTCGACGTGCACGCGGGCAGCGTCCTCGCCCTCCTCGGCCCCAACGGCGCCGGGAAGTCCACCCTCATCAAGGTGCTCGCCGGTGTCCACCGCGCCGACGCGGGACAGGTGACGGTGGACGGGCATCCGCTCGGGACCCCGGCCGCCTCCCGCGCCATGTCCTTCATCCACCAGGACCTCGGCCTCGTGGAATGGATGACGGTCGCCGAGAACATCGCCCTGAGCGTCGGCTATCCCCGCCGCGCCGGACTGATCTCCTGGCGGCGCACCCGGGAGCGCTGCGCCGAAGCCCTGCGGACCGTCGCCGGACGTCTCGACCCCGCCACGCCCGTCGGCCGCCTCTCCCCCGCCGAACGCTCGCTGGTCGCCATCGCCCGCGCCCTGGCCGCCCGGGCGAAACTCATCGTCCTCGACGAGCCGACCGCCCGCCTGCCCGCCGCGGACTGCGCCCGGCTCTTCGGCGTCCTGCACGCCCTGCGCGACCAGGGACACGGCGTCCTCTACGTCAGCCACCGTCTGGACGAGGTGTACGAGGTCGCCGACGCCTTCGCGGTCCTGCGCGACGGCCGCCTCGTCAGCCACGGCACCCTGGCGGGCCACGGCCCCGCCCGTCTCGTGCGTGACATCGTCGGCGAGGACCTGACCCCCCGCCGCCCCGCAGGCGCCCCCGCCGACGGCCCGGCCGTCCTGGTCCTCGACGGCGTGCGGACCGCCGGCACGGGACCGGTCGGCCTGGAACTCCGGGCCGGGGAGGTCCTGGGCCTGGTGGGCCTCACGGGCGCCGGGCACAGGGACCTGGGCCGGGCCCTCGCCGGTGCCCGGCCGCTGCTCGACGGCCGGGCCCTGCTCGGCGGCCGGCCGTACCGGCCCCGCACGGTCGCCGACGCCGTCCGCCTGGGTGTCGGCCTCGTGCCCGGCGACAGACAGCGGGAGGGCTGCGCCGCCGAGCTGACCGTACGGGAGAACCTCCTGGCCAACCCGCGCGCCGGAGGCGCCCCGGCGCTCCAGTGGATCGCCCCCCGCCGTGAACGCGCCGAAGCCGCCGGCCTGATCGAACGGTTCTCGGTGCGCCCCCGCGACACCGAGGCCCCCATCGGCACACTGTCGGGCGGAAACCAGCAGAAGGTCATGATCGGCCGGTGGCTGCGGACGGACCTGCGCCTGCTGATCCTGGAGGAACCCACCGCGAGCGTGGACGTCGGAGCCAAGGCCGCCGTCCACCGCCTGCTCGACGAGGCCCTGACCACCGGCCTCGCGGTGCTGCTCGTCTCCACGGACTTCGAGGAGGTCGCGGCCGTGTGCCGGCGCGCCCTGGTGTTCGTCCGCGGATCCGTGACGGCCGAGCTGAGCGGTCCGGCCCTCACGGTCGCCGGGCTCACCCGGGCGGCCTCGGCCATGCCCGCCTCCGGAACCGCGACGAACCCGTGACCGGCCCGCCGCCGTCGTCCACGTCCCCGCCCCGGCCGCACCGGCGGGGCCCGGCCGGACACCTCGTCGGCGCCTACGGCCTGCCGGCCCTCACCGCTGTGCTCTTCCTGACCTTCTCCCTCGTCCTGCCGCACACGTTTCCCACCCGGGACACGATCGACTCGCTCCTGTCCGGCCAGTCGATCCCGGCCGTCCTCGCGCTCGCCGCCATGGTCCCCGTCGTGACCGGCGCGTTCGACCTCTCCATCGGCTACGGCCTCGGCCTGGCGCACGTCATGGTGCTGCAGCTCATCGCCGAGGAGCGGTGGCCGTGGCCGTGGGCCTGCCTCGTGGTGGTCGCCGGCGGGACGGTCGTGGGCGTCCTCAACGGTCTCGTCGTGGAGTTCGGGCGGATCGACTCCTTCATCGCCACCCTCGGGACCGGCAGCATGATGTACGCCGTGACCGGCTGGGTCACGGGCGGCGGCCGGATCGTCCCCGGCCCGGAGGGTCTCCCCGCCGCCTTCACCGATCTCTACGACTCCCGGTTCCTCGGCCTTCCGGTCCCCGCCTTCTACGTGCTCGCCCTCACGGCCGCTTGCTGGCTGGTGCTGGAGCGGCTGCCGCTCGGCCGGTACCTCTACGTCGTGGGCTCGAACCCGCGCGCCGCCGACCTCGTCGGCATCCCCACCCGCAGGTACACCGTCTACGGGTTCACCGCGTCCGGCCTGATCGTCGGCATCGCCGGTGTGCTGCTCGCGGCCCAGCAGCGGATCGGCAATCCCAGCGTCGGCCTCGACTATCTGCTGCCCGCGTTCGTCGGTGCCCTCCTCGGCTCCACCGCGATCACCCCCGGCCGCCCCAACGCCCTGGGCACGGTCGTCGCCGTCGCCGTCCTCGCCGTCGGCCTCACCGGCATCGGCCAGCTGGGCGCGGACTTCTGGACGATCCCTCTGTTCTACGGCGGTACCCTGCTGCTCGCCGTCGGCCTGGCCGGCTACTCGGCCCGCCGCCTGCGCACCGGGACCGACGCGTTCCGGGAGGCGCCCGCCGTCCCCGCACAACCGCCGTCCTCGGGGCGGGGCGGCGACACGACGGGCGGCACTCCATGACCCACGGCACGGCCCGCCCGCGGTCACGCCCCCTCGTCCCCCCGCGAGGAGCAGCCGGGCGCCGCCACGACCGCGGGGGCCTCCACCGCGTCGCCCGGGCACGACCGGTCTGCGTCGCCCTGCTGCTGGCGGCCACCGCCCTCGCGGGCTGCGCACGCGGCTCCTCGCACGGCCCCGACCTGTCCACCACGGGACCGAGCGGCTGCCCCGCGGCCCAGGCCGAGGCCGAGGCCGCCGTCGCTCGGGCGGAGCGGACCGACACCCCCTGGCACGGGCCGGCCGGCGGCCCCGCGGCCGTTCCCGGCAGGACGATCGTCTACGTCGCGCAGACCATGACCAACCCCGGAGTCGCGGGCGTCGCGCAAGGCGTACGGGAGGCGGCGGGAGTCCTCGGCTGGCACGTCCGGGTGATCGACGGCGAGGGCACGCCCACCGGCATCCAGGCGGCGCTGGGCGAGGCCGTGACGCTCAGGCCCTCGGGCATCGTCATCGGCGGCTTCGATCCCGGCTCGACCTCGCAGCAGATCGCGCGGGCCACCGCGGCGCACATCCCGATCGTCGGCTGGCACGCGGTCGCGTCCCCCGGTCCCCACGCGAACCCCCGGCTCTTCACCAACGTCACCACCAACGTCGGCGACGTCGCCGCGATCAGCGCGCAATGGATCATCGCGCGCTCCCACGGCCACGCCGGGGTCGTCCTCTTCACCGACGCCTCGATCCCGTTCGCCGCCCACAAGTCCGAGCTGATCAAGAAGGGGCTGGCCGCCTGTCCGGGGGTGCGGCTGCTGGCGTACGAGAACATCCCGATCCCGGACGCGAGCAGCCGCACGCCCCGGGAGGTCTCCTTCCTTCTCTCCCGCTTCGGCAGCCGGTGGACCCACTCCGTCGCGATCAACGACCTGTACTTCGCCGACGCCGCGCCCGCCTTCCGCGCGGCCGGGGAGAAGGGATCGGGGCCGCCCTTCAACATCGGCGCGGGCGACGGCGACCCGTCCGCCTTCCAGCGCATCAACGGCAGGCAGTACCAGGCCGCCACCGTCCCCGAACCGCTGACACTGCAGGGCTGGCAGCTCCTCGACGAGTTCAACCGCGCCTTCTCCGGCCGTCCGGCCAGCGGTTATGTCGCGCCCGTCCACGTCTCCACCGCGGACAACAGCGCGGGGGCCTCGACGTGGGACCCCTCGGGCTACCGAGAGGCGTACCGGAGGATCTGGGGCAGGTGACGCGGACACGGTGGCCGAGGCCCCCGGCGAACGCCCTCTCGCCCGCGGGTTCGAACGTACGGAATGCACGCGATGACGCCGCCTCCGGAAGCCCTCCGGTGGCGAAGATCGGCGTGAGCAACGGCAGTTCGGGAATCAGCCACTCCGAGACATGCGGGGAATTCACTCATTCCCCACACCGGTCGGACCGTTCATCGCGCGCAGGCGAACGAGCCGGGCGCGGTGCTTCGCCGGGAGGCCGTCGGAGCTGATCCAGATGCGGACCTGGTCCAGGCAGTTCACCACCTGCTCCCGCGACGGCGGTGCCGGAGCGCCCGTCACCGGATCGGGGTCGTCGGGGGGGCCTTCGGCGTCAGGACTCATCGCGCAGTCGCAGGACGTCGTCGAACGTCTTCGTCAGCGCGTCCAGAGCGGTCGCTGTCTCCGCCCCGGTCAGCACGAGGCACGGTGTGAGGAGAACGGCGGTGTCGGCCTGGCGGACGTAGACGCCGTGCGTCAGACAGACCTTGGCCGCTGCCGCGGCGAGACGCGCGGAGGCCCGGCCGTCGGCGTCCAGCATGACCAGACCGCGGAGCCGGTGGTGAACAACTCGCCATTGCTGGCGAGTTGCTCCAGTGGCCCGTACGCCGAACCGGGCCGAGCCGGGTCCAGACAGGTGCCGTCGAGCTCGGACAGGAATGCCCGTACGTGTGTCAGGTCTGCAAGGTGGAATCGCTCTGCACGCTCGACGCTCTGGGACGGCGCCGGACCATCCTCTTTCAGCACGGTGGGGATCGTACAGCCGCCGTTCCACGCTGAACAGGCCGCCGGACGGTCGGGCGCACGACGTGCGCGTCAGCGGTCACTCCGCGGTGTGCGCGCCCTGCTCCGCCGCCGGCTGGTGTCGCCGCTCGGTGGTCCAGTAGAGGAGGGCGACGAGGGGAAGGACGGCACCGAGGACGGTCAGGGCGGCCCAGCCCCCGGCGTGGTAGACGACGGAGCCCACCTGGGAGCCGGCCGCGCCGCCGACGAAGAACATGGCGATGAAGGCGCTGTTGAGGCGGGCGCGGGCGGCGGGATCGAGCTGGTAGACGGTGTGCTGGCCGAGGATCAGGGTGGTCTGTACGGCCATGTCGACGAGGATCGCGGCCAGGCCGATCAGGACGACGCTGTGTCCGCCGAACCCGGCGAGCGCGAAGGCCAGGGCGGCGACCACGAAGGCGATGCCGGTCACGGGGCGGACGAGTCCCCGGTCGGCCCAGTGCCCGGCGAACGGGGCCACGGCCGCGCCGGCCGCGCCGACGAGGGCGAAGACGCCGACGCCGACCGGGGAGTAGTGGAACCGGGGGCCGGTCAGTACGAAGGAGACCGTGGTCCAGAACGCGCTGAAGGCGCCGAACATCGCCGCCTGGTAGAGGCCGCGGCGCAGCAGTGCCGGGTGCGTGCGCACGAGCCGGACGGTGGAGCGCAGGACGTGGTGGTACGGCATCGTCGTGGTCGGCGCGTGGCGCGGCAGGGCTGCGCGCAGGGCCACCGCCAGCAGGGCCATCAGGGCGGCGGAGCCGAGGAAGACGACACGCCAGCCGGCGAGATCCGAGACCAGGCTGCTCAGCGTGCGGGAGAGCAGGATGCCGGTGAGCAGGCCGCTCATCACCCGCCCCACGATGCGGCCACGGGCGTGGTCGGGGGCGAGGCCGGCGGCGAAGGGCACCAGTATCTGGGCGACGACCGAGGTGGCTCCGCTGACCAGCGAGGCGATCAGCAGTACCGGGAAGCTGGTGGCGAGTCCGGCCGCGACGAGGGCGAGGGTCGTGACCGTGAGCAGGACGGTGACCAGGTTGCGCTTCTCCAGCCGGTCGCCGAGCGGGACCAGGAAGAGCATGCCGATCACGTAGCCGACCTGGGTGAGCGTGATCAGTGCGCCGGCGGTGGCCGTGCTGGTGTGGAAGACGTCGCTCAGCTCGGACAGCAGGGGCTGGGCGTAGTAGAGGTTGGCGACCGTCATACCGGAGGCGACGGCCAGGAGCGCGACCAGCCAGCCCGGCACGCCGTGGGGGGCCGGTGCGGCCGCGGGCCGGCGTGAGGTCGGGAGCTCGGAAGAGGCGGACATGAGCACCTTCTTGAGGGGTGAGCCGGGAGACCGGCGTGGACGGGCGGTGCCGAGGCGTGGCCGGCAGCTTCTTCGATGCCGTCACGGAGGCATAAGCGTCGGTCCGCCCCCGGATGCTTCCTCACTCACGGCGATGGTTCGGAATGTCAGTCATCTCGAAAAGAGATGAGCCGGGAAGGGGCGGTGGCGCGGGGGGGCCGGACCACCGGCACGGGCGGCCCGGAGGGCGGGTGGCGGCGCGGGCGCTCCACCGGCCGGCCGGGTGCCCGGCCGGCGCACGGCTCGCACGCTGTGTCACTGCCAGGCAACAGGCGGTGCGCTCCGGGACAACGGCCGGCGGAGCGTTCGCCTTAGCGTTCTGGCATTCCGCGCCGCGCAGGCCGCGGATGTCCGGAGATCGGCCGCCGACGGGCCGGTCGTCCGTGCAGTGCCTCACTTCCTGCGAAGACACCGACGAGGGGTTGTCGTGGCGCAATGGACAAGACGCGAGGACGAACGGCTGCTCACCGGGAGAGGCCGGTTCGTCGCCGACATCGACGTACCGGGGTGCCTGGACGCCGCGTTCGTGCGAAGCACGGTCGCCCACGGCCGGTTACGAGCCGTGGACTGTACGGCCGCCCGTGACGTGCCCGGTGTGGTGGGCGCCTGGTCGGCGGCGGACCTGCCGGACCTTCCTCCGGTGCCGTACACCCTGCTGGCGAAGCTCTCCACGGAGGACGCCGTCGCGGGCCGGGGGTGGCCGGCGCTGGTGAAGGACCGGGTGCGCTACCCGGGCGAGGCGCTGGCGGTGGTCCTCGGAGAGGACCGGTACCGGGCCGAGGACGGGGTCGCCGAGGTCACCTCCGTGATCGAGCCGCTCCCCGCGGTGGTGACCCCGTCCGCGGCCCTGGACGACTCCGTCCGCCTGTTCGACGGGCTGAGCAACATCGCCCTGCGGGGCGAGGCCGGAGAGCCTGTCGACCCCGCCGTCTGGCGGGACGCCGCCGCCGTCGTCGAGGCCACCTACCGCCAGAACCTGCTGATGCCCAGCCCCATGGAGTGCCGCACGATCCTGGCGGTACCCGAGGGGGACCGGCTGACGGTGTGGTCGGGGCACCAGATGCCGCACCGGCTGCGCCGTGAACTGGCCGCGCTGCTCGGCTGGTCCCCCGACCGGATCCGGGTCGTCGTCCCGGACACCGGAGGCGCCTTCGGGTCCAAGAGCGCGGCGTTCCCCGAGTTCGTGGTCGTCGCCCACCTGGCCGTGAAGCTCGGGCGACCGGTCCGCTGGATCGAGGACCGCATGGAGTCGATGCTCGTCGCCACCCGGGGCCGGGGCCAGGACCAGACCGTGCGTCTCGCCGCCGACGCCGACGGCAAGCTCCTCGCCTACGAGTTGAAGATCGACGCCGACGTCGGCGCGTACCCCCACCTCGGCGTCGGTCTGCCGATGCAGACGGCGTGGATGGCGGCCGGCGCGTACACCACCCCGCGCGTCCACGCGACGTTGCGCTCGGTGCTCACCAACACCATGGTGACCTATCCGTACCGGGGCGCCGGACGTCCCGAGGCGGCGACCGCCATCGAGCGGACGATGGACCTGCTCGCCGGGCGGCTCGGCATGGACCCGATCGAACTGCGGCGGCGCAACTTCATTCCGCCCGACGCCTTCCCGTACGAGACGCCGACCGGCCGCCGCTACGACAGCGGGAACTACGCCGCCGCTCTGGACCTGGCCCTGGAGACACTCGACTACGACCGGTGGCGTGCCGAGCGGGACCGTCGCCGTCGGGACCCGGACGCCCTGCCACTGGGCATCGGCGTCTCCTGCTACGTGGAGCGCTCGGGCGGCGAAGCGGGCGGCCTGCACGAGTTCGGCAGCCTGGAGGCGCACGAGGACGGCACCGTCACCGCCCGGTGCGGCGCGGCGCCCAGCGGCCAGAGCCACGAGACGGTCTTCCCCGCTCTGGTCGCCAAGGTCCTCGGCGTCCCGGAGACCCGGGTCCGTCTCGTCGAGGGCGACACGGACGAGCAGCCCGAGGGACTGGGGTCGTTCGCCAGCCGGTCGGCACAGGTGGCCGGCGCCATGCTCCAGCACGCGGCGACTCTCCTGATCGAGCGGGCCCGTACGCGCGCGGCAGCGCTGTGGAGCGTGCCGGTGGAGCAGGTCGAGTGGGCGGACGGAACCGTCGTGCACGCGGCTCCCGGGGGCGCGTCGGCCACGGGCCTGGGCGATCTGGTGAAGGCCACCGGACCGTTGCGCGTCGAGGACCGGTACGAGGCCGGGATGGCCTTTCCCTTCGGCGCGCACGCGGCGGTGACCGAGGTCGACCCCGAACTGGGCACCGTACGCGTCCTCAGGCTCGTGGCCGTCGACGACTGCGGAGTGGTCCTCGATCCCGCGGTGGTGCGCGGACAGGCCTTCGGATCGGCCGTGCAAGGCATCGGCCAGGCCCTCTACGAGGGCATCACGTTCGACGGTGACGGCGTCCCGCAGCTGCCCGGAGGATTCCTGGACTACCTGCTCCCGACGTTCGCGGAGCTTCCGCCCATCGACATCAAGGACACCTGCACCCCCAGCCCCGGCACGCCGCTGGGTGCCAAGGGCGCCGGGGAATCGGGCTGCATCGGCAGCCCGGCCGCCATCGTCAACGCGGTGGCCGACGCCCTGCGGATCGCCGATCCCGGCCTGTTGCAGATGCCGCTCACCCCGGACAGCGTCTGGCGCGCCGCGCACGCCCCGGAACACGAGGAAGGCGACCGGTGAAACCCGCACCCTTCGACTACGTCGTACCCCGCACGGTCGCCGAGGCCGTCGAGGCACTCGGCGACACCGGACGCAAGGCCCAGGTGCTCGCCGGAGGCCAGAGCCTGATCCTGGAGATGCATCTGCAACGCATCCGGCCCGAGTCGGTCGTCGACATCAACCGCATCCCCGAGCTCGACGGCATGCGCGTCGAGGGCGCCGAACTGCGCGTCGGCGCCCTGGTCCGGCACGCCGCGTTCGAGTCGGCCACGGCCGTCCCGGGCCCGCTCGGCTCGCTGCTGTCCCGGGCCGTGGTCAACATCGCCCACCCGCCGATCCGTTCCCGCGGCACCATGGCCGGCAGCTTCGGCTGGGCCCACCCCGCCTCGGAATGGTGCGCCATCGGCGTCGCCCTGGACGCCACCGTGGAGGTGACCGGCCCCGACGGTGCCCGTGACCTCCCCGCCCGCGACTACTTCCTCGGGCCTCACCACACGGCACGCCGGCCACAGGAGCTCATCACCGCCGTTCGTCTTCCGCTGCTCGGGGAGGACACGGGCGTCGGGTTCATCGAACACCGCCGCACGCATTTCACCTTCGCCCAGGTCGCCGTCGCGGCGGCCCTCACCGTGCACGACGGCGTGATCGTCGACGCGCGGATCGGACTGGTCAACGCCGCGGACCGCCCGGTTCGGGCACGAGCCGCCGAACGCTCGTTGCTCGGTGCCGGCATCGGTCGGCTCCCCGCGGGGCCCCGGCTGCCCGACGGCCACCCCTTCGCCCTGGCCGGCCGGATCGCCGCCCGGGAGGACGCCGCACCCGTCGACCAACCGTACGCCGACGTGGAGTACAAGCGGCAGGCCGTCGCCGTTCTGGTCGGCAGAACACTCCTGGAGGCGGCGGCGGACTCGCACGCCCGCCTCACCGCACGAGAGGGACACCACCGATGAAGATCACGCTCGACGTGAACGGCACCCGCCATGACCTGGACGTGGAACCCCGCCGTCTGCTCGCCGACGTCCTGCGCGACGACCTGAAGCTCACAGGTACGCACCTGGGGTGTGAGCACGGCATCTGCGGGGCCTGCACCGTTCTCATGGACGGCGCGGCGGTCCGCTCCTGCCTTGTGCTGGCCGTCCAGTGCGACGGCCGTTCCGTCCGCACCGTGGAGGGACTTGCCGGGCCCGACGGCGAACCCCACCCGCTCCAGCGGGCGTTCTCGGCCGAGCGCGCGCTCCAGTGCGGATTCTGCACACCGGGCTTCCTCATGGTGGCCGCCGGAGCGCTCGAAGCCGATCCCGGCCTCGCCGACGACCCCGATGCCGTCGCGAGCGTGGTCGGCTCCAACATCTGCCGGTGCACCGGCTACGAACCCATCCGGCGCGCCCTCACGCGCGCGGCCCGGGAACAGCGGGACGCCACCGCCTGACCCGCACGGGTCCAGCCCCGCTCCCCCGAGCCGATCGAGGAGAACTCCATGCACGGTGACATCCGCCCCGGCGTCATCGACGTCCACGCACACTGGCTGCCGCGCGATCTGCTCGCGCTCCCACCCGGGAACCCGCTCGGCGGCATGCACGACCGCGACGGCGAACTCTTCCTGGGAGAAGCCCCGTTGTCGTTCCCGACCACGGCGATGACCGACGTCGACACCATCGTCGCCGACACCCTGAAGTCCGGGCTCGGCGCGCGCGTCGTCTCCGCACCGCCCTTCGCCTTCCCCGTCCACGCCCCCACCGAGGCGGACGACTACGTCGCCGCCTACAACGCACAGCTCGCCGACGCCGTGGCCCGTACGGACGGCACACTCGTCGGACTCGGGCTGGTAAGGCTGGACGACGTGGCCGCCGCCCGACGGGAGCTGACGAGGCTCGCCGCCGCGGAGGGCATCGCGGGCATCGCCGTCCCCCCCGTGGTGGACGGCCGCTCCTACGACCGCGGCGTGCTGCGGGACGTCCTCGGCGTCGCCGCCGAACTGGACCTGTCCGTCCTGGTGCACCCGATGCAACTGCCCCGCGCCGAATGGGACCACCACTACCTGGTCAACCTCATCGGCAATCCGGTGGAGACCACGACCGCCGTCGCCGCCGTCCTGCTGGGCGGCGTCCTCGAAGAACTCCCCGGCCTGCGGGTCTGCTTCGTGCACGGCGGCGGCTGCGCGCCCTCCCTGCTGGGCCGGTGGGGGCACGGCTGGCGGCAGCGCGACGATGTGCGCCGGGGAAGCACCCGGGCTCCCGCGGAGTCCTTCGGCCTCCTCTACTTCGACACGGTCACCCACGATCCGGAGGTCCTGGGGCTGCTGCGCGCCCACGCCTCCCCGGACCGGATCGTCTGCGGCAGCGACCACCCCTTCGACATGGCGCAGCCCGATCCGGTCGGCTACCTGCTCGGCCAGGGGATGGACGCCGCGACGCTGGAGGCGAACGGCCGCAGGTTCCTCGGAATGCAGCCGGCGGACACGTCGCGCTGACCCGTCGTCCGTCCGCCCGCGGCCGGACGGACCACACCCGACAGCAGATCGGAGACACTCATGCGACATCTGGCACCCCACTTGCTGGAGTGGCAGGCCGCCGGAGCCCCCTGTGCCGTCGCCAGCGTCGTCGCCGTCCGGGGCAGCGCGCCGCTGGAACCGGGAGCGGCGCTGTGCGTCCACGCCGACGGCACGGTCCTCGGCAGCGTGTCGGGAGGCTGCGTCGAAGGCGCCGTCTACGACGTGGCGCGTGAGGTGCTGACCTCGGGAGAGCCGCGGTTCGTCTCCTTCGGGCACGTTGACGACGCGTTCGGGGTGGGGCTGACGTGCGGAGGCGAGATCGACGTCTTCGTCCAGGCCGTGGGGCACGACACGGCGCGGGTACTCGCCGCCGCCCACCTGGCCGCGGCGGCGAGGCGTCCGGTCGTCGTGGTCCGGGTGATGTCGGGACTCGACGGGCAGACCGGCGGGGCCGCGGCCGTGTGGCAGGACGGGCACCTGGGCAGCACCGGCAGCGCCGTTCTGGACCTGGCCGTCCTCGCCGACGCGCGTCTGATGCTCAGCCAGGACACCACTGTCGTACGGACGTACGACATCGGTGCGGCGGACGAGCCTCGGGTGCTGTTCGAGGCCTGGTCCCCGCCGCCCCGGCTGCTGGTGTTCGGGGCCGACGCCCACGCCGCCGCCGTGAGCCAGATCGGCGCGTTCCTCGGCTACCACGTCACCGTGTGCGACGCTCGCTCCACCTTCGCCACGCCCGAGCGCTTCCCGCACGCCGACGAGGTCGTGGTCGACTGGCCGCACCGGTACCTGGCGGGCACGCGGACGGATGACAGGACCGTGGTGTGCGTCATGACGCACGATGCCAAGGTCGACGTTCCCGTCCTCGCCGAGGCACTGGGACGGCCGCTGGCCTACCTGGGGGCGCTCGGCTCCCGCCGCACCCAGGCACGCAGGATCCGCGAGCTCGCGGAGGCCGGTGTGTCGCCGGACGCCCTGGGCAGACTGCACGCGCCCGTGGGCCTCGACCTGGGCGCGTCGACGCCGCAGGAGACCGCCGTGTCCTTCGCCGCGGAACTCATCGCGGTGCGCAGCGGTCACAGCGGCCGTTCGCTCACCCTGCTCGACGGGCCCATTCGCCCGGCGGCGGGCGCGGATGGTCCCGGCCGCGGCGCGGTCGCGGAGCGGTGCGCCACCGGGGCCGGTCTCGTACGGGCGACCCCGCGCGACGCTCCCGTCTCGCTGACGTGATCCGGTCGGAGACGGGTGCGCCGCCGGCCGTGCCGTCCCGCGTGAGCCGGCCTGCGCCGGGGTCCGCGCGACCCCGCGCCGTCCGCATACGATGCAGCCAAGAGTGAAGCCCGCCCGTCGTCCTCGCAGCGGACGGAGCGCTGCTGGATTCGGGAGCGGATGATGGATCTGCGGCAGATGGAGGTCGTCGTCTCGGTGGCGGACGCAGGCGGTTTCACGGCGGCCGCACGGCGGCTGCACGTGGTCCAGTCCGCTGTGTCCAGCACGGTCCGCGCCCTCGAACGCGAGTTGGGCACCCCCTTGTTCCACCGCACCACGCACCGCGTCGCCCTCACCCCGGCCGGGGAGGCGTTCGTCCCCGCCGCACGCGCGGCGCTCCGGGCCGCCGAACTGGCCCGGGAGGCCGTCGACGCGGTACGGGGGCAGCTGCGGGGGCGGGTGACGGTCGGCACGATGCAGGGGGTGTGGGCGGGGCTCCACCACGCCTTGGCCGCGCTGCGCGCGGAGCATCCGGGTGTGGTCGTGCAGCTCCGGCAGGCGGCCGTCGCCGACATCCGGCAGGCGCTGCGCGAGGGCACGGTCGATCTGGCCGTGGTGGCGCTGGACCGCGGGCAGCAGCGCGGGCTCGTGACCCGGCTGCTGTCCCGCGAGGACATGGTCCTGCTCGCGGCACCCCGGCGGGTGCTCGCCGGGGCGACGCCGAACGGCCGGGTCCGGCTCGCCGACATCGCCCAGCTGCCCCTGGTGGACTTCACGCCCGGCTGGGCCATCCGCTACGCGATCGACCGGTCCTTCCGGGCCGCGGGCGTCGACCGCAGCACGACGTTCGAGGTGAACGACATCGGCGCGGCAGCGGAACTGGTCCGCAACGACCTCGGCGTCTGCATCATGCCCAAGTCCATTGCGGACCGCTTCCCCGATCTGCCCCAGTACCGGTTCGACCGGCACGCGCCGAACTGGAAGATCATGGTGGTACGCCCGCCGGGCGAGGCTCCCCCGGCGGTCGCCGCGCTGCTGCGGCACATCACGTGAGGGCGTGTGTTCAGGGGGCCGGCGTGTATCCGCGTGCGCGGACGAGGTCGTGGACGAGACGGGTGAAGGCACGGGTGGCGGCACTCTGGTAGGCGTCGGCGCGTCGCAGCAGGGCCACGGTGCGCGTGGGGAGGGCGGGGTCGAGCGGGACCGGGACGAGGCGGGGGTGGTCGTGGGTGATGGCGTCGGGCAGGACGGTGGCGAGCGGGGTGCGCTGCACGACCTCGGTGAGGGCCTGGATGGAGTTGGCCTCGACGGTGATGCGCGGGCTGACGCGGTGTTGCCGGAAATAGCCGTCGATGTGGCCACGGGTGGCGAAGTCACCACTGAGCAGGGCGAGTTGCCGGTCGGCGAGCTCGCGCACCGGTAGCGGTCCGGCGGGGTCGGCGGCGGGGCGGTGGGCGCCGGTGACCAGGGTGAGCGTCTCGGTGAACAGGGCGGTGGCGGTGACGCCGGGCAGGTGGGGCCCCTGAAAGGCGATGCCGAGGTCGAACTCGTCGGCCAGCAGCCCGGTCTCGATGGCGTCCTGGGTCGTCTCCCGCACGGTGAGGGTGATGCCGGGGTGGCGGGTGTGGAGTTCCGCGGTGAGGGGGCCGACGAGGTAGGCCGTGAACGTGGGAGTGACCGCCAGCCGCAGCTGCCCGCGCGAAAGGTCCCGCACGTCATGGACGGCACGCTCGGCGGCGGCCAGGTCACGCAGCGCGCCGCGGGCGTGCCGGGCGTACGCCTCGCCCGCGTCGGTGAGGCGTACGGTGCGGCCGGTGCGGTCCAGCAGCTGCGTGCCCAGGGTCCGCTCGAGCTGCCTGATCTGCTGGGACAGCGTGGGCTGGGAGATGTGCAGGTCCTCGGCGGCGCGGGTGAAGCTGCCGTGATCGGCGACGGCGAGCAGATAGCGCAGGTGACGTAGTTCCAGGGCCATGGCCCCGACTATAGATGTCATCAATGGCAGTCATGGTCAGGACGTCTTGGACTCTATACAAGCAGGTCATGCATGGTGGATCTCGCAAGGCCGCACGGGCCGGGCCGCCACGAAAGGGAGTCACCTCATGCAGGATCTCGCCGAGGGCGTCGCGCGTTTTCAGCAGGACGTCTTCCCGGCCAAGAAGGAGCTCTTCGCCCACCTGGCCGCCCACCACACGCCCCACACCTTGTTCATCGGCTGTTCCGACGCGCGCGTCGTCCCCGAGCTGATCACCGGGTGCGAACCCGGCGAGCTGTTCGTCATCCGCACCGCCGGCAACCTCGTCCCCGCCCACACCCCCGGCGCCGACGGGGTCGCGGCGAGCGTCGAGTACGCCGTCGGCGCACTCGGCGTGACGGACATCGTCGTCTGCGGGCACTCCGCGTGCGGTGCGATGACCGCCCTCGCCCACGGTCACGATCTGAGCGACACCCCCGCTGTCGCCGACTGGCTGCGGCTCGCCGACGCCTCGGTGGCCCGTACCGCCACCGCCGGGGACGTGCCGGCCCTGGTGCGGCAGAACGTGCTGGCCCAGCTCGCGAACCTGGCCACCCACCCGTCGGTCGCCCGCGCCCTGGCGGAGCGGAAGGTCGCTCTGCGCGGCTGGATCTTCGACATCGCGACCGGCCGCGTCGAGGAACTCAAGGTCACCGACTCCCCCGCCGTACTCACGACATGACCTCGACTTCCCGGGCCGGGCCGACGCCGTCGGCGCGCCCCGGGCCCCCGCCCCCCTCTGTGCACGATCCGCACAGGGACACCCCGGAAAGGTACCCACCCATGGTGCACGCCCAGTTCGACCCCGCCGCCCGCCAGGCCCTGGCCGCCCAGGCCGTGGAGGCCAAGACCCGCAGGAACCTCTCCTGGCAGCGGATCGCCGACGCCGCCGGCCTGTCCGTCGCCTTCACCACGGCCGCCGTCCTCGGCCAGCACCCCCTGCCGGAGGACGCCGCGACGGCGGTCGCCGAGCTGCTGGGCCTGGACGACGACGCGGCGATGCTGCTGCAGACCATCCCCACCCGCGGCTCGATCCCCGGCGGCATCCCCACCGACCCGACCGTCTACCGCTTCCACGAGATGCTCCAGGTCTACGGAACCACGCTCAAGGCCCTCGTCCACGAGCAGTTCGGGGACGGCATCATCTCCGCGATCAACTTCAAGCTCGACGTGAAGAAGGTCGCCGACCCCGAGGGCGGCGAGCGCGCCGTCATCACCCTGGACGGAAAGTACCTGCCGACCAAGCCCTTCTGACCCGCACCTCCGGTGGGGGCGGGGCGACCGGCCCCTCCCCCACCGCCTCACCTCTGCCCGTCCCTCCGAGGAGGCCACCATGGACTTCGCCCAGCGCACCGTCGACATCGCCCGCCAGAACGTCACCGAGGGCGGTCGCCCCTTCGCGACCGTCATCGTCAAGGACGGCGAGATCCTCGCCGAGAGCCCCAACAAGGTCGCGCAGACCAACGACCCCACCGCGCACGCGGAGATCCTCGCCATCCGCGAGGCGTGCGTGAAGCTGGGCACCGAGCACCTGACCGGCACCACCATCTACGTCCTGGCCCACCCCTGCCCGATGTGCCTGGGCTCCCTGTACTACTGCTCGCCGGACGAGGTCGTCTTCCTCACCACCCGTGACGCCTACGAGCCCCACTACGTCGATGACCGCAAGTACTTCGAGCTGAACACCTTCTACGAGGAGTTCGCCAAGCCCTGGGACGAGCGCCGTCTGCCCATGCGTCACGAACCGCGCGAGGACGCGGTGGAGGTCTACCGGTTCTGGCGGCAGCGCAACGGCGGCGAACGCCGCGTGGCCGGAACCCCCACCGCCACTCGGTGACCGAGGTGACGGAGGTGGCCTCGCGCCGGCGGTCGCCGGCCGGGGCGGCCGGACGGTCACGGGGCGGCGGCGGCCGACAAGAACATTCGCTTCCCACCTAGTGTACGTTTGTTCTTATGGATGAGGCGGGAGTGCCCGACAGCCGAGCGACGGCAGATCGTCGGGGTCGACGGGCGCGGCGGCACGATCCGCGGCGTCAGGAGCGGATCCTGGACGCCGCTCTGGACGTACTCGTCGCGGACGGGGTGGCCGGGATCACGCACCGCAAGGTGGCCTCTGCCGCGGACGTGCCGTTGGGCTCGGTCACCTATCACTTCGCGAGCTTGGCCGAACTCCGGACCCAGGCGTTCGCCCGGTACGTCGGACGACGGACCGCCGAGTACGAAGCCCTCTTCACCGAGGTGGCGACGCGCGACGACCTGATCGACGTCCTGGTGGACATGGTCCGGGGAGGACCCTCCCGGCACCGCAGCGCGGTCCTCGGCTTCGAACTGCACCTGGCCGCGCTGCGCGATCCCGCTCTCCGTGCGCTGACACACGAGTGGACGAGGGCCGGCCGCGCCGTCCTGGCCCGCTTCACCGGGCCGGAGACCGCCGCCCGCCTGGACGCCCTGCTGGAAGGAATGATCCTGCACGCGCTGCTGTCGACGGATCGGGAGCCGCGCGAGGAGACACGGGCGGCCATCGCGCAGACCCTCGGTCCGGACAGCCGACCGGGAACGTGAACACCCTTCGGCGCCGACTTCCCGCTCACCCCGGGAGCACGAGGGTGACGTGCCGCCGGACGAGCCGCGGCGTGCGGAGTCAGGGCTCCAGGAGGGCCTTGATGGCGCGGCGCTCGTCCATCGCCTGGTAGCCCTCGGCGACCCGCTCCAATGGCAGGGTGAGGTCGAAGACCTTGCCCGGGTCGATCCGTCCCGACAGGACGCGGTCGATCAGGTCGGGCAGGTAGCGGCGCACGGGCGCGGGGCCGCCGCGCAGGCCGACGTGGGAGAAGAACAGCTCCTGGCCGTCGACGGCCACGTCGTGGGGGACGCCGACGAAGCCGACGTTGCCGCCGGGACGCGCGGAGCGCAGGGCCTGCTGCATGGCCTGAGCGGTGCCGACGCACTCCAGGACCGAATCGGCGCCGATGCCGCCGGTCATCTCCTTGATCCGGGCGACGCCCTCGTCGCCGCGCTCCGTGACGATGTCGGTCGCGCCGAACTCCCGGGCGAGCTTCTGCCGGGACTCGTGACGGCTCATCGCGATGATCCGCTCCGCGCCCCTGTCCTTCGCGGCGATCACCGCGCACAGGCCGACCGCCCCGTCGCCGACCACCACCGCCGTGGAGCCGGGCCCGACCTCGGCGGCGTCGGCGGCGTACCAACCGGTGCCCATCACGTCGGAGACGGCCAGCAGGCTGGGCCACAGTTCCTCGCCCGGCACCTCGTCGGTGGCGACCAGGGTGCCCTGGGCGTTGGGGATGCGCACGTAGTCGGCCTGGCAGGTGCTCATGAACTCGCGGTTCAGGCAGTTGGACTGCCAGCCGTTGCGGCAGTTCGCGCAGGTGTTGTCCGAGGTCGCGAACGAGCCGACGACGAACTGGCCCGGCTCCACGGCGGTGACCTCGCTGCCGACCTCCTCCACGAAGCCGACGTACTCATGGCCCATCGGGTGCGCCGCCTCGGTCGCGTCCAGGCCGCGCCAGGGCCACAGGTCGGAGCCGCACACGCAGGTGACGGCCGTGCGGATGATCGCGTCGGTCGGATGGAGGATCTGCGGGTCGTCCAGGGTCTCGACACGCACATCGCCGGGGGCGTGGATCACTGCTCCGCGCATGAGGGAAGTCCTTACGTTCGCCGGAACTGAAGGGGGCGGGGCCTGGGAGCCGGCCCCGCCGGCCGCGACAGCCGTGTCCGGGCAGGAGGCGGGGCGCGTCAAGGGCGCCGTTGTCCTTCGCGCGCTGTCCGGCCGGGTACCCGTCGACGCGGCTGCTGCCGCCCGCGGGGTGCCACGTCTCCAGGTAACCGCTCATTCCGGCGGCTGGCGAGTCACCGACGAGAGGTGCAGCCCTCCCCAGCGGGCGGGCCGTAGTCGGAGACAGGGCGCCCGGCCCGCGCAGGAGCGAGCCGCCGCCCGCAGTCGGCGAAGGCCCCCGAGCCTGTGAGCGAGCCCGCGTCGGGGCTGGCAGACTGAGTTCGTGGTTCCGCTGATGACCGCGACCGAGCAGGCCGCGTCCTCATCGCTCACAGGCGCCGGCGTGGTGTCGACCTGCGCACTGCTCTTCACCGTCGCGTCGTTCTGGTGGCTCAACGCCAGACAAGGCCACCTGAAGACGTGGGAGCCTCATGCCTTCGCGGTGATCGTCCACTCGTCCACGGCCCGCCTGCGGCTCCCGCTCGTCCTTCACAACACCGGCCCCAAACCGATCGTCGTCCAGGACCTCATCCTGACCTTCCCCGACGAGCCCGCTTCCCACCTGCCGCTTCTGTGGGTGTCCACACCGTCTCACCTCCAGCCGGGGCCGGACGAGGACGCGAAGCTGCCGGCCGGCTTCGTCGTGCCCGGCAGGGAAGCACAACAACTCTTCGTCGAGTTCGAGGCGCCGTTCTCCGGGTTCATGCCGGAGGCGCGTGACTACACGGTCCAACTGCAGGCACGAGTCGGGCACCGCAAGGGGTGGCGCCGTCTGCTGACGTTCACCCTGCGGGCCGCCAACATCATCGATCCGAGTCGCTACACCGTCTACAACAACGCACCGGTCGAGCTGACGAAGGAAGATCGAAAGAGGGCGGATGCCGCGCTCCTCGAACTGTTGGAGGAGCAGGGGGACCCCTCCGCGCCGGGCGGCGAGGGGCAGCGGAATCCCCCGCATCGCGGCGAGAGGCAGAATCCCCCGCATGACGAGGGCGACACCGGCACGAGCCGCTGACGCAGCACCGGCCGGCCCGTGGCCCCGGAGCAGAGGCCCGGGCACCGCCGGCCCACGGCGGCATTCGTCGCCGCCCACGGCCCCGAGGCCGTCGGCGTCCGCGACCGCATGGGCCCGGGTCGGCGGGACCAGGTCACCCCCGCAGGACAGATCATCACTAAAGGGATGAAAATCACCTAAACGGGCACTCGGGGGACATCACTCACCACTCCCACGAGGAGCGTGACACCCATGTCCACGGGAACGCTTCTGGCGATCATCATTGCGATCGTGGTGGTACTCGCCCTGGCCGCTGTGGCGGTCTCGCTCATGATGCGACGCCGTCACCTGCGTGAACGCTTCGGCCCGGAGGAGTACGAACGGACCGTCGAAGACTCCGACAGCCGGCGCGCCGCCGAGCGGGAACTCAGGGGGCGCGAGAAGCGGCACGATGCACTGGACATCAAGCCGCTGCCCCCGGGTTCGCGTGACCGCTACACGCGGGAATGGAGCAGCGTCCAGAACGAGTTCGTGGACCGGCCCGAGGACGCGGTGCACGACGCGGACCAACTGGTGACCTCCCTCATGCACGACCGCGGCTACCCGACCGAGGGGTTCGACCAGCAGATGAAGGATCTCTCGGTGGAGCACGGGCGCACCCTGGAGCACTACCGCGCCGCGCACGAGGTGGAGTCCCTCAGTACCCGAAACCAGGCGACGACCGAGCAGCTGCGGGGTGCCATGGTGCACTACCGCGCACTGTTCGACGAGTTGCTCTCCGACGGCGGCCGGGCCCAGCCCGCCCGGTCCTGACGCCGCCCCCGGCCCGACCCGGCATGGAGGACCCCATGCACCGCAACGACGACCGCACCACCGGCGGCCCGACCACCGAGGACCTCGCACGGCCTGCCGGCGCCACCACCGGGGAGCCCGGAGAAACAGGGGAAGCCTCCGAGCGTGCCCCGATGTACCCCGGTGAGAGCACCCCGACGCCCCGGACAGAGCCCCCGGCCGACGAGGCCGACGAAGACCGGTCAGCAGCCGAATCCGACACCCGAGCCACCGCCCCGGACACCACCGCCCCGGACACCGCCCCGGACACCTCATCGGACACTTCGGAGGGCTCCTCGGAGGACGAGGCTCCCCAGCTTCTGACGGAGGACGAGGACCGGGCCTTCCGCGACCGCTGGCAGAAGACCCAGAACAGGTTCGTGGACGACCCGCGAGAGGCCGTTCACGATGCCGACACCCTCGTCGCGGACGTCATGCAGACCCTGGCCACCACGTTCGCCCAGCACAAGAAGGACCTGGAGGACCAGTGGGGGCAGGGGGAGCAGGTCGACACGGAGGAACTGCGCAGGGCGCTGCGTCGCTACCGCTCCTTCTTCAACCGGCTGCTCACCAGGTGAGACCCGTCCTCAATCCGTGCCGGCGAGCCACCGCCGCCGACGCTTCCGCGTCGGCGGCGGTGGCGGTGGCGGTGGCGGTGGCGGTGGCCGGAGTGCCTAGGCACGGACGCGGTGCTGCCGGAGGGGTGCTCCGGCCTGGTGGAGGCTGGTGAGCGCCTGTCGGTAGGAGGCGATGAGCCCGGTCTCCAGGTAACTCACGCCCAGTTCCTCGCAGTGGCGCCGGACGATGGTCCGTGCCTTGCGCAGGTTGGGGCTGGGCATGCTGGGGAACAGGTGATGCTCGATCTGGTGGTTCAGCCCGCCCAGGGCGATGTCGAGGAACCAGCCGCCGCTCACGTTGCGCGAGGTGAGCACCTGGCGACGGAGGAAGTCCGGGCGGTCGTCGCCCTTCAGGATCGGCATGCCCTTGTGGTTGGGGGCGAAGAGGGAGCCGAGGTAGAGGCCGAACAGGCCCTGGTGGACGGCGAGGAAGGCGATCGCCATACCGTGCGGCAGAAACCAGAACAGGACGGTCAGATAGACCGCGCAGTGCGCGAACAGCAGGGTGCCGTCGAGCGCCCGGTGCCTGAGCGAGCGATTGGCCAGCGCCCTCCCGCTCGACACGTGCAGGTTGAAGCCCTCCAGCGTCAGGAGCGGGAAGAACAGGAAAGCCTGCCAGCGGCCGATCAGGCGGGGAAGGCCCGTGGCGGCCCGGGCCTGAGCCTGGGACCAGACCAGCAGGTCGGGGTCGAGGTCGGGGTCGAGGTCCTCGTTGTTGGGGTTGGCGTGGTGGCGGGTGTGCTTGTCCTGCCACCAGCCGTACCCCATGCCGATGCCGGCTCCGGCGATCCGTCCGGACGTCTCGCTGGCCCGGCGTCGGCGGAACACCTGACGGTGGGCCACATCATGGGCGACGAGGGCGACCTGTCCGAAGACGACGGCCAGGAAGGCGGCGACCGCCAACGTCCACCACGATCGGCCGACGAATGCGAAGGCGATCCATCCCGTGGCGTAGAGTCCGGCCACCGCAGTGATCCGGAGTGTGTAGTAGCCGGGGCGACGCCCCAGCAGTCCGGCATCCGCGATCTTCTTCGACAGTCGGGCGAAGTCGCTGCCGGAGCTTTCCGGACGCGGGGCACGGGCCGTGACACTGGTCATGATGGAAAGCTCTCTGCGAAAGGGGCAGGTGGCTTGGGAGCCACGGGGACCGACCGCGAACACTGCCCGGAAGGCGCCGTCCGCGAGGCCGGTCGCGGACAGGCCCTCAAATCAGCCGGGTTCCCCGCCGGGCGGATCTCACACGGTCACGGCAGGGGTTCCCCCGCGACCGACTCCCCTCCTCTGCCCTTCGCCGAAGCCGGCGTGTCGGGGCACGGTCCTCGGCAACCGTGCGCCGTACAGCCCGCGGCTCCGCGTCGCTCCGTCGCCCCTCGACGAGGAGTACCCTGGTGATTACCGAGAGCACCTCGTACACCGGCTGCCGAGCCGACGCCGTTCTCGGCGATTCACGACAACCGGGCCGGTTGTGACCGGCCCGGGGTTGGGTCCGCATCATGACCGCGACCATTGCCTTGACTCCCGCGGTCGAGCAGCCGCTCTTCCCTCTGGCATGTCCCCGACTCGCCCTGGCACCCGCCGACACCGCTCCGGCCCTGATCGACGGTGCCTGGTGGCCTCGCTCCCGCGACCTGAAGGCGGAGCTTCCGGCGCTCGTCGAAGTCCTCGACCCCCTGTGGGGGCGGATCACCCGGGTGACGGTGAACCCCACGTTCTGGCCTGACATCCCGCGAAAGGTGCCTGTCCACGGGCACGTGGTGCACGTCGGCTGGTTCGAGGCCGAGCAGGACCCGCACAAGCTGCTGCTGCTCTCCTACACCGTGGGCCGCTGGGACCTGCTGGTGATCCCACCGGAGACGGAGCCGACCACCGCGGCCCGGCTGATGGCCACGGCCACCGACCCGTCGCGAAGCCTCACGGCGACCGGCCTGATCGATGAGGCCGAACACTTCCTAAAGGCGGCGTAGGCAGCGGCCGACTCGAACGCGGCCCGACCGCTCGGGTCGCTCACGCAGTGACGAGACCCGCCCGGAGCTTGGCGAGGATGCGGGTGATAAGGCGTGAGATGTGCATCTGCGACACCTTCAGTTCACGCCCGATGTCGGCCTGGGTCATCTCCTGGCCGAAGCGCATCGCGAGGATGGCGCGCTCCCGTTCGTCGAGCCGGAGCAGCAGCGGGCCGAGCGTGTGCAGGTCCTCGAACAGTTCGAGGGCAGGATCGTCCTCGCCCAGGACGTCCGCGTACGACGGACCGCCCTCGCCGGACGCGTCCTCGTTGCCCGTGGTGTCGATGGAGCCGGCGACGTAGCCGTTCGTGGCGACCAGACCCTCGATGACCTCGTCCTCGCTCAGGTCCAGGTGGGCGGCGAGTTCCTTCACCGTGGGGGCGCGGCGCAACTCGGTGCCGAGGGCTTCCTTGCTCTTGGCCAGGACGACGCGCAGCTCCTGCAGGCGCCGCGGCACGTGAACGGCCCACGTGGTGTCGCGGAAGAAACGCTTGATCTCGCCGACGATGCAGGGGATCGCGAAGGAGGTGAACTCGACCTCGCGGGAGAGGTCGAACCGGTCGATGGCCTTGATCAGGCCGATCGTGCCGACCTGGGTGACGTCCTCCATGTCGCCGGTGCCCCGGTTGCGGAACCGGCGGGCCACGAAGCGGACCAGGGAGAGGTTCATCTCGATCAGCGTGGTGCGGGCGTACCGGTACTCGCGGGTGCCTTCCTCCAGGATCTGCAGCCGGTCCAGGAACAGCCGGGACAGCTCGCGCGCGTCCATCGGGGCGACCTTGCCCGCGTCCTCGATCCAGGGCAGTTCTTCGGTGTGCTCGGCTGCTCCCGTGGTGGCGGCAGGGGGTGCGGGAATGTGCGGGGAGGCCGTCACGGCGCCGCCTTAGATGGAAAGCAGGACAGGCGTCTCCTGCCCGCGATGACACCACGCATGTCCACGCCGGCCCCTCACTTCGCCCACGCCCGCCCGCCGGCTCGTCGCCGCCCTGCCCGTGCCCGACCCGGTCCGGCAGGCGCGGTCAGCCGTGCGACCGTTTTGAAAGTGCCCCGGTGAAGTGCGTGACGGGGCGTTCCCGGCGTTCGCCGTCGACGGTGATGTCGACGGCCTCGTCGTAGAAGGCGAGGAGCCCCTTGATCGGGGCCACCGCGGGCAGCGGGTCCGGGTAGCTCCAGACGACGTTCGCGGGAATGTCCGACTCGCCGCGCCACGACCAGTACTCCGCCGTGCCCTTGTAGGGGCAGCCGGTGTGGTGGTCGGTGGGTTCGAGCAGGCCGAGGCGGACGTCCTCGCGCGGGATGTAGTAGCGCGTGGGCAGACCGGTCTCGAAGAGCAGGACCGGACGGTGGGTGTCCGCGACGACCGTCCCGTCGATCTCGACGACGACGTGACGGCTGCTCGGGAGGGCGTCCACCCGTTTGTGCGGGTCGCGGGGGTGGACGAAGATCTCTTCCTCCTCCTCGTACCAGTGGTCGAGGCCCCGGCCGACGCGGTGGAACCATTCGAAGGCGATGTGGTCGGCCAGGTCGGCGGCCGGGAAGGTCCAGGCGGCGTTCTCCAGCAGGGCGCCGTCGACTTCGAGGTCGTAGAAGATCTGCGAGCCCGTGTGCGTGCCCGCCGGGGGGTTCTTCGCGGGGCGCAGCAGGTCCTCGCGGACCTCCGTGCGGGGAAAGGCGTACAGCGGGACGGGGACACCCGGCTCCCACACCAGCACGGGGTGGCGGCTGTCGACGACCGTCACCTCGCCGTGGCGGCCGCGAACCCAGCGCGCGCAGGGTTCCCACAGGAGGCCTTCCGGGGTGGTCCGTACGGCGGGCGCGGTGGGGAATGTGGTCATGAGCGGCTCTCCTCCGGATGGCTCACGCGGTGACTGCGGCGACACGGGGACGATTCTCCCGCGAGGCCGCGAGTCGCTCGGGGTGGCCGGACACGCGCCGGTACTCGTCGATGTCACCGGCGGCCCGGTACCGGGCGATGCCGAACCGTTCGAGCCGGACGCACTCCGGCGCCAGTGCGCGAAAGGGGCCGGCGCTGTCGTGCCCCGGACCGCAGCGGGGCCACCGGACCCGCCACGCGGCACTCCCGGTCCTCCGTCTCCGTTCGCTCAGTCGGCCCGCGGGGCGGGGAGCGGTGGCAGTTCCAGGTGGTCGCGCAGGGTGCGGCCCCGGTACTCCGTGCGGTAGACGCCCCGGCTCTGGAGCTCGGGGACCAGCTTGTCGACGATGTCGGTGACCGACGACGGGAGCAGGTGCGGCACGATGTTGAATCCGTCGACGGCCCGGGTGGTGACGTAATGGGTCCACTCGTCGGCGACGGCCGACGGCGTGCCGACGAACGCCGGGTGGCCCGGCGCCACCTCCAGCACCAACTGCCGTATCGACAGGTCTCGTTCGGCCGCCAGCTCGCGCCACTTGCGGATCAGGGCCGTTTTGCCGGTGCGTTGCGCGAGGGGGATCGTGCCGCGCGAGGGGTCGAGCTCGTCCTCGCTGGGCTCGATGTCGGGCAGCGGACCGTCCGGGTCGTAGGCGGACAGGTCGGTGCCCCAGTACTGTTCCAGGAAGGCGACCGCCCGGGGCCCGTTGATCTGCTCGCCGCGCACCCAGCGGGCCTTCTCCTCCGCCTCCGCCGGGGTGTCGCCGAGGACGACGGTCGCGCCCGGCAGGATCCGCAGCGCATCCGGGGAGCGGCCGTGCCGGGCCAGCCGGTCGCGCAGGTCGGCCGCGTAGGCGACGGCCTTGCCGTACTCGGTGTTGGCGGAGAAAACCACATCGGCGTGGCGGGCGGCGAGTTCGCGCCCGCCCTCGGAGTCCCCCGCCTGGAAGAGCACGGGCCTGCCCTGGGGGCTGACCGGCACGGTGGCGGTGGCCCGCAGCCGGACCAGGTCGGTGTCCCGCTCGACCGGACGGACGGGTTCCCGGCCGTCCCCCGACGACCACAGTTCCTTGGCCGCGTCGACGAACTGTCCCGCGCGCTCGTAGCGGCGTTCGTGCCGCAGCCAGCCGCCGTGCCGGAAGTTGGCCCCGGTCCAGGCGTTGTCGGTGGTGACGATGTTCCAGCCGGCCCGGCCCGCGGACAGCAGGTCGAGGCTGGCCAGACGGCGCGCGAGGTCGGCCGGGTAGTTGTAGGTGGTGTTCTGGGTGGCCACCAGGCCGATCCGCTCGGTGACGGCGGCCAGGGCGGACAACTGGGTGATGGCGTCGGGGCGGCCGGCCACGTCGAGGTCGAAGATCCTTCCCCGGTTCTCCCGCACCCGCAGTCCCTCGCCGAGGAAGAAGGCGTCGAAGAGTCCCCGCTCCAGGGTCCGGGCGACGTCGACGAAGGTCTCGATCGCCGTGTGCGAGGGGGCCTCGGGGTCGGTCCAGATCAGCTGGGCTCCCACGCCGGTGAAGAACAGGCCGAGGTGGAGCCGGGGACGGGCGGACGGTTCGGTCATGGCGGTCACCTCAGGCGTTCGTGGTCGTGGCGGCGAAGCGGCTGGCGGGGCGGGGCAGACCGAGCGTGGTACGCAGCGTGTCGTCGGGGCGGGGCGGGTGGTGGAGTCCGGCGGCGGTCAGGGCGGGAAGCACCCGGTCGGCCAGGACGGGCAGGTCGTCGGCGAGGACGGCGGGGTGCAGCCGTACGCCGTCCACGGACCGGGCCAGTTCGGTGAGGAGTTCGGTCAGCGTCTCCGGGGAGCCGGTGTGGCGCAGCCGGCCGGTCCGCGGCCAGTCGGCCGTGCGGTCCAGCACGGCCAGCCGGTCGGCGGCCGGGACGGCTGTGTCGAGCACCACCTCCACCTCGGCGAAGACCAGGGGTGCGCCGCCCTCCCGGGCGGTGGCGGCGCGGGAGGCGATTCCGGCGGTCGTGGGCCGGGCCACCAGGACCACGTCGGCGCGCTCGTCGATCTCCAGTGCGTCCGGAGCGAGGACCACGACCTGCCCCTGCGGCGGTCGGGGGGTGATCAGGGGGCCTTTCACCGTGAAGGTGGCCCCCTGGAAGTCGATGTGGTGCACGCGGTCCGGGTCCAGGAAGCGGCCCGAGGCGACGTCCTTGACGACCGCGTCGTCCTCCCACGAGTCCCACAGGGCGCGGACGGTGTCGACGACGTCCGTGATCTCCTGGTGCAGAGCATCGGCGGAGAGCGGGGACCGTCCGACGGTGGCGAGGTCGTCCGGTCCGGCCGCCGCCCCCACCAGCCAGGCGGCCCGGCCGTGCGACGCGTGGTCCAAGGAGGCCAGTTGGGTCGCGAGGTGGAACGGCTCGGTGGTCGTGACATGCAGGGTGGGCGCGAGCCCGAGACGGTCGGTGAGGCCGGACACGTACGCGGCACGGGTACCGGCCTCGATACGGCCGAAGGGCTCCGCGAGCGTGCCGGGCGGCAGGGGCGCGTCGGCGAACGTGACGAGTGCGAAGCCGGCGTGCTCGGCGGCGAGGGCCGACTCCCGCACCGCCTGCGGGGTCGGGGCCGCCTGGGCGGCTGGGTGGGCACCGCCGCCGTCGGCTTCCAGGGCGAGGTGCAGACCGGGCAGTCGGGTGTGGCGGTCAGTCATGGGGAGTTCCTCCGGTGGACGGTTCGGGTGCCGGTGGACGGTCATCGCACGGCGGTGTGCGCTCCGGGGAGGCGGGGGCGGGCGGGCGGCGCGGACCGGGAGACCGGGCGTTCCGGGGAAGCGGGACGGCCGGCGCGGACCGGGAGACCGGGCGTTCCGCGGAAGCGGGGCGCCCGGCAGGCACCGGGAGAGAGACCGGTGGGGCGGCGGTCGGGGCGGGCGCCGGGCCTGGCGTCCGGCCCGGCCACGGCGCCACGGCGGGCGGGGTCAGGACGGCGGTGGCGGCGCCCCCGGCCCCACTCCCGGGCACTCCGCGGGCTGCGAGCTCCGGGGGCCACGCGGCGTGATCACCGCAAAGGCGGCCGCCGACGCCGGTCCGGTACGCGCGAGAGCACGGCGGTACGCGGGTGCGGAAGGGGAGGAAGGGAGCGAGTGGTCAGCGACAGATCTGGTCGAACTGATCGGCGCGGCGGCCCACCCAGAACGGGTCGAGCAGCACGGTGCGTGCCTGACCTGCGGTCTCCATGGCCGGATCAAAGCACACGGCACAAGGTGCGTCCACCACGCGTCTCGGCACGTGAGACCGCCCCGCCTTCTCGGTCAGGGCGTCCGGCTCCGGCATAGGTGTGCGGCAGCACCGGTCCGCACCAGCGCGACCGCTTCGGATCCGTCGTCCGGTCCCGACTCGCCGCGGGGGAGGCCTCCCCCGCGGTGGGGTTCTCCGGATGAGCGCCCGGCGGGATCAGCGACGGTTGCCGCGAAAGTGTGCCCCCGAGGCGCCCGCTTCCGCTCCGGCGTCGACCCCGGTCGCGAGGCTCCGCTCGGCTGACCGGGGTCGGGAGGGTGCGGCCGGCCCGGCGAGTCCGGGCGGCGGTCACAGGTACCGGAGGAACGGCGTCACACGTACCGGCGGATCGGCGTACAGGTACCGGCGGATCGGAAGACGGAAGTAGCACCACCACGCGGACTCCTACTCCGCCGCTCCTCTGCGCAGACGTCCGGGTCGGACCACGAGCAGATGTCCCGTATCGGAAAGTCGTTTGCCCTGCCAGGTAGCAACAACACCGGGACCCTCCGGCTGACCGTCGACGATGTCTCCGACACAGTTGCCCCGGCGGCCGTGCAGGCGTACGCCAGGGAGTTCGGCTCCGCGGAGCCCCCGCTCGATACTCAGCCGGATCCCGGGCCTGAAGTGGGTCATCGTGGCAGTCCATGCCACGAACACCGGCAGCCGGCCCGCGTTCTTCCTCACCCAGTTCTTCGTGCTGACTGCCGGTGGGAAGCAGTTCGACGTCTCCCTCTCGGACGCGAAGGCACAGCACGTCGCAGAGGGCTGGGCTACAACTACATCAAGAACCAGGAGCTGAATGTTATCCTCAACCCCCAGCACGGGCTACGAGTGGCTGGTCTACCAGGTCCCGACTGAACTGCCGGCGCAGTCAATTCTGATCGGCGCGGATGGTCCGGCGAACGGCCCTTCCGCAACGGTCGACCTGACCCGTTATTGAGCACCTCCCTTAAGGTCGGCGACCCGTAGTGTGGAGGGTCGGACTGCGTGGCTGCGTAGGTCTCAACCGGAAGCTGAACGCCTGTCCGAATGAACTGCAGGCCTTTGATGTAGCCCAGCAACCCCGGCCGTTCGGCGTCGCCGACCGTCAGCAATAGCACCGGCGCAGACAGGTTACCCAGTCCGCCGGAGGCCTGCACGTAGAGCGCCGCGACCGCCTCGTTGAACGGATCCTTCGGGTCGTAAAACGGCCCCGCGGTCGTGTGGTCCAGGACGACCGCGATCCCCGCCACTACGCCGCCGCCCGCGGACCGCGCGAGCCGGCGCCCAGGCGCTCCAGCAGAGCCCGGGCCTTCGCCTCCGCCTCCGGGTTCGGCACGCTGCCGAGGGTGGAGACGAGCTTGGCGCGGGCCAGCTCGGCGCGTGTTCTGCGCGAGGTCCTCGACCACGCTGCGGATGGTGGTGCCGGTCCCGCGCGGCCGTGCTTCCCGGCGCGGGGCATCAGGTCGCCCAAGCCCGAGCTGCGGGCTCAACCTGCGGGAATGCCCAGTACGGCGGTAGGGTGGGCATATGGCCAGTGATCTGGCATGTGCCCGCTGTGGGGCAGCGTTGGCGCCGGACGACCACTTCTGTGGGCGCTGCGGCCAGGAGGCTGACGTCGCCCCGCTCCCGCCGACATCGCCCCCGTCCCTTCCGCCGCCGCAGGAAGCTTCTGGACAACAGTGGCCGTCGGCCCCCTCCGCTGCGGATGGGACATGGCCACCCCCTAAGCCGGCCCTAGAGCAGCACGGCCGCCCACAGGGCGGTGCCTGGCGTCCGCCCCCGGCACGCGGCGGAGCGTCGAGTGGCCCACCGCCCTCAGCACGAGATGGCGGGCCGAACAGCCCGTCGCGTGACCATAATGGCCCCTCGCGGTCCATCGTCCCAGCCCCCGTCGGGGGCCGAGCGACCGTCATCGATGGCCAGACGCGCGGAATACAGATGCGGTCCGAGTCCCGCGGCGAGAATCAGACTGAGACGATCTGGACTTTCCGCGTGGAGCGCTACGACGCTTCGGGTAACCGGACTGCACTCGTTCCCGTGGAGATGCGCGGTTACGCCTTCGAGGGATCCGTCAGTGACGGCGACTGGGTGCGCGCTAGCGGCCGGATGAAGGGTGGAACTCTGCGTGTCTCCCGGCTCCAAAACCTCAGCACGGGCGCGTCGGTTCACGCCAAGAGTGTACCGAAGGCTGTCGTGATCAGTTGCTCCGTACTATTCGGCGTGTTCTTCCTCGCGCTCCTCGCCTGGGTCGTGTCCGGTTTCTTCGATTCCGGTCCTCCGCCCGGGTTCCCAGGACCTTGAGAGCGGTGCTGCGTCATGACGATCGAGGGTCTGACCGCTGGCAGCCTGGACTATTTGCAGCGCGCCGGGTTCGAGCCGCCTCCGCTGTCCGCAGTTTCTACATACACCGAGGCGCCGCCGGGGCTGCGGACCCTGGTGCGGGTGGAGGGTGTCGGACGGTTCGACAAGCGACGTAAGCCTGAAGGCAAGGAAGCGGTTGACCCGGTCACTCGTGATCTGCTCGTCGGGCTGCATCAGTACAAGGTGCCGGTGGCTTTCCTGGCTGGGGGCGAGCCGGGCCGGATCAGTTTGCGAATTGGGACCTGGCTACCGGCCGGCGGGCAGGTGCCGTCGGCACGCTGCGATGGGCGACTGCTGGAGTCCGCGCTGCGCGCGCTGTACCCGGCTGTCGACCTGGCCGCCGACGAACCAGCCGTCGGTACCTGGCCCTCCGGTGCTCTTGTTCTGGGAGTACCCACGCTGAAGTCGCCCGAGGAACTGGACGGAATGGGACAGTTCGATCGGCTGCTTCAGGGCCTTGGAAGCGCACGCTGGATGGCGCTGGTCCTTGCGCAGCCCGTGGATGAGGAATCGGTGCGTGCGCAGCGGCTGAGTCTGATCAACGAGATGCGCTCGGTTCAGACTGGCGTGAAGCTGGATGGGGCGCCGAGTCCGCTTGCCGATCACTACCTCGAACTGCTCGCCGGTCAGTTGCGCTGCCTCACGGAGGGGCAGAGCAGCGGAGCTTGGCGTACCGCCGTGTACCTGCTTTCCGACGACGAGAGCTTCGCGGAGACCAGCAGTCTGTGGCGGGGCGTGTTCTCGGGCAAGGACTCGTTGCCCGAACCAGTGCGGGTGTGGGAGCGCAGGGACGTGCCAGGGCTGGCGGCGGCTTGGGCATTGCCCGACCCAACGGACGGCGGCCCCGTGCCGGGCTTGTATTACCAACCGTTCCAGCACCAGACCCTATTGACGTCCTCGCAACTAGCGGCGTACATACGCTTCCCCGAGACGGAGACGCACGGGTTCTCCATCTCCGCAATCCCCGACTTCGACACCGTGCCGCCGCGGCTGGGCGCGGACGCGCTGATGCTCGGTTCGGTCGTCGAGCGTTCTTACACCTCGTCCACCGCGTATGGGATCTGTGCGACGAGTCTGACTCGGCACGCGTTCGTCACCGGCGTCACCGGCTCCGGCAAGACGAACACGGTCTTCCACTTGCTGCGACAGACGGCCGAGCGGGGTGTGCCGTTTCTCGTGCTCGAACCGGCAAAGACTGAGTACCGGGTGCTGTTGCGCGACCCTCAGCTCGGCCCGCTACTCCAGGTAATTACTCTCGGTAACGAGAACGTCTCGCCGTTCCGCCTCAACCCCTTCGAGGTGCCCGAAGGCATACATGTTGCCGTGCACCTGGACCTGCTCCGCTCAGCGTTCAACGCCAGCTTCGGCATGTGGACGCCGCTGCCCCAGATCCTCGAGACGAGCCTGCACGCCGTCTACGCCGAGCGCGGCTGGGACATCACCACCGGAGCCAACCATCGTCTCGACGCCGGGTCCGACCGCGCTGACGCCTTCCCCACCCTCAGCGAATTGGTCCGCAAGGTCGAAGAGATCGTACCCCAGCTCGGATACGAGGAAAAGGTGACCGGCGACATGCGCGCAGCTCTGTGCACCCGCCTCAACAGCCTGCGGACGGGAGGCAAGGGCTGCATGCTCGACACCCGCCACTCGTTGCCCGTCTCAAGACTGCTGGGGCAGCCGACCGTGCTCGAACTCGAAGGCATGGGCGATGACGACGACAAGGCCTTCATGATGGGCCTGCTGATGGTGCGGCTAGTGGAACAGCGCCGCATCGAGGGCGACACGGAAGAGCTGCGCCACCTCCTCGTCGTGGAGGAGGCCCACCGGCTGCTCGCCGACACCGGTTCCAGCAAGTCCAGCTCGGAGGGGGAAGCGGACGTCAAGGGCAAGGCCGTGGAGACGTTCACCGCCTTGCTGTCGGAGATCCGGGCCTACGGGCAGGGCGTCGTTGTAGTCGACCAGATCCCCACCAAGGTCGCACGGGACGTGCTCAAGAACACGAACCTGAAGGTGGCCCACCGCATCGTGGCTGGCGACGACCGTCAAGTCCTCGGCGACACCATGGTGATGACCGCACGACAGGACGTCGCGATGGCAAGCCTGCCCGTAGGGCGGGCCGCGGTGTTCACGGACAGCGAGGACGCGCCCCTACTGGTAAAGGTTCCGCAGGCCAAAGGCGGCACGGGCAGCTGGCCGACCGACGCAGAGGTGCGCGACCAGATGCGCGCTCGGGCGACCGGGCTGATGCCAGCATCGGGTGACTGTGACGCTGGCTGCCTGACCGATCCAGCGGCGTGCAAGATGGCACGCCAACTCGTCGACCGGGAGGTACTCAGGACGTTCGCGCGGATAATACTGTCCGCGGTGCAAACTCCGGGCGGTCTGGAACGCAACTGGCCCGACATGCTCGCCGTGCTTTCACCTCGTCTACCCCGCGGGGCAGACGTTTCAGCGACGCTTCGCAGGTTCATCCGGCACGCGTCCCAGCAGCTGGCCGACATCCGTGGCGCGCGGGCCGGCTGGAGCTACGGTGAGACGGCAACGGTCGCTGGCCTCATTGGCCGGGCTGTCGACGCCCACTTTGACGGGAAGCCGGCGGACGAAGCTGCGGAGGAGCTACGCAAGAAGCTGCTCGCACTCCAAGGCGGCGGCTATGGACCGTTCCAGGACTGTGCCCGCATCTGGGCGGACAGGCCGGGGCCGTGTCTGTGCCGGGTGCCGGTCACCGAACTTGTCATATCAGGCGACTTCACGGATGTCTGGGCCCAAGCCCGTGCCGCCGATCGCACATCGGGCGCCGAAGGCCGTCCCGCAGTGTGGGACGTCTGCAAGGACGCCGCTTATCAACTTGTGGAATTCCCGGATACGAGTTCAAACCAGGAGACAACGGAACGGCTCCGCGACATCGTTGACCGCACGGCCCTGTGCTTCGGGCAGCAGATGATGACAGCCGAGAAGTGGGCTCATCCAGCTACCGTGCGCCGGGCGGTCTCAGACCTGCTGGCCGAGACAGTCGCCGACAACAACAGCCTGATGGAACGGGTCGCCGATCCTACGGAGATGCCGATGTCAACCGCTTTTGCGGCGCTGCTGGCGGACGACACGGAGCCAAAGATTGCTGGCACCCAGTCCAACGCGGCTAGCGATGGGCAAGCAGGGCCCCAGTAGCCACCGGTGGCAGGTTCCCTCCCCGGCACGAATGGCTAGCCGACCTGCTTGGCGGCCGCCCGGCTCTGTGCCCGAAAGCGCTCGCCGTAGGCGAGGCCTCGCTGGCCGCCTGGATGGAGTGGACTGTTCGACCCTGCTGACCGTACCGCTGCCCCGAGGAGGGAATAAAGCAATGGGAGAAGTCGGGAGTGAACGGCGGCGCGAATTCGAGGATAGGCGATCAGATTCGCCACGCAGTGGAGCTAACGATCGAGGTGAGATCGCGAAAGCGGCCGACGCTCCTCAAATAACGCGCCAAGAGTTGGATGAGTTTAGGGCTGGCCAAAGGGGTATTAACCAGCACAGTGATTTTACCCAAAGGGACAGCGGTGGAGAAAGAAAGGGAAGTATGGATTCACATGCACATATGCAGGATGGGAAGACCCATTTGCATATCGACGTCAAGGATGACAAGGGGAACATCATAAAAAAGGCGGACTCGGTAAGTGACAAGTCGCCCGATGGGAAGGTTCATACCCATACGGACTACAATGAGTCCAACGGGAAGGCGGGCAGCTCAGACTCGAAGTCGTACACAGACAAGGGCGGTACGACTCACACGCACACCAACAACTATGACTCCAAGGGGCATCAGACCGGCAGCTCAGACTCGAAGTCGTACACAGACAAGGGCGGTACGACTCACACGCACACCAACAACTATGACTCCAAGGGGCATCAGATCGGCAGTAAAGACACGAAAAGCTCACCCGCCTCTAGCCATAGAGAAGAGCGCGTTTAGACGGTCTTCAGTTCCGCGCGCAGGGCCGTTATCTCGGCCTCCAGATCCTGCCTCGTGGCCTCGCTCACCGGGATGTCCTTCGTGCTCGTCGTGCCGCTCTCACCGCGGCGGGCCCGCTCGGCCCGCACCCAGTTGCGCAGCGTCTCCCGGCTGATCCCCAGATCCTTGCCGATGCCCTCGAAGGTGTGGCTCGGGTCCGACAGGTACAGCGCGACCGCGTCCGCCTTGAACTCGGGCGAGTAAACCTTCATCAGGCGCTGTCACGTTGTTGGGTGCGTGAGTGCCTGACAGCGTGTTGCAGCGTGGTGGGGACCGGTTCCGGGCTGTGCTCAGGCCGTGGTGGAGAGGCTGGCGACGCCGGTGATCTGCTCCCAGATCGCGAAGCGGACGGTCATCTCGGTGCGGTAGTGGTGTGCGGGCATCAGGTGTCGGCGGGGCCGGAAGTGGGGCGCGATGCCACTGAACGCGGACGGGAACCGCTGGGCCCCGCCCACGGAGCGGAAGCCTTTCATCGCCCGTTCGCGCTGCCGGGTTGGCTGGTGGCTGTTCTCCGCCCGGTTGTTCAGGCCCTTGTGCGAGCGGTGCTCGACGGAAGGCATGACCTCGCGGTGGGCCGCTTTGTAGGAGCGGAGCTTGTCGGTGATGATGACCCTGGGCACAGTGCGAGTCTTTGTGAGAAGACGGCGGAAGAAGCGCCTGGCCGCAGCCTTGTCCCGCCGGTTCTGCACGAGGCCGTCCTGGTCGAAGGCCCGCCACAGGTACTGCAACCGCCCGTTGATCTTGATGAAGACCTCGTCCAGGTGCCACTTGTCTCCGGCCTGGGGCTGCCTGCGGCGCAGCTCGTTGGCGTAGGTCTGTCCGAACTTGGCGCACCAGCGGCGAATCGTCTCGTAGGAGACGACGATCCCGCGCTCGAGCACGAGCTCCTCGACCTCGCGGAAGCTGAGCGGGAAGCGGTGATACAGCCACACGCAGTGGGAGATGACCTCGACCGGGTACCGATGCCCCTTGTACGACAGCGACGCGCTCCCCACGGACGATCCATCCCAGGCTGATCAACCAGAAGATCATCCCACCGGTCAGCCAACGTGACAGTGCCCCAGCGAGTCCCAGAACGATATGTCGGCCTGCATGACCAGCACCGTCACCGGCCACAGCCGAGCACGAGCCTGGCCACCGCACACCTGACGGAGCGTCAACCCCACCCGCCGGACGGCGGGGCGTACGCCGTCTCATGCGAACCCGGACCTTCGCAATCGAACGGAGCGGTCACCCTCTGCGACCGCTCCCCAAGATCTGTGACAGAGCCGCGGATCGGCGTCACAGGTAGCGCCGGAACGGCGTCACCGCCGCCTCCGCCGCCCGACGGACCACGGAACGGCGCTTCCAGCGCCCCGGGCGGATCGGTTCGCATGCGGCGAGGTCCTCGTCGAAGTCCGCGTCGAGGCTCGCGGTGACACCGGGGTCGAGCACGGCGAGCATGACCTCCTCGTCGTGATCGAGCGAGCGGCGGTTGAAATTGGTCGAGCCGACCAGCGCGGCTGTGCCGTCCACCGTGACGATCTTGGCGTGCATCATCGTGCGCTGGTATTGGAAGATGCGGACGCCGCAGGCCAGCAGTTCCTCGTAGTGGTGCTGCCCGGCCAGTCGGCACACCCGCTTGTCGGTGTGCGGACCCGGTAGCAGGATCTCCACGCGCACGCCCCGGCGGGCGGCGGCGCACAGCAGCGAGACGAAGAAGTCGTCGGGGCAGAAGTAGGCGGTGGCCAGGCGCAGCCGCCGCTCGGCGGACTCGATGACCACCCGCATCAAGGTCTGCATGTCCTGCCAGCCCAGGCTGGCCGAGCCGCGCACGACCTGTACCACCGCGTCACCGGCCGGCTCGTGCGCCGTGAAGCGGTCCCGGTCGTCGAACAGTTCGTCGTGGCACTCGGCCCAGTTCTGGGCGAAGGCGGCCGCGATGCCGTCGACCGCGGGGCCGCGGACCTCGACGTGGGTCTCCCGCCACTCGTGCGGGCCGCGCGCGTCACCGCACCACTCCTCGGCGATGCCCACTCCACCGGTGAAGGCGAACCGCTCGTCCACGATCAGCGCCTTGCGGTGGCAGCGGTGGTTCTGTTTGAACGGAGACAGCAGCAGGGGTTTGCGGAACCAGGCGACGTGCACGCCCGCGCGGTCCATCTCCCGCAACAGGCCGTCGTCGATCAGCCGGCTGCCGAACCCGTCGAGCAACAGCCGGACCCGCACTCCGGCGCGGGCACGCTCGGCCAGAGCGGCGGCGAACTCGCGGGCGATGTCCCCCTTCCAGTAGACGAAGGTCATCATGTCGATGGTGTGCTGTGCCGCTCGGATGCGGGACAGCATGGCGGGGAAGATCTCGTCGCCGTTGCGCAGCACCGTCAGCGCGTTGCCCTCGGTGGCGGCGATGCCGATGAGCCGCTCCAGTCTGCGCCGCAGGCGCCAGGCGGCGTCCGCGGGACGGCCCGAACCGTCCGGCTCCGCCGCGGCTGCCTCGGGCCGGCCTGGTGCCACGGCTTCGATCTGAGTGTGTGTCATGTTGTCCCCCCTTTGTCGGTCGTCCTGCTCCGGCCGGTGACCGGGCTCACCCGGTGTCGGTACCGTCATGGAAGGAGGACGCGTACGGAAGCCGGCCGGCCACGAGCACCCTGACCCCGTCGAGGGTGGGGCACCGTCGGGCGCCCGGGAGTCGTGGTCGTGCCGAGTGGTGGTGCGCATGCCTGCCGCGCTGTCACGGCTGCCTCGTCAGAGGCTCCGGGCACGCCGGCAGGCAGGGGCCGGCCGCCCGACGCCGCACGGGACGTCGCCCCCTCCCCCGGAGGCACACAGTCGTCCCCAGCAGCGGGACGAGGCAGACGGCGAGCGGTCCCGGCCGCGTCACCGCCTGCCCCGGGGACCCCTGTCCCCGGACCGCGGTCGCCGGGCTCGTCCGTGTCGACGAACGGCGCAAGAGCTGACGACCGGGCCGGTGTGTGTCATATCCGGCCGCTGGTGAGGCGAGTCAGGGGCCCGTGGGTGAGCCGCTCGGCCCGGCGGCCCAGCGCGTACGAGGCCGCGCCCAGCGCGGTGACACCCGCGCCCACACCTACGGCTACCAACTTGCGGTGGGCCACCACCGCCCACGCCGTCCTGGCTGTGGTGGCGGCCCGGCCGGACGCCGTGACCAAGGCCCTGCGGGCCGACTCCACGCCCCGGGTCGCCGAGTCGGCGGCCGTGCGCGTCGCCGCAGCCGCTCGCTCGGTGCCGGACTCCGCGGCCGACACGGCGTCATCGGTGGCCGCCGCGGCCCTCTCCGTCGCGCGGCCGACGGGTGCCGTGGCCTTGCCGGCCGCCCGTCGGGCCTTCGACGCGGACTCCTGCTCCTGTGCGGACTTCCGGTCTGTCACCTTGTTCGGTTCAGTCATGGACTTCACGTTGCCCGGCCCTGCCCGTACAAACGTGTGGGTCTCCCGTGCCCCTCGCGGGGCGCGTTCGAGGAGCGGGCCGCCTAGGTGCCGTACGACGGGGGCCCTTGTCGCCCTGGACAGCGGGGCGAAGCACTGGCCCGGCGAGGTCACCGAAGGTGGGGACGAACGCTCCCGCTCACGGGGCCGCGGGGTCCTTCGTCGTGCCACCGCCCGCCAGGGCCTCACCTGCCCGGCTCTGGTGGACCCGGAAGCGACGCAGGTACGAGCGTGCCATGGGGCCCGGGGGGATGCCCCGGGCGAAGGCCCGCATGTTGCGTTCGCCCGTGTTGTAGCCCAGAGCAAGGAGTTCGTCGCGGGTGTAGCGGCGCACATGCCGCTGTGGAAGGCTCCGGTCGAGATCCTTCAGGTGCAGGGCGGCCGCGTGAATGGCGAAGGCGGGATCGTCGCGAAGGTCCTGCCACCGCCCCGACAGACCGTGCGTCCGCCGCACTCGCTCGAACGTCGCACGATGCATGTTGGCCACGCCGAAGGACGCGCCGGGTTTCCACCACTGCCACAGCCGTTCCAGCAGCGGATGGTGCGGCTTGTACGCCTCGTTGTGGAGCACGGTCATCACCAACAGCGGTGACACGCCCGCTTCCTGAGCGCTTCGCACCACAGCCTCGGCGTAGTCGGCCAGGTCATAGCTCCTGGGCAGCAACGGTGGAGTCCGAACGTCATGGGCGTCATGGGCGTCATCGGTGCCATCGGTGCCATCGGTGTCCACCGGGCGGAACCGTTGCGCCGTCACCGTTTTCGATCTCTCGGCCATGCTCACTCACCTCGTCCTTGCCGCTCGGCCGCCGCGCAGGCGGGAGCGGGGCTGCTTTCCGGAGTGCACGTGCCCGCGTGGCCCTCCCTCAATCCGGTGCGATGATCGCTCCACCCGTATGACCGCGAGGGGTGCGGGATGCCGTCCTGGCTGCCCCACGCGCTCCGGCCCGGCGCCCGCCGCTGCGGGATCGTCGCCCTGTTCGTGCCAGCGGTCCTGCTCGCACCGGCCGCAGCGGTGCCCGGCGAGGATCACCCAGCAGCAGGCCGTCGGAGCTACGGCGCGGTGCGCCACGCGCTCGCGGTGCGGCCGGTCTCCCCGGCGTTCCAGTCCAGACGCAGGACGGCGAGATCGTCGGTGTGCCGGTCGGCGTTCAGCGTGCGGGTGCGGGCGATGAGCTGGTCGAGGTGCAGGCCGGGTTCGGGGGCGCGGATGGTGTCGATGATGCGCAGCAGGCCGTCGGTGCCGAGCCGGGCGCCCGTGTCGTCCACGAAGCCCTCGATGAGGCCGTCCGTGTAGGCGACGAGCGCGCCGCGGGCAGGCAGGGTGATCGTGGTGGGGGGCCACTTGCCCTCTCCGGGAAGAATGCCGAGAGCGACTCCGTGGGTCGCGGGAACCACCCGAGCACCGTCCGACGTGAGGAGGAGGGGCTCGTGATGACCGGCCAGGTGCAGGGTGAGGGTGCCGGCCTTCGGGTCGATGGTGATGAGGGTGCAGGTGGTGAACAGATCGCTGCCGGCGCGTTCGGCGATGTGGATCTGTTCCAGCAGGCGCAGCAGCTGCTGGTCGCGGTGGCCGCCGAGCGTCAGGGCGCGCCAGGCGATACGAAGGCAGACACCCAGTGCCGCCGCGTCGGGACCGTGGCCGCTGACGTCTCCGATGACGGCGTGTATCTGCCCGTCGTCGGTCTGGACGACGTCGAGGAAGTCACCGCCCAGCAGAGCCTGGGCCCGCCCGGGGTAGTAGCGGCTCGAGGCGGTGACGGCGGAAGAGGACAGGAGCGGTTGGGGCAGCAGGCCGCGTTCCAGGCGCGCGTTCTCCTCGGCGCGCAGTCGGCCGATCTGGAGGGCCGCGTTGGCCCGCTCCGCCTGCTTTCGCTGGACGGCGTAGCGGACGGCCCGTTGCATCAGGTCGGGATCGACCTTGCCCTTGACGAGGTAGTCCTGGGCACCGGCGGCGAGAGCGTCGACTCCCGCATGGGGTTCGTCGAGTCCGGTCAGGACGATGATGGCGGCCTGAGTGTCCGACTGGATCGCCTGGACCGTCTCCACTCCGGACGCGTCGGGCAGGTGCAGGTCGAGGAGGACACAGTCGGCGGCTTCCGCGGCGAGGGCCGCGCGGGCCTCGGCGGCGGTACGGCAGCGCGCGAGGGTGTGCGGCAGTCCGGTGTCGTAGAGGAGTTCCTCGACCAGCAGAGCGTCCCCGTCGTCGTCCTCCACCAGCAGAACGGTGTACTGCTCGACGCGGCTGGAGGCGGGATCGGTCACGGCTGAGTCTCTCTTTCCGGACTCGCGGACGAGGCTCCGGCGACGGGGAGGGTGAAGACGACGCGGGTGCCGAGCTTGTAGTCGGGGTCGATTCCGATCGCACCGCCGTGGAACTCGACGACCTTCTTGCACATCGCCAGGCCGATGCCGGTGCCCGGATAGGCGTCCTTGGTGTGCAGGCGCTGGAAGAGGACGAAGACCTTCTCCTGGAACTCGGGCGCGATGCCGATGCCGTTGTCGGTCACGGAGAACTCGCACACTCCCCCGTCGCACACTGCACCGACGTGGACGCGGGGCGGCCGGTCGGGGCTGCGGAACTTGACGGCGTTCGACAACAGGTTCTGCCAGAGCATCCCCAGCTGTGTGGTGTCTCCGACGACGGTGGGCAGGGGGTCGTGGGTGATCTCGGCGTCGGTCTCCCCGATGGCCACGCTGAGATTGTCGAGGGCCCTGCTCATCACCTCTTCGAGGTCGACGGTCTGATGATCGTTGTGGACCCGGCCGACGCGGGAGAAGGCCAGCAGGTCGTTGATGAGGATCTGCATGCGGTTGGCGCCGTCGACGGCGAAGGCGATGTACTGATCGGCCTTCGCGTCCAGCTGTCCGCCGTAGCGGCGTTGCAGGAGCTGGGTGAAGCTGGACACCTTGCGCAGCGGCTCCTGCAGATCGTGTGAGGCGACGTAGGCGAACTGCTCCAGCTCGGTGTTCGAGCGCCTCAGGTCCTCCGCCTGCTCGTCCATCTGGCGCCGGACGTCCTCGCTGAACTGCAGCTCCTCCACCAGGCGCGCACGCATCGAATCGACGTCCGAGGCCAGCTGCCGCAGGTCCGCGGGGCCGATCCCGACGAGGGAGCGGTCGAAGCGGCCCTGCGCGACCTCCCGGGCGTCCGAGCCGAGCCGCGTGAGGGGACCGGTGACGCCACGACGCAGTCCCTCGAAGACCAGTACCGCGACCGAGGCGATGACGGCGGCGATGATCGCGAACGTCCAGTCGCGCAGGTTCTCCGACTGTCGCAGTGCCCGCGTGGACGCCTCGCGTTCGCTCTGCAGATGGGCTTGCTGCCGTGCCATCGCCCGCCGTAGCGCGTCGAACGCGGACTTGCCCTCTGCGGCTCTCTGCGTGGTGAGTCTCACCGCCTCCTCGGTGGAGGCGTCCGCGATGGGGCGGGCTATGCGCTCCTGCCAGGTGCCGGCCAGCCGCTCGGCCTCGGCCAGGTCGGCGGCGGCCTGGGTGTCTCCCTGGACCAGCGGCCTCAGCCGACGCAGGGCGCTCTTCTCGTCGGCCACGCCCCGGACGTACGGCTGGAGGAAGTCCGAACGGCCGGAGAGGCCGTACCCGCGGATTCCGGTCTCCTGGTTGACCAGCGCCTGCTCCAACCGCAGGGCATCGATGAGGGCGGGAGAGCGCCGTTCCACCAGTTCCGCCGTGAGATGTGATGTACGCCACATCGCCCAGCCGCCGAGTGAGCCCAGTACGGCCAGGACGATCAGGGTGGTGGCAACCCCGGCTCGGAGCCAGCGCCGCACCGTCCAGTGGGCGAACGCGCCCTCGTGGGGCGGCTCGTTCTTGTTCGCGGTGCGCATGTATCCCTCGACGAGTGAGCCGCTGTTGTCATATGGCAAGCACACTGTACCCACGCCCCGACAACACGTGTTGTCCCGACCGAGATCAACGCCGTAGGGTGATGGCATGCCTGGTCCGATTTTCACGCCGCCTCTGCCCGGCGACGCGGCCGCGCTTGTGGTTCAGGTTGTGGACGATCTCACCTGGCGACTCGCCCAGGACGGCGTCCACTCGCCTGCGGACCCGAAGGACGGGGCCGATGCCGCACGCCGGCGAGCGCTCGTGCGCCTACAGGTCCTGGCCGAGGTGAAGCAGGCCGTGAAGCTGCTGGAGGACCAAGCGGCGCATGCCGCGGCCGCGAGCGGGGCCGGGTATCCCGAGATCGGCCAGGCTGTCAGCATGAGCCGGCAGGGAGCTCGACGCCGCTGGCCCGGGCTGATCACCAATAGCGCACACCCCCCGATTTCTCACCCCACACTCCGGAGCTCGTGACACATGGCTGGCACCGCTACGCGCCCCTACGCCGTCCTGCTGGTCGAAGACGACATCGCCGACGCCATGCTCATCCAGGACGCGCTCGCCGAGCGCGGTACCCGCAACCTCACCCAGGTTTCCGACGGGGTCGCGGCACTGGACTATCTGCGCGACCGGAACAACGAGCGCCCCGACCTCATCGTGCTCGACCTCAACATGCCGCGCATGAATGGACGCGAGTTCCTGGCCGTCGTGAAGGAGGACCCCGAGCTGCGGACGATCCCGGTCGTGGTGCTGACCACGTCCGCCGCCCCCGACGACGTCACCGGCGCCTACAGCCATCACGCCAACGCCTACGTGACCAAGCCCGTGAACCTGGACGAGTTCGAGGCGGCGGTCCGCAGCATCGACAGTTTCTACCTCGACATCGCCGTCAAGCCTCCCAAGCAGTAGGAGGCAAGCAGTTCTCCCGTCCCTCTCCACCCGGCAGAGAGGGACGGGACAACGACGGACTGAACGGACTCGACGGACTGGCCGTACCGCCGCCCGACATGTGTCCGGCGTCGGCTCGACGCGTTCACTGGGACTGCGCCGCCGACGGCTCGGTGACGTCCAGGACGTCGCCGACACCCATCGGTGATGTCCTACCCATGACGATGCGCAGCCGATGAGCCGTTCGAAATTTCGGTGGCCATTCGGAAAGTCGGCCCGCTTCGCGTAGCCGGCAGATGACCTGCCATGTCAACAGCCCCTTGGCCCGAAAAGCGGGAAGACCGCACTTCTCCGCCACCCGGCGGCACACCTCGGCGCGACCTTCGGTTCGAGTGGTTCGAATGTTTCGGTCTGTCACTCGAACGATGCGAGAGGTATTGACGGGCGTCACGGACCCCTTATCATCCAGGATGCTCGACATTTCGTTGCACGTTCGACATTACGAACCAAGGGATCCACTCCCGTCCGGCCCGTAGCGGGGCGCCTCCGGGGCACCCCGCACACCGGCCCGGTCACACGAGGGGAACGCCGTCCATGGATATGTCAGGCACACATCAACCCCTTTCCCGTCGCCGCACGCTGGCGGCCGCCACCGGCCTGGCCGCCGGTGCCCTCCTCCCTGCGGCCGGGGGCTCTCGCGCCGCCGCCTCCGCTCCCACCCGGGCGACCGCCCTCGGGGCAGCCGCGGAGTTCACGAACCCGGTGATCTGGCAGGACTTCGCGGACATCGACGTCATCCGCGTCGGAAACACCTACTACGCCTCGGCCTCCACCATGCACTACTCGCCGGGCGCCCCCGTCCTGCGCTCGTACGACCTGGTGCACTGGGAGATCGCCGGCCACTCGGTGCCCGTGCTCGACTTCGGCGCCAAGTACGACCTGAACGGGGCCCGCGGCTATGTCAGAGGAATCTGGGCGTCGTCACTGGCCTACCGGCCGAGCAACAGGACGTTCTACTGGCTCGGCCAGATCGACTTCGCCCGGACCCACGTCTACACCGCCACCGCCGCCGAGGGGCCGTGGAGCAGGCTGACGACGATCAGCACGCCCTACTACGACGCCGGGCTGCTCGTCGACAGCGACGACACCCTGTACGTGGCCTACGGGAACACCACCATCAGCGTGGCCCAGCTCTCGGCCGACGGCCGCAGCCAGGTCCGCACCCAGCAGGTCTTCACGACGCCCTCGGGTGTCGGCACCCTCGAAGGCTCCCGCTTCTACAAGATCAACGGGCAGTACTACATCTTCCTGACCCGCCCCGCGAACGGCCAGTACATCCTGAAGTCGTCCGGCGGCCCCTTCGGCCCGTACACGATGCGGGAGGTCCTCCTCGACCTGCGCGGACCGATCCCCGGCGGTGGCGTCCCGCACCAGGGCGGGCTGGTGCAGACACCGAGCGGCGCCTGGTACTACATGGCCTTCGTCGACGCGTACCCCGGCGGCCGGATGCCCGCCCTGGCTCCGGTCTCCTGGACCTCGGACGGCTGGCCCGTCGTGCACCTGGTGAACGGCGCCTGGGGCACCTCCTATCCCACCCCGGCCGTGCCCGCCCCACCCCGCCAGGTCACTCCGATGACCGGCGTCGACACCTTCGACGGCACGACCCTCAAGCCGAGGTGGGAATGGAACCACAACCCGGACACCACCAAGTGGTCGGTGGACAACGGCCTGACCCTGCGGACCGCGACCGTCACCGACGACCTCTACTGGGCCCGCAACACCCTCACGCACCGCATCCAGGGCCCCGTCTCCACCGCCACGGTCCAACTCGACCACTCCGCCATGCGGGACGGTGACCGCGCCGGACTCGCGCTGTTGCGGGACTCCTCCGCCTGGATCGGCCTCAAACGCGACGGCGGCACGACGCGGGTGGTGATGGTCAACGGGCTGACCATGGACGGCAACTGGAACACCACCGGCACCGGCACCGAGGTCGCGAGCGCGCCCGTGGCCGGCGGCCGCGTCTGGCTGCGCGCGACCGCGGACATCCGCCCCGCCGCGGCACGGTCCGGCACCTTCTCCTTCAGTACCGACGGCACCGCCTTCACCCGCCTCGGGCCCACCTTCACCATGGGCAACGACTGGCGGTTCTTCATGGGCTACCGATTCGCCCTCTTCAACCACGCCACCCAGGCACTCGGCGGCGCGGTCCGCGTCACGCGGTTCGAACTGTCCGTGCCCTGAACCGACCCGATCCCCCGTACAGACCACCCGCACCCGACCGTACGAGGAGCCTCATGAACCCGCTCAAGCGGCTCGGCCGTCGCCGAGCCCCGGTCTCGGGCCCGCTGAGCGCACGGGCGGCCCCGTCCGGACGGAACTTAAGGACCGCCGTGGCCGCCGGGCGGATCGGCGTCCGACGCAAGGGAACGCCGTACCACCGCACTTCCTCAGCGCGTCGCACGCTCGGGACGAGAGCGCGCGACGCATCCCCGCCAGGAAAACGAGGTACAGATATGCGCCGCAGACTCCGCACCCTCGTCGCAGCGTTCTGCGCTCTGCCGCTGGTGCTCGCCGTCGCCCCGTCCGCCCACGCGGCCGACCCGACCACCATGACCAGCGGTTTCTACGTGGATCCCGACTCCAGCGCCAAGCGGTGGGTCGCCGCCAACCCCGGCGACGGCCGGGCGCCCGCGATCGGCGCCTCGATCGCCGACACCCCGATGGCCCGCTGGTTCGGCTCCTGGAGCGGCACCATCGGCACCGCCACGGGGGCGTACGTGGGAGCCGCCGACTCCAAGGACAAACTGCCCGTCCTGGTCGCCTACAACATCTACAACCGCGACTACTGCGGCGGCCACTCCGCCGGCGGAGCCTCCTCGCCGTCCGCCTACGCGACCTGGATCGCCCAGTTCGCCGGCGGGATCGCCAACCGCCCGGCCGTCGTCGTCCTCGAACCGGACTCCCTCGGAGACTACGGCTGCATGACGCAGGCCCAGATCTCCGAACGCCAGAGCATGCTCACCGGCGCCCTCGCCCAGTTCAACCGCCAGGCACCCAGCACCTGGGTCTACCTGGACGCCGGCAACCCGGGCTGGGCCGGCCCGGCGACCATGGCCCAGCGCCTCCACGAAGCGGGTCTGCGGCAGGCCCACGGCTTCTCGCTCAACGTCTCCAACTACTTCACCACGGCCGAGAACACCGCCTACGGCAATGCCGTCAACCGCGAACTGAGTGCCCGCTACGGCTACACCAAGCCGTTCGTCGTGGACACCAGCCGCAACGGCAACGGCTCCAACGGGCAGTGGTGCAACCCCTCAGGACGCCGTATCGGTACGCCCACCCAGTTGGGCGGAGGCGCCGAGATGCTCCTGTGGATCAAGACGCCGGGCGAGTCCGACGGCAACTGCGGCGTGGGAGCCGGCTCCTCGGCCGGACAGTTCCTGCCGGAGGTCGCCTACAAGATGATCTACGGCTACTGATCCGGCGCTTCCCCGGCCCCGTGGCCCGGTCAGTCACGCCCCCGGCACCGGGCCACGGGCACCGTCCGCCGCTCCCGGCCGGGGCCGGCGCTCATGCGTCCCGCACAGGCGACCGGCGGCCCACCGGGACGGCCGGCGCCCCACCGCCGGCGCCAGGGTCCCCGGCGACCTCGTCATGAGGCTCCACACCGGGGCGCCGCTCTACCGCTTCTCCCCAGTGGGCACTCAGGGCACATGCCGTGCCGCGTGTCGGCCCTCAGGACATCGAACTCCGTCGGTGCCCGCGCCGAATCTTTCGTAACCACCGCAGCGGCATGACGATTCGGCTCGTGGTGATTCCTCTCCCGCGCGACCCGTTGACGCCCACGCTCCTAGCTCATACCTTCTCCGCATCCAATCGGAAACGTGCTCGAAACTTTCGGGAGACACTCATGTCATCCAGCACGTCCTCCCCTGCCCGCAGGGCCCTCCTCCTGGGGCTCACCGGCCTGCTCGCCGCGGGCGGCCTCGCCGTCACCTCCGGGACCGCCGACGCCGCCGGCAGCACGCTCGGCGCGGCCGCCGCCGCGAAGGGCCGCTACTTCGGCACCGCCGTCGCCGCGAACCACCTGGGCGAAGCCCCGTACGTCTCGACGCTCGACACCGAGTTCACCTCGGTGACCCCCGAGAACGAGATGAAGTGGGACGCGGTGGAGCCCAACCGCGGCTCGTTCAACTTCTCCGCCGCCGACCAGATCTTCAGCCACGCCCAGAGCCGGGGCATGAAGGTCCGCGGCCACACCCTGGTCTGGCACTCCCAGCTGCCGGGCTGGGTCGGCGGCCTGAGCGCCACCGACCTCCGAACCGCGATGAACAACCACATCAACCAGGTCATGGCCCACTACAAGGGCAAGATCTACTCCTGGGACGTGGTGAACGAGGCGTACCAGGACGGCTCCAGCGGCGCCCGCCGCAGCTCTCCCTTCCAGGACAAGCTCGGCAACGGCTTCATCGAGGAGGCGTTCCGCACCGCCCGCGCGGCCGACCCGGCGGCCAAGTTGTGCTACAACGACTACAACACCGACGGCGTCAACGCGAAGAGCAATGCCGTCTACAACATGGTCAAGGACTTCAAGGCGCGCGGCGTCCCCATCGACTGCGTGGGCTTCCAGTCCCACTTCAACAGTGCCTCCCCGGTCCCCGCCGACTACCAGGCCAACCTCCAGCGCTTCGCGGACCTCGGCGTGGACGTGCAGATCACCGAGCTGGACATCGAGGGCTCCGGCACCGGCCAGGCCACCAGCTACAGCAACGTCGTCAACGCGTGCCTGGCGGTCACCCGCTGCACCGGCATCACCGTGTGGGGCATCACCGACAAGTACTCGTGGCGCTCCAGCGGCACCCCGCTGCTCTTCGACTCCAACTACGGCAAGAAGCCCGCGTACACCGCCGTGCTGACCGCGCTCGGCGGCTCCGGCGGGGGCGGCACCCCCACCCCGGGCGGCGCCACCTGCACCGCCACCTACAGCAAGCAGGAGGAGTGGAGCGACCGCTTCAACGGCAAGGTGACCATCACCGCGGGCAGCTCGCCGATCACCAGCTGGTCGACGACGGTCACCGTCACCCCACCGCAGAAGACCGTCGCGACCTGGAACGGCTCGCCCAGCTGGGACAGCAGCGGCAACGTCATGACCATGCGCCCCAATGGCAACGGCAGTCTCGCCGCGGGCGCGTCGACCAGCTTCGGCTTCACGGTGATGAAGAACGGCAACTCGGCCGCCCCCGCGATCGGGGCGTGCACAGCATCCTGACCGGAGCGAAGCCCCGCCCTCTCGGCCGTACGACCCCCAACCGGGGCGTACGGCCGACTCATGGGGGGGAACGGCGTCGTGGCGAGGCAGACGGAGCGGGGGGGGCGTCGCCGGCCGGCAACTCCTCGACAGGCCGTCCTAGGAACGGTCCACGACCACCTGCTCCGTCGCGCGGGCCTGCGTGCCGCCGCGGCATTCGACCGTGGTGCCGTTGTAGATCAGCTCGGTGGAACAGCCCTCGTCGTCGGTCACGGTCACCGTCACCGTCCGCGGGCCGGCAGCGGCGTAGTGGTGCGTGACGTGAGGTGTCCTCGTGGTCTGTCCGGCTCCGTCCCCGAAGTCCCACCTGTAGCGGACGACGCGTCCGTCCGGGTCCGAGGAGCCCGCGGCCGTGAAGGTCCGGGTCGGTCCGCGGCCGTCGCCTTCGGTGCGGAGGGCCGCGATCGGCCCCTGGTTCGGTGTGAGGAACGCGTTGGAACCGTCGTGCCAGAACAGGCCGGTACGGAGGGACGGGAACCCGGTTGCCGTCAGACTGCCGTCGGGGCGGACCGCGTAGCTGGACACCTGGCCGGATTGCCGCGGGGCGCCCGTCATCGCGTACATGATCTTCCCGTCAGGACTGAGAACGACACGGGCGACGTCCGGGCTCGAGTAGGGCGAACCGGGGAGCGGGCTCAACCGGCCGTCGTGGCCGACCTGCCAGCCGGTGATCGTGTTGCCCGAGGCGTTGGCGACGTAGATGCGCCGGGAGTCCGGGGTGAAGACCGGACCGTGCGGGGTGGCACCGCTGGCGTAGGGGGAACCCGGAGCGGGACTGAGCGTCCCGTTCTTCCCGATGACATAGCCGGAGAGATCGCCGCTGCCCTCGTTGCCGACGTACAGGTAACGGCCGTCGGGAGAGACGGACGGAATCGCCGGCCGGTCCCCCGTCGGGACAGGCGCACCGGTGGGGGTGAGGGCGGCGTCGGAGCCGATCGCGAAGCTGGACATGCTGTTCGTGAGGAAGTTGCTCACGAACAGGTGACGCGCGTCCGGGCTGATCACCACCTGGCTGATCCCGCTGGGGACCGAGACCGGCGGCGCGCCGGTCGGCGTCAACGCTCCCGAAGGCGAGATGGAGTAGGACAGCACCTCGCCCGTCGAGCCCGTGGAAGCGGAGACGGTCACGAACAGCCGCGCACCATCCGGTGTGACCGCAGCCCCGATCACGGGCCCCGGGGCGGTGGTCTCGCCGGTCTCGGTGAGGACGCCGTCGGCGCCTATGTGATAGCCGGTCACGGTCCCCGGGACGACCGGGAGCGAACTCAGCTGCAACCCCGCGCTCACCGAATAGAGAGTCCGGCCGTCCGGTGTGATGGCCATCCCCAACGAGTTCGGGCCCGAGGGGAACGGCGATCCGGGGACCAGGCGCATCGCACCGCTTCGCGTCACGGAGGCCCCCGCGATCGCCGGCGAGGCGAAGCCGCCGACGTAGAGGTGACGATGCGAGGGTGCCACCGAGGCCGCGCCGGCGAACGGCGGGGCTTCGGCGACCGCCGTGGGAGCGGCAACCAGCACGGAACCGACCAGCGACAGGGCTGACACCACGCACGGGGCGAGCCGCACCCGTGAACGAGCCATCGGGGACCCGGACATACGGTTCTCCTCTCTCGGAAATCGGTAAGCCGCCCCGGGTGGACGTGTGCTCGGCCGGGGCGTCGCCGTCCATCGCGACCGGCCCGCGCTGGGCGACGGGAACCCCGCGACGAGGCATCCCCATGTCTATCCGAGAAGACCTGTGACCGTTGTCCAGATACCTGGACAGTCGTGCGGTTGCAGGGCCCTGGGGCGGACGCCGTCCGTGCCGCTGCCCGGGGTGCCTTCTCCCGCCGGCTTCACCGCATCGGTGGAGCCGGCTCATCTGTTCTCCGACCGCTCTGGACCGTTCTCCGGCCGCTCTGGGCGGCGCTCAGCGCGCCAGCCAGCCGCCCTCGACCGCGAGGCAGTGTCCGGTCACGAACGACGCGCTCTCCGAGGCGAGCCACAGCACCGCTTCGGCGACCTCCTCGGGTGTGCCGAGCCGGCCCATGGGTTCGAGCGCGGTCATCGCCGCGCGTCCCTCAGGGGTGCCGCCGCTGAAACTGGCCGCCATGGGGGTGTCGATCGCGCCGGGGAGGACGGCGTTGACACGGATGCCTCGAGTCGCGTAGTCGAGTGCCGCCTTCTTGGTCAGGCCCACGACGCCGTGCTTGGACGCGGTGTAGGCCGTGATGCCGAGCGATGCGATCTCGCTCGCGACGGACCCGGTGTTGATGATCGCTCCACCGCCGTGCGCGAGCATCGCGGCGATCTCGTACTTCAGGCAGTGGAACATGCCCGACAGGTTGACCGCGATGACGCGGTTCCAGACCTCCACGTCCAGGCCGTCGAGCGGGCCGGCCACATCGAAGGTGGCCGCGTTGTTGAAGGCGACGTCGAGGCCGCCGAAGGTCTCGACGGTCGCGGTGACGGCCCGCTCGACCTCGGCGGGAACGGAGACGTCGGCCTGGACGGTCTCCGCCCGGCCGCCGATGGCGGTGATGAGCGAGGCGGTCTCCTTGAGACCGCCGGGATCGATGTCGACGAGAGCGACGCCGGCCCCCGCCCCGGCGAAGGCCAGCGCGGTACTCCGGCCGATGCCGGATCCCGCGCCGGTCACCAGAACGCTCTTGTCCGAGAAGGCGTGGGCGGATGTCATACGTGGGCTCCTTTGCCGGGTGTCAGCGGGTGCCGCGGAACATCGTCGCGACGACGGTCGCCGGGGTATCGGTGCGGTTGCTCCAGGCGTGCTTGTTGCCGCGGTTGACGACCGTGTCGCCTGGCCGCAGGAGGGTCTCGCCGGCCTCGAACACACAGTAGATCTCACCGGTGACGACGGTGACGACGTCGACGGTGTCGGTGACGTGCAGGCCGACGATCCCCTCGTCACCGGCGTCGGCCTCCTCGCCGTGCAGGGTCGCGATGGAGGCGCCGTATTCCTCGGCCTTCACCCAGCTGTCCGGGGGGAAGGTCGCGAGCCGGACCACCAGGCCGTTCGCGGGCGGGTCGAGCACGACCTCGTCGGTGAGGGTGTCGTCGTCACCGAGTCCGGGTGGCAGCGCGTCCACGCGCCAGACGTCGTTCACGGTGAATCCGGGCAAGGTCACACGTGTGGCGGTGAGTTCGTCCGTCAGAACGGCCGACCTGCCGTCCCCGCCCACCCCCGTGACCACCCTGCGTGCCTGTATGTGCGTGTGCTCCTCGGGCACGGCGCGCCCCCTCTCGTCATCGAGTCCGAGCGACACCTCACGGTGTCCCGCTCACCGGCGCCGTTATGCATGCGAGTCCGCCTTGGAGCTGGACCGAATATTTTTTACATGATACTTGATGCACATGAGTAACTACACTTCTCCCGAGTCCGCATCCATCGGCGAGCTCATGGACCTGAGCGGCAAGACCGCAGTCGTCACCGGCGCCGCCATGGGCATCGGCCTCGGTGTCGCCCGCCGCCTCTACGAGGCCGGCGCCAACGTCGTGCTCGCGGACCTCAACAAGGAAGCCCTCGAGAGCGCCGCGGCCGAGTTCGAGGACGCCGCGCGCGTGAGGACGGCCGTCGCCGACGTGAGCAAGCCGGAGGACGCCGACGCCATGGTGCGTACCGCCGTCCAGGAGTTCGGCGCGCTCGACATCCACGTGAACAACGCCGGCGTCTACCAGGGGGCGATGTTCCTCGACGTGAGTCTGGAGGTGGCCCGGCGCACGCTCGAGGTGAACCTCCTGGGCGTCATGCTCTGTTCGCAGGCGGCCTCCCGTCAGATGATCGAGCAGGGACGCGGGGGCCGGATCATCACGGTCAACTCCGTGGAGTCCGTCAACCCCTCCGTGCTCGGTCTCAGCCACTACGGCGCTTCGAAGGCCGGCGTCGCCGGCATGATCAAGTGGATGGCCCTGGAGCTTGCTCCGCACGGCATCGCGGTCAACAACGTGTGCCCCGGCGGCACGAAGACGCCCGGCCTCGCTCCCTTCATGGACGACGAGGGAATCAAGGAACTGGAGACGCGAATCCCGCTGGGCCGCATCGGCCGGCCGGACGACATCGGCCGAGTCGTACTGTTCCTCGCCTCCGACCTCGCCACCCACCTGACCGGCACCCAGATCATCGTCGACGGCGGTCAGACTCTCCGCGGGGCGGCGGTCTGACGGGGCCTGCCCGAAGGACTCACGCACTGTTGTGAAGGGGCGCGCACAGGGCCCGGCGTCGCCCCTTCCCGCACCACCGTCCAGGACAACACCGGCGTCACCTTCCCCGATGCCGGTCAAGCCCTCGGCTTCGACGCCGCTCACCAGGGCGGGAGCGAAGGCGGCCCTGGGGCGCACGCGTCCTGGGGCCCCTGGCCGCCCGGCGGTCGGCGGCGGCGCCGACGATCCGAGGCCGGGGGGCAGAGCTGCTCGTCGCCTGCCCCGCACACATGGGGAAGAGTCCCGCTCCGTGACGGTCGGGCGCCGGCCCGCGACGGCCGACGCCCGAGATCAGCCGAGGCTTCCGCGCTAGTCGAGGTTGATGTAGACCGCCTTCGGGTAGAGGAAGCTCTCCACGTGCTCCTTGGCGCCCTTCCAGCCGTAGCCGCTCATCTTGGTTCCGCCGAAACCGATGGCCGGGTCGAGGACGCCGTAGCAGTTGACCCAGATCGTCCCGGCCGTGATCCCCTGAGCGACCTTGTGCGCGGTCGTCAGGTTGCGCGTCCACACCCCGCCCGCCAGGCCGTACGGCGTGTCGTTGGCGACGCGCAGCGCCTCGTCCGCGTCGTCGAAGGGGATCACCGAGGCCACGGGGCCGAAGATCTCCTCCCGGGCGATGGTCATGTCGTTGGTCGCCCCCGCGAAGATGGTGGGCTCGACGAAGAAGCCGGAGGCGAGGTCGCCGCCCAGGCGGTTGCCGCCGCCGGCCAGTCGGGCCTCGTCGCCGCCGACGCCGATGTAGTGCATGACGCGTTCCAGCTGCCGCTCGGAGACCAGTGGGCCGAGCTGGGTGCTCGGGTCGAGGCCGTCGCCCACCCGGATCGACTTGGTGAACTCGCGCATGCGCTCCACGAATTCGTCATGGATCGACCGCTGCACCAGGATGCGGGTGCCGGCGACGCAGACCTGGCCGCTGTTGGTGTAGACGCCCATGGCCGCACCGGGCACGGCCTTGTCCAGGTCCGCGTCGGCGAAGACGATGTCGGGGGACTTGCCGCCCAGCTCCAGCTGGAGCCTCTTGAGGTTGCCGGCGGATGCCCGCACGATCGACCGGGCGGTGCCCACGGAGCCGGTGAAGGCGACGCGGTCGACGTCCTGGTGCTCCGCGAGGGCCTGGCCCGCGTCGGCGCCGTAGCCCGTCACGACGTTGATGACTCCGTCGGGCACGCCGGCCTCGGTGAGTAGTTCGGCCAGGCGCAGCACCGACAGCGAGGCGTCCTCCGCGGGCTTGAGCACGGCGGTGCAGCCGGTGGCCAGCGCCGGGCCGAAGATCCACCACAGGCCGATGAGCGGGCCGTTCCACGGGATGATGCCGCCGACGACACCGACGGGCGCCTGGTGCTTCAGGGTGAGGAAGTTGCCGGGGAGCGAATTCTGCGGGGCGAAGACGCCCGGGGCGTCGCACTGCCCGGCGAAGAACTGCAGGACCTGCGAGGTCCACTCGGCCAGTGCCCTGGTCCGCGACAGCGGCGCGCCCATGTCGAGGGTCTCGATCATCGCCAGTTCCTCGAAGTGGTCGAGGACGACGTCGTGGATCTTCAGCAGGAGCTTGCGGCGCTGGTGCGGCGTCCAGCGGCTCCATTCGCCCTCGAAGGCGCGCCGCGCGGCCTTGACCGCGCGGTCGATGTCGGTGGCATCGCCCTGGGCGATGCTGCCGAGCGTCTTGCCCGTCGCGGGGTTGACGACGTCGATCTGCTTTCCGGAGGCGGCGTCGACCCAGGCGCCGTCGATCAGCAGCTTCTTCGGGCCGTTGACGAAGTCGGGGATCGCGGGGGTCATGGCCGGTATGCCCGGGGTGGTGAGCATGGGTTGTCTCTTCTCTGTCTCGTCCGTGAACAGAAGCGGAAGCGGCTCGGTGAGCAGCGGTCGGAGGGTTCAGGCGACGAGCAGCTTCGCCAGCGTCGCGATGGGCAGCCCGTCGTCGCCGTTGACGGCTCGCAGCAGTTCCTCGCCGCGTTCCTCGCCCATGGCCGCCAGAGTCAGATCGCGGAACTTGGCGTCCAGCTCGGCCTGCGGCATCGGGTTCTCGGCGGTGCCGAGCGGGCTGTCGACGAAGAGGTGCTCGCGGGTGCCGTCGCGGTAGGTGACGGTGATGTCCCCGACCCACTTGCCGGGGTGGGCCGTGTCGAGTTCGGGCTTGGGGGTGATGGTGACGCGGCCGGCGAGCTGCGCGGCCTCGCCGCCGGCGGACAGGTCGAGCCGTCCGTCCATGAAGTCGCTGTGCGCGGCGAAGCCGTTGCCGCGGCCCAGGAGCGCGAGGGCGAACTGGAACGGCAGGCTGTACTGGAGGTTCTCGATGCTCTGCGGCGCGTAGGCGTTGACGTTGCGGTTGCCGACGATGATGTTCCCGCCGGTCTGGATGCCCAACTCCACGCTCTTGATCAGCTCATGCCGGTCGGCGAGCTGCCGGGCGCCGTCGATGTACGCGTGGTTGATACCGCAACAGCAGTAGGGCTTGATCCAGATGCGGGTGATCTCGAACGGCGCGTCGGGAGCGAACGCGGCGGCGGCGTCCGCGGCCGCCGCGCGGCCGACGAAGGTACGGAAGAAGCCCTTGCCCCCGGTGAGGTAGGCGATCGGGCCGGTGATGCCCGCCTCGGCCATCTCGGCCGCACGGATGCCGTTGCGGGTGCCGATCCCCGCGTGCACCCGCTTCACGGAGCCGCCCGAGGAGGTGTACTCGGTGGTTCCCGAACAGTGGCTCATGGCGATGGCCAGGGCGTGGGTGGTCTGCTCCAGGTCCAGGCCGCGCATCTTCGCCACCACCGCGGCGGAGCCGAAGGCCGACAGGACGGCGTGCGGGTGGAAGCCCCGCTCCAGCAGATCCGGCGCGGCGAGCACGCCGATGCGGGTGTAGACCTCGTAGCCCGCGATGATGCCGAGCAGAACGTCGCGCAGGGTGGCGCCCTGCTCCTCGCCCACCGCCAGGGCGGTGGACACCACACAGCTGCCGGGGTGGCTGGAGCTGGCGCGGTGGGCGTCGTCGTACTCGAAGCCGTGGCCGAACGTCGCGTTGACGAAGGCGGCGTCGGCGGCACTCATCTCGTCGCCGGCCACGGTCACATGCGCCACGCCCGGAACATGGCGTGCGCGCGTCAGCTCCAGGACCGCCTGGCTCCAGGGCAGGCGCGCGCAGCCGATCTGCACGGCCAGCTGGTCCTGCATCAGGCGCCGGGCGCCCTGGACGGCCTCGGGCGGAAGGGCTCCGTACTCCAGTCCGACCACCAAACGGGCGACTGCTGCTTCGACTGGGGGGATGACCTGTACCACGTGCGCCTCACTTCCAGCACGATTGGATTCGCGCGTAATATATTTTATCTTCTAGGGTTTGGATAGGACTCCGGCAGGAAACCGCCGCCGGGGCGGCCGTCACATCACGGGCACCCCGGGCCTGCCGACGCTCGGTCGGCCATGCTCACACGCCCCCGGCGTCCGCAGCAGGGGCCTGGATCGGCCCGGGACACCTCCGTCCCGGGACAAAGCCGACCCCCCTCGGACATGCCCGCCGACCAGCCCGGAGCAGGCCGGAACAAGTAGTTGATATTTTTTATATTATGTGTGATTCTCTCATCGCGATGTGCGACCCGTCACATCGCTCTGCCCCTGGGCGGGACCTGAGCAGAGAGGCATCGAGGCGGATGTCAGAGAAGACCAAAGAGGAGCTCGCCGAGCAGTGGCTGCGCGCACTCGCGGACGTCGACCTCTTCTACGAGTTCTGCGACCCGGAGTGCAAGGTCTGGCACAGCTCCGACGACAAGTGGATGAGCCTCAAGGAGGCCATCGACGCGGTGCACAACCGCGGCGGGCTCCCGCCGTTCCGCAACTCCCGCTACACGCTCACCGACAAGGGCTTCGTCGTACAGACGTCGACGACGCTCGAGGGCACCCACGTGCACATCGTCCAGGTGGCCGGGGTGGAGGGCGGCAAGGTGGTCTCCGCCGAGGAGTACATCGGTCCTGAGATGGACATCGCCGTCTAGGAGCCGTCCAGGGCCGAGACGAAGGGCCCTGCGTGCACGGGGCGGTCCGCGCGGACCGTCCCGTGTCTCACCGCTGCCGGGTGTAGCGGTTCACTCCGCCCTCGCACGCGACCGAGACACGGCCGCGCAGCACGAGGACGTCGAGATGGGCGGCCGTCTCGTTGACCGCGAGCATCCGGTTCATGGGGTTCAGTTCGTCGAACGGCACCTCCCGGCGGGTCCAGGCGAGGCCGCGAGCCACGGTGAAGGCGTTGCGCGGGACCGCCCCCAGGGCCGCGAGGGTCCGGTTCAGCCGGTCCTCGTGATGCGCGATCAGCTCGGCGACCCGGGTGTGCGCGCTGTCGGTGACCGGGCCGTGCGCCGGCAGCAGGCGGGCGTCCGCGTACCGGGTCATCAGGTGCAGGGAGTCCAGGTAGGAGGCGAGCGGCCGGCTTCCGGGGTCGGCCGCCTCGAAACCGATCGACGGGGTGATCCGCGGCAGGACGTGGTCACCGGAGAACAGCAGCTCGCGCCGCTCGTCCAGGAAGACGACGTGCCCCCGGGTATGCCCGGGAGTGGGGACGACCCTCAGCTCGCTGTCGCCGAAGCGCAGCGTCTGCGCCGTCAGCCAGCGGTCCGGCTCCTCCCAGTCGTCACGGACGTACAGGTCCGGATAGACCCTCTGCACCTCATCGGCCAGGTCCGCGGCGCCCGCCTCGCGCAGGGTGCGCAGCGCGCTGCCCAGCCCGCCGCGCATCTCGTTGAGCAGTTCGAGCCCACGGCGCTCGCCCGCGCCGAGGTGGACCCGGCAGCCCAGCAGCCGGCGCAGGTCCACCGCCTGCGTGTAGTGGTCACGGTGGACGTGGGTGACCAGGATGTCCCTGATGTCGCCGAGGTCGCGGTCGAGGGTGGCCAGCGCCTCCTCCAGCGTCTTGCGGGCCTCGGGGATGGCCCAGCCGCCGTCGATCATGACGAGGCCGCCGTCCTCGGCGAGACCTTCCAGGAGGTAGACGTTCACGGCGTGCAGACCGTCGTTGGGCAGCGGGAGGGGAACCCGGTGCACCCCCGGCTGGACAGTCTGTACGCCGGGCTCCGCCCACGCTCCCTGGTCGAACCGCCTCGTCATGGCCTTCCTCTCGCTGGTGTTGCAGTGGATCGCGCCGTACGGCCGCCGTGCCGCCGTACCCTCTCTCAGCCCCGCGGGCCGCCGGCGACGTAGAGGACCTGCCCGGTGACGAAGCCTGCGCCCTCACTGGCGAAGAAGGAGACCGCGTGCGCGATGTCGTCGGGGACACCCACGCGCGGGACAGGGGTGACAGCGGCCCGCTTCGCCTTGAACTCCTCGAACGGCACACCGAGCCGCTCCGCGGTGGCGGCGGTCATCTCCGTCACGACGAAGCCGGGGGCGACCGCGTTGGCCGTCACGCCGAACTTGCCGAGTTCGATGGCGAGGGTCTTGGTGAAGCCCTGTAGACCGGCCTTGGCGGCCGAGTAGTTGACCTGCCCGCGGTTGCCGAGCGCGGACACGGACGACAGGTTGACGATGCGGCCCCAGCCGGCCTTGGTCATGTGCGCCTGGGCGGCCTTGGTCATGAGGAAGGCGCCGCGCAGGTGCACGCCGATGACGGCGTCCCAGTCGGCCTGGTCCATCTTGAACAGCAGGTTGTCCCGGGTGATGCCGGCGTTGTTCACGAGCACGGCGGGCGGGCCGAGTTCCGCGGCCACGCGGGCGACGGCCGACTCGACGCGCTCGGGGTCGGCCACGTCCACGCCCACGGCGAGGGCGCGCCCGCCCTCCTTCTCGATGGCCGTGACGGTGGCGGCGCAGGATGCCTCGTCGAGGTCCAGGACGGCGACGGCGAAGCCGTCCTCGGCCAGACGCAGGGCGGTGGCGGCGCCGATGCCGCGGGCGGCACCGGTGACGACGGCGACACGCTGGAGGGGGGATGCGGACACGCTCGTACTCCTTGGCTGCTGGGGAGAGTGAAAGAAGGGGACGGGGCGGTCAGGTGTAGAGGCGGGTGACCGTCTCCGCGACGCAGGCGGGTTTCTCGGCGCCGTCGATCTCGACGGTCACCTTCAGCACCACCTGGTGGCCGCCGGAGACCTCGTCGGCCGCGAGGACGTCCACCGAGCCCCTGACCCTGGAGCCCACGCGGACCGGGTGCATGAAACGCACCTTGTTCAGACCGTAGTTGACGGCCATGGACACACCCTCGGTCCGGTAGACCTCCTTGACCAGCACGGGGATCAGGGAGAGCGTCAGGAAACCGTGCGCGATCGTGCTGCCGAACGGACCCGACGCGGCGCGCTCGGCGTCGACGTGGATCCACTGGTGGTCGCCGGTCGCCTGGGCGAAGAGGTCGATCCGGCTCTGGTCGACACGTGTCCACTCGCTGGTGCCGAGATGGGTGCCGACGGCCGCGGCGAGCGCGGCGGGGGAAGGGAAGACCTTGGTCATCGGGGTGGTCCCGCCTTTCGGATGCGGCTCACGCGGCGGAGAAGAGGGCGGCCATGCCCTGGCCGCCGCCGATGCACATGGTCTCCAGGGCGTACCGGCCGCCGCGGCGGCGCAGCTCGTGCAGCACCGTGGTCATGATCCGCACGCCGGTCGCCCCGATGGGGTGGCCGAGCGAGATACCCGACCCGTTGACGTTGAGGCGGTCGGTGTCGTGCCAGTCCCACTCGGCCAGGACGGCCAGCACCTGCGCGGCGAACGCCTCGTTGATCTCGACGAGGTCCATGTCGTCCAGGGACTTGCCCGTGCGGGCGAACAGCTTGGCCACTGCGGGTACCGGCCCGATTCCCATGACGGCCGGGTCGCAGCCGGCCGCCGCCCAGCCCTCCAGGTAGCCGATGGGCTCCAGGCCGAGCGCCTCCAGCCGGTCCTCGGCGACCACCAGGCACGCGGCGGCGGCGTCGTTCTGCTGGCTCGCGTTGCCGGCCGTGACAGTGCCGCCGGGTACGACGGTGCGCAGCCTGCCGAGGACCTCCTCGCTGGAGTCCGGGCGGATGCCCTCGTCGCGGTCGAAGACGACGGGCTCGCCGCGCCGTTGCGGCACCGTGACCGGGACGACCTCGTCCTTGAAGGCCCCCGACTCCCAGGCCGCGGCGGCCCGCCGGTGACTGGCGACGGCGAACCGGTCGGCGGCCTCGCGGGAGACGCCGTAGCGCAGCGCCAGGTTCTCGGCGGTCTCGACCATGCCGGAGATACGGCCGAAGCGGTGCTCGGGCTGGGAGCGCTCGCGGCCCCGGTCGAGGCGGTCGTACATCTCCACGTTGCCCGCGCGCCGGCCCCACCGCATGGACGTGGTGTAGTGCTCGATGTTGGACATGCTCTCCACGCCGCCGGCCAGGACGACGTCGCAGGCGCCGGTCTGCACCATCATCGCCGCGGTGACCAGGGCCTGGAGGCCGCCGCCGCAGCGGCGGTCGGTCTGGAAGCCGGGCACCGCCAGCGGCAGGCCGGCGTGCAGCGCGGCCCAGCGGCCGATGCACGGCGTTTCGGAGTTGGCGTAGGACTGTGCCATGGCGACGTCGTCGATGCGTTCCGGGTCGATCCCCGTGCGCTCCAGCACCGCCTTGATGACGGTGGCGGCGAGATCTTCCACCGGTACCGTGCGCAGGGCGCCGCCGAAGGCGCCGACGGGTGTCCGTACGGGACTGACAATGGCTGCTCGCCGCATGGCTTCGCGCCTCCCTCTCAGCAAATACTTAAAATAAAATATCCGATCTGGTTATCAGCGGCAAGGTGCGCTCCGGGTCGCCACGGCGAGGTCGGCACCGTCGCGCGGGTCGCCGACCGTGTCCGCGACGGAGAACATCCGGTCCCGGCTTTCGTCGGGGCCGCGTCGTCGCCGGGCCGTCGATGACCGCCCTGCGCTCGGGGTCGACCCGCTCGTCGCAGTCCCGCGCGGCGCGCCGGGTGATGTCCTCGGCGCCTTCCTCGGCGTCGACGCCGAGGAAGGCGTCGCCGAGCCGGCTGGAGAACATGTCGACGCCGATGGTGTGGATGCCCGCCTTCTCGGTGGTGTCGCTCTGCCGGCTGGGGGCGCCCACCTCGGGGATGTGCAGGCTCAGGACGTCGACGGCGTGCCGGGCGAGACGAGACCGTTGATGAACTCGATCATCCTGTCGGTGCCGAAGTGGGCGTCGTGGGCGCGGAAGTCCGTGCCCGGGTTCCCGAAGCCGCGTTCCATCGAGCCGCCACCGGAGGACGCGGCGCCTCCGTCGACCGCGTATCCCGCGGCCGCCAGGAGAGCGGTCGCGGTCGCTCCCGCGAGCACGGCCACGGCCTTGTTCTTCACTTGTGTCTTCCCTTCGCCGGGTGCGAGCGGCAGCGCGCCGTGGCCGCGCCTCGGCAGGTGGCGGGGTACCGGCCGGGCGAGCGGCTCAGAACTCGATGACGGCCCTGCCCCGGGCGGCACCGGCTCGCACAGCGGCGAGCTGGGCGGCAGGCGACCCGGAGCAGTCCATCGCCGTGCGCACTCCCCCGCCCCCGGCCGGTTCCCGGACGGCCTCGACCGTGTCGGCCCGCCTCGAGTCGGTCGCGTGCGCGGCGCCGAACGCGGGAGCCGGCACGGGAACGTCGAACTCGACCGTCTCCGGCTCGTGGTTCCCGCGGAACGCGACTCCTCGCGCGGTGTCTCCTTCGTGCCCGTCCCGGGCTCTGAACGGGGATGTCAGGCAGGAGGCGACAGCGTGTCCGCGAGCGAGGCGGGCAGGCCGTACGACTTCAGCTCCACATACGCGTCGAAGCCCTCCAGGCCGGCCTCCCGGCCTATGCCGCTGCACTTGAAGCCACCGATCGGGGCGTGGAAGCCGACCCCGCAGCCGTTGAGTTCGACGGTCCCGGTGCGGATACGGCGGGCGACGGCCAGAGCGTGCTCGGGGTCCGCGGCGAACACCGATCCGTTCAGGCCGTAGTCCGAGTCGTTCGCGATGGCCACGGCCTCGTCCTCGTCGTCGAAGGCGAGGACGCCGAGGACCGGGCCGAAGATCTCCTCCCGCGCGATCCGCATGGACGGCCGGACGTCGGTGAAGACCGTCGGCTCGACGAACCAGCCTCGGTCGAGCCCGGCGGGGCGGCCACCGCCGACCAGCACCCTGGCCCCCTCCTGACGGCCCAGCTCGATGTACCCCTCCACACGTTCACGCTGGGCCGCGCTGACCACCGGGCCGACCTGGGTGGCCGGGTCGGCCGGGTCCCCGACGGTGAGAGATCCGACCATCTGCGCGAGCCGCTCGAGGAGTTCGGCCTGCCGGGAGCGTGCCACGACGATCCTCGTCTTGTTGCTGCACGCCTGCCCGTTGTTGCGCAGTGACAGCGCCTGGATCGAGGGGACGACGACGTCGAGATCGGCGTCGTCGAGGACCACGGCCGCCGACTTGCCGCCGAGCTCCAGCGTCACCCGGCGCAGGTCCTGGCCGCACAGCGCGGCGATGCGCCGCCCGGCCGCGGTGGATCCCGTGAACGACACCTTGTCCACGCCGCGGTGGGTGACGAGGTACTCGCTCACCTCCCGGTCCGCCGGGACGACGTTGACCACGCCCGCGGGCAGTCCGGTGTCCTGCAACATGTCGGCGAAGAGATACGTGTCGAGGGTGGCCTCGGGCGAGGGCTTGAGGACGACCGTGCAGCCCGCCAGCAGCGCCGGGACCAGCTTGAGCACCGTCACCAGCAGGGGCGCGTTCCACGGCACGACGGCGGCCACCACGCCGGCCGGCTCCCGGGTCACCAGCGCGTTGCCGGTGTTCGACCGGCGCACGGTGCTCCACTCGTAGCGCGGAGCGAGGTCGAGGAAGCTGTCGAGGAGCAGCTGGGCGCCGGTCGTCTGCATCGTCCTGGACAGCGAGATCGGGCATCCCATCTCCTGCGAGATGACGGCGGCCATCTCCTCGTGCCGGTCCGCCAGAACAGCCGCGAACCGACGCAGGACCTCCATCCGCTCCTTGAGCGGCATCCCGGGCCAGGGCCCCTGGTCGAACGCCTCGCGCGCGGCCGCGACGGCCCGGTCGACGTCCGCCCGGGACCCGGCGGGCACCCGCGCCAAGATCTCCTCGGTGAACGGCGAGATCACGTCGAGGGTCTCGCCGGTGGCGGGACCGACCCAGGAACCGCCGATGTAGAGCTGTGAGCAGGTGCCTTGCCAGACCATGAGGTGCTCCTTCAAGCCACTCCCCGCGCCACGGCTCTGCCGCGGGGATGCGCACCGCTGAGGCGGCGCCGGTGTCGACGCGGACACTACGGCCGCGTGAGGCGGGTCACTATCCCCGGGCCGTTCGGGAGCAGCCGCATTGCGAAGGAGTCAGGTCGCTCGTGCGAGTCTCCCGGCTTTTGTATATTTAATATTGCTGAGGGCGTGCACCGTGCTCAGACAGTCCGGAGACCCTGTGCGAGGAGGCCCAGTTGTCCGAGATCCAGGAACGGGCCGCGGTCGGGCGCCCCCTGCACATCAGCACCCGTGACCTCGACGTCGCACGCGAGCAGGGCAGCAGGAACTTCGCCCGGCACGAGATGCGGCTGGCCCTCGGCCACCGGCTCGACTTCCGCCTCGACGTCCCCCCGTCCTCGCGCGTCACGCTGGGGCGGCTGAGCTACGGCGCCGACACGAGGCTCACCGTGCCGCCGATGCGGCAGTGCTACCACGTCAACCTCCCGCTGAGCGGGCGCAGCTCCGCCGAGCAGGGCGGCTCCCGCGGCGAGGCCGCGGCCGGCCGGGCCGGGACGGTGTTCGTCCCCGACGCCCCGCTGCGGGTGGACTGGAGCCCGGACGCGCTGCAGTACGTGATCAGGTTCCCCCGGGAGCTCCTGGAGGCCCACGCCGCGAAGCTCGCCGGGCTCCGCTCGCCGGAGCGGATCCGCTTCGACCTGGCCTTCGACCTCGCGGGCGGGCCGGGGCAGGCGCTGATGGCGACCGTCGGCTTCATGTTCACGGAGCTGGCCCGCCCCGGCGGGCTCGCCGCCATGCCCACGGCCTGCCGGGAACTGGAGGCGGTCCTGATGACCCAGCTGCTCATGGCCTCGCCCCACCAGCTGAGCCCCGTGCTGCACGGCACCCCGCGGCCCACGCGGAGGTCGAAGGTCCGTCAGGTCATGGAATTCATCGACGAACACCCGGCGGCGGCGTCGGGCACGGCCGACCTCGCGGCCATGGTGGGGGTCGGCGCGCGGGCCCTCCAGCTCGGCTTCCAGGAGACCGTGGGCATGTCACCGACCACCTACCTGCGCAATGTCCGGCTCGACCGGGCGCACCGGGAGCTGGCCTCCGGCGTCGGGGGCTCGGTGACGGAGGTGGCCGCGCGCTGGGGCTTCTTCCATCCCAGCCGTTTCGCGCGCCAGTACCGGGAACGGTTCGGCGTGCTGCCCTCCGAGACGGCCCGCGGCACCCGCCCCTGAACGCTCCGGCCCGGTCCCGCCCTGCACCGGCGGGACCGGGCCGGAGCCGACACCGCCGGTCACGGACGGGCGGACGTCCCGTGCGTCAGCCGTCGGTGCGGCCGGTCAGCCTCATGACCCTCCCGAAGTCCTCGACGGTCTCCAGGTTCAGCACCAGCTCCACCAGACGGTCGATGTCCGGGCCCGCGAGGACACCCTCGGCGTGGCCGCGGAACTTGGCCACGAGTTCGTCCGTGGTCATGGTGGACTCCGGCTCCGGCGACTTGCTGCCCTTGGGGTAGCGGCGCTCCCCGACGAAGGTCGTGCCGCGTGCCTCGACCTCGATCTTCGCCGGCCGGCTGGCGGCGTGGCCGGAGAGCAGCTCCACGTAGTTGGGGTGGACCTCGTACGTGACCCTGTCCATCAGGCCCATGACGGAGTCGCCGAAGACCAGCTCGGGGTCCTGCCACGCCTTGGTGAGCGGCACCCGGTGCGCCCCGACGGCGAGGCCGTGCGCGATGCTGAACTGGGCGTCGTGCGGGCGCTCGATGGTGCGGTTGACCCACAGCGGCTGTTCGACGAAGCCCTCGACCCAGGCCTTGATCCCGTGGATCTCCTCCGGCTTGATGTCGTGGTCCGTCACGATCTCGGTGAGCGAGTCGAGCAGCGCGTGCAGGATGCGGCAGTGCGGATACGGCTTGAACGCCTGCTCGGCGGGGAAGCGCCAGTCGCTGCCGAGCCGGTCGGTGATGGCCTCCGGCTCCCAGCGGCTGGTGCCGATGAAGCGCGGGAACCCGAACTCGCGGTCGTCCAGCACGCGCAGATCGCCGCGGTGCCCCAGCTCGCCCATGTGCGACGCGGTCAGCGCCGCCTGGGTCAGCGCGCCGGCCAGCAGGTACTTGATGGTGGAGGTCGGGGCGTGCTCGCTCCAGGAGCGGAAGGAGTTGACCGGGGCGATGCTTCCGGCGATGCCGAGGGCGTGCGACAGGGTGCCGCGGTCCTGTCCCTTCAGCCTCCCCACGGCAGCCGTGGCGCCGAACACCGTGCTGCTGTAGCCGTAGACCGCCGGCGGGGTGACCTTGCCGTCCTTGAAGTCGCGCAGGTAGTCCATGGCCTTGCCGATGCGGTACGACATCTCGTGGGCGACGGCGACCGCGGTGATGAGGTCCTTGCCCGAGGCGCCCGCGCTCTCGCCGACCGCCAGCGCGCCGGGCAGCACGTACGGGGTCACGTGCCCCGGCGGCAGCACGGCGTCGGCGTCGAGGGTGTTGATCAGCTCGCCGTTGGCGAAGGCGGCGCCGAAGACCGAGACCCGGTCGCCGGCTCCGATGATCGTCGCGTCGCCGCCGGTCCCGCCCGTCAGGCGGCCGTACTCGATGCCGATGCGCCCCTTCGGCTCGTCGATCGCGCCCAGGGCGCAGCCGATCGAGTCCAGCACGATGCGCTTGCTCTCCTCGACGACGTCCGCCGGAAGCCGGGCGTAGTCGGCATCGGCGGTGAAGGCCGCCAGCTGCTCGACAAGGGTTTCGGTCATGTGTTCAGTCCTCTTCATCTTCATCGGCGATGGTCGGTGAGGGGGCGAGGGCTCAGAAGGCATGGGGCGCGGCGTCCGCGTACGGGAGCGGTACCGCACCGTGGTGCCAGACGGTGGTCCGGCCGCGGGTGTAGGTCTTCAGGACCTCGGCGCCGTTCTCCCGCCCGTAGCCGCTGTGCTTGTAGCCGCCGTACGGCGCGCTCGGGTGGATCGTCCGGTAGGTGTTGACCCACACCGTCCCGGCCTCCAGGCCGCGGGACAGGCGGTGGATGGCGGTCAGGTCGTCGCCCCAGATCTGGGCGGTCAGCCCGACGTCCAGGCCGTTGGCGCGGGCGAGCACCTCCTCCAGGTCGTCGTAGGCCAGCACACCGACGACCGGGCCGAAGATCTCCTCGCGCGCCGCGATGTTCGCGTCGTCCAGGTCGGCCAGGAGCGTCGGCTCGAAGAAGTGACCGTTCGCGTGGGCGCCGCTCATGCCGGGCCGCCGCCCGCCCGCCAGCAGGGTCGCGCCGCCCTCGACGGCCCGCCGGACCAGGTCCTCCACGCGGGCCACCTGGCCGCCGCTGACCACGGCGCCCATGTCGGACGACGGGGAGAACGGGTCGCCGGGCCGGATGCGCCGGGTGGCGGCGGCCATCCGCTCGGCCGCTTCGGCGGCGCGCCGACGCGGGACGAAGACGCGTGAACCGGCGGCGCAGCTCTGCCCGCACTTGACGAAATCGGAGTGCAGGAGGTGGGGAAGGACCCGGTCGAGGTCGGCGTCGTCCAGCAGGATGACGGCGTTCTTCCCGCCGAGTTCCATGCACAGGGGCTTGACGCCGTCCGCCGCGGCCCGGATCACGCTGCGGGCGCCCCGCAGACCGCCGGTGAAGGTCACCATGCCCACCTCGGGATGGCCCACCAGCGCCTCGCCGGTGACGTGGCCGCGGCCCGAGACGACGCTCACCACGCCGCGCGGCAGGCCCGCCTCAACCGCGAGTTCCGCCATGCGGAACGACGACAGGGGGCCGAGTTCGGGTGCCTTGAGCACGAAGCAGTTCCCGGTGGCGAGGGCGGGCGCCGCCTTCATCCCGAACATGAGCATGTTGCCGTTGAAGCTGTTGACGCCGGCCACGACCCCGTAGGGCTCCCGGGTGACGTGCGCGATCCGGTCGGGATGAGCCGCGACGCTCTGGCCCTCGATCTTGTCGGCCAGCCCGGCGAAGTACCGCAGCCACCGGGCGGCGCTCGCCACGTCGGCGGCGGACTCGCGGTAGAGGTGGCCCACGTCGGTCGACTCGATGCGGGCCAGCTCGTCCTGGTGTTCCATCAGGACGTCGGCCCAGCGCAGCAGCAGGCGGGCGCGTTCCAGCGGTTCGAGACCGCGCCACTGGGTGCGGTACGCCTCGGCCGCGCCGGTGACGACCGCGTCGACGAGCTCCTCGTCGGCCTCGCGCACCTCGGCGTAGGTCACGCCGGTCGCGGGGTTCTCCAGCGGCAGCCACTCCCCTCGGCCGGTACAGCTCCCGGCGGCGCCCACCGCCTCGACGCGGATCAGCTGGTCAGGCATGGTCGGGCCTTTCGGAGTCGGTGCCGGTCGCGATCCTCGTGAGGGACGGGATCCGCTCGCTCAGGGGGGCGAGGTCCCAGACGACCGCCTTGGTCCGGGTGTATTCGTCGAGGGCGTCGGGGCCTCCGGCCGCGCCGTACCCGCTGCCGCGCCAGGGCGTCATGGGGATCTCGGGCTGGAGTGCGTCATGGGTGTTGATCCACACGGTGCCGACGTCGAGCCGGCCGGCCAGGTCCTGTACGGCGCGTGCGTCGCGGCCCCATATCTGGGCGAGGGCGCCGGACCCGGTCGCGTTCGTCTCCGCCGCGGCCGCGGCGGGGTCCTCGAAGACCGACACGGTCAGGACCGGCCCGGCCACCCACCGCGCCCGCAGCGGGTTCGACGCGGTCGCGCCGGTGACCACGGTGGGCTGGAAGTACGCTCCCCCGTCGAACCCGGGCACCCGGCGGCCACCGGCGTGCACCCGCGCGCCCGCGGCGACGCCGGCCGCCACCGCCGCCGCCACCCGCTCACAGGCGTCCGGCGAGACCAGCGGCCCCATCTGCGCCTCGGCGGCGAGCGGCGGTCCGACCCGGATCCGCCGAGCCAGGGCCACGGCCGCCTCGACGAACGCCTCGTGGAGCGAGGCGTGGACGTACACATGGCCGACGGCGAACCAGTTCTGGCCGGCGCACGAGAAGCGGGAATGCAGGACGCACGGTACGGCGGCGTCGAGGTCGGCGCCGGCCAGGACGAAAGCGCTGTTGCGCGCCGCGAGGCCCACGGTGGGCGAGGCGACCTGCTCGGCCGACGCCCGGACGACCTCCCGGCCGTCCTCGGCCGAGCCGGTGAAGGCGGTCATGCCGACGGCCGGGTGACGGGCGAGACGGGCGTCCACCCCGTCCCGGCCGGTGAACGCCGCGACGGCCTCGACGCCCACGGTCTGCGCCAGGTGCGCCATCATGATCGGCCCGAGCGGGGCCACCGGGTCGGCCCGGAGGACGTAGCCGTTGCCGCACGCCAGCGCCGGCGCGGCCTGCCAGGCGAACAGGGACAGCGCCGAGTTCCAGGAGTTGAGGCCCGCGACCACTCCGTAGGGTTCGCGCACGGTGTGTCCCAGGTGGCCGGGGATGCCGCTGAGCACACGGCCGTCGACCTTGCCCACCAGTCCGGCGTAGTGACGGATGCAGGCCACGGCCCGGTCGACGTCCGCCGCGGCCTCCGGGCGCAGCGCCCCGGTCTCGCGGGCGACGAGTTCGGCGAGCCGATCACGGTTGGCGCCGAGTTCCCGCGCCCAGCACAGCATGGCCTCGGTGCGAGCGAAGGACGTCAGTGTCCGCCATCGGGCCGCGGCCTCGGCGACAGCGGCGACGGTGGTGTCGACGTCCTTCTCGCCGCAGTCGGCGACCCTGAGGAGGGGCTCGCCCGTCGTCACGTCGGCGACGGCGGTGTAGCGCCCCTCGGCCGGTGCGGCGAAGGCCGCGGACAGAGGTATGCCCACGGGGTCGACCAGTGGTGATGGATGCACGTCATTGGACCTTCCAGTGACAAAGAGCCCGGGTCGAACACACTCAAGGGGTCCGATCCCTCGGGCAATACATGATGGATGATATTTGCAGCTCGGGCGAATGTCACTGATCGACAGCCGACTCCCCCGCGGCCGCAGGATCCACGCCGCCGAAGACGGGCCTCCACATCACAGGACTGCAGTCAAATCGCCACAGGGGCTCGACATATTAAATTTCATGCATGATTCTCAAGCCGCTCGGGTGCGCCGCGAGCGGCTGCGGACGGCTGTCGCGAGGGCGCCCCCATGAGCCACGTCCCCATTCGCACATCCGTAAGAGGTGTCCCATGACGTCCTCGAACAGCACCGCGTCACCGCGCTCCATGCGACGCATCGCGCTCGCGAGCGGTACCGGCACGGTCATCGAGTACTACGACTTCTTCATCTTCGCGACGGCGGCCGCGCTGGTCTTCCCGAAGATCTTCTTCCCCGCGCTGGGCTCAGCCGCCGGCACCGTCGCCTCGTTCGCGACGCTCGGCGTCGCCTTCGTCGCCCGCCCGCTCGGTTCCATCCTGTTCGGCCACTTCGGCGACCGGCTCGGACGCAAGACGACCCTGGTGACAACGCTGATCATCATGGGTGCGGCAACCTTCCTCGTCGGCCTGATGCCGACGGCGGACCGGATCGGGGTGGCGGCTCCGGTGATCATCGTCGTCCTGCGCATTCTGCAGGGGCTCGCGGTCGGCGGCGAATGGACCGGCGCGACCCTTCTGGCCGCGGAGAACGCGCCCCGGGCCCGGCGCGGCTTCTGGTCGATGTTCGGAGCACTGGGCGGTTCGATCGGACTGGTCCTGGCCAACGCGACGTTCCTGCTCATCGACGCGACCATGAGCGAGTCCGCCTTCATGTCCTACGGCTGGCGGATACCGTTCCTGACCAGCTTCCTGCTCGTCCTCGTGGGCCTTCTCGTCCGGCTGAGGATCGATGAGACGGCGGTCTTCAGGAAGGAGGTCGACCGGGCCGGACAGGCCGCCGTGCCGTTCCTCGACGCGCTGCGGCGTCAGCCCCGGGAGATCGCCTTCGCCTCGGGCGTCCTGATGATGGTCTTCGCCTTCTACTACCTCGCGGTCGGCTACCTGCTCCACTTCGGAACGGCCGAGCTGCACCTCTCCAAGACCACCGTGCTCTCCGTCGGCATCCTGGCGGGTGTCGTGTTCGGCCTGGCCATCGTCCTCGGTGCGGCGTACTCGGACCGCGTGGGCCGGCGCCGGGTGATCGTGGCCGGGAACGCCGTCGCGGTCGTCTGGGCCCTGGTGCTGTTCCCCCTCATCGACTCCGCCTCCGTCCTCACCTTCGCGCTCGCCTCGTGCGTCACCACGTTCATCAGCGGCTTCGCGTACGGACCCGTCGGCGCCTTCATGCCCGAGCTGTTCCACACCCGGTACCGCTACACCGCGACGGGCTTCGCCTACAACGTGGCCGGTGTGCTCGGTGGCGCCGTCCCGCCGCTGATCGCGGCCCCGATCGTGGCGGCCTACGGCGGGCTGACCTTCGGCGCCCTGCTCGCCGTGCTGTGCCTGGTCGGCCTGGGCTGCACCCTTGCCCTCCGCGAGACCCGGCAGGTGTCGTTGGAGGATGCGGCCGACGAGGCGGATGACACCCTGACCGAGCAGTCCGGCGTCGTCTGACCCCGCGACGCGCCGCGAACGAACGGGCGCCGGCGCCTCTCCGGTTCCGGGGAGGCGCCGGCGCCCGGCCTCGTGCCGGCCGCTCGTCAGTCCCCGGCGATGGCGTCGGCGAGATCGATCACGCCCTGCGCCGTCTTCGCGTGCGCGAGGTCGATGTGCTGTCCCTCGAAGTCGACCGCCGCGCTGCCGTTCGCCTCGGCCTCGCGGAAGGCCGCGATCATGCGGCGGTAGTGGTCCACGGTCTCCGGGGAGGGCGTGAACACCTCGTTCGCGATCGCCACGTGCGAGGGGTGGATGAGAACGATGCCCCGATAGCCGAGACGGCGGTTGTCCTCGGCGAAGCGCCGGAAGCCGTCGAGGTCGGCGATGTCCTGCCAGACCCCGCTGACCGGGTGGTGCAGGCCGGCGGCGCGGGCGGCCAGGACGATGCGGCTGCGCAGATACAGCGTCTCCAAGCCCTCCGGGGTGAACTCGAAGCCCAGCTCCCGGCCGACGTCCGCGTTGGGACCGGTCGCGCCGAGCAGGCTGGAGACCCGCGGGCTGGCCGCCGCGATCTCCTCGCAGTGGGCCATCGACGTCGCGGTCTCGTAGCTGACGATCAGACCGACCGAACCCGCGTCGAGTCCCTCGCGCGCCTCGATGTGCGACACGACCGCGTCGATCCGGACGATCTCCTCGGCGTCGAACACCTTCGGCAGGAACAGGCCGCTCAGGCCGGCCGCGACGACCTCCTCCACATCGGCGCCGAACAGGCCGCTGTCGACGCTGTTGGGACGCACCCAGATGTCCGCGCGGACACCTTCGGCCCGCAGCCGCCCGATGGTCTCGCGAACCGTCTTCCTGGCATCGGCCTTGTCGGCGGCCGGCACGGAGTCCTCCAGGTCGAGGATGATCGCGTCGGCACCCGCGGCGATCGCCTTTGCGGCCCAGGTCGGCTTGTGCCCCGGGACGAACAACATGGAACGGTACGGCTTCATGGACAGGTCTCCTAGGCTTGAGAAACGAAATCCCGGTCAGAAACGGGGCTTGCGGCGCTCGCGGTGCGAGGCGAGCCCCTCGCGCACCTCGGGCCCGCCGAAGCCGTAGAACTCCAGAGCGAGTGAGGCGTCGAAGATGGCGCCGGCCACCTGCCGGTACCAGTTGTTCAGCGACTGCTTGGTCCAGCGGATCGCGCTCGGGGCGCCCAGCGCCAGCTCCTCGGCGATCTCGCGCGCGGTCGTGAGGAGGTCGTCCTCCTCGACGCACAGCGACACCAGCCCGATCCGCTCCGCCTCCTCGCCGGTCAGCGGGCGACAGGTCATCAGGTAGTACTTGGCCTTCGCCATTCCGCACAGCAGCGGCCAGCACACCGCCGCGTGGTCACCGGCGGCGACCCCGAGGCGGGTGTGACCGTCGATGATCTTCGCTGTCCGGCTCACCACGGACACGTCGGCGAGCACACCGGCCACCAGCCCGGCACCGACCGCGGGCCCGTGCATCGCCGAGACGATCGGCTTGGAGCAGTCGATGACGTTGTAGACCAGGTCCCGGGCCTCGCGCATCGTGCGAGTGCGGGTGTCGTAGTCGTTGGTGAGCTTCTCCACCAGGTCGAAGGACCCGCCCGCGGAGAAGCCCTTGCCCTCGCCCCGCAGCAGTACGGCCCTCACCGCGGGGTCGGCGTCGAACTCGCGCCAGATCTCGGCGAGGTCGGCGTGGGCCTCCTCGCTCACGGCGTTCAACTTGGGCGCGTCGAGCACGAGCTCGATCACCCCGGCCTCGTCCGGCCCCTCCACCCGCAGGTGGGCGAAGCGCTCATAGCGGCTCACGGTTGTCCCTTCGGTTGACATCTGCGTACACACGGGGCGGTTGCCCAGCGGGTCACGCGCCGCCGGCCCGCTCCCGACGCATCAGCTCGCGCCCGATGATCAGCTTCTGGATCTCGCTGGTGCCTTCGTACAGGCGCAGCAGGCGCGCGTCCCGGTAGATGCGTTCCACCGCGACCTCGCGCATGTAGCCGCTGCCGCCGTGCACCTGGACGGCGAGGTCGGCGGCGCGGCCGGCCGCCTCGGTGCAGAACAGCTTCGCCGCCGAGGGTGCGATGCGGCGGTCGGACCCGTCGAGGTACTGCCGCGCGGCGTCCCGAGCGAGCGCCTTGCCCGCCATCACGAGCGCCTGCTGCTCGGCGAGCATGGCCTGCACGAGCTGCCGGTCGCCGGTGGGCACGCCGCCCTGCCGGTTCTGGGCGGAGTAGCGGACCGACTCGTCGAGCGCCCGTTCGGCCAGGCCCGTCGCCAGGGCGGAGATGTGCACGCGGCCGCGGGCCAGCACGGTCATGGCCGCCCGGAAGCCCGTCTCCACCTCGCCGCTGATCAGGGCGTCGTGCCCGACGCGGACCTCATCGAAGTAGACGTCCGCGGTGGTGGCGCCCTCCTGGCCCATCTTGCGGTCCTTGGGGCCCACGGTCAGGCCCTTCGTCCCCGCGGGCACCAGGAACACCGCGATCTTGCCGTCCGCCTCGGTGCCCCGCACCCGGGCGAAGGCCACGAAGAGGTCCGCCAGGGGCGCGTTGGTGATGAACCGCTTCTGGCCGCTGATGGACCAGCCGTCCTCCGACCAGGTGGCGGTGGTGCGCATTCCGGACGGGTCCGAGCCGGCCTCCGGTTCGGTCAGGGCGAAGGACGCCAGGCACGCTCCCTCCGCCATCGGCTCCAGCCAGCGCTTCTTCTGCGCGTCGGTACCGAACCCCGCGATGACCTGGCCCGCGATGCCGTTGTTGGTGCCGAACAGGGACCGGAAGGCCAGCGCCGTGTAGCCGAACTCGAAGGCCAGCTCGACGTCCTGGGTGATGACGAGGCCCAGCCCTCCGTACTCCTGGGGCAGCGCGTAGCCGAACAGGCCCATCGCGGCGGCCTTGCTCCGCAGGTCGTCGGGGATGGCGTCGGCGTCCGCGATCTCCCGCTCGCGGGGCACGACCTCTTCCCTGATGAACTCCCGCACCTGCGCGCGGATCTGCGCGAAGTCCTCCGCGCTGACCGTTTCCTGAACGGTGGTGGACATCTCGGTCTACCTCTCTGTGGTGGAGCCTGTGGTCGGAGCAGGGGTGCGGGCGCGGCCGAGGAAGTACCCCTCCGGGTCGTAGGACCGCAGCTCCGCGACGTCGGCCGCCGTGGGCTCGCGCAGTTCCTCGAGGTGCGGGCTCATGGTCAGGTCCCATCCGCACCGGTCCTTGACGCGTGCCACCCGGTCGGCCAGCGGCTCGGGTCCGGGCGCGACATGCGTGAGGACGAGCTCGCCGTCCCGCATCGTCAGCACGCCGAGGTCCGTGACGACGGCGCGCACGCGCCGGCCGGGGCTGGTGACGTAACTGCACTTGTCGACGAAGCGCCGACGGCCCATCGTGCCGACCACCAGCACCTCGTCGGCGTTGGTGATGACGTCGTTGCCGCCCCCGGAACCGACGAGGTAGGGGCCGCCGTCGATCCGGGTGGTGTTGATGTCGCCCGCGCGGTCGATCTGGGCCGCGCCCACGCAGGCGATCGACCGGAAGAAGGAGCCGTTGACCAGGTTCCCGAGCACCTGCTCGGTGTCCAGCAGCATGGACGACGAGGGGAAGTTGTGGAAGCTGAAGATGAACGGATCGCCGGGGGTGGGTGTGTAGTCCCACAGCCCGAGTTCGGCGGCGAGAGCGACCTCGTGACCGGCCGCCTTGGCACGGCCGACGCCGACCCAGGCCGCGAGGTTGGCCAGTCCCGCACCGGCGAGCACGGTGTCGGCCGGCATCTCGGCCACACGGCGGGCGACCAGGTCGGCCAGCCATACCGCGGCCCGTTCGGCCCCGGTCGGCGGCTCCTCGTGCCGCTCCCGCGGGGGCGCGATCGGGGCCTTCGCGGCCCCGCGCACCAGGTCGGCCAACCGTTCGGGGCCGAGTTTCGCCAGGTACGCCTCGTGGTCGGCGGGTTCCAGGATCCACTCGCGCAGCCACGCGTCGAAGTCCGCTCCCCGGGTCGCCTCGCGGACGGAGATCCAGAAGGGGACGTCCTCCAGGTAGCCCTGCACGGGCAGCCGCGAGCCGGCGGGTCCGGGGTAGACGCCGCCGGGGTGCGCGCCGAAGGGTGCCTCCACGACGCCCAGGACCCGGTGCGCGGGGATCCGCACCAGGGTCGACCAGGGCCGCAGGTCGTCGACGACCTTCTCGACCGTGGCGATGACGCCGCGCCGTGAGGCGAGGGCGCCGACCACGCCTTCGAACATGGGGGGCGCGATCGCCAGGTTGCCCTGCCGGTCGGCCACGGCGGCGTGCACGAGGGTCACGTCCGGCACCAGCGGCGCGACCAGGCCGACCCGGCCGAAGACGGTGTCGACCTCCTGGTAGGCGTCGTTCCCGGCCATCGAGGAGTCCCGGACCGAGCCGGTCACGACGGCGGGGACGCCGGTGGCCGCGGCCCGCAGCCGCTGGATGTAGGTGAGGAAGGACCAGTTCTCGACGTCCACCGCGCCCGAGCCGTAGGCCTGCTGGAAGACGGGGTTGGGCGTGAAGACGGGGAACGAGTCGCCCGAGTACACGGTGACGACCTTCTTGAGGCATCCCGCGCGGAAGAGCACCGCCCCGAGCGAGGACAGGCTTGCCATGATCAGGGTGAACTCGGAGGGCTTCTCCCAGTGCTGGCGGGCGAGTTCCCGCACCAGTGCGCTCCAGCGGCTGTGCCCCATCATCACGTGGACGGCATCCCCCGGTCGGACGTACCGAGAGATCGCCTCGTCCAACCGGCAGAAGTCGACGGGTTCGGTCATCCAGGGCTCCCTACTTACCAACGGCTCAAGTTTCACATAAAATATATTCTCTAGCGAGTGCGATCAACGAGACACAGGTCACGACTGTCTCCGAGGGCCCGGCTCACGACCGGCAGAGGTACGCGTGAGCCACGGAAGCCTTGACATTTCCTGATCGTATATTTCACATGTTCCTAGTGGCCGGCCCGACGCCGGCGGAACGAGGTCACCGATGCAGCACAAGCCGCTGGACGGCATCCGGATCCTGGAACTCGGGGGCTACATCTCGGCGCCCTACGCCAGCTCACTGCTGTGCGCGCTGGGCGCGGAGGTGGTGAAGGTCGAGAAGCCGGGTACCGGCGAGGACTTCCGGCGTCACAAGAACGATCGCAGCCCGTACTTCATCCAGTACAACGCCGGCAAACGCAGCCTGGCGGTGGATCTGAAGACGCCGGAGGGCAGGGCGCTGGTGAAGGCCCTGGTCCCGCGCTTCGACGTGGTCCTGGAGAATCTGCGGGCCGGCAAACTCGCCGCGCTCGGGTTGGGCCCCGAGGAGTGCCGCGCGCTCCGGCCCGATCTGGTGTACGCCTCGGTCACCGGCTTCGGCAACGGCGGCCCGCTCGCCCAGCGCCCCGCCTACGACACCATCGGGCAGTCGTTCGGCGGCCTGTACTCCCTGCTGGGCGACGCCGGCGCCCCCCAGCTGTCCGGCACCATCCTCGCCGACCTGATCACCGGTGTCGCCACGGCCACCGGCATCCTCGCGGCCCTGATCGGCCGAAACGCCACCGGCGCCGGCCAGCACGTGGAGACCTCCGTCATGGAGGCCGTCAGCACGCTCACCGCCGACGCGGTCAGCCAGTACTTCGAAGACGGGGGCCAGGATCCCAGCAGGGAGAGCCGGCATCCGCAGGCGCAGAACTTCTGTCTCAAGACCGCCTCGGGCGAGGACATCGCCATCCACCTGTCGTCCTCGCAGAAGTTCTGGGACTGTCTGCTCCGGGCGATGGACCGCCACGACCTCGGCGAGGATCCGCGCTTCGCGACCTACCCGGAGCGCGAGCGCAACTACTTCACGCTCGTGGAGGTCGTGAAGGCCGAGTTCCTCACCCGGCCGGCGGCCGAGTGGGAGAAGCGGCTCACCGACGCGGACGTCCCGTTCGCCCCTGTCCTGACCATGTCGGGCGTCATGAGCCACCCGCAGACCCAGTGGCTGGAGCTGTTCGAGCCGGAGAACAACGGCGTCTCACTGCTGCGCCCGCCGTGGCGGTTCGCCGGAACCCGGCCCGACCGCGGAGGCGTCGCCCCACGCGTCGGCCGGCACACCCGTGAGATCGCCGGCGAGGTGTACGACGACGCCCGTGTCGAGGAGCTGCTCGCCGCCGGGGTCCTCTTCGCGGACGACTGACGAGGCCGGCCGCCGAGAACGGGGGGAGGGGGTACGGACGGTGTCCGTACCCCCTCCCCCCGTTCTCGGCGGGTCTCAGCCGCGCCCCGGGTTCCAGTACCGGATCAGCTGCCGCAGGTCCACGGGCTCGGGGCTAGGGGCGGCGGGCAGCCTCGCCTGCGTCCGGCTGAACCGCGGCGCCGGCGAGGGGTGCAGGACGTCGCCGACCCGCTGGAACATCCGCCGCCCGCGGTTGTGCGGATCGTCGGCCGCCTCGTCGAAGGAGAGCACCGGCGTCACGCACGCGTCGGTGCCGGCGTAGATCTCCGCCCACTCCGCCCGCGTCCTGGCCGCGATCGCCGCGGCGATGAGCTCGCGCAGCTTCGGCCAGGCGCTGCGGTCGTCCTGGGCCGGCCAGCCCGTGACGTCCACGCCGAGACGTGAGACGAACTCACGGTAGAAGTCCGGCTCCAGCGCGCCCACCGCGAGGTAGCGGCCGTCCGCGCACCGGTAGGTGTCGTAGAACGGGGCGCCGGAGTCGAGGTAGTTGGTGCCGGGCTCGTCGTCGTACAGGCCGGCGGCCCGCAGTCCCTGCAGCTTCGCCGTCAGCAGGGCCACGCCGTCGATCATCGCCGCGTCCACGACCTGGCCGCGCCCCGAGGTCCGTGCCTCCAGGACGGCGCACACGATGCCGTACGCGGCCATGGTCCCGCCGCCCGCGTAGTCGCCGAGCAGGTTGACGGGCGGCCTGGGCGCCTCACCGTGGCGGGCCATGGCGTGCAGCGCTCCGGACTGCGCGACGTAGTTGATGTCGTGGCCCGCCGTCCTCGCCATCGGTCCGCTCTGGCCGTAGCCGGTCAGCCGGGCGTAGACGACGGCGGGGTTGCGCTCCAGCACCGCCTCCGGCCCGAGACCGAGGCGTTCGGCCACGCCCGGGCGGTAGCCCTCGGCGAAGACGTCCGCGGCCTCGGCGAGCTGGAGCACCGACTCCACTCCGCCCGGGTCCTTGAGGTCGACGGCGACGGTGTCCACGCCGCGGTTGGCCAGGTCGTGCTCCGGCCGCATGCCGTCGGTCTGGCTGAGCTCCCGGGCCGGCCGGTGGACGGGCCGGGCCACCCGGACCACATGGGCGCCCATGTCGGCCAGGAGCATCCCCGCGAAGGGCACGGGGCCCATGCCGGCGAGCGTCACCACGCGCACACCGCTCAGCGGGCCGCTCATCCGCGGCCACCGGCGGGCACGCCGACCCGTTCCACACCACCGGCAAGGCCGTCGTCCCGTGTGCGGATCACCATCTCATGCATCTCGTCCTCGTCTTCTTGAGCGGTCACGGACGCCTCCGGCGCGGACCGGGGGCGGGTATCCCCCCGGTCCGCGCCGGAGTGTCGTCTTTCTCGGAAGCGGCGGGGGCACCGTGCGGTGCCGCCCGGTCAGTAGGCCCTGGGGAGCCCGAGCGCCTTGGTGGAGATGTAGTTGAGCACCATCTCCTGCGAGAACGGCGCGTTGGGCAGCAGCCGCGCCTCCCGCCACAGCCGCTCGACGTGGTACTCCTTGGCGTAGGCGAACCCGCCGTGGGTCTGCATCGCGCGGTCGCAGGCCTGGAAACCGGCCTCGGCGCCCAGGAACTTCGCGGCCGCCGCCTCCTTGCCGCAGTTCTGCTCGGCGTCGAAGAGCCGGGCCGCGTTCAGGCAGACCAGCTCGGCCGCCTCCAGCCGGATCCAGGAGTCGGCGAGCGGGTGGGCGACGGCCTGGTTCTTGCCGATGGGACGGTTGAAGACGACCCGCTCGTTGGCGTACTTGCTCGCCAGATCCAGTGCGGCCCGGCCCAGGCCGATGCCCTCCATGCCCACCACGATGCGCTCGGGGTTGAGGCCGTCGATCAGGTAGCGGAAGCCCTGGCCGACCTCGCCGACCACCTCGTCGTCGCGGACCTCGAGATTGTCGATGAACAGCTCGTTGGAGTCGATCGCGGCACGGCCGAGCTTGTCGATCTCGCGGACGGTGATCCGCTCGCGGTTCAGGTCGGTGAAGAAGAGGGTCATGCCGTCCAGCGGCTTGTTCTCGTCACGCGGCGAGGTGCGGGCCAGCAGCAGGATCTTGTGCGCGTTCTGCGCGTTGGTGATCCAGACCTTCTGGCCGTTGACCACCCAGCCTCCGTCGACCTTCTCGGCCCTGGTGCGGATGCGGGAGGTGTCCACCCCCGCCGTCGGCTCGGTGACGCCGAACGCCATGAGGATCTCGCCCCGGGCGAGCTTCGGCAGGTACTCGCGCTTCATCTCCTCGGAGCCGTAGCGCAGGATCGGGGCCGGCGGGAAGACGTAGAAGTGGATCGCCGAACCGCCGCTCATGCCGGCGCCGGACTCCGCGATCTCCGTCATCATGATGGCCGACTCGGTCACACCGAGGCCGAGACCGCCGTACTCCTCCGGGATCATCGCGCCGAGCCAGCCGCCGTCGGCGAACGCCTTGACGAACTCCCAGGGGTACTCGTGCTTCTTGTCCTTCTCGCGCCAGTACTCCAGGTCGAAGCGGCGTGCCAGTTCACGCACCGACTTCCGGATCAGTTCGAGGTCGCCGGGTTCGGTTGTGGCCATCAGTTCTCTCCTTCGAGGACCGGAATGTCGTCCAGGGGGGTCTGGGGGTCGAGCGACGAGAGGTCGCCCGTCGGGGCGCCGAGGTGGCGGGCGCGGATGGCGCGGCGCATGATCTTGCCGTTCTTGGTCTTCGGCAGCGTCGCCACCACGTGCAGCGTCGGTGCGAAGGAACGGCCCACGTTGCGCACCGCGGTGGCCGTGAGGTCGTCCTCGTCGATGTCGGGGCCGCCGGTCACGGCGAAGGCCACGACGCGCTGTCCGCGCCGGGGGTCGGGGACGCCGATGACGGCGGCCTCGACGATCCTGCGGTCCTTCAGCAGGGACGCCTCGATCTCGGCGGGCCCGACCCTGCGGCCGGACACCTTGATGGTGTCGTCGGACCGGCCGTGGATGCGCCAGGTCCCGTCCGGGTCGACGCCCGCGAGGTCGCCATGCACCCAGATGCCGTCCCAGCGGTCCCAGTAGGTTTCCAGGTAGCGCTCGCGGTCCTGCCAGAAGGCGTGCGTCATGCCCGGGAAGGTGTTGAGCACCGCCAGCTCGCCGATCCCGCCGACGACGGGCTTTCCGTCCTCGTCCAGGACGGCGAGGTCGATGCCGGGCAGCGGCCCGTTGAACGAGGCCGGCGCCATGGGCAGGAACGGGTAGCTGTTGAGCAGACCGCCGCCCACCTCGGTGCCGCCGCTGTAGTTGATGATCGGCCGCCGGCACTCGCCCACGGTCTCGAACAGCCAGTGCCAGGTGGGTTCGTCCCATGCCTCCCCGGTGGAGACGAACGCGCGCAGGGTACCGAGGTCGCCGAACGTCGTGTCGCCTGCCGCCATCACGGCGCGGATGGCGGTGGGGGCGACGCCCTGCACGGTGACCCCGTTGCGCTCCACGATCTCCCACAGCCGCTGCGGCGTGGGGTGGTTGGGCACGCCCTCGGTGAACACGACGGTGGCGCCCAGCTGGAGACCGCCCATGATCAGCAACGGCCCCACCAGCCAGCCCATGTCGCTGATCCAGGCGATGACGTCGTCGCTGTGCACGTCGAACCCGTAGCCGAAGTCCGAGGCGGCCTTCACGGCCAGACCGGCGTGGGAGTGCACGATGCCCTTGGGGGCGCCCGTGGTACCGGAGGTGTAGACGATGGTCAGCGGGTCATCGGGGTCGGTGGCGACGGTCTCGACCGGGTCCGGGTCCGGCTCCAGCTCGTCCCAGTAGACGTCCCGGCCCTCGCGCATGTCGACGCCGTCGGCGAGGTGGCGGACCACCACGACGTGCCTGACCGTGAGCGCGGCGGCGAGCGCCTCGTCGGCGGTCTGCTTCAGCGGCACGCGCTTGCCGCGGCGGGTGGTCCCGTCGGCGGTCACCAGGACCACCGCCTCCGAGTCCCGCAGCCGCGTGGCGAGCGCCTCGGCTCCGTACCCGGTGAAGGCCGGGACCGAGATCGCCCCGATCATGGCACAGGCCAGGAAGGCGACGGTGGCCTCGGGGACGACGGGGAGGAAGAGCACGACCCGGTCCCCGCGCGCGACGCCGAGGCCGGTGAGGTGGGCGGCGAAGCGCCGCACCTCGGTGTCGAGTTGGGCGAAGGTCAGCGTACGGCGCTGTCCTCCGTCGCCCTCGTAGACCACGGCGGTCTTCTGGGCGAGCGGTCCCGTGGCGTGGCGGTGGGAGCACACCTCGGCCGCGTTGAAGACTCCGCCGGTGAACCACCGCGGGAACGGCTTGCCCTCGCTCTCGTCGAGGACCCGCCGGAAGGGCTCGGCGAAGTCGATGCCGAGGTCCTCGACCACGGCCCGCCAGAACCACTCGGGATCCTTGACGGATTCACGGTGCAGTTCCTCCAGCGTGCCGTACCCCCACCGTCGCATGGCCATGAGCAGGCGGCTGCGCTCGCGCTCGGCTTCGCCGGGGACCCACACGGGGTCGCGCGGCGCGGCGAACGGGCTGGTGTCTCGCATGGCTCCTCTTTCCTGGCCCGCGCCCTCAGGCGGACGCCGCGGTCGCCTGCTCGGCGGCGGAACGCTTGAGCATCAGGCCCACCCGGCGGGCGTCGCAGACGATCTCGTCGCGCTGGTTGATGCCGAGGTGGCGGAAGGTGACGATCCCGGAGTCGTCACGGCTCTTGGACTCGCGCTTGTCGACGATCTCGGTGCGCACATGGATGGTGTCGCCGTGGAAGACCGGCTTGGGGAACTTGATCTCCTGGAAGCCGAGGTTGCCCAGCGTGGTGCCCTGGGTCGTCTCCGGGACGGTGATGCCCGAGACCAGGCCCAGGATGAACAGGCTGTTCACCAGGCGCTGGCCGTGGATGCTGTTCTTGCTGTACTCCGCGTCGAGGTGCAGCGGCGCCAGGTTCAGCGTGAGGGTGCTGAACAGGACGTTGTCGGTCTCGGTGACCGTGCGCCGGTTGGCGTGCTCGATGACGGCACCGGGCTCGAACTCCTCGAAGTAAAGGCCGGCCATGGGATGTCCTTTCGCTGTGAGTACCAAGCAGAGGGAAGATACAAAATATATTATGCACAAGCAAGAGCGGTGATGCGGCTCAACGGGGGCCGCTCGGCGTTCATATCCGGGAGGACGGACGGACTCATGACGACCTACGACGCGGCACATCACCGGAATCGAGCCGTCGGACGGCAGCCTCTCCCCATGGAGGTGGCGAGTCATGTGCGCGAGCTGATCATCTCGGGCGAGGTCCGGCCGGGAGCGTTCCTGCGCGTCGAGCGCGTCGCGGAGGCGGCCGGTGTCAGCAGCACACCGGCCCGCGAGGGTCTGCTCGTCCTGCGGTCCGAGGGGTTCCTCCAGCTCGTCCCGCGCCGGGGCTTCATGGTCCTGCCGTTCAGCCGGCAGGACGTGCGCGACCTCTTCTGGGCCCAGGCCCAGCTGTCCGCGCAACTGGCCGCCCGCGCGGCGCGGCGGATCACCCCGGAGCAGATCAGCCGTCTGGAGGCCGTGCTGGACGAGTACCAGGCGGCCGTCGAGACTGCGGCGGCGCAGCGCATCGCCGATCTCGGCCACCTCTTCCACCGTGAGATCAACCTCGCGGCCGACGCGCGCCGACTCGCGCTACTGCTCCGTTCCACCGTCCGGCATCTGCCGAACCGCTTCTACGCGGCGATCGAAGGGCAGGTGGCGGCCACCCGCACCGAACATCCCGAACTGCTCGAGGCCCTGCGCCGGCACGAAGCCCGCCGTGCGGGGGAGCTGATGCGCGAGCACATCCTGGCGGGCGCCGACCGGCTCGTCGGGGTGCTGGAGGAGCGCGGGCTCTGGCGGGAACGGGAGGGCCGGCCCGGTCCGCGATCCAGCGGGGCCGACAACGGCGAGGGGTGATCCGGGCCCCGGGAGGCGTTCCCGCCGTGCCGCCTCCGGGCAGTGCCGTGTGCCGTGTCCCCGGAGCAACCGGCGCCGGGTCCTCCGGAAACCGGGTGTCCAGGTTCTTGGACACTCCTGTGCGGACGTCTTCCTGATCCGGGGAGCTTGTGCGCAAATAAAGCACGGGTCGCCGGCCTGCCCGGTCCGCCAGGGCCAGACGCCCGCAACCCGACGACCCCCAGGAAGGTGCGTGCGATGCACGGGCGCGCGTTATGACGAAGAGGGTGGCCACCGGCCGCGCGCACGCCCCCGCGCTGCGCGCATGACGGGACGCGCGGTCGGCCGTTCACGCCGGTCGCGTGCGTGTCGCCGGCCCTCGTCGCGCGCGGTCCGGGAGAAGCCTCCGGGGTCGGACCGGACCGGTTCTCGACGGCGTCCGCGGCGTTGCCGCTCGCCGTCTGCCGCCGTACTCTCCCCGTCCCCCGCGCTCCCCCACCGGCGGCGGCGCACGTGTCGTCGGCCGGTCGGGCCGGTACCCACCCTTCCGTCCGAGGCTTACTTCCATCCAGCCAGAAAATATTTTACTTCATATTACACCTGTGCTCTCGTCGGGTCGCGCAGGTCATCCCAAGAAAGCGGATCTCATGGGCACAACGGATACCGACCGCCCCGGGCCCGGGGTCCTGCGCGGTCTCCCTCCCGATCGCGAAGCGGCGCGGACCACCGCCGACCGCGCTCTGCGGCTGAGCAACGTCTCCAAGACCTTCCCGGGTGTCAGGGCGCTGGCGGGCGTCGACTTCGACGTACGGCCCGGGTCGGTGCACGCCCTGCTCGGCCACAACGGATCGGGCAAATCCACCCTGATCAAGTGTCTCGCGGGTGTACACACGCCGGACGCGGGCGCGCGGGCCACCGTGTTCGGCGAACCGCTGACCCTGGGCGACGCACCGGAGGCGCAGCACAGGAGACTGCGCTTCGTCCACCAGGACCTGGGCATCGTCCCGGAGCTCGGAGCGGTCGACAACATCGGCCTCGCGGCCGGCTACGAGCGCGCCTCGTTCGGTCGCATCGCCTGGCGCGAGCAGGCCCGGCGGTCCCGGGAACTCCTGGCCCAGTTCGGGTTCCACTTCGACCCCACGATGCCCCTGTCCCAGGCATCGCCCCCGGAGCGGGCCGTCGTGGCGATCGTGCGGGCGCTCGCCGACTGGCAGGACTCCCAGGGCGTCCTGGTGCTGGACGAGCCGACGGCCGCCCTCGCCGCGCACGAGGTGGACCGGCTGTTCGCGCTGATCCGCGAGATCAGCTCCACCGGCGCCGCCGTCGTGCTCGTCTCGCACCGCCTGGACGAGGTGATGGCCGTCGCCGACCACGCCACGGTGCTGCGCGACGGCCGCAAGGTGTGGGACGGCGCCCTCGGGGACGTCACGATGGAAGGCCTGGTCGATGTGATCGTCGGTTCGGCGGAGAAGTCGGCGGATTCCGCACCGGCTGCCGCGCCGGCCAGGACCACATCGGCGAGCCCCGGGAAGGAGCCCCCGGCGCTGGAGGTCGGCGAGCTGCGTGGACGCTGTCTGCGCGGGCTGGACCTGCGCGTCCGCGCCGGCGAGATCGTCGGCATCGCCGGACTGCTCGGCTCGGGCCGCGAGGAGGTGCCGTACGTCCTCGCCGGCGCCCACACGGACGGCGTCACCGGTTCCTTCGCCGTCGACGGCGTGGCCGTCGAGCAGTTGTCGATCCGGCGCGCTCGGCAGCTCGGCGTCGTGCTCGTACCGGCGGACCGCGGCGCCGAGGGCGTCGTCGACGGCTTCAGCACCACGGAGAACGTCTCGCTCGGCGCCCTTGCCGCCATCCGCTCCCGAGGGGTGGTGGCGCCCGCCGCCGAGCGGCACTTCGCACGGGACTGGCTCACCTCGGTACACGGGGACCTCGCGCACGCGCCGCGGCCGATCTCCACCCTCAGCGGCGGCAACCAGCAAAAGGCCGTCCTGGCCCGGGCCCTGTCCGTGCGCCCCAAGGTCCTCGTCCTGTCCGAGCCGACCGCCGGCATCGACATCGGCGCCCGGAACGTGATCTACGACGAGTTGCGCCGCCGCGCCGCCGACGGCCTCGCCGTCGTGATGGCCTCCTCCGACACCGAGGACCTCCTCGCCTGCTGCGACCGCGTCGTCGCCCTGCGGGACGGCCGGGTCGCCGGGGAGTTCAGCGGTGACCGCATGACCAAATCAGCAATCGCCTACGCAGTCGAAGGGGCACACGATGAGCAGGATTGACGAGACGACCGCAGCCGGAGGAGGCGAGCGCGGCCGGACGCGACCGACCTGGCTGCGTCACCTCAGCTTCACCAACGTCGGCGTCGTCTACGTGCTGCTCGCGCTGGTGATCGTCTTCTCGGTCTGGGCACCGGACACCTTCCCGACCATGACCACGGTGCGTTCCGTGCTCAACGGCATGGCGGTGCCGGGACTGATGGCCCTGGCCCTGGTGGTGCCGCTGTCCGCCCGCACCTTCGACCTGTCGATCGGCAACGCCATGGGTCTGTCGAACATGCTGGTCGCGTGGCTGCTGGTGGAGCAGGGGTGGGGCGTGGTCCCCGCGATCGTGGTCACGTTGCTCGTCGCGCTGGCGATGGGTGTGTTCAACGGGGTCGTGGTGGTCGGCGCCCGCATCGACTCCTTCATCGGCACCCTCGCGAGCGGCGCGCTGTTCGCCACCGCCGGCCAGATCCTCTCGGTGCAGTCGATCACCGGGACGCAACTCGTCGGCCCCTTCAGCAAGGTGGCGACCACGGGTGTCTCCGGACTCTATGTGCCGCTCTTCCTGATGCTGGCGGTGGCGGTCTACATCTGGTTCTTCCAGACGTACACCGTCACGGGCCGCCGTATCTACGCCCTCGGGTTCAGCGAGCGGGCCTCGGAACTGGTCGGCGTGCGCGTGCGACGGCTGAGGTTCGTCAGTCTGATCGTGGCCGGCTTCGCCGTCGGCGTCGCGGGGGTCCTGCTCGCCTCGTCCGTCCAGTCGGGCACCCCCGACATCGGTCCGCCCTACCTCCTGGACGCCTACGCGGCGGCGTTCCTCGGCGCCACGCAGTTCGGCGGCCGGTTCAACGCCTGGGGAACCGTCGTCTCGGTCCTGCTGATCACCACCGGCACCAACGGCATCTTCCTCGTCGGGGGCGCGCCATGGGCGCAGAGCATGTTCAGCGGTGTCGTCCTGCTGCTCGCCCTCGGCGCCTCGAACCTGGAGCAGGCGATCCGCGCCCGCTCCTGGATACGTGCCAACGCCCGGCAGCTACGGGGGGAGAAGAACGAGGCGCCGGTTTCCGAGCCCGATCGCCTGGTCCCCCACGCCCTCTGATCACACCCACCGGTCACACCGACCGATCACACCTGTTGATCACACCCGCTTGCCAAGGAGCGAACATGGCGAAGTCCATCAGATCGGGCCGCCGGGCCCGTTACGCGGCGGCGCTGGCCGGCTCGGCCACCGCGCTGTCCCTTCTGCTGACGGCGTGCGGCGGGCACCAGGCCGAGTCCAGGACCGCCACCGCGGCCGACAACGCCGGCATCAAGGCGGCGACGGCCGACGCCGAGGGCTATCGGCAGGCCCCCACGTCCATCGGCATCACCCAGCCCGTCGGCAAACCGATTCCCAGGGGCAAGACGATTGTGAACATCGGCGCCGGACCGGGCGGGCTCGGCACCATCATCATGCAGAACGAGATGGCCGAGGCCGTGAAACTCCTCGGCTGGAAGCTGAAGTTCATCCAGCCGAAGGCGCCCACTCCGCAGCTCTTCCAGCAGGCCCTCGACCAGGCCATCGCGCTGCACCCGGACGCGGTGATCATCAACACGGTGGAAGTGGCGCCGGTCGCCAACCAGCTCGCCAAGCTCAAGGCGGCGCACATACCCGTGATCTCCAACACCGCCCCTGACCCCTCCGGCGGCCCGATCGTGATGCAGATCTACGGCGTCGACGCCCTGGGGCAGCTCGCCACGGCGATCGCGGACAAGATGCTTGCCGACATGGGCAAGCCGGGAACCATCGGCATCGCCGACATCCAGGGCTACACGATCATCAACAAGTACGTGGAGGTGTTCAAGCGGGAGATCAAGAGGCGGTGCCCGTCCTGCACGCTGGCCGACACCGCGGTGTCGGCCCAGTCGCTCGGGACCACCGCCGGAAGCGACATCGTGAACTTCGTGCGCGCACACTCCGGCATGGACGCTCTGTTCGTGGGCTACGACGGGATGGGCACCAACCTGTTCTCCGCCGCGCGATCCGCCGGCGTCACCCTCCCCAAGACGTACTCGCTGGCCCCCGCCCCGGCGAGTATCCCGTCCCTCTCCACCGGCCTGCTCACCGCCTCCGTGGCCCTCGACCAGGGCGAGGAGGGGTGGCGCACCCTCGACGTGTTGGCCCGCGTCTTCACCGGTCAGCAGGACAGCGCGCTGCGGGAGGACACGAAGTACCCCCGGCCCATGGTGTGGTCCAAGAGCTTCGACAACGTCCCGGCGAAGCCGTCCGGGAACACGTTCCCCGACGTGGTCAAGGACTACCGCGACCAGTACAAGAAGCTGTGGGGCAAGTGACCGGCGGCCGGGCGTGGCCGCGTCCGGCAACCGGTCACACGACAGCGGCCTGCCGCCCGGGGCCGGGCGGCAGGCCGCTGTCCGTGACGGGACGACGCCCCTCGCGATCCGGTGCTGTCAGAGGTGCTTCTGGTAGAACGGGATCAAGTGCTCCAGCGCCACGGAGACCGGCTTCTCCTTGTCGTAGAGGTCGTAGTGCGACGCGCCCTCGACGACGACCAGCTCCTTGTCCTTCGAAGCCGCACGGCCGTAGATCTCGAGACCGGCCCGGTAGGAACCGAAGGCGCCCGGCCGGTCACCGACCACCACGCACATCGGCTGGGTCAGCAGCACCTCGGCCCGGTCGAAGGCGTCCCAGTTCACCAGCGCCGCCTGCCGCGAGAACAGGAAGCTGGTGGCACCGTGCGGCGCGCTACCGCGATCGGTCTTGTAGTACTCCACCGCCTCGCACAGGTCGATCTCCGTCAGACCGGCCTGCTCGGCCGCCTCCGGTGACGACGGCAGCAGGTCGTTGACCATACCGTCCGCCCCACGGGCCTCGGCCGTACGCTGGGCCGCGATGGCCTCCAGGGCGGCCATCGGGTCGTAGTTGACGAAGCCCTCGCGCATCAGCCGGCCGACGTTGCCCGCCACGACCGTGCCGAGCGCCTTGATCCGCCGCTCCGTCATCGTGGCGTTGATCGCGTAACCGCCGCCACCGCAGATACCGAGCACACCGATGCGGTTCTCGTCCACGTACGGCTGCGTGACCAGGTAGTCGATCACAAAGCTGAAGTCGCCCACGCGGAACGCCGGGTCCTCCACGAACCGCGGCTCGCCGCCGCTGGCACCCTGAAAGCTGGCGTCGAACGCCACCGCCACGAAACCCTCCGCGGCCAGCGCCGTCGCATACACGTTGCCCGACGTCTGCTCCTTGCAGCTGCCGGTCGGGTGCGCGCTGATCACCGTCGCGTACGTCCGCTTCTCGTCGAAACCCGGCGGGAAGTAGATGTCCGCCGCGATGTCCCAGTCCCACGCCTTGATGCGCACCGACTTGACAGTGTCACTGGCCATTTTGCCGTCATCTCCTCTGGGAGCGATACGCTCCCGGTCCCCCCGTCGCCACCGAGCCGTCCGGAATGGTGCACCGAATGCCGTGCGCCGGAGGGCGGGAAGGGGTGTGTTGTACGAATCGGTTCTCTCGCCTACTCGGACGTCCGGCACGTCCGTCGGGCACGGGATCGAGATTCGCATGGGTCACCGGCGCCCACAATGGGCCGTTCCCGGCCCCTCGACGGAGCTGTCCGGGGACAGGGCCGGCCCCCTCGGGGCCGGGGGCCCGCAGCCCGGCGCGGCCGGCGGCATCGGAGGCCGGTGAGCCGTCGCCCCCGCCCTTCCGGTGCGCTGAGGAAGTGCACTCACGGACCGATCGACGCCACTCCATATATAATGTTGACGGTAGAGATGCCGGCGCTTACGCTCCACTGGCGCCGCCCCGCCCGGACGGAGGGCGCAGCGGCACGTCGCACAGTCGCCACTCTTCCGGCTCGTGAGGGCGAAGACCGCGACATCGACCCGGCGCACACGTGCGCGTGCCGTCCGCCCCGGATTTCCCTCCCCTCGCTCACCTCACTGGTTCTCGGCGGTCTCGGCAGCGAAGACTTCGAGCAACCAGCCGCGCCTCCAGAAGGAGATGGCCATGGCACAGGACAACGTGGCGCCGAGGACCGGCCCGCTCATCGAGCCGGAGCGCATGCTCATCGACGGACGCTGGGTACCGTCGCTGTCCGGTGCCGCCTTCCCCGTGGAGGACCCGGGCACGGGCGAGATCGTCGCGCACATTCCCACCAGCGGCGCCGCCGATGTCGACGCAGCGGTGCTGGCCGCCCGGCGTGCCTTCGAGGACGAGCGCTGGCGGCGCCTGTCCGGCGCCCAGCGCGGCGTGGTGCTCTGGCGCGTCGCAGAACTGCTGGAGAAGCACGCGGACGAACTCGCCCTGCTGGACAGCATGGACGTGGGCATGCCGGTGCCGCAGGCGCGGGCGATGGTCGGCGAGGCGGTCAGTCAGTTCCGCTACTACGCCGGGTGGGCGGACAAGATCCACGGCCGGACCGTGGAGATCGGACCGGCCGAGCGCCGCCTCCAGGGCATCACACTGAAGGAACCGGTCGGCGTCGCCGGGATGATCGTGTCGTGGAACGCCCCACTCCTCGGAGCGTCCATGAAGCTGGCGCCGGCGCTCGCGGCCGGCTGCACCTGCGTGACGAAGCCCTCGGAGGACGCCTCACTGTCGGTACTGGCCCTCGGCGGACTCCTGCTGGAGGCGGGGGTTCCCGAGGGTGTGGTCAACATCGTCACCGGCCACGCCACTGCGGGCATCGCGCTGGTCGCCCACGACCAGGTGGACAAGCTGAGCTTCACCGGCTCCACCCAGGTCGGCAAGCTGATCGTGGAGGCCGCCTCCGGCAACCTGAAGAAGCTCGCCCTCGAACTCGGCGGCAAGTCCCCGGTGATCGTGCTCCCCGACGCCGACCTGGCCGAGGTGATCCCGGGCGTCGCCCTCGGCGCCTTCTGGAACACCGGGCAGATCTGCACCTCCGGGACGCGCCTGTTCGCGCACGAGGACGTCTTCGAGGAGGTCGTCCGGGGAATCGCGGAGTACGGCCGGTCGCTGAAGATCGGTTACGGCACCGAGCCCGGTGTGGACCTCGGCCCGCTGGCCTCCCGCCGGCAGCTCGAGCGTGTGACGGGCTACGTGGCGGAGGGCGTCGAGTGCGGTGCGCGGGTCGTCGGCGGCGGCAACCGCATCGGCGACAAGGGCTACTTCTTCGAGCCCACGGTCCTCGCCGACGTCGACCAGTCGATGCGCGTGGTCCGCGAGGAGATCTTCGGACCGGTGCTGAGCGCGATGTCGTTCACCGAGGTGGACCAGGCCGTCGCCGCCGCCAACGACACCGAGTACGGCCTCGCGGGCAGTGTGTGGACCCGCGACGTCTCCCGCGCCCACACCATCGCCCGCCGGCTGCGCACGGGACGCATCGGGATCAACGTCCATCGTGCGGGCGGGGTCCAGATGCCCGTCGGCGGCTTCAAGCAGTCGGGCTGGGGCCGGGAGAACGGGCCCGAGGGCGTCGAGGAGTACCTGGAGACGAAGTCGGTGATCACACTCCTGGACCGCTGAGACCTGCGATGCCCGAAAGGCTTTCCGGGGCGGGCCATAAAGCGGGGCGCGACGCCGATCACCGGCGTCGACAACAGCGCCGAGGTCGCCCCCGCGGGTATTTTTCGTACCGGCGGTCGAGGTTATTCCGTATCGAAACGTGGCGGCGGCGAGTCCCTGTCGCCGACCACAGCAAGTACGGACCGAACTCGAATGCGTGGCGTCCGGCACGTGCATGCGGCGAGGAGGGTTTCCGCGAATTCTTCGAGGTCAAGCGCGTCCAATGGCCGATCTGACGTAGCGGTGCGCGCCCCGGCGCCCTTCCGTATTCCGGTGCGCATACCGCCGCCGCAAATCCGGCATCCGAAACCCGGTCGTCCCGGACGACCGGGTTTCACCCGTTTCCGGCAGGGTGCGTGCGGAACGTTTCCGGCCACCCCGATACCGTGTCCAACTTTCTGGACATCCGGCTCGGAAACCTGCCGTTAACGTTCTTCCCCGGCGGTACGGAAATACCGCTCCCCCGCAATTCGACGACGCGAGAGGCGCAGGTGGACTGATGACCTGGAACGCGGAGAACCACATGTCGGACGACCCCGCCGGGAAGACCTTTCGACGGCGTACGCGGCGCACGTCGCCCCGGCGGCTCATGGTGGCGGCCGGTGCCATGATGACGCTGCTCGCATCGGCGACGATCTCCTCGACGGCGGTGGCCGCCGACGGGACACCCGCAGCGGCCGGCACCGACTCGACGTACCGCATCTTCCTGCACGGGTTCCTGAGCGACGGGATCGACTCCTACACCGCCTCGGACAGCACGAAGCCCCGGTTCGTGCAGACGACCAAGGGAACGGGCTCCGGCGACTGGGCGGTCGTCCCGTCGCCGAACGGCAAGTTCATGTACGCGCCCGGCGGCGACAAGAAGCTGCGCGGCTACTCGATCGGCGCCGACGGCAGGCTCACGGCCCTTCCGTCGACCGCCACGCTGGCCGACATGCCGGTCGACATGGCGTTCTCGCCCGACGGCAAGTACGGCTATGTCACCGTGGGCCTCCTCGACAGCAAGGTGCAGGTGTTCGCGTTCCAGCCGGACGGCACCCCCGTGCCGGTCGACGCGCCGAAGTCCCTGGGGTCGGCCACGCTGGCGATGCCGACCGTGTCGCCCGACGGCCGCAACCTGTACGTCACCAACTACGGGGCGAAGCAGGTCATGCGGTACGCGCTGAACCACGACGGCACGGTGGGCGGCCTGCAGGAGACGGAGAGCACCACCGACCTCGGGGCGATCTTCGCCACCTTCACCCCGGACGGCCGCCACCTCTACGTCGCCAACGAGATGGGCGCCGACGTGGCCGCCTTCAACGTCGCGGCCGACGGCTCGCTCACCCCGGTCGCCGGCTCGCCGTTCAAAGCGGGGAACCTGCCGCACGCCATGGTCCCCAGCCACGACGGAAAGTACCTCTACGTGCCCAACACCGGCTCGAACTCGATCAGCGCCTACGCCATCCAGGACGACGGGGCGCTGAAGGAGCTGCCGGGCAGTCCGTTCGCAGGCGGCCCCGAGGGCACCGCTCCGGAGATGGCGGTGCTCTCGCCGAGCGGCAGGGTGCTGTGGGACGCCGACAGCGTGCCCGCCGACGGCTTCGGCCTGCCGACCGTGGCGCTGCACAAGTTCGACGTCCAGCCGGACGGCACGCTCGTGCGGGACGACTCCGCGACCGTCAAGACGGACAAGGTCTTCGCGGACGGACGCGGCACCTCGCTGGTGCCCTGACCGGATCGCCCTACACGACGTCCCCCGCGCCCCGGTCCGGCACGGGGGCGTCGCTGTTCGCGCCCAAGACCTGACCTACCGTTCATGCGGACGAAATCCGGAGGTGATCGATCGAATATTATGCTTCATCCATCGAAGAGGCGGGAGTCAACGATGGCCGAAGCAGCAGTCGACGTGAAGGACCGCGGCATCACGCGGAAGCCGATCCCCGACGAGGTGGCGAGCTACGTCCGCGAACTGATCATCTCGGGCGAGGTGCGCACGGGCGAGTTCCTGCGCATCGACCTCATCGCCGCCGCGGTCGGGGTCAGCAACACCCCGGTCCGCGAGGGCCTGCTCGCCCTGCGCAGTGAGGGGTTCGTCCAACTGGTCCCTCGCCGCGGCTTCGTCGTCGCCCCCTTCACCCGGAGGGACCTGCACGACCTGTTCTGGACCCAGGCCCAGCTGGCGGGCGAGCTGGCCGCTCGGGCGGCCGTACGGATCACTGCGGAAGCGGTCGCCGAACTGGAGGCGATCCTCGCGGCGCACACTCGGGCCGTCGCCGTCGGCGACCAGGAACGGATCACCGACCTCGGCCACGCCTTCCACCGCCGGATCAACCTCGCGGCGGACTCCCACCGCCTGACCCTGCTGCTCGACGCCGTGGTCCCGCATGTGCCCAGCCGCTTCTGCGCCGCGGTCGAGGGCTGCGGCGACGCGGCCCTCGACGAGCACCCCCTTCTGCTGGACGCCCTGCGCCGGCACGAGGCGCACCGGGCGAGAACACTCATGGAACGGCACATCGACGCGGGCGCCGGCCAGGTGATGGACGCACTGGAACGGCAGGGGCGGTGGGACACACGGGAACCGGCGTCCTGACCGCCGTCCGTCCCGGCGTCTTGGCCGTCGGCCCGGCGCCCGCTCAGGCCGGGATCTCGAAGACCGGGACCAGCGTGGCCCGGGCCAGGGTGTGGCCGAAGAGGTGGAAGCCGAGCCAGGCGGGGGTGGCCTCGGAGGTGAGGTCGAGTGTGTCGACGTCCAGCGCGTGCACGACGAAGAAGTAGCGGTGCGCACCGTGGCCGGGCGGCGGCGCGGCGCCCAGGAAGCTGCGCCGGCCCGCGTCGTTGGCGAGCATCCCGGCCCCGGCGGGAAGGTTCGCCCCGCCCTCGTCGCCCGCGCCGGCCGGCAACTCGGTCACCGTGGCGGGGATGTCGTGGACCGCCCAGTGCCAGAATCCGCTGCCCGTCGGGGCGTCCGGGTCATAGCAGGTCACCGCGAAGCTCCGGGTGCCGACCGGGTACCCCGCCCAGGACAGGTGCGGGGAGCGGTCCTGCCCGGGACCGCCGAACAGGCCGCTGCGCTGAGCGACGTCCAGGGTCCGCCCGTCGGCGATGTCGTCGCTGCTCAGCGTGAACCGCTCGACGGGCGGCAGGACGCTGTAGGGGTCGAAGGGGTGGGGCATGCGATCTCCTCGGTTCTGGTCGACCGCCGGCCGGGACCGGCCCCGGGCAGGGACGATGTCGCGGGCCGGCAGGGCCGACGGCCTTCCGTGACCGGAGTTCCGGTCCGTTCAGCTGTTCAGCACGGTCACCACGGACTTGGTGTCCAGGTACTCCTCCATGGCCTCGGGGCCGTTCTCCCGCCCCCAGCCGGACTGCTTGTAGCCACCCACCGGCATGTGCACGCCTCCGGCGCGGTGGACGTTGATGCCGGTCCGGCCGACCCGCAGCCTGCGCGCTATGGAGTAGGCCCTCGCGCCGTCGCGGGTCCACACGCTGCCGGCCAGGCCGTATTCGGTGTCGTTGGCCGCCGCCACGGCCTCGTCGACCTCGGTGAACGGCATGGCGCCCAGCACCGGTCCGAAGATCTCCTCGCGGACCACCCGCATCGTCGGGTCGACGTCGGCCAGGACCGTGGGTTCGAAGAAGTAGCCCTTCTCCCCGATGCGGCTGCCCCCGCTGACGACACGGGCGCCGGCCGCGATCCCGTCCTCCACGTACCGGCTGACCCGGTGCAGGTGCCGGCAGGAGATGAGCGGGCCGAGATCGACGTCCGGCTCGGTGGCGTAGCCGACCTTGAGCGACCGGCCGTACTCCGCGACTCCGTGGACGACCTCGTCGTAGACGTCCCGGTGGACCAGCAGCCGCGCACCCGAGGTGCAGACCTGACCGCTGTTCCAGAAGATGCCGGCGGCGACGCCGGGGATCACCTGGGAGAGGTCGGCGTCCGGCAGCACGATCACCGGGCACTTGCCGGCCAGTTGGAGGGAGAGTTTCTTGAGGTTGCCGGCAGCCGCCTCCACGACCAGTCGGGCGACATGGGTGGACCCGGTGAAGGAGAGCTTGTCCACCTGGCCGTGCGCGGCCAGTGCCGCACCCACCAGGGCCCGCCCGGTCACCACGTTGACCACGCCGTCGGGCACCCCCGCATCCAGCAGGATGCGGCCGAAGGCCAGCGAGGTGAGCGGCGCGTCCTCCGACGGCTTGAGGACGCAGGCGCAGCCCGCGGCCAGGGCGGGCGCGAGTTTCTGGGCGGCGGCGAGCATCGGCGCGTTCCACGGCACGATCATTCCGGCGACGCCGACCGGTTCCTTCAGCGTGATGCCGTGGAGGCGGCGCTCGGCGGGTCCGATCTCCACGCTGCGGCCGTGGAACTTGTCCGCCCAGCCGGCGTAGTAGCGGAATTGGCCGACCGCCTCGGCCAGCATCGCCCGCGCCTGAGGCAGCGGCATCCCCACGTCCAGGCTCTCCAGCCGCGCCAGTTCGTCGGCGTGCTTCTCCAGCAGATCCGAGATCCGCCACAGCACCACCGCCCGCTGCGCGCCGGACAGCCGGGTCCAGCGGCCGTCCTCGAAGGCTTCCCTCGCGGTCCGCACCGCCGCGTCGACGTCCACCCCGTCCCCCTCGGGGGTACGCGCGACCACGTCGCCGGTGCCCGGATCGACCACGGACACGGTCCTGCCCGAGCGGGCGGGGACCCAGGAACCGTCGATCAGCATCCGTCCCGGCTCGACGAGCGTGCACTCTTCCTGCCCCACGTCGAGGACCGCCACCGCCGACACTCCTGTCCCGCGCTTGCGCACATCTCGTCGAACTCACCAGTCGCTTTAGTTTTGTATATAATATATATCATGTCAATGTCTTCTTCGTGGGGCGGGAACGGGGCGGACACGCGATCGCGATCCTGTGTCACACCAGGGAGGCGAGGTCGACCGGCGTGGGGGTGAGCGACTGCTCGGCCCAGATGGTCTTCCCGTGCCGGCCGTAACGGCAGCCCCACCGGACGCTGAGCTGGGCGACGAGGAACAGCCCGCGGCCGCCCTCGTCGGTCCAGCGGGCCCGGCGCAGGCGGGGCTGGGTGTTGCTGGGGTCGGTGATCTCGCAGACCAGCACGCCGTCCCGGATCAGCCGCAGGCCGACCGGGCCGCCGGCGTAGCGGACCGCGTTGGTGAACAGCTCGCTGACGATCAGCTCGGTGGTGAAGGCCATCTCCTCCAGCCCCCAGGCGGCCAGCTGTTCGGTGACCACCCGTCGGGCCTGGGCCACGGCGGCCGGGTCCGCGGCGAACTGCCAGTGCGCCATGTCGTTCGCCGTGATCGCCCGGACCCGGGACAGGAGCAGGGCGGCGTCGTCGCGGTGCGAGGTGCCGCGGAGCCGGGACATCAGCGTCCGGCCCGCCTCGTCAAGGGACCGGTCGGGACCGCACAGCTCGGCGAGGCTGTCCGCCAGCCACCGCACTCCGGCGTCCAGGTCGCCGTCCTCCCGTTCGATCAGTCCGTCGGTGTAGAGGGCGAGGACGCTGCCCGGTTCCAGGTCGACGACGACCATCTCGAAGGGCATGCCCCCCACGCCCAGGGGCGGCCCGGGGACGACGTCGATCACCTCGGCGGTGCCGTCGGGCCGGACCACGACGGGCGGCGGGTGACCGGCGCTCGCCATCGCACAGCGCCCGGTGACGGGATCGTGGACGGCGTACAGACAGGTGGCGCCGACGGGACTGCCGGGGTCGGACTCCCTGGTGAGCTGCTGCACCCGGTCGTCGAGATGGGTGAGGAGTTCCACGGGGTCGAGCTCCAGGTCGGCGAGCGTCCGGACGGCGGTGCGCAGCCGGCCCATGGTGGCGGTGGCGTACAGCCCGTGGCCGGCCACGTCGCCGACGACCAGGGCCACCCGGAAGGAGGGCAGGGGTACGACGTCGTACCAGTCGCCGCTGATCTCGGCGCCGTCCCCGGCCGGCACGTAGAAGCCCGCCGTCTCCGCCGCCGGATGGTCGCCCGTGGGCGGGGGCAGCAGACGCTGCTGCAGTGCCAGCACCGAGCGGCGCTCGCGGGTGTAACGGCGGGCGTTGTCCACGCTCAGTGCGGCCAGCGAGGCGATCTCGGCCAGCAGGTCCGCGTCCCGCTCGTCGTACCGGTCCGGCTGGTCGGTGCGCCAGACCGTGATGTTTCCCAGCACCAGTCCGCGCGCGAAGAGGGGAGCCCACACACCCGAGTGTCCGCGATCGGGGACGAACAGCCGGACCAGTGACTCGTCGTTCCCGAGGACGTCGGCCACCACCGTCCGGTCCAGGAGCACCGCCCGGCCCTCCTGGACCGCCCGCAGCGTGGCCGAGGGCGGCACCGGCGGGGTCTGCTGCCCGAGCCGGAGCAGATGGGCGGGCCACGGGCTGTCCCCGGCTGAGGCCACCGCCGCGCGGTGCATGTGCAGTTTCCCGCCGCCGGCCAGCCTGGGGGGCTCGTCGCCGCCCGGTACGGCGTCGGCGAGATCCACCCACGCCAGGTCCCCGAAGGCGGGCACGAGGATGTCCACCAGGTCCCTCACGACCCGGGCGACCTCCAGGGAGCCGCCGATCCGCGTGGCGGTCCGGTGCAGCAGGGCCAGGTCGCGGCGGACCCGTTGCTGACCGAGTGTGTCGAGGTAGAGGGCCACGACACCCGCCGGGGGCTCCTGGGCGTCACCCATCCGGAAGGCCGACAGAGAGACCTCGTCCCGCTGTGGGATCCGCGCCGTCATGCCCAGGTACTCGCCCACCAGGGGGACACCTGTCTCCAGCACGCGGCGCAGCGCCGTCTCGGTGTCCCGCTCGGATGTCTGCCGCACCTGACGGGCGGCGAAGGGGGATGCGGAGTCCGCGTCGGCCGCGCCCGGCGGAATGTTGGTCCGTACGACGTTCAGGTCCGCGTCGTGCACCCGGAAGGCGATGCGGTCCTGGCTGAGCAGGCCGGCCAGGACGTGGGCGCCCTGCTCCCAGTCGGTCACCCGCTGGCTGGGCGCGGCGAGCATGAGGTAGTCGGCGGAGGGCTGCAGACGCAACACGCGGTAGGTGATGTCGACCGGATCGCCGGAGCGGTGCCGCAGCAGCGCCCGGCCGTCGAGGGGAAGGCGGGGGCCGTCCGCCGCGTGGGTGGGGGCGTCCGCGAACAGGTCTCTCACCGGACGGCCGCATACCTCATCGGCGGTCCAGCCCAGCAGCTCCTCAGCCGCCTGGGACCAGCGCACCACCGTGCCGCTCGCGTCCAGCACCGCGGTCGCGACGTCGGCGGATGCGTACATTCCCTCCGCGGCTCCAGCGGTTGACCCGCCCATCTGCCTCCTTCGGGAGGATGTCGCCCCCGCCCGAAATACTACGTCTGTCGGATATGGATGGCCCGTCGATCCGTCCCGGCAGCCACCGCGACACCAGGGCTGTCGCGCAGCCCATCCCGTCAGGACCCTTGAAATTTTTTATATGATACGAGATTCTCCCGCATCAGGTGGGCGGTGGGACCCCACCGCCGAGTCACGGGAGGCACGCGGAGCATGCCCGCATCGAGTACAGGGACAGCCATGGGACACAAGGGGCGCCCGACGGCGGGCCCGGGCCGTGCCGGCCGTTCGGTGTCCGGAGCCGCTTCCGGGAACCGCTCGACCGTCGACCGGAGCCGGCACCAGCCCAAGGGGCCGGCATGAACGCCGCTCCCTTAGGAGGGGCCGCGCAGGTCCGACCGTTGATCGAGTCGTCATGGACGCGCTCGCGTCGCCACGGTGTGCGTGAGGACGCGGCGCCCTGTCTCGTCCAGGGCACGGTCGACGCGGAGGACCGTCTGTCCCGCGCGGCGGATCCGGTGCTGGAACGGACACAGGACGAGGTCGACGGGTTTCCGGTCGTGCTGCTGCTCGCCGACCGGACGGCGTGTGTCCTCGACACGCGCCACACCGACGCGGTGATCGGTGACGCGATCACGGATCTCGGCATCGCACCGGGTGTCCTGGTCGAAGAGGAACGGGTGGGCACCAACGGGCTGGGCACCACGCTGGAGACCGGCCAGGCAGTGCTCGTGCGCGGGCACGAGCACTTCATGCGGGCCTTCGATCCGTTCTCCTGTTTCGGGCACCCGATCGTCCATCCGGTGACCCGCCGGGTCGAAGGTGTCGTCAACATCGGCTGCCCCGCGGGAGCGGAGCACCCCGTACTGCCGTCCCTGGTCCGGCACATGGCCCGGGACATCGAGGACCGGCTCCGGCAGGACTCGCCCCTCGCCCAGCGGCGGCTGCTGGCCGCGTTCCAGGCGGCGACACGCCACCGCGGGCATGCGGTCGTCGTCCTCGGTCCGGGACTCGTCCTGGCCAACCCGGCCGCGCTGGACCTGCTCCAGCCCGCCGATCACCCGGCCGTCCAGGCATGCGCCGACGCCCTGGGGCCCGCCCACGAGCGGACCCACCGGCTCACCCTGGCCTCCGGCCGCCCGGTCCAGCTCATCTGCACGACGATCGACGGCACCGACGGCGTGCTCGTCGACATCGTCCCGCAGCGCAGCACCCGGCGCGGCAGGTCCCGCACCGGCGCGACCGCCGAGGGGCCGCTGCTCGTCGTCGGCGAACCCGGCAGCGGCCGGACCACCGAGGCACGGCGGGTGGCCGGCCCCGGCGCCACCACCCTCGACGCGGCGGCGGCCGCCCTGCGGGGCGAGACTCCGTGGGCCGCGACCCTCGCGACGCTGCTGGAGAAGGACGGGCCGGCCGTCGTCGTGGAGAACATCGAGTTCCTGTCCGAGCGGTTGACGATGCTGCTGGCCAAGTCGCTCCCCGGCGCCCGGCGCAGGATCGTCCTGACCTCGACGCTCGGTGAGCACCTCGAAGGAGTGCACGCGCCGCTGGTGGGGGTGTGCGCCACACGCCAGGACCTGGTGCCGCTGCGCCGCCGCAGGCACGAGATACCGCAGCTGGCGCAGGAGATGCTGGCCGAGACCTCGGCGTTCGGCCGCATCCGCCTCACCGCCGAGACCCTGCGCGTGCTGGCCGCCCAGTCCTGGCCGGGCAACCTGGCCGAACTGCGCAGGACGGTGCGCGGCCTCGCCCAGATCCGTACGGCCGGGGACATCCTTCCCTCGGACCTGCCGGCCTCGCACCGCGCCCCCTCGCCCGCCTCGCCGTTCCGCCAGGCGGAACGTGAGGTCATCATCGCCGCCATCGAGGCCGCGAACGGGAACAGGCGCGAGGCGGCACGCGCACTCGGTGTGAGCCGCTCCACCCTCTACAACCGCATGCGGGCGCTGCGCATCCACTGACGCCGGGCGCGCCGGACCATCGCCCGGCCCGCCCGGCGTTCACGGGCGTGCTTCCGAAGCCCGCCGCCCCGGTCGCCGAAACCGGCACGATCAGGCAATGAAATTCGCGGTCACCGGATTTCATCGAACCGGCCCGGACCTGCGCTTCGCCCAGCAGGGGAAATGAAGAAACCCGGACGAAAAGTCGCGCGCTCGCGCGGCCTGGATCACCGGAATCGCGACGACCAGCCGGAATTCTCTCAAAGATCTTCCTTATTCGTGTCAACAGATCAATTCCTGCAGTTCAGACGGCGTCGACATCTGCGCCCAATGTACTTCTCGCCCCCTTCGTCCCGAGCCCGGAAATGAGTGTCCAATTCTTTGGACATGCGCGCACCGGATCCTTTCCTATCGTGGAGAACGAGCCGCAAAGACGCTGTTCGCATTACGCGGTTCAGCGCCATCGACACATTCCACTCCACGGCCCCCACAACCTCATGGAGCACGACATGGCTAGCACAACCACTTCCGAACTCGCCGGCACCTGTCCGCGTCGGTCCGGACCGCACCCCACGCGCCGCAGGCGCCTGGCATACGCCGCGGCCGGCGCCCTGGTGCTGTCGCTGCTCGGCACCTCCTCACCGGCGGCCTTCGGCGCGGACCGGGCCCCGGTGGCCGCGCAGTCCTCCGCCGTGAGCCACATCTACGTCGGCGGGGTGCTGTCCAACAACCTCGCGGGCGTGAACGTCAGCGCTGACGAGGGTGCCGCGCCCCAGCGCGTACCGGGATCGCCGTTCGCCTCCGGCTACGGCGCCTTCGTGGTCGCGGCCTCTCCCAACGGCCGGTACCTGTACACCGTGCCGAACATCAGCTCCGGCGAGATCCTGGTGTACGCGATCGCCGACAGCGGGCAGCTGACGCGGGTGCAGACCTCGAAGATCCTGATCCCGGGCAACGCGACCACGATGGGACTGAGCTTCTCCCCCGACGGCCGGCACATGTACGCCACGAGCGGCACCGGATTCTTCGACAAGGGCGGCATCGTCACCACCTACACGGTGGCGGACAACGGGATCCCCGCGCAGGTCGGGCAGCCGGTGAACATCGGGGCGTCCAGCGGTCTGCTGATGTCGACCGTGTCGCCCGACGGCAAGAACCTCTACGTCAGCGACTACCGGCAGGGCCAGATCGTCAGGCTCGCCCTCCACAGCGACGGAACCCCCTCGACGCCGCTGGAGCGGGTCGCGAGCGGCTCCGGGCCGTGCTTCCCGACCATCTCGCCGGACGGAAAGCACTTCTACAACGTCAACGAAACCGAAAACACCGTCTCCGGCTTCACCATCGCGGCCGACGGCTCACTGACCCCGATCTCCGGTTCGCCGTTCGCGGCGGGTTCGACGCCGCACTCCGTCACCATCACCCCCGACAACCGCTACATGTACGTCCCCAACGTGCTGTCGCACAACATCGAGGGCTACGAGATCCAGGGGAACGGGGCGCTGGTCAAGCTGCCGGGCTCGCCCTTCCCCAGCGGTGCCGACGGCGACAGCCCGGCCCGCACGTTCCTGAACCCCGACGGCAAGCACCTCTACGCGGTCGACATCGCCTCGGGGGCGGAGCCGCACACCGCGAAGCTGCACACCTTCACGATCGGCGCCGACGGCCGGCTCACCGAGTCCGCCCCGGCGTACGACACGGGGATCTCGGGGGCCGACGGACCGTCGTCCGTCATCGTGCCCGCGCAGTCCCAGTGAGCTGAGCGCGTGCGGCTCCGGCCCGGCCTGCGGGCCGTACCGGAGCCGCACGCGGCTCGGCACCCCCCACTACGCGCCGCCCTCCCCCACACCCCCACGCACCGCTCCTCCCCGCACGCCCCCACACCGCCCTCCCCACCGGCACCCCGAAGCACCCTCCCCATCAGGTATCGGCTGGGCAACAGACGAGGCAGGCCGTGAAGTTCATCGACATCTGGGACCTCGAGGTCACAGCCGGGCAGCTGACGGTATGGCGCCCGACAGCCGGTCCACCCCACAGCTCCGACTGGATGCCCGACGCGCGGCCTGCGTCGTATCTCCAGGAAGCACACCTCGGCGAGGCCCTGAACTCCGCGACCAGCGGCCGGGGCCCCTCCTGGCTGGCCACGACCTTCGAACTGCCGGGCCCACTGGACGAATACGCCCTGTGCAAGGCGTTCACCGACTGGATCAACCGGCACGAGGTGCTGCGCAGCCGGCTGGATCCGTACGCCGACGGGGACGTGCTGGGGATGTACCGGAGCACCCTGCGGCCGGGCGCCGTCGGACTGATCCGCGCCGAACACGGCCACTTCGACGACCCCCGGGCGCTGTCCGCCCGGCTCGAAGCGATCCTGGACGGGAACACCGACCCGTTGGCCTGGCCGTCCTTCGTGTTCCTCACGGTGCGGCACCCCGACTCCACCACCGTCTGCGTCGGCCTGGACCACCACAACGTCGACGGTTACGCGGTCCTCCTGATCGCCCACGAGATAAACGAGTTGTACGGCGCGGCACTCGAAGGCCGCCGGGCCCGCCTCACCGAGGTGGGTAGCTACCTGGACTTCGCCGGTCCCGAACGCCAGGACGCCGCCCGGCTGCACGGCGACCACGAGACCGTCCGGCAGTGGCGGGAGTTCGTGGCCGAAGGCGGTGACAGACTGCCCGAGTTCGTCGTCCCCCTCGCCGACGGGGAACACTCGCGACCGGTCGCCCAGACCGGCGGCCTGGAATGGCTGCTCGACGCCGACGGCGCACGCGCCTTCGAGATGGTGTGCAGACGAGGCGGCGGCGACTTCCTCTCCGGCCTCCTCGCCTGCCTCGCCCTGTCCGGCCGGCACCTGTCGGGTCGGGAGAGCTTCCGCACCGTGACGCCCTTCCACACCCGCAGCGAGCGGCGGTTCCACCGGTCCCTGGGCTGGTACGTGGGCATCGCACCGGTCAGTGTCGCGGTGCGCGGCGGCGACGGCTTCGAGCAGGTGCTGAAGGAGTCCGGCGAAGCCCTCCGGCGTGCCCGCCCGTTGGCCTGCGCACCCCTGGCCCGCCTCACCGAACTGCTCGGGCTCCCCCTCGAACCCCGGTTCATGATCTCGTACATGGACATCCGCTCCCTGCCCGGAGCCGGCCGGTGGACCGAGTGGAAGGCCGCCGCGCTGCGCAGCCGCCGTATCCACCCGCACGAGGTCTACCTGTGGCTCATGCGGACCCGCGAGGGCGTCTATCTGAGCCACCGCTTCCCCGACTCCGGGCCGGGCCGGGCCGCCGTCCTGCCCTACCTCGCCGAGACCGGCCGCCTGGTGCGGCAGATCGCCGGCGGCCGGGAGCTGCCGTCCGCCGCGCCCCGCCACCGCCCGCACACGCACGTGCCCTGTGCGGACGACAGCAGAGGAAAGGAACCCACGCCGTGCTGATGACCTTCCTGTCCGACTACGCGCCCCGGGCCGGCGAACTGGTCGAGTTCCGGGTTCCCGACCACCTCGTCGAGAAGGCGCGGCACGCACCGGTGCATCCGGTGCCGCCCTCCCCGGTGCAGGAGAACCACCTCCTGCGCTACCTCGCCAATCTCCGGGCCGGCCGGCCCCAGTCCCCCTGGGTGGGGCTCGCCTTCGACCTGCCGGGCCGGATGGACACCGCGGCCATGGCCGTGGCCCTGAAGAAGTGGACGCTGCGCCACGAGACGGTGCTCACCTGGTTCTCGGCCCAGCCGGACGGGACCGCCCCCGGCGTCACTCTCGCGGACCTGCCGGCCGGGGAAGGGACCACCCCGGCCGGCGTCCGTACGAGCCTGGTCCGGCACAAGGTCGCCGCCGAGGACGTCGACGTACAGCCCGTCTCCCGCGGCGTCTTCGCCTCCCCGGACGCCGTACGGGAACATCTGCGCGAACAGTTCGGCAGCGACACCAACCCGTTCGCCTGGCCGCCGTTCACCGCCGGGGCAGTGGTCGGTGAGGACTCGTCCACCGTCTACTTCGCCGTCGACCACGCGCACAGCGACGCCTATTCCGTCCTCCTCGTCTTCGACGAGCTGCGCGCCCTGTACCGGGCCGAGCTGGAGGGCGTCGAGGCCGTCCTGCCCGAGGCCGGCAGCTACGTCGACGCCGGCGCCCTGGAGCGCGAGCGGGCCGCCGCCCTCCAGGCCGACTCGCCCGGGGTGCGGAGCTGGGTCAACTTCCTGCTGTCGGGACCGATGCCGTCCTTCCCCCTCGATCTCGGGGTGCCGGCCGGCGAGACACGTCCCAGCCTCTCCTTCGAACTCGACCTGCTCACCGCCGACGAGGCCGACGCCTTCGCCAAGGTGTGCCGGCCGCACGGTGCCGGCTTCTCCGCCGGTCTGCTGGCCGCGCTGGGTGTGGTCCACCGCGAGCTGGGCGGGCGCGAGGTGTACCGCGGTCTGTCCGTGGTCCACACCCGCAACGAGCCGCGCTGGCTCACCGCCCAGGGATGGTTCATCAATCTCGTGCCGGTCGCCTTCCCGCTGACCGCTGAGGAGCAGGGCGGCCGGCCCCTGCCCTTGGCCGAACTCCTGGCGGCCGCCGGCACCGGGTTCCGCGGCGCCTGCAAGCTGGCCCGGGTGTCTCCGCTGCGGGTCGCCGAACTCGCGGGTCTGCCCCTGCAGTCCGACGACACCGCGGTGCTCCCGATCGTCTCCTACATCGACGGCAGACACGCGCAGGGCTCCCGCGACTGGGATGCCACCAACTGCAACGGGCTCTACGACTCCAGCCCGAGCAGCGAGGTCATGATGTGGGTGAACCGCCGCTGGGACCGCACCTACATGAAGGTCACCCATCCGGACACACCCGAGGCCCGCGTCAACGTACCCCGTTTCTTCGACCGTTTGCAGCACGTGGTCCGGTGGATCGCCCAGGGCGGCGACTCGGATGCCGCTCCCGGGCCGTCGAGGGGACTGTCCTCGCCGGCCGGATTCTGAGATGCGCGTCCGAAGGTGGCGCAATCTGACTTAACATTTTATATATTCAGGCCGGTTGGGTGTCGGGAACGGCCGACACCCGGCGGGCCTGCCCGCCATGCCTGCTCCGGACGACGCCGAAGCACGACTGAGGACACCATTCATGACCGCCCCTGAACCGACCGGCGAACGCTCCCCCCGTCTCGCCGCCGCGCTCGCCGCGCTCGCCGCCGCCGTAGTGAGCGGCCTCGCCGTCGCGGCGGTCGCCGCGACGGCGCCCAGCGGGGCACGCGGCCACGTCGCCTGGAGCGGAGGTGTCGCCGCCCTACTGGTGTGCGCGGCCGCCGCCCTGGCCGTCCACGGCAGACGCGCGGCCCGACTGGCGTACCGCGACCTGGAACACATGAGCCGGGACACCGACCGGCTGCAGCGCGAATGCGAGAGACAGGAGGAGGAGTTCACGCGGGAACGTGCTCGCCTGAGCACCGAACTGGCATCCCAGCGCACTCTGCTCACCGACGAGCACACCCATGAGCGCGAGCGGCTCACCGCGGAGCTGTCACGGCTCACCGGGGAGAACTCCGCCCTGTCCGGCCAAGTGCGCCGGGCGACCACCGCCCGGGACGCGGCGGTCTCCGTGATCGGCAACGTCGCCGGCCGGCTCCAGGCCCTCGCCACCGGCATGCTGGCCGAACTGCGCGCGATGGAGGAGCGGCACACGGACGAGGAGGTCCTCGCCGACCTGCTGCACCTCGACCACCGCACCGCCCAGGCGGGCCGGCTCGCCGACTCCCTGGCCGTCCTCACCGGCGCCCGCTCCGGCCGCCGCTGGGCCAGGCCCATCGCGATGGAGTCGATCCTCCGCGGCGCGATGGGGCGGATCAGCGGCTATCAGCGGGTGCGCGTGCACGCCTCCAGCGAGGCCGCGGTCGCCGGACACGCCGCCGAGGGCGTGATGCACGCCCTGGCCGAAATCCTCGACAACGCCGCCAACTTCTCGCCACCGACCGCCGAGGTCCACGTGTACATCGAAGAAGTGCCGTCCGGCGTGATCGTCTCGGTGGAGGACGCGGGTCTGGTCATGAGCGAGGTGCAGCTGCGCCGCGCGGAGCACGCGGTCTCCGGCGCCGTCACCGATCTCGCCGGTCTCAGCGGCACCCGGCTGGGCCTCGCGGTCGTGGGCGGGCTCGCCCAGAAGTACGGCCTGCGGGTGTCCTTCCGCCCCTCCTCGCGCGGCGGCACCGGCGTACTGCTGCTGATCCCGCACGAGATCCTCACCCACCCGGCGGCGCAGCCCCCGGCGGTCCACCAGCCGGCCCCGGCCGTGCCGGCGCACCCGGGTCACCACGCCTCCCACCCCGAGATCTCCGCCCCGTTGCGCCCCGGAGCGGGGGGAACGGCCGCGCCGGCCCTGCCCGCACCGGACGCCCGGCCAGCCGCCGCCCCCGACGGCACAGGCACAGGTGCTCTCCCCCGCCGCCGCCGCGGCCAGGCGCTCGCCGCGGCCGAACACAACCGCGACCGGGCCGCCGGCGGCTCCGCACGGCAACCGCTCACCCCGGAGGACACCAAGACGCGGACCGCCCGCTTCAGCAGTTTCCGCCAGGCGGTGCGCGGCACCGCGCGGGAACGCGCCGAAGGCCGCACCACGGAAGCACCCGCCCCCGACCCCACCCAGTCCGCCGCCCCCCGCGAAACGGCCGACAATCCTTCGTCCCCGGAAGGCAGAACCACCTCATGACGGGCATCCAAACCGCTGACGACAGGCTCACCTGGCTCATCGAGGGCCTGCTGGAACGCACTCCCGGCGCCCGGCACGCGCTCGTGCTGTCCCGGGACGGGCTGAAGCTGTGTCGTACCCCCGAGCTCTCCGCCGACCAGGCCGACCAGCTCGCCGCGATCGCCGCCGGAATCCAGGCGCTGTCCCAGGGCGCGTCGATGGAGTTCGGCGACGGCACCGGCGGAGTGCGCTCCGCCATGACCGAGTTCTACGGCGGAGTCCTGTTCATCGTGGAGGCCGGCGCGGGTGCCCACCTCGCCGTGGTCACCGCGGAGGACGTGGATCCCGGTCTCGTGGGGCACACCATGAGCGAACTGGTGGAGCAGCTCGGCGAGCACCTCGTAGCGCCTCCCCGTGCGTCATGAGCAGGCCGGGCAGGGACGACACCCCCGACCGCCTGTACACCATCACCGGTGGCCGCAGCCGGTCGGATCCGGCGGCCCGGTTCGACCTGGTGACGCTCGTGGTCGCGGAGTGCGCGCCGACCTCGGGCATGCAGTCGGAGCACACCGCGATCCTGCGGATGTGCGACCGGCCGACAGCGGTCGTGGAGATCGCCGCCACCCTGGGGCTGCCGGTGAGCATCACGAAGGTCCTGCTGTCGGACCTGTTCGCGACAGGCCGTGTGAGCGCCCGTCACCCGCGGGCCACCCCGCTTCCCGATTCCCGTCTCCTGGAGCAGGTGCTCGTTGGACTCCGCAAGCTCTGAAACCCGCGCCCCGCTGGGTGCCCAGGCCGACAACGGCCTGAAGATCGTGATCGTCGGCGGCTTCGGCGTCGGCAAGACGACCCTGGTCCGTTCGGTCAGTGAGATCCGGCCGCTCAGCACCGAGGAGACGATGACCCAGGCCGGTGAGACGGTCGACGACGTCAGCGCGGTGCGGGCCAAGTCCGCCACCACGGTCGCCTTCGACTTCGGCCGCATCACCCTGGACGCCCGCAATGTGCTGTACATCTTCGGCGCGCCGGGGCAGGAACGATTCTGGTTCCTGTGGGACCGGCTCTTCTCCGGGGCCCTGGGCGCCGTCGTCCTGGTCGACACCCGACGCGTCGACGACTCCTGGTACGCCATCGACCGGCTGGAGCAACAGGGCATCCCGTTCGTCGTCGCCTGCAACGACTTCGGCGGTCCCCGCCATCCGGCCGACGAGGTGCGTGCCGCCCTCGACCTGGACCCGTACGTCCCGCTGATCGACTGTGACGCGCGCTCGCGGGAGTCCGTCAAGAACGTGCTGATCGAGCTGGTCGAGCATGTGCGGCGGCTCCTGGAGTCCCGTAGTCCCGCATCCCGGAAGGAGCTGGTGTGACCTCCCCCGTACCCCTGAGCGGGCCCGCGATGCCGGCCGAGTCCGGCCTCGCCTACCGCGAGCTGAGGCGTGAGCACGGGGGCGTTGTGCCGGTCGTGCTGGACGGCGGCGTACCGGCCTGGCTGGTCGTCAACTACCAGGAACTGCACCAGGTGACCGGCGATCCGGTGCTGTTCAGCCGGGATTTCGGACTGTGGAACCAGTGGCACGACCTTCCCGAGGACTGGCCGCTCCTGCCGATGATCCTGCGGCAGTTCCCGCCGACTCCCGCCGAGGGCAGCAGACACATCATCGAGCGCAAGCCGGCGCTCAACGCCGCGCTGGGCGAGGTCGACCTGTTCGCGCTGCGCCGCGACACCGAGCGTTTCGCGGACGAACTGATCGACGCGGTGTGCGGAAGCGGCCGGGCGGACCTCGTCACCGACTACGCGACGCTGCTTCCCATGCGTGTCCTCGCCGTGCTGTTCGGCTTCCTGGAGGAGGACGGCCCGGGGCTGGTGTCCGCGCTCAACGACATGGTCGACGGTCAGGAGGGGGCGGCGGCGGGCATGGAGTACCTGTTCGCCAAGACGGTCGAGCACGTGGCCTCCGAGCGACGGCGTCCCACGGACAACATCGTCGGGCGGATGCTCACGGCGAACACGGGCTTCACGGACGAGGAGATCACTCGTGACCTGATAGAGATCGCGGCCGGGGCCCACCAGCCGGTGGCGGACTGGATCGGCCACTCCATCCGGCTGATGCTGACCGACGACCGGTTCGCGGCCTCCCTGTTCGGCGGCCGCAACAGCGTCGCCGAGGCCATGAACGAGGTGCTGTGGGAGGAGACGCCGGTACAGATCATCTCGGGCCGCTGGGCCTCGCGCGACACTCTCCTGGCCGAGCGGCACATCCGCGCCGGCGATCTGCTGCTGCTCGGCTTCCAGGCCGCCAACAACGATCCCTATGTGCGCACCCACCACTCCGCGCCGACCGGCGGGAACCACGCGCACTTCGCCTTCGGGCACGGTGAACACCGCTGCCCCTTCCCCGCGCAGGAGATGGCGGAGGTCATGGCCCGGACGGCGATCGAAGTGGTCCTGGACCGGCTGCCCGACATCGATCTGGCCGTCCCCGCCGAGTCGCTCACCCGGCGCCCCTCCCCGTGGCTGCGCGGACTCGTCTCGCTCCCGGTGGCGTTCACCCCGTCCCCCGGCAAGAGACCCTAGGTTCCGCGGGGGCCGGGGACATCCGGCCCCCGCCATGGTGATCGGTAAGACGGGGTACATCCGTTTTCACGGGTGCCGAGGCCACCGGGTTGCAGCGCGTCGTCGTATGCCCTGACGTTCATGGCCGTGAGGAATCCATCAAGCTATATGATGCTTTGTGTTCGGACGGGCCGGACCGTGATGGCGAACGA
>NZ_JBVJYH010000013.1:0-265165 GCF_055600785.1 Streptomyces sp. NPDC038200
TCAACGCCCACAAGGCGGGCACCATCAAGGGCCTGACCGCCGAGGTCGGCGCGTCCCTCACGTCGGGCGCGGCCATCTGCGAGATCAAGGACTGAGCAGGCGTCAGTCATCCGCCCACGCCCGGCGCACCGGCCTTCCCGGTCCGCCGGGCGTGGCGTTTCCACCGTCCGCCGGGCGTGGCGTTTCACCGTCCGGCGTCGTCGGCCGTCGTCCCCGGCCGCCCGCCCGACCTCGCACGCCGGCCCCGGCTCACCCCGTGGGGCGCGTCCCAGGGCCCGGCACGGGGTGCGGGACGCGTGCGGCGGTGGAGCGCACGCCGGCTACCGCCGCCGCAGATCGGCGACGCGCCCCCGCTCCGCCCCCGCAGGCTCCCCCAGCCCCGCACCCGAGCGGAGCGCCACATGACCCCTGCGTGGCCCCGGCAGGGGAGCGCGGCGGCCCGCCGGGACCTGGTCACCCCCCGGGCTCCCGCTCGCCCCGGTGACGGCGATCTGCACCCCCTGGTCGGCGAGCGCCTGCAACTCCGTGGCGGCACGGTCGTCGTGGGCGGGCGGCTCGTCGGTGACCAGCCGGGTGATGAGGTCCGTCGGCACGGTCTGGAACATCGTGTCCGTGCCGAGCTTGGTGTGGTCGGCGAGGACCACGACCTCCGCGGCGGCCTGGACGAGGGCCCGGTCGACGGACGCCGAGAGCATGTTGGAGGTGGACAGGCCGCGTTCGGCCGTCAGACCGCTTCCGGAGAGGAATGCCTTCGACACGCGCAGGCCCTGGAGGGACTGTTCGGCGCCGGAGCCGACGAGGGCGTAGTTGGAGCCGCGCAGGGTGCCTCCCGTCATCACGACCTCCACCCGGTTGGCGTGGGCCAGGGCCTGCGCGACCAGGAGGGAGTTGGTGACCACCGTCAGGCCCGGCACGCGCGCGAGCCGGCGGGCCAGCTCCTGCGTGGTCGTACCGGCGCCGACCACGATGGCCTCGCCTTCTTCGACGAGGCCCGCGGCGAGGTCGGCGATGGCCGTCTTCTCGGCGGTCGCGAGATGCGACTTCTGCGGGAAGCCGGACTCTCGCGTGAACCCGCCCGGCAGTACCGCACCGCCGTGCCGGCGGTCGAGGAGTCCTTCGGCCTCCAGTGCGCGCACGTCCCGCCGTACGGTCACTTCGGAGGTCTGGACGACGCGGGCGAGTTCACGGAGCGACACGGCACCGTTCGCTCGCACCATTTCGAGGATCAATTGGCGACGTTCAGCAGCGAACACGAAACTGACAGTAACCCCAGCGACCGTCTGCTTTCAGCAGTTTGCGCCGAATAACAGAAGTTGTTCGCATGGTGGGGCGGGAAGTGATATAGGACCCGCCCGCCCCGACTATGCCGCCCGCACACGCCACAACTCCCCGTGACCAGCGGGAAGTCGGCCGGGGCCGTCAGGCCTCCGCGCTCGCCTTTCGGGTGTGCAGCTGCCGGGCGACCTCCGCGATCGACCCCGAAAGGGAGGGGTACACCGTGAACGCGTTCGCGATCTGTTCGACCGTCAGATTGTTGTCGACGGCGATCGAGATGGGGTGGATCAGTTCCGAGGCGCGGGGGGCCACCACCACACCGCCGACGACGATCCCGGTGCCCGGCCGGCAGAAGATCTTCACGAAGCCGTCCCGGATGCCCTGCATCTTGGCGCGCGGGTTGCGCAGCAGGGGCAGCTTGACGACCCGGGCGTCGATCTTGCCCGCGTCCACGTCGGACTGGCTGTAGCCGACCGTCGCGATCTCGGGGTCGGTGAAGACGTTCGAGGAGACCGTCTTCAGGTTCAGCGGGGCCACCGCGTCGCCGAGGAAGTGGTACATGGCGATACGTCCCTGCATGGCGGCGACGGACGCGAGGGCGAAGACTCCGGTCACGTCACCGGCCGCGTAGACACCGGGAGCGGTCGTCCGGGAGACCTTGTCGGTCCAGATGTGCCCGGAGTCGCGCAGCTTGACGCCGGCCTCCTCCAGGCCGAGGCCCGCGCTGTTCGGGATGGCGCCGACGGCCATCAGGCAGTGGCTGCCGGTGATGACCCGGCCGTCGGCGAGGGTCACCTCGACCCGGTCGCCGACGCGCTTGGCGGACTGCGCGCGGGAGCGGGCCATGACGTTCATGCCGCGGCGCCGGAAGACGTCCTCCAGGACGGCGGCGGCGTCCGGGTCCTCGCCGGGCAGCACCCGGTCCCGGGAGGAGACCAGGGTGACCTTGGAGCCCAGCGCCTGGTAGGCGCCGGCGAACTCGGCACCGGTCACACCGGAGCCGACCACGATCAGCTCTTCGGGCAGCTCGGTGAGGTCGTAGACCTGCGTCCAGTTGAGGATGCGCTCGCCGTCGGGCTGGGCGTCGGGCAGCTCGCGCGGGTGACCGCCGGTGGCGATGAGGACGGCGTCGGCGGTGAGGGTCTCCTCGGTGCCGTCGGCGGCGGTGACGACGACCCTGCGGGACCCGTCCAGGGCCTGCATGCCGTCGAGCCGGCCACGGCCGCGCATGACCCGGGCGCCGGCGCGCGTCACGGAGGCGGTGATGTCGTGGGACTGGGCGAGCGCGAGGCGCTTCACCCGGCGGTTGACCTTGCCGAGGTCCACGCCCACCACCCGGGCCGCCTGCTCCAGCGGCGGGGTGTCGTCGGCGACGATAATCCCCAGCTCCTCGTAGGAGGAGTCGAAGGTGGTCATCACCTCGGCCGTAGCGATAAGGGTCTTCGACGGCACGCAGTCGGTCAGCACCGACGCTCCGCCCAGACCGTCGCAGTCGGCGACGGTCACCTCCGCGCCGAGCTGAGCGGCCACCAGGGCCGCTTCGTATCCGCCGGGTCCGCCACCGATGATCACGATCCGAGTCACGTACTCCATTGTCCCGCACGCTTCAACGTGCTACTGCCCGGGGGCACCACAGGGGGGACCACAGGGACGCCCGGGGCGTGCGGGGCGGCTGCCGTACCCTCTGTGCATGTCGCTCTATGCCGCGTACGCCGGCAACCTCGACGCGCGCCTGATGTCCCGCCGCGCCCCGCACTCCCCGCTGCGCGCCACCGGTTGGCTGAACGGCTGGCGGCTGACCTTCGGCGGCGAGCAGCTGGGCTGGGAGGGCGCGCTGGCGACGCTCGTCGAGGACCCGCTGGCCCAGGTCTTCGTCGGCCTGTACGACATCGCGCCCAAGGACGAGGAGTCGCTCGACCGGTGGGAGGGTGTGGGGCTGGAGATCTACCGGCGGATGCGCGTGCGCGTGCACACGCTGGACGGCGAGGAGCCGGCCTGGGTGTACGTCCTCAACGGCTACGAGGGCGGGCTGCCGTCGGCGCGGTACCTGGGCGAGATCGCGGACGCGGCGGAGTCGGCGGGGGCGCCGCACGACTACGTGATGGAGCTGCGGAAACGGCCCTGCTGACCGCGGCGGCCGCCCCGGTACCCCTGTGGAAAACGACAAGACAACGATTCCAATCCCGTGAGGTCTGTCATCTACGCGCGTAGGCGAAGACCGGCTACCCTCGTCGGCGTGAACGCATCTCTTCTTCCGGACGACATCCAGGGCGATCCCTACGCCGCCGCCGACGCCGCCGCCGCGCGCCTGCGCGCACTCACCGGCGCCGAGACCCACGACGTCGCGCTCGTGATGGGCTCCGGCTGGGCTCCGGCCGTCGACGCCCTGGGCGCACCCGACGCCGAGTTCCAGGTCACCGAGCTGCCCGGCTTCCCGCCGCCGGCCGTCGAGGGGCACGGCGGCAAGGTCCGCTCGTACTCCTTCGGTGACAAGCGCGCCCTGGTCTTCCTGGGCCGCACCCACTACTACGAGGGCCGCGGTGTCGCCGCCGTGGCGCACGGCGTGCGCACGGCCGTCGCCGCCGGCTGCAAGACCGTGGTCCTCACCAACGGCTGCGGCGGCCTGCGCGAGGGCATGCGTCCCGGTCAGCCGGTCCTGATCAGCGACCACATCAACCTCACGGCGACCTCCCCCATCGTCGGCGCCAACTTCGTCGACCTGACGGACCTGTACTCGCCGCGCCTGCGCGCCCTGTGCAAGGAGATCGACTCCACGCTGGAGGAGGGCGTCTACGCCCAGTTCCCCGGCCCGCACTACGAGACCCCGGCCGAGATCCGCATGGCCCGGGTGATCGGCGCGGACCTGGTCGGCATGTCCACGGTCCTGGAAGCGATCGCCGCGCGCGAGGCCGGTGCCGAGGTGCTGGGCATCTCCCTGGTCACGAACCTGGCCGCGGGCATGACCGGCGAGCCCCTCAACCACGAGGAGGTCCTCCAGGCCGGCCGTGACTCGGCGGCCCGGATGGGCCAGCTGCTGGCGCAGGTGCTGGGCCGTATCTGAGCGGCAACCGCGCGGACGGCGAGCGGGGCGCGGACACCACCGGTGGTGGTGCGACCCCGCTCCTCCGCTTTCCGGCCGACCGAGTCGGGTGGGCCGGCGGGCAAGACGGTAGACACAGGAGAGGTTGATCCCAAGGTGCACGACGATCTCATCGCCCGGGCCGAGGCCTGGCTCGCCGAGGACCCGGACCAGGAGACCCGCGACGAACTGGCCAAGCTGATCGAGGCCGGTGACGTGAGCGAGCTGTCGGCCCGCTTCAGCGGCACCCTCCAGTTCGGCACCGCCGGCCTGCGGGGCGAACTCGGTGCCGGCCCGATGCGCATGAACCGCAGCGTCGTGATCCGCGCCGCCGCGGGCCTCGCCGCCTACCTGAAGAAGACCGGCACCCCGCACGGGGACGGCACCGCCGGGCTCGTCGTGATCGGCTACGACGCCCGCCACAAGTCCGCCGACTTCGCCCGGGACACCGCCGCCGTGATGACCGGCGCCGGTCTGCGCGCGGCCGTGCTCCCGCGCCCGCTGCCCACGCCCGTCCTGGCCTTCGCCATACGGCACCTGGGCGCGGTCGCGGGTGTGGAGGTCACCGCCAGCCACAACCCGCCCCGGGACAACGGCTACAAGGTGTACCTCGGCGACGGCTCCCAGATCGTGCCGCCCGCGGACGCCGGGATCGCCGCCGAGATCGACGCGATCGCCTCCCTGCACGACGTGCCCCGTCCGGACGCCGGCTGGGAGACCCTGGACGACGCGGTCCTGGACGCCTATCTGGCCCGTACGGACGCCGTCCTGGGCGCCGGCTCCCCGCGTACCGCCCGCACGGTCTACACGGCCATGCACGGCGTCGGCAAGGACGTCCTGCTGGCCGCGTTCGCCCGTGCCGGGTTCCCCGCGCCGGTGCTGGTCGCCGAACAGGCCGAGCCGGACCCCGACTTCCCGACGGTCGCCTTCCCGAACCCGGAGGAGCCGGGTGCGATGGACCTGGCGTTCGCGCGGGCCCGCGCCACCGACCCGGACCTGATCGTCGCCAACGACCCCGACGCCGACCGCTGCGCGGTGGCCGTCAAGGACGGCGGTGACTGGAGGATGCTGCGCGGCGACGAGGTCGGCGCCCTGCTCGCCGCCCACCTGGTCCGGCGCGGCGCGACCGGCACCTTCGCGGAGTCGATCGTCTCCTCCTCCCTGCTCGGCCGGATCGCCGAGAAGGCGGGCCTGCCGTACGAGGAGACCCTCACCGGCTTCAAGTGGATCGCCCGCGTGGACGGCCTGCGCTACGGCTACGAAGAGGCCCTCGGCTACTGCGTGGACCCGCAGGGCGTGCGGGACAAGGACGGCATCACCGCCGCGCTGCTGATCACCGAGCTGGCGTCCGTGCTGAAGGAGGAGGGCCGTACCCTCCTCGACCTGCTCGACGACCTCGCCGTGGAGCACGGTCTGCACGCCACCGACCAGCTGTCGGTGCGCGTCCAGGACCTGTCGCTGATCGCGGACGCGATGGGCCGGCTGCGCGAGCGGCCGCCGGCCGAGCTGGCCGGCCTGCGCATCACCCGGGCCGAGGACCTCACTCGGGGGACGGACACGCTGCCGCCCACCGACGGCCTGCGCTACACCCTCGACGGCGCCCGGGTCATCGTCCGCCCGAGCGGCACGGAGCCGAAGCTGAAGTGCTACCTGGAGGTCGTCGTGCCGGTCTCCGCGCACGCCGAGCTGCCGGCCGCCCGTGCCCGCGCGGCCGAGCTGCTGGCGGCCGTGAAGCGGGACCTGTCGGCGGCCGCGGGCATCTGAACCCGTTCACCGGGCGCCGGGCTGTCGCACGCTCCCCGGTCGCCCGTGCCCTCGCGCCCGTCCCGCCCCGGCACGACGTCACGGAGGGCCTCCCACCCCCGGGAGGCCCCCCGGGAGGCGTCCGACCCCCTGGCGCCCCGTCGGCCTTCCCCGGCGGGGCGCCTTGCCGTAGGGCCAGGGGGTTTCCCGGCCGTGTCAGCCCACGGCCAGCAGAATCGCCAGCAGCACCGCTCCGGCGACCGCGGGCGCGGCCACCTCGTAGGCCCAGCGCACGGTGACCTCGCCCTGCGCCGACTCCGCCGTCCTGCGGCGCTCCAGGAGTTCCCGCAGGTCGTCGATCACCTTGTCGGTCTCGGCCCGGGCCGGCCCGGCGTCCGCGCCCCGGCCGAACCCGCCGAGGCCGCCCGCGCCGAACCCACCGCCCCGGCCGCCCGGCACACCCCCGCGGGCCGCCTCCGCCGCCGCCCGCTCCCGCCGGCGGTTCGCCTTCTTGCGGGCCCGCAGCGAGACGGGGACGGCCCACAGCTGGTACTTGGTGCCGGACTCGGTCACGACCTCGTTGGTGTAGCCGGAGCGCAGGGAGGCGACCTCGCCCCAGGGCACGGTGATCACCCGGAACGGGTTGCGGACGCGCAGCCGGTCCTCGTTCGCGAAGACCGCCGGGCGGAGCGTGAAGGCGAGGATCAGCGGCACGACCAGGATCAGCCCGGCCAGCGCCAGCCACGGCGTCCGGCCGTGGCCCTTGAACAGCGCGTCGAAGCCCAGCCAGAGGACGAGCACGAGCAGCAGCACACCGCCCGTCATGCCCAGGGGCGAGCGGTAGATCCGGTCCCTGGCGGGGGGCGCCGGAGGCTGTGACGCGGGTGACGGGTGGTCGGGGGTGGTCATGGCCCGATTCTGCCCGACACCGCCCACGGCGCGACCAGGCCCCCGGGAACCGGCGCTCATCCGTGATCTCCAGACCCGGGGATGAGCAGCGGGGGTGTACAGCCGCTACGCGCGTAGATATGCTCGTCTGGTGACCATGCCCACTACCGCACCCACAGCACACGCTCTCTCGGACGTCACCGCGTCCGACAGCACGCTGCGCCGCTTCCTCCACGGGCTGCCCGGCGTCGACGCGGTCGGCCTGGAGGCGCGCGCGGCGTCTCTCGGCACCCGTTCCATCAAGACCACCGCGAAGGCGTACGCCATCGACCTCGCCATCTCGATGGTCGACCTGACGACGCTGGAAGGCGCGGACACCCCGGGCAAGGTCCGGGCGCTCGGCGCCAAGGCGGTCCACCCCGACCCCACGGACCGGACGACCCCCACCACGGCCGCGGTCTGCGTCTACCCGGACATGGTGGCCGTCGCCAAGGAGGCCGTCGCCGGCTCCGGCGTCAAGGTCGCCTCGGTGGCCACCGCCTTCCCGGCCGGCCGGGCCGCTCTCGACGTGAAGCTGGCCGACGTCCGCGACGCCGTCGCCGCCGGTGCCGACGAGATCGACATGGTCATCGACCGGGGTGCGTTCCTGGCCGGCAAGTACCTGAAGGTGTACGACGAGATCGTCGCCGTGAAGGAGGCCTGCGGGACGAGCGCCCGGCTGAAGGTCATCTTCGAGACCGGCGAGCTGTCGACGTACGACAACATCCGCCGTGCCTCCTGGCTCGGCATGCTGGCCGGCGCCGACTTCATCAAGACCTCCACCGGCAAGGTCGCCGTCAACGCGACCCCCGCGAACACCCTGCTCATGCTGGAGGCGGTCCGCGACTTCCGGGCCCAGACCGGCGTCCAGATCGGCGTGAAGCCGGCCGGCGGCATCCGCACCACCAAGGACGCGATCAAGTTCCTGGTCCTGGTCAACGAGACCGCGGGCGAGGACTGGCTGGACAACCACTGGTTCCGTTTCGGCGCCTCCTCGCTCCTCAACGACCTGCTGATGCAGCGCCAGAAGCTGGCCACCGGCCGCTACTCCGGTCCCGACTACGTGACGGTGGACTGATCCCCCATGGCATTCGAGTACGCACCCGCCCCCGAGTCCCGCGCGGTCGTCGACATCGCGCCCTCGTACGGCCTGTTCATCGACGGCGAGTTCACCGAGGCCGCCGACGGCAAGGTCTTCAAGACGGTCTCGCCGTCGACCGAGGAGGTCCTCTCCGAGGTCGCCCGGGCCGGGGCCGAGGACGTCGAACGCGCGGTGAGGGCCGCCCGCAAGGCGTTCGGCAAGTGGTCGGCGCTGCCCGGCTCCGAGCGCGCCAAGTACCTGTTCCGCATCGCCCGTATCGTCCAGGAGCGCAGCCGCGAGCTGGCCGTCCTGGAGACGCTGGACAACGGCAAGCCGATCAAGGAGACCCGCGACGCGGACCTCCCGCTGGTCGCCGCCCACTTCTTCTACTACGCGGGCTGGGCGGACAAGCTGGACCACGCCGGCTTCGGCGCGAACCCGAAGCCGCTGGGCGTGGCGGGCCAGGTCATCCCGTGGAACTTCCCGCTGCTGATGCTGGCGTGGAAGATCGCCCCGGCGCTCGCGACCGGCAACACGGTCGTCCTGAAGCCGGCCGAGACCACCCCGCTCTCCGCCCTGTTCTTCGCGGACATCTGCCGCCAGGCCGGCCTGCCCAAGGGTGTCGTCAACATCCTCCCGGGCTACGGCGACGCGGGTGCCGCGCTGGTCGCGCACCCCGACGTGAACAAGGTCGCCTTCACCGGCTCCACCGCCGTCGGCAAGGAGATCGCCCGCACGGTCGCGGGCACGCGGAAGAAGCTCACCCTCGAACTGGGCGGCAAGGGCGCCAACATCGTCTTCGACGACGCGCCGATCGACCAGGCCGTCGAGGGCATCGTGAACGGCATCTTCTTCAACCAGGGCCAGGTCTGCTGCGCGGGCTCCCGCCTGCTGGTCCAGGAGTCGATCCAGGACGAGCTGCTGGACTCCCTCAAGCGCCGCCTGTCCACGCTGCGCCTCGGCGACCCGCTGGACAAGAACACCGACATCGGGGCGATCAACTCCGCCGAGCAGCTGGCCCGGATCACCGCGCTGGCCGAGCAGGGCGAGGCGGAGGGCGCCGAGCGCTGGTCCCCGGCCTGCGAGCTGCCCTCCTCCGGCTACTGGTTCGCGCCGACGCTGTTCACGAACGTCACCCAGGCGCACACCGTCGCCCGCGACGAGATCTTCGGCCCGGTGCTGTCCGTCCTCACCTTCCGCACGCCGGACGAGGCGGTCGCCAAGGCGAACAACACGCAGTACGGCCTGTCCGCGGGTATCTGGACCGAGAAGGGCTCGCGCATCCTGGCCGTCGCGAACAAGCTGCGCGCCGGTGTCGTCTGGTCCAACACGTTCAACAAGTTCGACCCGACCTCGCCGTTCGGCGGTTACAAGGAGTCGGGCTTCGGCCGCGAGGGCGGTCGCCACGGCCTGGAGGCTTACCTCGATGTCTGAGAAGACCGAAAAGACTGAGCGACTCTCCGTCTTCAAGACCTACAAGCTGTACGTCGGCGGGAAGTTCCCGCGTTCCGAGAGCGGCCGGGTGTACGAGGTGACGGCGAAGACATCAGCCGCTGACGCGGCGGGTAAGGGCGCTTGGCTGGCCAACGCTCCGCAGTCCTCCCGCAAGGACGCCCGTGACGCGGTGGTCGCCGCGCGCAAGGCGTTCGGCGGCTGGTCCGGTGCGACCGCGTACAACCGCGGCCAGGTCCTCTACCGCGTCGCGGAGATGCTGGAGGGCCGCAGGGAGCAGTTCGTACGGGAGGTCGCGGACGCGGAGGGCCTGTCCAGGTCCAAGGCGGCGGCGGTCGTGGACGCCACGGTCGACCGCTGGGTCTGGTACGCGGGCTGGACCGACAAGATCGCCCAGGTGATCGGCGGCGCCAACCCGGTCGCCGGCCCGTACTTCAACCTCTCCTCCCCCGAGCCGACCGGCGTGGTCGCCGTCCTGGCCCCCCAGGAGTCGTCCTTCCTCGGCCTGGTGTCGGTGGTGGCCCCGGTGATCGCCACCGGCAACACGGCGATCGTGATCGCCTCCGAGAAGGCCCCGCTGCCGGCCCTGTCCCTGGGCGAGGTGCTGGCCACCTCCGACGTCCCGGGCGGTGTGGTCAACATCCTGTCCGGCCGTACGGCGGAGATCGCGGCGCCGCTGGCCGCGCACCAGGACGTCAACGCGATCGACCTCGCGGGCGCGGACGAGGAGCTGGCGAAGGAACTGGAGATCGCGGCGGCCGACAACCTGAAGCGCGTCCTTCGTCCACAGGCTGTGGACTGGTCCGAGACGCCCGGGACCGACCGGCTGACGGCGTTCCTGGAGACGAAGACGGTGTGGCACCCCACGGGCTCGCTGGGCGCGTCCGGTTCCTCCTACTGACGCGCGTCCCGGCAGGGAACCCCGACGGGGAACCGCGGCCGGCCACCGGCGAACCGGTGGCCGGCCGCGGTTCCCCGCGCCTCTTTTGGGGGCGCCTCAGCGGCCCAGGGCCCCCAGGACCCGGCCCGCCACCGGCAACGCGCCCAGCGACTCGGCCTCGGCGACCGGGGCCGTCAGCATCCGCGAACCGACCGGCTTGAAGTCGGCCACCTGCGTGCCCACCCCGTTGTCCAGCGGGTCGACTCCCGTGCCCGCGAGCGGGTTGGGCCTGAGGCCGGCGACCGGTCCGGTGACATGGCCGACCGTGCCGGTCACGGCGGCCAGCCCCGCCTCCGGGGCGACCTCGCCCAACGAGGCGGGCCCCGAAGGCACGCGCACGAGCTGCGGGCCGGCGTCCGCGTGAGCCGTGGCCGCGCCCGTGCCCAGAGCCGCGCCGACGGTGGCGAGGGCGATCAGGGTGCGCTGCGCGGCGGGGTGCCGGGGGGAGGAGTGTCGGGCCATCGCTGATGCCGCCTTCTGGTGCGCAGGGTGATGATGTCGACACGTAGGGTAGTTGAGGTGAGGCTCACGCTCAAAAGCCGACCCGCGGGGTCGGCAAGGCGCCCCCCATGCGTCAAACTGGTGTTCCGTGAGCATTCATCCCCCGTCTCCCGCCCGTGTCGTGCTGCTGTGCGGCCCCTCGGGCTCGGGCAAGTCACTCGTCGCCGCCCGCTCCGGGCTCCCCGTCCTGCGCCTGGACGACTTCTACAAGGAGCGTGACGACCCGACTCTGCCGCTGGTGCAGGGGAGTTCGGACATCGACTGGGACCACCCCGAGTCGTGGGACGCGGACGTCGCGGTCGAGGCCATCACCCGGCTGTGCGCCACGGGGGCGACGCCGGTGCCGGTGTACGACCTCTCGCTGAGCGCCCGCACCGGTGAGGAGACGCTGCACATCGGCCGTACCCCGCTGTTCATCGCGGAGGGCATCTTCGCCGCGGAGATAGTGGAGCGCTGCCGGGAGCTGGGGGTGCTCGCCGACGCGCTGTGCCTGAGGCGCGGCCCGGTCACCACGTTCCGGCGGCGCTTCCTGCGCGACCTGAAGGAGGGCCGCAAGTCGGTGGCGTTCCTGCTGCGCCGCGGCTGGCGGCTGATGCGCACGGAGCGGTCGATCGTCGCCCGCCAGGTGTCCCTGGGCGCGCACCCCTGCGACCGGGACGAGGCGCTGGGCCGGCTGGCGGCAGCGGCGGCGGGCCGGCAGGTGCGGCAGCAGACGGCGGCGTAGGGCCCGTACACCCGCGGGCACGCGGAAAGCGGGACCGGCCGGGCCCCCCGGCCCACCAGTCCCGCTTCTTGCTCCCCCGTGCTTCCCCCGTGGACCCACCCCCCAGTGGTCCCCGGTTCCCCCGTATTCCCCCCGTTCTTCCCCCGTGCTTCCCCCCGGAAGGCCCACCCCCCGGTGGCCTCCGTCATGTCCCCCCGTGTCCCCCGTGTCCCCTCGGACCCTCAGGCGACCAGCTCGCCGAAGGCGTTCTCCTCGTCACGGCCGAAGCTGAGCGCCTCGTCGTCGCGCAGCCGGCGCAGCGAGCGCCAGATGCTGGACTTCACCGTGCCGACGCTGATGCCGAGGATCTCCGCGATCTCCGGGTCCGTGCGGCCCTCGTAGTAGCGCAGGACCAGCATGGTGCGCTGGAGTTCGGGCAGCCGGACCAGCGCCTGCCACAGGACCGCGCGCAGCTCGGTGCCGCGCATCGCGTCCGTCTCGCCGGGCGTCTCCGGCAGTTCCTCGGTCGGGTACTCGTTGAGCTTGCGGCGCCGCCAGGCGCTGATGTGCAGGTTGGTCATCGTGCGGCGCAGATAGCCGCCGACCGCCGCCTTGTCGCTGATGCGGTCCCACGCCTTGTACGTCGAGAACAGCGCGCTCTGCAGCAGGTCCTCGGCCTCGAAGCGGTCGCCGGTCAGGTGGTAGGCGGTGGCGTACAGGGAGGCGCGGCGCTCCTGGACGTAGGCGGTGAACTCCGCCTCCGTCAGCGAACGGCGCTGCTCCCCCGAGTCCTCCCTGTACGCGGCTCCCCCGTGAGCCTCCCCGCGGGTGTCAACCACCGTCATGTAGGCGGTGTGCTGACGCCCGGTGCCGCGAGCGCACCCCCGCCCGCTCACGGCACCGGACTTCTCGGATCCCCGGTGCACGTCGTGCAGACGCGTGACCACTGCGCTGGTGCTGATGCTGTGCAGCGTGTTCATCTCGCGCTCCCCGTCGTGGACTTCCGGTGATTCGGCCTTGCCGGGCCGGTTTCACTCCCCGTCCGGCCCGTGACGAAAAGATTGCCGTGGCCACTTCATGGCCGTGTCCGCCGACTGTCACAGACCTGTCACAGGGGCGCGGCGCACCGCTGTCACGGACGGCACACAGCTGGTGGCCGTGCGCGGGGATCGGTCGCGCAGGTCGTCCGCCGGGCCCTCCATGGGCCAGAATGAGCCCGTGCCTTCCCTGTTGCTGATCGAGGACGACGACGCCATCCGCACGGCCCTGGAGCTCTCCCTGACGCGCCAGGGACACCGGGTGGCCACCGCTGCCAGCGGCGAGGACGGTCTGAAGCTGCTGCGCGAGCAGCGGCCGGACCTGATCGTGCTGGACGTGATGCTGCCCGGCATCGACGGGTTCGAGGTGTGCCGGCGCATCCGGCGCACGGACCAGCTGCCGATCATCCTGCTGACCGCGCGCAGCGACGACATCGACGTCGTGGTCGGCCTGGAGTCGGGGGCCGACGACTATGTCGTCAAGCCGGTGCAGGGCCGGGTGCTCGACGCCCGGATCCGGGCCGTGCTGCGGCGCGGCGAACGCGAGTCCAGCGACTCGGCGACCTTCGGCAACCTCGTCATCGACCGGTCGGCGATGACCGTCACGAAGAACGGCGAGGATCTCCAGCTGACCCCGACCGAGCTGCGCCTGCTGCTGGAGCTGAGCCGGCGGCCCGGTCAGGCGCTGTCCCGGCAGCAGCTGCTGCGGCTGGTGTGGGAGCACGACTACCTCGGCGACTCGCGCCTGGTCGACGCGTGCGTGCAGCGGCTGCGCGCCAAGGTGGAGGACGTGCCGTCCTCCCCGACGCTGATCCGTACCGTCCGTGGTGTCGGCTACCGCCTGGACACGCCTCAGTGACCGATACGCGAGGGGGGCTGCGCGGCTGGACCGCGGGGCGCAAGGGAAGTCTGTCGCGGCTGCGGTTCACCAGCCTCCGGCTGCGACTGGTACTGGTCTTCGGTCTGGTCGCGCTCACCGCCGCGGTGTCGGCGTCGGGCATCGCCTACTGGCTCAACCGGGAGGCGGTGCTGACCCGCGCCCAGGACGCCGTGCTGCGCGACTTCCGGCAGGAGATGCAGAACCGCGCCGGCGCGCTGCCCGAGCACCCGACACAGGACCAACTGCAACGCGCGGCGGGCCAGATGGCCGCCAGCAGCCAGCGGTTCAGTGTGCTGCTGGTCGCCACGGACGCCGACGGCAAGACGGTGTACGGCAACTCGGGCGGCATCAACGGCTTCGCGCTGGAGGACGTGCCGAAGTCGCTGCGCGCGGCCGTGACCAAGCGGCAGAAGGTGAGCGACACCAACAAGGAGCCGTACCACCTGTACTGGCAGCGGGTCACGGACCACGGCACGCCGTATCTGGTGGCCGGCACCCGGGTGATCGGCGGTGGCCCGACGGGCTACATGGCGAAGTCCCTGGAGCCGGAGGCGAAGGACCTCAACTCGCTGGCCTGGTCGCTGGGCATCGCCACCGGGCTGGCGCTGATCGGCGCCGCGCTGCTCGCGCAGGCCGCCGCCACCACGGTGCTCAAGCCGGTGCACCGGCTCGGTGTGGCCGCCCGCCGGCTGGGCGAGGGCAAGCTGGACACCCGGCTGCGGGTGTCCGGCACCGACGAACTCGCCGACCTGTCGCGGACCTTCAACAACGCGGCCGAGGCGCTGGAGCAGCGGGTCGCGGAGATGGCCGCGCGGGACGAGGCGTCCCGCAGGTTCGTCGCCGACATGTCGCACGAGCTGCGCACCCCGCTCACCGCCATCACCGCCGTCACGGAGGTGCTGGAGGAGGAGCTGGAGGCGGAGACCGGCAGCATGGACCCGATGATCGAGCCCGCCGTCCGGCTGGTGGTCAGCGAGACCCGGCGGCTGAACGACCTGGTCGAGAACCTGATGGAGGTCACCCGCTTCGACGCGGGCACCGCCCGGCTCGTCCTGGACGACGTCGACGTCGCCGACCTGATCACCGCCTGCATCGACGCCCGGGCCTGGCTGGACGCGGTGGAGCTGGACGTCGAGCGCGGCCTCCACGCCCGCCTGGACCCGCGCCGCCTGGACGTCATCCTCGCCAACCTGATCGGCAACGCGCTCAAGCACGGCGGCTCGCCGGTGCGGGTGTCGGTGCGCGAGGCGGAGGAGGAGATGGTGATCCAGGTCCGCGACCACGGACCCGGCATCCCCGAGGACGTCCTCCCGCACGTCTTCGACCGCTTCTACAAGGCGAGCGCCTCCCGGCCGCGCTCCGAGGGCAGCGGGCTCGGCCTCTCCATCGCCCTGGAGAACGCCCACATCCACGGCGGTGAGATCACCGCCGCCAACTCACCGGAGGGCGGAGCGGTGTTCACGCTCCGGCTCCCGCGGGACGCCTCACGGCTGACCGAGGAGGACGGCGGAGGCACCGAGGACGGCAGGACCGAGCAGAACAGTTCAGGAAAGGAGGGGTCATGACCGTACGACGCCTGCTGGCGCTGCCCCTCCTCGGCGCGCTGCTCACCGGCTGCGGCATCCGGGCCACGGAGGTGCCGACCGACTTCGGGGCGGCGCCGTCCCGGGTGCCGTGCTCGCTGGCCGGGCCCGATCAGTCCGCGCAGTCCTCGCGCGGGGTGCCGGTGCAGGTCTTCCTGCTGTGCGGAGCGTCCCTGGTGGCCGTCGACCGCGCCGTGCGGGTCCCGGAGGGCACCCCGGACGCCCGGCGCCGGGTGATCGTGGCGCAGGGGCTGCTGGACCAGCTCGCCGCGTCGCCGTCCACGGCGGAACGCTCCGCGGGCTACACGACGTACGTGCCGGGCGCCCTCAAGGTCAGCGGGCCCGGCCCGAAGGACCCCGAGGACGCGCTCCGGCTGAGCACGGCACCGTCGCGTCTCACCTCCTACGCCCTGGGTCAGCTGGTGTGCACGCTGTCCGACTCGGCGGCGACGGAGGGCGACGGGGCGGTCATCCTGGGCGGTCCGGGGCCGGCCCCGCTGCGGCGCTACGAGTGCACGGACGACGTCCGCGACCGGCCGGGCACGACCCAGCCGCCCTCCGGCGAGGTGGCGGGCGCCTAGCCCGTCGTCGGGGCGCACACCCGGCACACTCGCGCCGAAACGTTTCCACCGCGGAACCAATCGCCCCGGTCCCCGCGTCTAGGGGGTCGTGCAGCGTCAAGGCTCCATCGGCGGCAGCGCCGCGATCCGCATCCGTGTGACGGGGGGTGTCCTCCTCGTCGCGCATCTCACCCTCGTCGCCTGGCTGATGCTGCGTCCCCTGGACGTCCCCTGGGTGATGCCCCCGAACCTGCGCCCACTGGCGGGGATCCGGGGCGATCTGGCGCTGGGCTGGCCGGCGGCGGCCAGACCCCTCGGCGAGGGGCTCGCGCTGCTCGCGCCGCTGGGTGTGCTGCTGCCGGCGGCGCACGGCAGGCTCACCGTCTCCCCGCTCGCCTCGCTGGTCCGCACGGCGGCGGCCGGCGCCCTGGTCTCGCTCGGCATCGCCCTGTTGCAGACAGGCGTGCCGGGGCGGGTCGTGGACGTCGACTCGCTGCTGCTGAACACGGCCGGGGTCGTCCTGGCCCACCTGGCCGTCGTACCGGCGGGCCGGGCCTGGCTGCGACGGCGGGACGCACGGGAGCCCGGGGCGGCCGGCCCGGCGGTCACCGTTCAGGAGGAGCTGTCTCAGGGCCGTACCCCGACGATTCCCAGGGTCGGTATCGCCCCGTAGAGCGATGCTTCGTCCCCCTTCGTCTTCGTACCGTGGAGAACAGTTGAGGGGTCCCACCGGGGGCCCGACCGCGGCTCGGGAGCGAGCCGACGACCACGGAGGAGCCGACATGAGCGCCCTTGCCCGCCCCACCCACGGCCGCATGATCGGCGGAGTCTGCGCCGGACTGGCCCGGCGCTTCGGCACCTCGGCCACGACGATGCGGGTGATCTTCCTGGTCTCCTGCCTGCTGCCGGGCCCGCAGTTCCTGCTCTACATAGCGCTGTGGCTGCTGCTGCCGTCCGAGGACAAGGCCCGTACCGCCTGGTGACCGGGCGCACCGACGCGCACGTACGCCGCCGGGGCGCCCCGGAAGGTCCCGGGGCGCCCCAGCGGTACGGCGGGCGGTGTCAGCCGAGCGGGATCCCGTTGACCGGCACCCCGTGCGTGGGCAGACCCGTCTTCTGCACCGGCAGTCCGCCGAGGAGTCCGGCGGCCGGTGCCGTCGGCCCCTGCGCGAGAGCCTTCCGCACGGCGGGCTGCGTGGCGGCCAGACCGGCCCCCACGGCGCCCTTCCCGTGGGCGAGGGCCCCGGTGGCACCCGGCATCGCCTTGCCGACGTTCTCGGCGGGCAGCGTCTTGGCGACGACGCCCAGGGCCTGCGAGGCGTCCGGGACGACCGGGGCGGCGTGGGCCGCGCCCGCGCCGACGGCGGCGATGGCGGCACCGAGGGCGCTGACGCCCAGGGTCTTGGCAGCAGACTGCTTCATGGTGAATGCGTCCTTGAATGGGGAGACGGGTCTACGCAAGGAATCGAGCGGTGCCCGACCGTAAACACGCCGGACCGCCCCCCGCAAACACCGAAATGCGGACGCCTTGTGAAAGCGCGTCCGCGGGGCGCCCCGGAAGCATCCCGCGACTACGCCTCCGGACCGACAGAACCGCTGGTGGACGCGGTCTGCTGGAACAGCCACTCGGATTTCAGTTCCGCGTATCCGGGCTTGACGACGTCATTGATCATAGCCAGTCGTTCATCGAAAGGAATGAACGCTGATTTCATCGCATTGACGGAGAACCACTGGAGGTCGTCGAGCGTGTAACCGAATGCGTCGACAAGATGCTCGAATTCCCGGCTCATGCTGGTGTGCGACATCAGCCGGTTGTCGGTGTTCACGGTGGCCCGGAAGTGCAGCCGGCGCAGCAGCCCGATCGGGTGCTCGGCGTAGGAGGTCGCGGCCCCGGTCTGCAGGTTGGAGCTGGGGCACAGCTCCAGCGGGATCCGCTTGTCCCGCACATAGGAGGCGAGCCGGCCGAGCCGGACCGAGCCGTCCTCGCGGACCTCGATGTCGTCGATGATCCGCACCCCGTGGCCGAGCCGGTCGGCGCCGCACCATTGCAGCGCCTGCCAGATGGACGGCAGTCCGAAGGCCTCGCCGGCGTGGATGGTGAAGTGGTTGTTCTCCCGCTTCAGGTACTCGAAGGCGTCGAGGTGCCGGGTGGGCGGGTAGCCGGCCTCGGCTCCGGCGATGTCGAAGCCGACCACACCGGAGTCCCGGTGGCGGTTGGCGAGTTCGGCGATCTCCAGGGAGCGGGCCGCGTGCCGCATGGCGGTCAGCAGGGCGCCCACCCTGATGCGCCGGCCGTGCTCCCGGGCGAGCCGCTCGCCCTGCCGGAACCCCTCGTCGACGGCCTCCACCACCTCCTCCAGGGTCAGCCCCCGCTCGAGGTGCTGCTCGGGCGCGTACCGCACCTCGGCGTAGACCACCCCGTCCTCGGCGAGGTCCTCGGCGCACTCCCGGGCGACCCGGACGAGGGCCTCCCGGGTCTGCATCACGCCGACGGTGTGCCGGAAGGTCTCCAGATACCGTTCCAGCGAGCCGGAGTCGGCGGCCTCCTGGAACCAGATCCCCAGCTTGTCCGGGTCGGCCTCGGGAAGCTCGGCGTACCCGGACTCCCGGGCGAGTTCGACGACGGTCCCCGGACGGAGCCCGCCGTCGAGATGATCGTGCAGCAGTACCTTGGGCGCGCGGCGGATCTGGTCCGGCGTCGGAACGTGGGCCGGCACGGTTCCCGGGACGGCCCCCGTCGGTGCAGTCTGGCTCGTCATTTCCGCACTCTAACTCCTACGCGCGTAGAGCGCTCGGGGTGCGCGTCGGCTGTTTTCCGGCGCTTTTCCGTCGATACGCAACGGTGACCGCACGTACGGGTTTCGTACACCACGCCTTCTGACACTGTTCTGCCATGGGACAGCAAGCGACGCCGGTCCGAACGGCCAGGCTGGGGAAGGCAGTCGGCCCGGAGCCGACCTCGGTGAGCGGAGCGGTGCTGCTGCTTCCCGGCGGGGCGGAGGTCTCCGCCCGCCGGCCGTCCCCTGTCTGGGCGACGACCCTCATCCGCTCCCTGGGCCGCGCCCTCGCCCGTGCGGGCCGGACCGAAGGACTCGCCGTCCACCCCGTCCACTACCGCTACCGCGGCTGGAACGGCAGCGAGGCACATCTGGCGGCGGACGCCGAATGGGCCGCCGACGAGGTCGTACGGCGGTACGGGGACGTGCCCGTGTGCCTGGCCGGCGTGGACATGGGCGGGCGCGCGGCGCTGCGGGCCGGCGGCCACGAGGCCGTCAACTCGGTCGTGGCGCTCGCCCCCTGGCTCCCGGAGGACGATGTCGCCGCGCCCGCCGAGCCGGTGAAGCAGCTGGTCGGCCGCCGGGTGCTGATCGCGCACGGCACGAACGACGAACGGACCGACCCCGAGCTGTCGTTCCGCTTCGCGGCGCGGGCGAAGAAGGCGAACCGGGAGGTGTGCCGGTTCGAGGTGCACTCGGACGGGCACGGGCTGCACGGGCACCGGGAGGAAGTGCTCTGCCTGGCAGCGGACTTCGTGCTGGGGGCGCTGTTCGGGCGAGCGGTCTCGCGGCCGGTGGAGGACGCGCTCGCCGCGCCCCCGCCGATCGGTCTGAGGATGCCCCTGGCCGCCGGGTTCGGTAAGTCGTTGAAGCGGTAGGCGCGCGGGCTGCCGTGCTCGGGGCGCGGGCGGTCCGTGGCCCCTCGCGCCCACCCCGCGGAGCCGCACGGCGCCGCGGCCCCGCGCCCTTCGGGTCCGCGAGCCCGCGGCGGGCTGCCCTCAGGTGGGCAGCAGGCCGCCCCTCCTGGAGAGCAGGAACTTCTTGAACGCGGCCACCGGGGGTGTGTCCGGGCGGTCGGCCAGCCAGGCCACGCCGATCTCGCGGGCCGCCCGGGGAGCCGTGACCGTCAGCTCCCGCACCCCCGGGCGGGGGACGGTCGGCGGGGGCAGGAGAGCCACTCCCAGCCCGGCCGCCACCAGGCCCCGCAGCGTCTCCGCCTCCTCGCCCTCGAACGCGACACGGGGCTTGAAGCCGGCCTCGCGGCACAGGGCGTCGGTGATCCGGCGCAGGCCGTAGCCGGGCTCCAGGGTGACGAAGGCTTCCTCCGCCGCCTCGGCCAGCCGGACGCGGCGGCGGGCGGCCAGACGGTGGTCCGCGGGGACGACCAGACGGAGTTTCTGCTCGTCCAGGCGGCGCGCGACCAGATCGGGGGCGTCGGGGACCGGCGAGGTGAGGCAGAGGTCCAGCTCGCCGGCCCGGAGCCCCTCCAGCATCGCCTCGCCGTGGTTCTGGACCAGGCTGAAGCGGACGCGCGGGTGGTCGGCGCGGAAGGCGTGCAGCAGACCGGGTACGGTCTCGGCACCCATGGTGTGCAGGAAACCGAAGGCCACCTTGCCGGTGGCGGGATCGGCGTCCGCGCGGACCTCCTCGGCGGCACGCTCGATCTCGGCGAGGGCCCGCTCGACGGAGGCGAGGAACGTACGGCCCGCGGGGGTCAGGGAGACCGTGCGGCCGTGCCGGGCGAACAGCTCGACGCCCAGGTCCTGCTCCAGCCGGGCCATCGCGCGCGACAGGGTGGACTGGGGGACGTTCATCTCCAGCGCGGCCCGGGTGACGTGTTCCGTACGGGCCACACCGGCGAAGTGGGCGAGGCGGGGCGCGAGCACCCGCGACATCCCGCCCCTGTCTTCTGTGTCACCGAACGGTGACAGCCGCGCCTGTGACCTCTGCTGATGCACCATGGGATCGATTATGGCGATTCCATGCATTGGACGGATGAGAGGTGCCGTCCCTACGGTCGAAGCATGTCTCCCGCCAGTACCGGGGCGTCCACCAGCGTGGACGCCGTTGTTTCCGTCTCCGCCCCCGACTCCGACCACTCCGACTCCCGGCTGACCCCGGGCGGCCCCGGCTACCGCCGGATGAGCCTCGCCCTCTTCCTCGCCGGAGTCGCCACCTTCGCCCTCCTCTACTCCACCCAGGCCCTGCTGCCGCTGATCTCCGGCGAGTTCGGGGTCGCGGCGAGCGAGGCGAGCTGGACCGTGGCGGCCGCGACCGGCGGGCTGGCGCTGTTCGTCCTGCCCATGAGCGCCCTGTCGGAGCGCTTCGGCCGCCGCGCGGTGATGACGGGCTCGCTGGCCGTCGCCGTCACGATCGGCATGCTGGTGCCCTTCGCTCCGTCGATCGGCGCGCTGGTGGTGCTGCGGGGCCTGCAGGGCGCGGCGCTGGCCGGCCTCCCGGCCTCGGCGCAGGCCTACCTGGCCGAGGAGGTGCGGCCGAAGGCACTGGTCACGGCGATCGGCCTGTTCGTGGCGGGCAACAGCGTCGGCGGCATGAGCGGCCGGGTGATCACCGGCTGGGTCGCGCAGGAGTGGGGCTGGCGGGTCTCGGTCGGGGTGATCGGCGCGCTCGCCGTCGCCTGCGCGGTGGCCTTCCGGCTGCTGCTGCCGGCGCCGAGGCACTTCACGGCGGGTTCGCTGCGCCCCCGGGTCCTGCTCGGCACCGTCCGCAGCCACCTCTCCGACCCGCTGCTGCGCCGCCTGTACGCGATCGGCGCGCTGTTCATGACGGTGTTCGGCGGGGTCTACACGGTGATCGGCTACCGGCTGACGGCGGCGCCGTTCGGGCTGCCGCAGGGCATCGTGGGCTCGATCTTCCTGGTCTACCTGGTGGGTACGGTCTCCGCGTCCACCGCGGGCCGACTGGTGGGCCGGTTCGGCCGCCGCGGCGCGCTCTACCTGGCGGGCGGTACGACGGCGGCGGGTCTCCTGCTGTCCCTGACCGCGTCCCTCCTCCTGGTCCTGCTGGGCCTGGTGCTGATCACGGCGGGCTTCTTCGCCGGGCACGCGGTCGCCTCCTCCGCGGTCAGCAGGACGGCCACCCACGGCCGGGCCCAGGCCTCGGCGCTGTACCAGTCCGCGTACTACGTCGGCTCCAGCGTCGGCAGCACGGTCGGCGCGCTGGCCTTCCACGCGGACGGCTGGACCGGCACGGTCGGCGTCGGACTCCTCGCGATCCTCGGCGTCGTCACGATCACGGTGCTCGGCTCCCGGGCGGCCCGGGTCGCGGCCCGTCGGGAGCCGGTGGCCGCGCACTGAGCCGGCTGGCGTGCAGTGAGCCGGCTGGCGTGCAGTGAGCCGGCGGGCGCGCAGTGAGCCGGTGGGCGCCCAGTGAGCCGGTGGGCGCGCAGTGAGCCGGTGGGCGCCCAGTGAGCCGGTGGGCGCGCACCGGGCCGGCGGCACACCGCTCATCTCCGCGAAGCAACCGTTCCGCGCCGGGCGTTTTCGTACTCCGGGGGCCATTGTCAGTGGGCTGCGGTAGCTTCCCAAGTGCTGGGGCGCGACGGCGCGCGAACGGGACGGCCACAGGGGTGGGTGGACGATGGGCAACGGCACGGCGACGGCGGATCTCGACGTCGTACTGGAGAAGCACCGGACCGAGCTGACCGGTTACTGCTACCGCATGCTCGGCTCCTCCTTCGAGGCCGAGGACGCGGTGCAGGACACCCTGGTGCGGGCCTGGCGGAGCTACGACAAGTTCGAGGGCCGTTCCTCGGTGCGCTCCTGGCTGTACCGGATCGCGACGAACGTGTGCCTGGACATGCTGACGGCGGGCAACAAGCGGGCGCGGCCCATGGACCTGACCGAGTCGACCCCGCTGGCGCAGGCCGCGCTCTCCCCGCGCCCGGACAACACCTGGCTGGAGCCGGTGCCCGACGCGCGTGTGCTGCCGGCCGTGGCGGACCCGGCGGAGGCGGCGGTCGCCAAGGAGTCGATCCGGCTCGCCTTCATGGCGGCTCTCCAGCAACTGCCGCCCAAGCAGCGTGCGGTGCTGATCCTGCGCGAGGTGCTGGCCTGGAAGGCGAGCGAGGTGGCCGAGCTGCTGGACACCACGGTCGCCTCGGTGAACAGCGCGCTGCAGCGGGCCCGGGCCACGCTCGCGGAGCGCGCGGACGCGGGCGCCGAGGGGATGGTGTCGGATCCGCTGGACGAGGAGCAGCAGAAGCTGCTGGAGCGGTACGTCAAGGCGTTCGAGGGCTATGACATGGCGGCGCTGACGGCGCTGCTGCACGAGGACGCCATCATGACGATGCCGCCGTTCGACCTGTGGCTGCGCGGCACCGCCGACATCACCGGCTTCATGACCACCATCGGCGCCTCCTGCGCCGGCTCCCGCCTGCTGCCGGTCCGGGCCAACGGCCTGCCGGGCTTCGCGCACTACAAGCCGGACCCGGAGAACGGCGGGTTCAGCCCGTGGGCGGTGCAGGTGCTGGAGGTCTCAGACGGCCGGATCACCGGATTCCACTGCTTCCTCGACACCCAGCGCTGGTTCCCGCTCTTCGACCTGCCCCTCCACCTGGAAGCGGAGGCCGACGAGGTCGAGCAGGGCGTGTAGGGCGGGGTCGGCGTCCCGCAGGCGTATCCGCCCGCCGGCCCGGCGGGCGGCCAGCTCCAGCCGGGCCAGCAGATCGACGGCCGCCAGCCCCGGCGGCCCGAGTCCGCCCACGTCACAGACGACCACCCCGGCTCCGCTGCTCTTCAGCAGTGCCCGCACGTCGGCGCAGAGCCCGGGCACCTCGTCACGGCGGACGGGTCCGGGCAGCACGAGGACGGCGGGGGTCTTGGCATCCACGTGCGGGTAGACCGGCGGGGCGGCCGGAACTCATCGGAGGCTGCCGCCCCCGCGTCCCAGTACCGCCGTTGAGTACGTGCGCTCGTGCCGGGCCCCGGTGCCGCCGTCGCGGGATGCTGCCGATCCTGCCGATGCCGCCGATGAGACGAGCACCGCGCCTCCCCGGTCCCCGCACCGGCCCCTCTCCTGCCGGGTGGCTGCGCGGCCGGGACGGCCGGCGGGGCCGGCGGAGATCACATTGACCGGCCCGCCTCCGCCCGCGGAGGGTGGGCCCTGTGACGGGGGTGCTGAGCGGGTTCGCGGTGATCGCGGTCGTGATCGGGGTGGGCTATGTGCTCGGGCGGCGGGGGACGCTCGGGCCGCAGGGTGGTGAGGTGCTGACCCGGCTGGCCTTCCATGTGGCCGGCCCCGCGCTGCTGTTCACGACACTGGCACGGGCCGACCTGTCGGTCCTGTTCTCCGGGCGGCTGCTGGTGACCGCCCTGAGCACGGCGGTGGTCTCCGGGATCTTCGTGACGGTGGGCGTGCTGCGGCGCTGGGGGGTGGGCCGTACGACGATCGGCGCCCTGTGCTCCGGCTACGTCAACTCGGGCAACCTCGGCATCCCGATCGCCGCGTATGTGCTGGGTGACGCGTCTCTGGTGGCGCCGGTGCTGCTGTTCCAGGTCGTGCTGGTGGCCCCGGCCGCCCTCACGGTCCTGGACCTGTCGGGCACGGGCGAGAAGGGCACGGGTGAGAAGGGCACGGGTGAGAAGGGCACGGTGTGGCGGCGGCTGCTGACCCCGCTGCGGAACCCGATCGCGGTGGGTTCCTTGTGCGGGGTCGTGGTGTCGGCGGCGGGCCGGCAGCTTCCCGGGCCGGTCATGGACCCCGTCGCCCTGATCGGGGACATGTCCGTACCCGCTGCCCTGCTGGCCTTCGGCATGTCCCTGCACGGCAACCCGGCACCGTGGCGCGGACGGGACCGGGAGCCGGTCCTGCTGTCCGTCGCGCTGAAGTCCCTGGGCCAGCCGCTGGTGGCGTGGGTGCTGGCGCGGGGCGTCTTCGGCCTCCACGGCGCCCCGCTGCTGGACGTGGTGGTGACGGCGGCCCTCCCGGGCGCCCAGAACCTCTTCACCTACGCCAGCCGCTACCGGGTGGCCGAGGCCCTGGCCCGCGAGTCGGTCCTGCTGTCGACGGTGGTGTCGGTGCCGGTGCTGGTGGGGGTGGCGGCGGTGCTGGGGTGAGGCGGTGACGGTCGACGGGGAACTCGCCGGTGCCGAGGGTCGGGCCGAACGGCTCCGGCAGCTTGACGGGATCCCCGGGCCTCACCGCGCCGAGGACCCGGCGGACATCCGTACCGGACGAGGTCGTCCCCGTTCCGGCCGGGGTCCCGGCTGACGGTGAGTACGCTCACGGCGGTCTCCCCTCGGTGCCCCACCGATCCCCGCATGCCGAACGGGACCGGCGGAGGTCCACCGGTCCCGTTCACCCGGAAGCGCTGTGCCGTCGGGGTCTCCCCGGCCGCGGGCGCAGGTCAGGCGATGCGTTCCAGCACCACCGGCGACGGCGTGAAGTCCGTGCCCGGGGCCGCGATGTCGTAGGAGCCGGTCACCGCCTCCAGGGCGTACTCGAAGCGCTCGGGGGTGTCGGTGTGCAGGGTCAGCAGCGGCTGGCCCTCGGTCACCGTGTCGCCCGGCTTGGCGTGCATCTCCACGCCCGCCGCCGCCTGCACCGGGTCCTCCTTGCGGGCGCGGCCGGCGCCCAGGCGCCAGGCGGCGATGCCGATGTCGTAGGCGTCCAGGCGGGTGAGCACCCCGGACGACGGAGCCTTGATCACGTGCTGCTCCTTCGACGTGGGCAGCACGGCGTCCGGGTCGCCGCCCTGGGCCGCGATCATCCGGCGCCAGACGTCCATCGCCGAGCCGTCGGCCAGGGCCTTCGCGGGGTCCGCGTCCTTCACGCCGGCCGCGTCGAGCATCTCGCGGGCCAGGGCGACCGTCAGCTCCACGACGTCCGCGGGGCCGCCGCCCGCCAGGACCTCCACCGACTCGCGGACCTCCAGGGCGTTGCCCGCCGTGAGGCCGAGGGGGGTGGACATGTCGGTGAGGAGCGCGACCGTCTTCACGCCGTGGTCCGTGCCGAGACCGACCATCGTGGACGCCAGCTCGCGGGCGTCCTCGATCGTCTTCATGAAGGCGCCCGTGCCCACCTTCACGTCCAGGACCAGGGAGCCGGTGCCCTCGGCGATCTTCTTCGACATGATCGAGGAGGCGATCAGCGGGATCGCCTCGACGGTGCCGGTGACGTCGCGCAGGGCGTACAGCTTCTTGTCCGCGGGCGCCAGGCCGTCGCCCGCCGCGCAGATCACCGCGCCGGTGGTGTCGAGGACGTGCAGCATCTCCTCGTTGGAGAGCAGGGCGCGCCAGCCGGGGATCGACTCCAGCTTGTCCAGGGTGCCGCCGGTGTGGCCGAGGCCCCGGCCGGAGAGCTGGGGGACGGCCGCGCCGCAGGCCGCGACCAGGGGGGCCAGCGGAAGGGTGATCTTGTCGCCGACACCGCCCGTGGAGTGCTTGTCGGCCGTCGGGCGGGACAGCGAGGAGAAGTCCATGCGCTCGCCGGAGGCGATCATGGCCGCGGTCCAGCGGGCGATCTCGCGGCGGTTCATGCCGTTCAGCAGGACCGCCATGTTGAGCGCGGCCATCTGGTAGTCGGCGACCTCGCCCCGGGTGTACGCGTCGATGACCCAGTCGATCTGCTCGTCGGTCAGCTCACCGCGGTCCCGCTTGGTGCGGATGACGGAGATGGCGTCCATGGCCATGGCTGATGACTTCCTTCCGGGAGGTGCGAAGTGCACGGCCCCCCTGAGCGGATCAGGGGGGCCGTACGGGAGTTACTTGGTGAGATGGCCCGGGCCGAAGGCCTGGGGCAGCATCTCGGAGAGCGGCAGGACGCCTTCGGGGGTGTCCAGGAGCAGGTCCGGGCCGCCGAACTCGTAGAGGAGCTGGCGGCAGCGGCCGCACGGGACCAGCAGGGCGCCGGCGCCGTCGACGCAGGTGAAGTGCGTCAGCCGGCCGCCGCCGGTGCGCTGCAGCTGCGAGACCAGGCCGCACTCGGCGCACAGGCCGAGGCCGTAGGAGGCGTTCTCCACGTTGCAGCCGGTGACGGTGCGGCCGTCGTCCACCAGGGCCGCCACACCGACCGGATAGCCGGAGTAGGGGGCGTACGCGTGGGCCATGGCCTCGCGCGCCTCGGCGCGCAGCGCCTCCCAGTCGAACCCGGCGGCCGGCGTCGTCACTTGCCCTGACCCTTCCGGTAGCGCATGCCGTCCGCCTTCGGCATCCGCAGGCGCTGCGCGGACAGCGACAGCACGAGCAGGGTGACGACGTACGGGGTGGCGCCCACGAAGTCGCTCGGGACCTCGTCGGTGAACAGGTACCAGAGCAGGACCAGCGCGGCCGTGATGAGGCTGACCCCGCCCTGCCAGTGGGCCTTCTTGTACATCTTCCAGCCTGCCAGCAGCGCGAGCAGGACGACCAGCAGAAGGAGCAGGGCGTGGACCGTCACGCCGCCGTTGCGGAGCTGGAGCGCGTCGGAGTAGCCGAACAGGCCCGCGCCCATCGCCAGACCGCCCGGGCGCCAGTTGCCGAAGATCATGGCGGCGAGGCCGATGTAGCCGCGGCCTCCGGTCTGGCCCTCCAGGTAGGTGTGCGAGGTGACCAGCGCGAGGAACGCGCCGCCGAGGCCCGCGAGGCCGCCGGAGACGGCCACGGCCGCGTACTTGTACTGGTAGACGTTGACGCCGAGCGACTCCGCGGCGATCGGGTTCTCACCGCAGGAACGCAGCCGCAGCCCGAACGGGGTGCGCCACAGCAGCCACCAGCTGCCGACGAACAGCAGCACGGCCAGGATCGTGATCACGGACAGGTTGGTGACCAGACCGCCGGCGATGCCGGCGAGGTCGGAGACCAGGAACCAGTGGTGCTTCTCGATCGACGCGAGACCGTCGGAGAGACCGGGGACGGTGATGTCGGGCAGCGAGTCCGCGGGCGGGGACTGCTTGGGGTTGCCGCCCGCCTCCGACGCCTTGCCGCCGGCGAAGAACAGCTTGGCGAGGTACTGGGTGGCGCCGAGCGCCAGCAGGTTGACGGCGACACCGGAGACGATGTGGTCGACGCCGAAGGTGACGGTGGCGACGGCGTGCACGAGGCCGCCGAGGACACCGAAGCCGATGCCGCACAGCAGGCCGAGCCAGGGGCTGGTCTGCCAGCCGATCCAGCCGGCGCCGAAGGTGCCGAGGATCATCATGCCTTCGAGGCCGATGTTGACCACGCCGGCCCGCTCGGACCACAGGCCGGCGAGTCCGGCGAGGCCGATCGGTACGGCGAGACCCAGCGCGGCGGCGACCTGACCGGCGGAGTCGAGCTGGTTGGAGCCGGTGATCATGCGCACCGCGGCCAGGAGCAGCAGGGCGCCGGCGACGATCATGAGGATCTGGCCGAGGGAGCGGCCCGAGCGCCGGGGCGCGTCCGGCGCCTTGGGCGCCGCGGGCGGCGGCGCGTCGGTCATCGTGGCAGTCATCACGCCACCTCCTGCTTCTTCGTCGGAGCGGCGGCCTGCGCGGCGAGTTCGGCGCCGACCTTCTGCTGCTGGCGCTTGAGGCCGTAGCGACGCACGACCTCGTAGGCGATCACGACGCAGAGGACGATGACGCCCTGGATGACGCCGAGGATCTCCTTGTCGTAGCCCTGGAACTCCAGGTGGTTGGTGGTGCGCTCCAGGAAGCCCCAGAGCAGGGCGCCGAGCGCGATGCCGATCGGGTTGTTGCGGCCGAGCAGCGCGATGGCGATGCCGGTGAAGCCGATCCCGGCGGGGAAGCTGTTGTCGTACTGGTAGCTCTCGTTCAGCAGCGTGGGCATGCCGATCAGACCGGCCACCGCACCCGAGATGATCATGCTGGTGGCGATCATCTTCTTCACCGACACACCGCTCGCGGCGGCGGCGCTCTCGGACTGGCCGACCGTGCGCAGGTCGAAGCCGAACCGGGTGCGGCCGAGCACGAACCAGTACGCGATGCCGACGACCACGGCGACGATGACGAAGCCGTCCAGGACGCCGGCCGGGCCGGTGTCGATGTTGAAGAAGTGCGAGGACGACGGCAGCGGCTTGGTGGAGACGAGCGTGCCCGCCTCGTCGAGCTGGCCGAGCTTTCCGGGCTGGAGCAGGTAACCGATGATCGCGGTGGCGATCGAGTTCAGCATGATGGTCGCGATGACCTCGCTGACACCCCGGGTCACCTTGAGGATGCCGGCGATGGCCGCCCACAGGGCACCGGTCGCCATGGCGCAGATGATGATCAGCGGGATGGCGAGCCAGCCGGGCACGGTCAGCGCCCCGCCGAGGACGGCGGCGACGAACGCGGCGAGCCGGTACTGGCCGTCGACACCGATGTTGAACAGGTTCATGCGGAAGCCGATGGCCACCGCGACACCCGCGAGGTAGTACGTCGTCGCCTTGTTCAGGATGAAGACCTGGCTGTCGCTGGCGAAGCCGTAGGTCACCATGTCGTTGAAGGCGGGGCCGGGGTTCTTGCCGGTCGCGAGGATCACCAGGGCGGTGACGACGAGCGCGGCGACGACGGCCAGCACCGGCGCGGCGATGCCGAGGAGCAGCCGCTCCTTGTCGATCCGGGAGGTCAGCTTGTTCATCGCTCGTCGTCCTCTGTGTGCTCCAGGTGGCCGGTGGCCGCACCCGTCATGGCGGAGCCCAGCTCTTCGGGGGTGATGGTGGCGGGGTCGGCGTCGGCGACCAGGCGGCCGCGGTACATCACCCGCAGGGTGTCGGAGAGGCCGATCAGCTCGTCGAGGTCGGCGGAGATCAGCAGCACGGCCAGGCCCTCGCGGCGGGCCTCGCGGATGTAGTCCCAGATGGCCGCCTGGGCGCCGACGTCCACACCGCGGGTGGGGTGGGCGGCGATGAGCAGCTTGGGGTTGTGGCTCATCTCGCGGCCGACGATCAGCTTCTGCTGGTTGCCGCCGGACAGCGAGGCGGCGGTCACATCGATGCCGGGGGTGCGGACGTCGTAGGCCTCGACGATGCGCTGGGTGTCGGCGCGGGCGGCCTTGAGGTCGAGCAGTCCGCCGCGGGAGTTGGGCTTCTCGGTGACGTGGCCGAGGATGCGGTTCTCCCACAGCGGTGCTTCCAGGAGCAGGCCGTGGCGGTGGCGGTCCTCGGGGATGTAGCCGATGCCGGCCTCGCGGCGGTCGCGGGTGGCGGCGCGGGAGAGGTCGGCGCCGTCGAGGGTGACGACACCGGCGTCGGGGTGCCGCATGCCCATGATCGCCTCGACCAGCTCGGACTGGCCGTTGCCCTCCACACCGGCGATGCCGAGGACCTCGCCCTTGTGGATGGTGAAGGAGATCTCGTCCAGGATGATCCGCTCGACGCCGTCGAGGTCGGTCTGCGACAGGTGCACACCGTCCAGCTTCAGCATCGGGACGTCCGTGACGGTGGACTCCTCGGTCTCCGGGGTGGGCAGCTCGCTGCCGACCATCAGCTCGGCGAGCTGCTTGGGCGTGGTGCCCTTCGGCTCGACCGTGCCGACGGTGGTGCCGCGCCGGATCACGGTGATCTCGTCGGCGACCGACAGCACCTCGCCCAGCTTGTGGGAGATGAAGATGACGGTGAGGCCCTCGGCCTTCAGCTCGCGCAGGTTGTCGAAGAGGGCGTCGACCTCCTGGGGCACGAGCACGGCGGTCGGCTCGTCCAGGATGAGGGTCTTGGCGCCGCGGTAGAGAACCTTGAGGATCTCCACGCGCTGGCGGTCGGCGACACCCAGCTCCTCCACGACGGCGTCGGGCCGGACGTTCAGGCTGTACGCGTCCGAGATCTCCTTGATCTTGGCGCGGGCCTTGCCGCCGATGCCGTACAGCTTCTCCGCGCCGAGAACGACGTTCTCCAGGACGGTGAGGTTGTCGGCGAGCATGAAGTGCTGGTGCACCATGCCGATGCCGCGGCTGATGGCGTCGCCGGGGTTGTGCAGGACGACCTGCTCGCCGTTGACCGTGATGGTGCCCTCGTCCGGCTGCTGCATGCCGTAGAGGATCTTCATCAGGGTGGACTTGCCGGCGCCGTTCTCACCGCACAGGGCGTGGACGGTGCCCGTGCGGACCGTGATGTCGATGTCGCGGTTGGCGACGACGCCGGGGAAACGCTTGGTGATGCCGCGCAGTTCGACGGCAGCGGGAGGGCTGGACGCGTTGATGGCGCACTCTCCTCGGGGAAAGGGGCTGCGTAGGGGAGGTGGCAGGCGTCGGCGACGCTAGCGCGGCAACTCCGCGCTACACGCGTAGAGTTGACACATTGTTATGGCTCGGCGGGGGGCTCCGTCAGGCGCCCCCGCGCCGAGCCTCAGGTCCGGCGGGACCCGTCAGGTCACGGGGTGGTCTTGACCTTGATCGAGCCGTCGACGATCTTCTTCTTCGCCGCGTCCAGCTTGGCCTGGATGTCGTCGATGAAGCCGCCGCTGGTGGCCAGCGAGACGCCGTCCTTGGCCAGCGAGTAGGTGTTGGTGCCGCTCAGCGGCTTGCCGTCGTGGACCGACTTCACGAAGTCGTAGACACCGACGTCGACGTTCTTGACCATCGAGGTCAGGATCGCGTTCTTGTACTTGGTCAGACCCGGGATGTTGTACTGGTCCGAGTCCACACCGATGGCCCAGGCGCCCTTCTTGCCCGCGACGGCCTCGATCGCGCCGTTGCCGGAGGAGCCGGCCGCGGTGTAGACGACGTCGGCGCCGTTGTCGAGCATGCCCTGCGCGGCTTCCTTGCCCTTGTCGGGGCTGGCGAAGCCGGAGGTGTCCGAGCCGTGCGACAGGTACTGCGTGTCGACCTTGATCTTCGGGTTGGTGTCCTTGACGCCCTGGACGTAACCCGCCTCGAACTTCTTGATCAGCGGGACGTCGACACCGCCGATGAAGCCGACGTGCTTGGTCTTGGTCTTCAGCGCGGCGGAGACACCCGCCAGGTAGGAGCCCTGCTCCTCGGTGAAGTTGATGCTGTCGACGTTCTTGCCGTTCACGACCGAGTCGACGATGCCGAAGCTGGTCTTCGGGTACTTCGCGGCGACCTTGGTCATGGAGGCGGCGTAGGCGTAGCCGACACCGATGATCGGGTTGTAGCCCGCGTCCGCCAGGTCCGACAGGCGCTGCTCGCGGTCGGCCTCGGTGTCCGAGGTCTTGGCGGTCAGCTCCTTGACGTCGCCGCCGAACTCCTTCTTCGCCTTGTCGACACCGCGCGCGGCGGAGTCGTTGAAGGAGCGGTCGCCACGGCCGCCGACGTCGAAGGCGAGACCGACCTTGACACCCTTGCCGTCGCCCGAGGGGGACGAACCGTCGTTGTTGTCGGAGGAAGTGCTGCCACAAGCAGTGGCAGTCAGTGCGAGTGCTGCGGACGCGATACACGCAGCGGAAAGCTTGGCTACCCGGCGCACGGGAAGGCTCCTTCACCTGACCTGAGCGCCATGTCGGCGCTTGATGTGAGCACCATGTCAGCGCTCCAGCCGGGACGCCCCTTCGGCGTCGGCTTCGCGGCATCGTAACGCGCGTAGATGTCGCAAAAAACCCCCTCAGGGAGCCGTTATCGATTCGAGGCAAACAGTGCCTGAACTCTGGCTCCGGGGCATGTTCCGGCCTTGTTGCGGACAGTGCACACATGGCTTGCGTGTGTATTGCGCCGGCCAGGGGAACGGCCCCCGAAGGGGCCGTCCGCTCAGCTCTCCGTCGCGTTCGCGTCCAGGAAGGCGGCCGCGGTGAACATCTCCACACCGACCGTGATCGCGTGCTCGTCGGCGTCGAAATCGCCCTGGTGGAGATCGCGTACCGTGCGCTCGCCGGGGCGGCGCACCCCGAGTCGGGCCAGCGCGCCCGGCACGTGCTCCAGGTACCAGGAGAAGTCCTCGCCGCCGAGGCTCTGCTCGGTGCTCTCGACGGATCGCATACCGCGCCGGGCGACCATGGCGCGGCGCAGCAGCTCGGTGGACTCACGGTCGTTGACGACGGGCGGGACCCCGCGCATGTAGTTGATCTCGGACTTGGCACGGTGCAGGGTGGCGATCTCGTCGATGGCCGCGTGCAGGATGTCGGGGGCCTGCCGCCAGGCCTCCAGATCCAGGCAGCGCACGGTCCCGGACAGCTCCGCGTGCTGCGGGATCACGTTGGGGGCGTGGCCGGACTCGATCCGGCCCCAGGTGACGGCGAGACCGACGCGGGTGTCGACCCGGCGGGCGATCAGGGCGGGGACGTCGACGGCGACCCGGGCGGCGGCCGTGACCAGGTCGGTGGTGAGGTGGGGGCGGGCGGTGTGGCCGCCGGGACCGTCGAGCGCGATCTCCAGGCGGTCGCAGGCGCTGGTGATCGGCCCGTGCCGCAGGCCGATCCGGCCCGCGTCGACCCTGGGGTCGCAGTGCACGGCGAGGATCCGGCCCACCCCGTTGAGCGCGCCGTTCTCGATGACGTCCAGGGCGCCGCCGGGCAGCACCTCCTCGGCGGGCTGGAAGATCAGCCGTACCGGGCGGGGCAGCAGGCCCTTGGCGTGCAGGTCGGCGAGGACGAGGCCGGCGCCGAGGACGACGGTGGTGTGCACGTCGTGGCCGCACGCGTGCGCCCGGTCCGGCACGGTCGACCGGTACGGACAGTCGGCCTTGGTGTCCGGGATGGGCAGCGCGTCGATGTCGGCGCGGAGAGCGAGCAGCGGTACGGACGGCCGCTTACCCTCCGTGAGGCCGATGTCACAGACGAGTCCGGTTCCGGTGCTGAGGACCCGGGGCCTGAGCCCGGCCTGCTCCAGCCGCGCCTTGATCGCGGCAGTCGTACGGAACTCCTGGTTGCCCAGCTCCGGGTGCATGTGCAAGTCGCGGCGGAAGGCCACGAGTTCGGCGTGCAGGGACTCGCTCAGCACGCCGGGGAGCACATCCCCCGAAAGGCCGGCCTCGGACTCTAGGGACATCAATTGCTTCACCCTCTGAAGGGTAGGACGCCCGACTGATCAACTACCCCTCGATCAACAAAAGTTCAGCCCGTTAGGGGAAGAAAATCTGACCGGCGTACGCATGGCGGCGGACGGTGGTGGGTAAAACCTCTGTTTCCTCCTTCCACGCATACCACGCATCACGGGGGTCACGCGCGCGATGTCCAGGAAGTGGGCCGGCCGTGGCGGTACTCCGGACGGGGGCGGACCCGGCGCCCGAACGGGTGACCCCGCCCCCTCACCGCCGGGCCGCCGGCCGGCTGGAGACGCCCGGCCTGCCGGTGTTCCGGGACCTGGTGGCAGCCGGAGACGACGTCCGCGCTCGGCATCGGAGGGCTGTGCTTCGCCATCCGGGCGATGCGCGGGGGGCCGGGGCGCTAGAAGTACTCGACCTTCTGGCCCTCGGGCACTTTGTAGCAACCGGAGACGAGGGTCAGGCTGAGCTTGGGCCGCTCCCTCTTCGGCATCTTGGCGATGCGCACTCCGGCCTTCTCCTGATCGTGGTCGGCGATCAGGACGATGTTCCTGTTCTTGCTGGTGTCCGGCCCGTACTCGACGATCTTCCAGCCGTGCTTCGGAAGCTCTTCCTTGAGATTCCGCATCGCCTTGTCGAGATCACTCGCCGACGCGGGGTAGAAGCTCCACGGGTGGAAGACCTTGAAGTACGTGTCCCTGTCCTTGTCGGGGCACTCCTCGACGCCGGCGCGGCCGTGGGACGCCTCGCCCTTGACGCCGATCAGGTCGTAGACACCGCTGGACACCGCCTCCAACGCGTCGGCGGCGTCACTCGAGGTGCTGGTGCCGGCGTAGGGGGCGTCGTCGGACTCTTCGTCCGTCATGCCGCATCCGGTCAGGACGGTGAGTGCAAGGGGCACCACGACCGCGAGGACGCGCAGCTCGAACCTCATGTCGGGAAGCCTCCGGTCGACACTAGAAGTGCTCGACCTGCTGGCCGTCGGGGACCTGGTAGCAGCCGGAGACGACATCCAGGCTCAGCATCGGAGGGTTGTCCTTCGCCATCTGGATGATGTGCACACTGGCCTTCTTCGCGTCGTTGTCGGCCGTGAGCCGCAGGTTCTTGTTCTTGCTGGTGTCCGGCCCGTACTCGACGATCTTCCAGCCGTGCTTCGGCAGGGCCGCCTTGAGCCGTTGCATGGCTGTCTCGAGGTCACCGGAGGACGCCGGGGTGAAGCTCCACGGGTGGAGGATCCGGAAGTACGTGTCCGGGTCCCTGCCGGAGCACTCGGTCACCGTCGCGCGGCTGTCGGAGGTCTTCCCTCTGACACCGATCAGGTCCTGAATACCGCGGGAAGAGCCTTCCACCTCGTCCGCGGCGTCGCTCGACGTGCTCGTGCCGGCGGACGGGAGGCCGGAGTCGTCGTCGGTCGTGCCGCAGCCGGTGAGGGCCGTGAGCACCAGGGGCACGGCGGCCGCCACGACGCCCGGCTTGATCTTCACGTCAGGTCTCCCTCTCCCTGGGGCGGTCAGCCTGTGCCGGCCGTGCCGGCGGCCTTGCTGCGGAAGCAGTCGGACACCACCGTGACCTCGATCATGGACGAGCGCTTGCTGTCGGCGGGCTCCAGCCACAGGCGGAGGTCGGCGGACAGCTGGCCGTCGGGCGAGTTGGCCACGATCTGCGGAAGCTTCGCCCGGCTCTTGTCGGGTCCGTCCTTGACGATCTTCCAGCCCTTGGCGGGCAGCTGGGAGCGCAGCCGGTCCATGGCCCTTTCGAGGTCGTCGCCCGGCACCCCGTAGACGCTCCACGGGTGGCGCATACGGTGTACCTCGTCCTCCTCCGGGTACGACGTGCAGGGGGCGGCCACCGCGCCCGACTGGGTGACCTTGCCCTTCACCGCGAGGATGTCGAGGATCTCGCTGGACGCGTGCTCGACGCTCTGTTTGACGGCCAGCTCGTCGCGGATGCCGGCTTTCTTCTCGTCCGTCTCGTCGCTCACCTGAGAGCAGCCTCCCAAGAGGATGGCGGTCAGTGCCGCGCTTACAGCGGTCGCGCTCTTCTTATTCAAGGGTCACCTTGTCGTACTGGCCCGCCATGACGAGGGCCTGGTTGCGCAGGCTCGTCGAGCCCTCGTCCCAGAAGGCACCGTGGTCGTCGGCGTCCGACTCCATGATGTTGGCACCGAACTCCGGGTCGGTCGGGATGGTCCAGTCGTCGCCGAGGCCGGCGAGGTACTTCCCGCCGATCCGCACCGCCGCGTCGTTGCCGCCGCCCTGCTCCGCCCACATGTGCCCCTGCGGGATGCCGAGGTCCGCGGCTCGCTTGGCCTGCATGCCCGGACTGCCCACCGCGATGACGTCGTCCACCGGCAGCGCCCCCTCGGGCCAGACGCGCGACTTCGCCGCGTCGCCGATGAGCGTGGTGCCGTAGCTGTGTCCCATCAGCGTGGTGTGACCCAGGTGGGTGTTGCCGGAGGCCATCCGGTGCGCTTCGAGGCTGCCGTCGAGGAAGTGCGAGAGACCCGGACCGCCCTTCGCCGCCCACTCGTCCGACATCGCCTCCGGGAACAGGCCGCCGCCCTTCTCGAAGGGCTTCGCCTGCAGCGGCGCGTCGTAGTCGAACCAGGTGATGGTGGAGACCTTCTGCCCCTGCGCGTACCGGTTGGTCTCGTGCCACAGGATCTCGCCGCGGCCCATGTCCTTGTCGATGTCCTTCAGCAGGGTTCCCGTGCCGGGGACGTAGATACCGGTGTGGTCGGCGGTGTCCGGGTTGCCGTTGGCGATGATGACCTTGCCGTCATGGCCCTTGCCGTCGGGGTCGAAGCCGAGCAGGTAGGCCTCGGGCAGGCCGTCGATCCCGGTTCTGTCGAAGCGTGACTGGATGGCGTCCATACCGCCGATACGGCCCTCCAGGTCGCTCTTCTTCTTGTTCCACTCCTTCCACTCTTCCGTCTCGATCTGGGCGCCCTTCACCTCGCGCCCGGTGACCGGGCTGATGTAGGGCGCGTACCGGTCGGGTTCCTTCTTCAGCCAGGCGTCCAGCTTGTCCTGGTACTCCGCCCTGCTCTCGGCCAGCACGACACGGTTGGCCTCGTCCCGCACGGTGGCGGGCAGCCCGTCCATGGCGCCGAGGGAGTCGGGGTGCATGGAGATGTAGGCCGACTTCTGCTCGTCCGTGAGGTCCGCCCACCAGTGGGCGACCAGCTCCGGGTCGCCGTCCTTGGGCGGCTTCGGCAGGGACCGGGCGTAGGCGTCGGCACCCTTCACCACCTCGGACGTGTCGCTCTTGACGTCGGTCCAGTCCCGGTCCGAGACCTTCAGGTCGTCGTCGGCCTTCAGCGCCCGCAGCTTCGGGGCCCACTTCGTGTCCGCGTCCGTGGCCTCCTTCAGGGCGTCACCGATACGGTCCGCGAAGCCCACGGCCTTGCCGAAGTTCGGGTTCGGGTGCATGTTGATGGCCTGGCGCTCGATCGCCGCCGACGTCGGGTCGGTCATGCTCGTGCTGGGCGAGACCGTGCCGCCCTCCGGCACCTTGCCGTCGACCTCCTTGCCGCCCGCCGGGAAGGACACCGAACCGTCGGCACCGACCGTGCAGCCGGCCGCCTTCGCGTCCTCGATCGCCGCGTCCAGCTTGCGCTTGGCCGCGGCCATGTCGGAGGCGAAGGCGTTCAGCGCGGTGCTGACCAGTCCGCACTCGGTCTGGGTGTAGTGGAAGTTCTTCGAGAGTTCCGCCAGCTCTCCCAGGGCGGCTTTCGCCGCCTGGCCCTCGAGCTTGTTGCGGATGCCCGCCGCGACCTTGTTGTCGATCGTCTCCCTGGCCGAGTCGGCCATCTCGCCCACGGCCCGGTAGCCGTCCGCCGCCTGCTCGTACTCGGACGGTTTGAACGCCTTCAGCGTCGCAAGATCCATGAGCCTCGGTCACCGGCCCTTCGCCTGGCCGCCGACCGCGTCGGTGTCCTTGTACTTGGCGCTGATCTTGTCCAGCTCCGACTTCACGTCCGCGTCGGACACCGCCAGGTCGAGGCCCGTGCGCTCCAGCAGTCCGCCCAGGTCACCGCAGCGGCCGCTGACATCGGAGACGTACTTCTTCCAGGAGGCGAACAACTCCGCCTGCGCCGCCGCCGACTCGCACCCGGCGGTGTCGCCCAGCCCCGACTGCCCTTCGTCCAGCTTCCCCAGCGCCTTGCCGATGTCGCCCTTCAGGCCCGAGACGCCTTCACCGGCGGTCGACCAGGCCTTCTTGTCCGACTTCAGACGGTCGTAGCCCACCCCCACGGGGTCCGGGACGTGATTCAGCTGCATGTGAGCGGAACCGCGCGCTGCCGCATCCGCCTTCAGTTGCTCCCACTCGTCCCACGCCATGCGTGACGTCCTCCCCGTTTCCCCGTTTCCGGCGCTGTTCCGCCGCCTCGCACATGGTCCGTGCACAAGGTGAAAAATCTTACTGCGATGTGATCACACGGTGCCTGAGTATCCCTACTCATATGCGGCCCGCTGCGGGAGCGGCAGGGGCCCGCGAAGAACCGCGTGGCAGCCGGACCGACTACGCCGGGCTCACCGCCGCCAGCCGGTGCACGTCCCGGGCCGTGCCGGTCACGCCGGAGAGGAAGCCCTGGGCCCGCGGGGAGGCGGTGTCCGTGAGCCAGGTCGGGTCGATGTCGCAGACGGCCACGCGTACGCCGGTGCCGGCCAGGGCCAGCGGGAGCGTGTGGACGACCGTGGAGGGGAAGCTGAGGATCGTCCGCCCTATGGGGCCGCGGCGGGCGATGAGTTCGAGGGGGAGGTCCGGGCGGACTATCTCCAGGCCCGTCTCGGCGGCCAGGCGGTGCAGTTTGTCGGTGCTCTCGCGGCGGTGCGCGAAGTAGCGGGTGGCGCCGTGGGCCTTGGCCAGGTTCCGGACGGCCTCCAGGTAGCGGTCGCCGTCCACGACCCCGGTCTCCACCAGGGAGGTGCCGACCATGTCCGCGCTGCCGGTGATGCGCGGCGGGCCGAAGCGGGCGCGGGTCCAGGCGAAGTCGTTGGCGGTGACCGTGACGCCCTCGGGGGTCTCCGTCACCGGCATGGAGGAGAAGACCTCGACGCGCCGGCTGTCGCTCGGGGTGAGGCGGCGCCGGGCGGAGGAGGAGACCGGCGCGAAGAGCAGGTCGCGGGCGCCGGGCCGGCCGCCCTTGCGGTGCCAGCGGACCAGGCGTTCGCCGCGGGCCAGCTGGGCGACGAACTCCATCGTCGCGGTGCCGTCGTCGACCACGACCAGCTCGCGGGCCCGGGTGATGGTCAACAGCAGTTGTACGTAGCGGGAGAACGGGTCCCCCATGACGATGCGGTCGGCCCGGCGGAGGGAACCCGCCAGGCCGCCGATGGTGTGGAAGGGCGCGGTCGTACCGCCCCGCGCCTCCTCCCAGCGCACCCGGTACCCCTCGTCCCGGGCCAGGTCCGCCATGCGGCGCAGCTGGCCCCGGGTCATGGGGTCGGTCGGGGACAGGACGACGACGGTGAGCTCCGCGGCGGCCGGAGGCGAGCCGGCCGGCAGCCGCCGGGCCTGCGCGGGCACGGCGGGCCGGGCCGGCTCGGCGGCGTCGCGCAGGCCGTGTATGTGCGCCCACTCCAGTACGTTCAGCAGCTGTACCGGGCTCTCCACGAAGGCGAGCGTGCGGGCAGAGTGGCCGGCCTGACCGGCGCGGGGGCTCATCGGCGTACGACCGTCCCGTCGTAGGGCAGTTAAGGCGGTCAGGATGCTCAGACCGAGACCGGCTCGCCCGCCGCCGCGGCGATCTCCGCCTCGGCGACGACGCCCGCGACGCGGCGCAGCTTCTTCATCGGGCCCTGCTCGGAGTCGTAGACCTTCTTGACGCCGTCACCGAGGGAGGCCTCGATGGTGCGGATGTCGCGGACGAGGCGGACGAGGCCCTGCGGCTCCACGGAGGCGGCCTGGTCGGAGCCCCACATGGCGCGGTCCAGGGTGATGTGACGCTCGACGAAGGTCGCCCCGAGCGCGACCGCGGCGAGGGTGGTCTGCAGGCCGGTCTCGTGGCCGGAGTAGCCGATCGGGACGTTCGGGAACTCCTTCTCCAGCGTGTTGATCACGCGGAGGTTCAGCTCCTCGGCCTTGGCCGGGTAGGTGGAGGTGGCGTGGCACATGAGGATGTTGTCGCTGCCCAGGACCTCGACCGCGTGGCGGATCTGCTTCGGGGTGGACATGCCGGTGGAGAGGATGACCGAGCGGCCGGTGGCCCGCAGGGCGCGCAGCAGCTCGTCGTCCGTGAGGGAGGCGGAGGCCACCTTGTGGGCGGGGACGTCGAACTTCTCCAGGAAGGCGACGGCCTCGGTGTCCCACGGGGAGGCGAACCAGTCGATCCCCTTCTCCTTGCAGTACGCGTCGATCTGGCGGTACTCGTCCTCACCGAACTCCACGCGGTGGCGGTAGTCGATGTAGGTCATCCGGCCCCAGGGGGTGTCACGCTCGATGTCCCACTGGTCGCGGGGGGTGCAGATCTCGGGGGTGCGCTTCTGGAACTTGACGGCGTCGCAGCCGGCCTCGGCGGCCACGTCGATCAGCTTGAAGGCGTTCTCCAGCTCACCGTTGTGGTTGATGCCGATCTCGCCGCAGATGTAGACGGGCTTGCCGGGGCCTACCTCGCGCGAACCGAACGTGCGCAGACGGGAGTTGGTGCTCATCAGGGGGTGTCCTTACTTGGGGAGGGATTCGAGAGAGGGGCCGAGGATCCAGCTGGCGATCTCTCGGATCGCGCCGTCACCGCCGGGGACGGTGGTGACCGCGCGTGCGGCGCCGCGTACGACGTCATGAGCGCTCGCGACCGCCACGGGCCAGCCCACGAGGGCGAAGCAGGGGAGGTCGTTGACGTCGTTGCCGACGTAGAGCACGCGCTCCGGCGCGATGCCCTGCTCCTCGCACCACTGCTTCAGCGCGAGGTCTTTCCGGTCGATGCCGTGCAGCACGGGGATCTGCAGCTTCCGTGCGCGGGCGGCGACGACCGGGTTCTGTTCCGTGGACAGGATGAGCATCTTCAGGCCGCTCCTGCGGAGGGCCGCGATGCCGAGTCCGTCGCCGCGGTGCACGGCGACGAACTCCCGTCCGTCGGAGTCGATCAGCACCCGGTCGTCCGTCTGGGTGCCGTCGAAGTCCAGTACGACCGCGTCCACGTCGTCGGCGGTCGGCAGCGCACCGGGACGGTCCGCGTCGAAGAGGGGTGCGAGGGCCCGGGCCCGCGCCAGGTCGTGCGGGTCGTCGATCTCCAGCACCCGGGCCGGGTCGGTGCGGACCAGTTCGGTGTGGCCGAAGAAGCGGTGGCCCTGCGCGCGGAAGCCGGCCGCGTCCATGGCGTAGGCGGCGCCGGTCTCCAGGAAGTCCTGGGGGCGGTCCTGGCGGCGCGGGCGGTAGGACTTGTCGTGGTTGACGCCCACGCCGCCCTCCGCCTGCTCGTCGCCCTGGCGCCAGACGAAGCCGTGGAAGGGGGCCACGGTGACGGCGGTGTCGGCGCCGTTCTCGGCGACCGCGGCGGCCACCGCGTCGATGTCCTCGCGGACGATGAACGGGCTGGTGCACTGCACGAGCAGGACCACGTCGACCGGGGCGCCGTGCAGCGCCTCGTGGGTGTCCATGGCGTGCCGGACGGCGGCCTCGGAGGTGGCCGTGTCGCCGGCGATGGCGGCCGGGCGCAGCACGACCTCGGCGCCGGCCTCCCGCGCGGCGGCGGCGATGGCCTGGTCGTCGGTGGAGACGACGACGTCGGTCACCAGCCGGGTCGCCCGGCACTCGCGCACCGCGCGGGCCACCAGCGGGACACCGCCCACGGGGGCGAGGTTCTTCGCGGGCACGCCCTTGGATCCGCCGCGCGCGGGGATCACCGCGAGTACCCGCCGGACCGAGGCTCCTGGGCCCGCTTCCGAGTTCGACATGGGGTCTACTCCTTGCAGTGAGGTCACAGCTCGCCCATCCGTCGGATCACAGGGGCGACCCGCTGGACGCCGTGCCGGTAGGCGCCGCGCGCGGCCCGGCGCACGATCTGCCGTACGGGGCCGGGCGCCTTGTCGGCGGCGGGCGCGCCGGGCAGCGGTACGCCGTCGGGGCCGAGGTGGTGGCGGGCGAGGATGCCGGGCAGATAGCCGGGCGCTGTCTCGGTGGTGTAGTAGGGGTTCAGGGGCGGGAGGCCGCCGGGGCGGTCGAGCAGCTTGGCGATGCGCTCGCGGGCGGTGTCGAACGCCGTGGCGTACGTTCCGCCGCCGGCGGCCACGCCCTGCCGTGCCACCCACTCCTCGTCCGGCACCGGCCGGTGCCCGGCGTCGAGCTGCTCCCAGGAGGCGAGGCAGCCGGAACCGGTGAAGTGGTGGTTGCCGAGCGCTTCGCGGACCCCGAGGTCGGTGAGGACGGCCGTGGGGATCCGGCGGTGCAGGGCCTCCAGGGCGGCCGTGGAGCTGACCGTGACGAGCAGGTCGGTGCGGTCCAGCACCTCGCCCATGTGCCCGTACACCAGCCGGAAGTTGGCCGGTGTGTCCGCGCCCTGGACCAGCTTCTGGTACGGCAGTTCCTCGATGTGGGTGGTGTGCTCGCCGGGCTTGGAGCGCAGCTTGAGCAGCACCTCGCGCTCGGGGTGCTTGCGGGCGTGGTCCATGAGGCGGCCCAGCAGGTACGTGCGGTCGCGGCGGTTGTCCGGGACCGACGGTTGGGCCGCGAACACCACGGTGTACGGGTCGTGTTCGCCGGTGTAGGGCTCGCCGCCGAGGAAGGGCAGCGCGACCTCGGTGACCGAGGAGGCGTCGGCGCCCACGCCCTCGTACACGGCCCGGAACCGGTCCGCGTCGTGGCGGGAGTTGGCGAGGACGAGGTCCGCGCCGTGCCGCAGCAGCAGCCCGTCGGCGAGCTTCTCGTAGACGACGCCGACGTAGCCGGTGACGACCACGGGGCGCTTCCCGGAGCCCCAGGCGGCGCGCAGTCCGTGCAGCATCGCCTGGACGCCGCCGCCGACCAGGGCGAGGACGAGGACGTCGTAGGGGGCTTCGGTGCCTTCGGTCATCGCGCGCAGGAACTCGACGCCGGTGACCTCGCGCAGGGAGTCCGCCTGGACGCCGACTTCGCCGAGCTGGCGGGCGGTTGGAGTGGCGCGTCCTCGCAGGAGGTAGCCGTCGAGCCGGACCTCGGCAGCCGCGGGAGTGAGGCGCTGCGCGGTGAGCGCGCCCCACTTCCACCGGGTGTCGGAGTCCGCGAGGACGGCGACCCGCAGGGACTTCGTAGCACTTGCTGGCACGTCCAAGACGCTAGGAAGGCATTCCGAGGATCCGCCCAACCTGAATGCAACAAACGGTTAACAGCACACCGCCGAATGGCGAACCGGGCCGCGATCGGGCGCGGAACAAGCCTGGTTCACGGCTTCGCCATGCTTCGTTCACCTGGTATCAAGAATGCCGTCAAGACGAATGCCGGGCCGCGGCCTAACGTCCATGTCGTGGTCAAGCTCTCCGTCATCGTGCCGTTCTACAACGTGCAGCAATACGCGCCGGACACACTGAGGAGCCTCAGTGCGAACACGCGCGGCGACTTCGAATTCATTCTCGTCGACGACTGTTCGCGCGACGGGACACCAGACATTCTCGCGCGCGCGGAACGCGAACTGCCCGGAGCGGTACTCGTCCGGCACGAGAAGAACGGGGGGCTCGCCACCGCCCGTAACACCGGCATAGACCGGGCGCGCGGTGAATACCTGACCTTCCTGGACGGTGACGACTGGCTCGCCCCGGGCTACTACGAGCGGCTGTTGGCCGCCGTCGAGGGCCTGGGCTGCGACTTCGTGCGCACCGACCACGTGCAGTGCACGGCGCGGGCGCGCAGCGTGCACCGGGTGCCGGTGGGACGGCGCGACGTGGTGCTGGACCCGCGGCAGGCGATCCTGCCCGCCGACCGTTCGACATCCGTCGACTACGCGTTCGCCTGGGCTGGCATCTACCACCGCCGGCTGCTGGACCGCGGCCTGCTGCACTTCACCGACGGGCTGCGCACGGCCGAGGACCGGCCGTGGATCTGGAAGCTGCACCGCGAGGCGGAGTCCTTCGCCGTGGTCAACCTGCTCGGTGTGTTCTACCGGCGCGGGGTCGCCTCGTCGCTCACCCAGATCGGTGATGTCCGGCAGCTCGACTTCATCCGCGCCTTCGACCAGGTGATCGCGGAGACCGCCGCGGACCGGGACGCCGCCACCCTGCTGCCGAAAGCCGTGCGCACGTACTGCGCCATCATCTCCCATCACCTGGGATCCATCGAGAGGTTCGAGCCCGCGGTGGCGAAGAAGCTGAAATCCATGAGCGCCGAGGCGCTGCGCCGCATGCCGCAGGACGTACTGGACGAGGCGCTGGACTCCATGGACATCCAGCGCTCCGCCAAGCTGCGCCGCCTGCGCCGCCGTTCCGTCCCCGCGGGAGCCGCCGCGTGACCACCCAGATCTTCCAGGCGTCGACGCTGTACGGCACGGCCACGCTCGCCGCCGCGCTGGACTCCGGCCGCTTCGCCCCCGCCGACCGGCGGATCCTGCTGGTCTGCAACAACGCGGCCACGCCCGAGACGGCACCGGCCCTGGACGAGATGCCCGGCTTCGAGCGGCTGCGTGACCGCTTCGACGACGTGATCTCGTACAACGAGACCATCTTCCCCTTCCACCCGGGCGGCTGGTCTCCCCGCGGGGACGACCTGCCGCTGTGGCAGCGCTTCCTGCGTCACGAGTGGGGACTGGGCGACGACGACGTGCAGTTGGCGGTCGAGTCGATCCAGGTCAACCCGTCGCTCGCGCTCGCGCAGATCTTCACCGGAGTCCCGGTCACCGTCTACGCCGACGGCTTGATGAGCTACGGCCCCACCCGCAACAAGATCGATCCGCTGGTCGGCACCCGCGTGGACCGTGTGCTCCACCTCGACCTGGTGCCGGGTCTGAAGCCGCTGCTGCTCACCGAGTTCGGCGTGCCGTCCGAGATCGTGCCGACGGACGACTTCACCAAGGTGCTGACCGAGCTGGCTCCCCTCGGCGACGACCTGCCGGAGATCGAGGAACCCGCGCTGCTGCTGGGCCAGTACCTCTCCGCGCTGGACATCCTCACCGCCGAGGAGGAGGAGGACCTGCATGTGCGGATGCTGAGGGGCGCGGCCCGACTCGGCCACACCAGAGTGGTGTTCAAGCCGCACCCCTCCGCCCCGGCCCGCTTCACCCGCACTCTGGAACAGGCGGCGGAGCAACTCGGCGTCGACCTGACCGTCCTCGACACTCCCGTCCTGGCCGAGGTGCTGTACCAGCGGTTGCGCCCGGCACTGGTGGTCGGCTGCTTCTCCACCGCCCTGCTGACCGCCTCCGCGCTGTACGGCCTGCCCGTCGCGCGCGTCGGCACCGAACTGCTGCTGGAGCGGCTGACGCCGTACGAGAACAGCAACCGCGTCCCCGTCACCGTCGTCGACGCGCTGCTGCCCGACCTGGACGACCGCACGGCGGTCACCGAGCAGCGCCGGGGCGCGGACGTGACGGCGCTGGGCCGGCTGGTGAGTGCCGTCGGCTTCGCGATGCAGCCGAAGATCCTGCCGAGACTGCGCGCGGAGACCGAGCGGTTCCTCGCCGCCAACCTGGACGAGAAGACCCTGCGCTACTTCAAGCGCAAGCGTCTGACCGCGCTGGCGCTGCCGGGCGGGCTGCCCGCCCAGATGGCGTTCATCCCCCGCAACGCCACCGTCCGCCGTGTGGCACGCAAGGCGCGCAGCCTGCGCCGTTCCGTACGCCGCTGATGCGTTCCTTTCCGGGGCAGGGGCGGGTCCGGGACCGGACCCGCCTCTTTCGGGCGAACAATGAGTGGACAGCGGCTTGCCGGGAGTTCACCGAAATGTGGGGGCGGGTGGAGAAAAGGGAAACGGGACGACGCACGGGTGAACCGGTCGGCACGTCCGGGGAAATGCTCGGCGTCACGGGTACGGCTTTCACGGGACTCGCCCAGGTGACGGCGGTACGGTCCCTCATGCCGGGGATATTCACAAGAATTCTTTGATGATCGGCGGATAGTCGGGTAAGCGCCGGACACCATGTCTGCTTCGTCTCCCGCAATCGCCTCCGCCGCCCCCGCTCCCGCTCCCGCTCCCGCACCCGCACCCGCACCCGCACCCGCACCCGCACCCGCACCCGCACCGGCGAGCGTCGCGCCCCGCTCCGCCGACGGCCGGCCCGCCCCCGGCAAAGGCCCGAGCCGGCTGCTCGCCCTCGACGGCATGCGGCTGCTCGCCGCGCTGCTGGTCTGCCTCTACCACTACGCCGGACGCGGCGGCACGGTCTCCGAAGCCTGGCACCGGGCACCGTCGCAGCTGTTCCCCACCCTGTCCCGGGTGGCCGTCTACGGCTGTCTGGGTGTGCAGTTCTTCTTCGTCATCAGCGGGTTCGTCATCTGTATGAGCAGTTGGGGCCGCACGCTCGGCGACTTCTTCCGCTCCCGGGTCGCCCGCCTCTACCCCGCCTACTGGGTCGCCCTGGTGCTGGTCACCGGCGCGTCCCTCGCGCTGCCGGCCGTCGTCCACGCCGTGCGGCCGGACGAGTTCCTGGTCAACCTGACCATGCTGCAGCAGCCGATGGGCGCGCCACGGGTGCTGGGGGTGTGCTGGACGCTCTGGGTCGAGGTCCGCTTCTACGCGCTGTTCGCCCTGCTCGTCGTCGTACGCGGCGTCACCTACCGCCGCGTGGTGCTGTTCTGCGGCGTGTGGACCCTGGCGGCCGTCCTGTGCCGCACCGCCGGCAGCCCACTGCTCGACCAGGTCGTCATGCCCGACTACGCCCCGTTCTTCATCGGTGGTCTCGCCCTCTACCTCATCCACCGCTTCGGCGGCGACCTGCTGCTGTGGGGCATCGTGGCCACTTCCTGGCTGCTCGGCCAGTACACCGCCACGCGGGGCCTGTGGCACGAGGGAGCCCATGGCGATCCGGCGCGCAGCCCCCTCGTCATCCTGCTGATCGTCACCCTCGCCTTCGCCGCCGTCGCCGCCGTGGCACTGGGCTGGACCCGCCGCGCCGACTGGTCCTGGCTGGCCACGGCGGGCGCGCTGACGTACCCGTTCTACCTGGTCCACGAGCACCTGGGCTGGTTCGTCATCCACGTCCTGCGCGGTGCCCTCGGTCTGCCCGCGTGGCCGACACTCGGAGCGACGGTCACCACCATGCTGGCGCTGGCCTGGCTGACGCACCGCTTCGTGGAGAAGCCGTTCGGCCCCCGCCTGAAAAGGGCGCTGAAGAGGTCTCGCACCCCTGGCATCACCGTGTAGGTCGCCGCGCGGAAAGGCGGGCGGGCCGGGGCCGGACCCGGCGAAGCGTCACGCGCCGGCGAGCGACAGCTTCACCGCGAACCCGAGGAACAGCGCGCCCGCCGCCGAGGTGGCCGTCGCCGACAGCCGCTTGCGGCGGCGGAAGGCGGCGGCGAGGCGGGTGCCGCCGAATATCAGCGCGCTCAGGTAGAGGCAGCTGGCCAGCTGGGCGAAGGAGCCGAGGACGACGAAGGACAGGGCCGGGTAGGCGTAGCCCGGGTCCACGAACTGCACGAAGAAGGCGACGAAGAACAGGATCGCCTTGGGGTTGAAGAGGCTCACGACGAAGGCGCGGCGGAAGGGCCGCTCCTCGGTGACCGTGGCGGGCACGGCCTCCTCCGCGGCCAGCTCCCGCCGGGTGCGCCACATCACCCACGCCGACCGCAGCATCCCGATCGCCAGCCAGGTCAGATAGCCGGCGCCGGCGTACTTCACGATCCCGAACAGCAGCGCGTTGCCCTGGAGCAGCGAGGCGACCCCGGCCGCGGACAGCGTCATGAGGACCGTGTCCCCGCACCACACACCGGCGGCGGCCGTGTAGCCGGGCCGCACACCGCGGCGGGCGGCCACGGACAGGACGTAGAGGGAGTTGGGACCGGGCAGCAGGACGATCAGGATCAGGCCTGCGAGGTAGGTGGGGAGATCGATGACGCCGAACATGGCATGGAGTGTCGCACGGGGGTACGACAACCCGGTCCGGGGGCGTGCCCGCTCGGGCGTGCGCGGCGACAGCCCGGCCCGGAACGCGTCCGATCGGAAGGAGTTCGATCGGAAGGAGTTCGATCAGAAGGAGTTCGATCAGAAGGAGTTCGATCAGAAGGAGTGCAATCGGACGGAGTCAGGAGAATCCGGTCAGAAGGAATCCGACGGCACGTGGCTCCCCCAGACCTCCCGCAGCGCCCCGCACACCTCCCCCACCGTCGCCCGCTCCCGCAGCGCCTCCTTCATCGGGTACAGCACGTTCTCCTCCCCCGCCGCCGCCTTCTTCAGCGCGGCCAGCGCCGCGTCCACCGCGCCCTGGTTCCGCCCGGCCCGGAGCGCGGCCAGGCGTTCCCGCTGCCGCTCCTCGATGGCGGGATCCACCCGCAGCGGCTCGTAGGGCTCCTCCTCGTCCAGCCGGAAGCGGTTGACACCCACGACCACCCGCTCACCGGCGTCGGTCTCCCGCGCGATGCGGTACGCGTTCCGCTCGATCTCGCCCTTCTGGAAGCCCCGCTCGATCGCCGCCTCCGCGCCGCCGAGATCCTCGACCCCGCGCATCAGGTCCAGCGTGGCCGCCTCCATCTCGTCGGTCAGCTTCTCCACGGCGTACGAGCCCGCGAACGGATCCACCGTCGCCGGTACGTCCGTCTCGTACGCCAGCACCTGCTGTGTCCGCAGGGCCAGCCGTGCGCTCTTGTCCGTCGGCAGCGCGATCGCCTCGTCGAAGGAGTTGGTGTGCAGGGACTGGGTGCCGCCCAGTACGGCCCCGAGGGCCTGCACCGCCACCCGGACCAGGTTCACCTCCGGCTGCTGGGCCGTCAGCTGGACCCCCGCCGTCTGGGTGTGGAACCGCAGCATCCAGGACTTCGGGTCGCGGGCGCCGAACTCCTCCCGCATGACGCGCGCCCAGATCCGCCGTGCCGCACGGAACTTGGCGACCTCCTCCAGCAGCGTCGTACGGGCCACGAAGAAGAAGGACAGGCGCGGGGCGAACGCGTCCACGTCCATGCCCGCCGCCACCGCCGTACGGACGTACTCGATGCCGTCGGCGAGGGTGAAGGCGATCTCCTGCGCCGGGGACGCGCCCGCCTCCGCCATGTGGTAGCCGGAGATCGAGATGGTGTTCCACCTCGGGATCTCCGCGGTGCAGTAGCGGAAGATGTCCGCGGTCAGCCGCAGCGAGGGCCTGGGCGGGAAGATGTACGTGCCGCGCGCGATGTACTCCTTCAGCACGTCGTTCTGGATCGTGCCGGTCAGGCGGTCCGCCGGGACGCCCTGCTCCTCCGCCACCAGCTGGTAGAGCAGGAGCAGCAGCGCGGCCGGGGCGTTGATCGTCATGGACGTGGAGACCTCGCCCAGCGGGATGCCGTCGAACAGCACCCGCATGTCCTCGATCGAGTCGACGGCCACACCGACCTTGCCGACCTCGCCGTGCGCGAGGGGCGCGTCGGAGTCGTGGCCCATCTGGGTGGGCAGGTCGAAGGCGACGGACAGGCCCGTGGTGCCGTGGGCGATGAGCTGCCGGTACCGGGCGTTGGACTCCGCCGCCGTGCCGAAGCCCGCGTACTGGCGCATGGTCCAGGAGCGACCGGTGTACATGGTCGGGTACACCCCGCGGGTGAACGGGTACGCGCCCGGTTCGCCCAGTTTCCGGTCCGGGTCCCAGCCGGTCAGGTCGGCCGGCCCGTAGACCGGCTCGATCGGCAGGCCCGACTCCGAGTCACGTGTCATGGATGCCTCCGCAGGACGACCGGTACTCCTCACCATGCCCCGGAGTCCGGCGCGGGTCACGCGGGAAGCATCCCCGGCATGAGGATTCCGGGGAGACCTGCCGCCCTGCTCGCCTCGGCCGCCGCGCTCGCCGCGCTCTGCGGGTGCACGGTGCAGCCGACGGACGCCGAGGGGAAGCACGGCCTGCCGGCGCGGACGCGCTCGCCCGACAGCCGCGGCCCCGCGCCCGCGGACAGCCCCGCGCCGGCCGCACCCGCCGCGCCCGCCGCACCCGCCGCCACGCCGGCGCCGCGGGTGCTGTGGTCGCGCGGGGACAGCGGGCCGGCCGTGCGGGAGCTCCAGGCGCGGCTGCGCCAGGTGGCCTGGCTGACCGCCGGGCCGACGGGGTCGTACGGACCGCTCACCGAAGTGGCGGTGAAGGGCTTCCAGGGCAGGCGGGGGCTGCCGCGGACCGGCGCGACGGACACCGAGACCTGGCGGCGGCTGCAAGCGATGACCCGTCCGCCGCGCACCTGGGAGCTGTATCCGATGGGCGGTCAGCCGGCCGCCGCGCCGGACCCGCGCTGTCGGACCGGCCGGGTGCTCTGCATCAGCAAGAGCAGCCGGACGCTGCGCTGGATGATCGACGGACGGACGCTGTCCACGATGGCCGTGCGCTTCGGCGCGCAGTACACCCCGACCCGCGAGGGTGTCTTCTCGATCTATTGGAAGTCACGGCACCATGTGTCGACTCTCTATGACTCGCCGATGCCGTACGCGATGTTCTTCAGCGGTGGCCAGGCGGTGCACTACTCGTACGACTTCGCGGCGCGCGGCTATGCGGGCGGCTCGCACGGCTGTGTGAACGTCCGGGACGAGGCGGCGATCGCCCTGCTCTTCGCCCAGGTTCGGGTGGGGGACAAGGTCGTCGTGTCCTGGTGAGCTGCGGGGCGCGGGCGGGACCGGGGGAACGTGTCCCGCCCGCGCCAGGTGCACGAGCCACGGGTACGGGGGGAACCCTGGCTCAGTGCGACGGCCGATGACCAGTCGGCTCACTCAGTACTGCGTCCCGGGGTCCAGAAACGTCACACCTTGAGCCAAGAAATTTTCCCGGCCGACAAAACCGCAGGTCAGAGGGCTGTGTACGAGGGATTCGGGGAGGGGATCTCCTGGTGCGCGTCCCCCTGCGCGGGGTCCGGGGCGAAGGCGGAGGGAGCGGGTGCGGCACCGCCGCGGTGCCGGCCGCGGGGGGCGTGGCCATGGCCGTGCCCCGGCCGGACGGAACCACCGTCGCCCCAGCCCCGGCCGCCGTCCTCACCCCGGCCGTCCTTGTCGCCGCCCTTGTCCCCGCCTTTGTCGCCGCCCTTGTCCCCGTCTTTGCCGCCGCCCTTGTCCCCGTCTTTGTCGCCGCCCTTGTGCCCGCCCTTGTCCCTGTCCCCGCCTCTGCCCTTGCCGTCGCCGCCGGCCGTGCCGCCGTTCGCGGTGCCGGAGGCGGAGTCGCCGGTGGCCAGCAGGAACTTGCAGTACCTGGTCACCCGCGCGGAGCCGCCGGCCAGGTTCTCCAGCGCCCGCTTGCGGCCGGCGTCCAGGTCCCTGCCCTCCCGCAGAGCGCGGCAGGCCTCGGCGACGCGGAGCCGGCCCGGGCCGGGCGTCGTGGAGGGCGAGCCGGAACCGGGAGCGGTGCTCCGGCCGGTGCCGTCGTCCTTGCCGGCGGCCTCGTCGGAACCGGTGTCGCGGCGCCCCGCGGTATCGCCGTCCGGCGTACTCGTGCCGGTCCCGGCGCCCGGTGTGACCGACGGCGACGCGGGGGTGAGCGGCTGCCCGGAGGTCGTGTCGGTGGAGACGGAGGCGCCGGGGCGGGGGTGTTCGTCGTGGAAGGGCGTGGGCAGCGCCCCGCTGCTCGCGGCCACGGCGACCCCGCCGAGCATGCCCGCGGCCAGCGCGGCGGCGAGGGCCAGCCGGACCGGGCGGCCCCGGCGGGGGCGCCCGGCCTGGATTCCGGAACGAGGCGGGGCCCCGATCCGGACCAGGCCGGCGTCGACGCCGGGTACCGGTGCACGGGCGGCGGGGGCGGCATGGGCGGCGGCGGTGCGCTCCGCCTCGGCCGCCTCCCGGGCCTTGCGGAACGCGGCCAGGGCACCCTGCTCACCAGGGAGTTCACCGGGGGCGGCAGCCGCCTCCGCGGACAGCGCACCGAGTGCTTTGGAGAGACGTTCGGCCTGGTCACGAGCGACAGGGTCGACGGCTTCCAGTGACTCGCCGCGTAGGAGACGTTCCGCCGTCTCACGGTTCAGCCACTTGTACTGCTCGTCGGCCATCACATGTCCTTCTGCGTCCGCGTACGCATTTGCGTCACAGTTGCGGACGTCACCGCGTCGCGCCGCGGTTCTCTCTGCGGGGGGAGCGCGTCGAGCACATCCGACGATTCCGGATCCGCGCCGATCAGCTCCGCGAGCCGCTTCAGACCGCGGTGTGCGGCGGTGCGGACGGCCCCCGCGCGTTTGCCGAGCGTCTCGGCGGCGGTCTTGGCGTCCAGGCCCACGACCACGCGCAGGACGACCGCTTCGGCCTGGTCCTGCGGGAGCCGGGCGATGAGGGAGAGGGTGCTGTCGGTGGCCAGGGCCTCGATGGCCTCGCCGGCCGTGTCGGACTCGGCGGCCCGGCCGGTCAGTTCCGTCTCGTCGCCGCCTATGGCGGGACGACGGCCGCGCATGCGTATGTGGTCCAGGGCGCGGTTGCGGGCGATCCGGGCGGCCCAGCCGCGGAACCGGTCGGCGTCCCCGCTGAAGCGGTCGAGGTCGCGGGCGATCTGCAGCCACGCCTCGGAGGTGACGTCCTCGGCGTCCGGGTCGCCGACCAGCGTGCGTACGTATCCGAGCAGCCGGGGGTGCACGGCGCGGTACACCGTACGGAACGCGGTCTCGTCCCCGTCCTGTGCCGCACGCACCGCGGCGGTCAGCTCCGCGTCGTCCCCCAGCACCGTACTCCCTTTACGCCTGTCTTCGGTCGGCGCGAAAGGCACGTTACGGCGTTAAACCGCTGCTCGTCCATGTCCGTAGAAGATGCAACTAACTCGTGACCGGGTTCGGATGTGCGCAGGGTGAGGACGAGACGTGGTCGGGTGTGACAGAAACCGCACTCACGGCGCTGAAGAGAGTACGGGCCGTGCGCGGCCCGTCCGCGCGACGGCCGGGGCCTCTCCTGTGGGGGGTGGCGGCCCCGGCCGTTGCTTCGAAGAACCTATCCGACCTGCGGCGACGCGGGCACCGCCCGCTGCCCCACGCGGACTTCGCCCCCCGCTCCCCAGCGAGCCGCCTTCCCCCGCCGCGAGCCCGAGCCCCGAGCCGCCCCGCCGTCATGGCGGGGCCGGGGTCGCCGACGTCGACGGCCTGGGACAGCCGGTGCCCGGACGGTGGCGACGCAGGGATCGGCCGCCGCCGGAGGGGCGACCGGCCGGTGCCTAACGCTTGCCGCCGGCGGGCTTCCCGTCGGCCGTCTTCCCGTCGGCCGTCTTGCCTTCGGCCGTCTTCCCGTCGCCGCCGCCCTTGTCCGCGCTCTTGTCCGCGCTCTTGTCCGTGTTCTTGTCGGCGCCCTTGCCCGCGCTGCCGGAGTCGCCCGCCGCGTCGGCGTCCTTCTTCCGCTCGGGCGCCGTGCGGGTGGCGCAGTAGGCGGCGACCTTCTCCCGGCCGCCCGCCGCCTCGACGAGCCGCTGCCAGGCCGTCGCCTCCAGGGCGGCGCCCCGGTTGCCGGCCTGCGCCCAGGCACGGCAATGGGCCGACGTGTCCCGGGCGGTGGCCGGGTGCGCGGGATGCGGGGAAGACCGGGGAGACGGGGAGCGCCCGGCGGATCCGGTGTCCGAGGGCCGGGCCGCCAGGCCGTCGGCCGGGGCGGCCGGGGCGCTCGCCGAGGGGCGTGCGGGCCGTGAGGGCCTCCGGCCGCCGTCGTCCGCGCCGGACCCGGCGGAGCCGATCGCCGCGACGGCGACACCGCCCACGGTGAGGCTCGCGAGCGCCAGCGAGAGGGTGGTCCGCAGTGAGCGGCGGGCACGTCCCGGACGCCCGGGCCGCCAGTCGTCCCGCTTACGGGTGCGCGCGTCGTGCGCCCCGGCCGCACGGGCGGCGCGGAAGGCGGCCAGGGCGCTGCGCTCGGCCTCGGGATCGACCTCCTCGGCGCGCAGAGCGGCGCCGAACCGCGACTCCAGCCCGGAGGTCCCGCCGGACGGGTCGGCCCGCTCCGGCGCGGCGACGGTGGCGTCAGGGTGTGCGCGTCGGCGATCGGGCGGCGCGTCGCCGCTGTGCCGTTCACCCATGTCCGTTCCCGTTCTCGTCCGGCCACGCCTTCGCGGCCGCTCTCGCGTGCGAGACGGCACGCGCGCTCGCCGAGGCGCCGTGCACCGCCTCCACGGCAGCGCGTGCAGCCCCCGTGGCGGAGGCGCGGTACGCCGTTACATACGTCCCGCGCCCGCCGGCGTTCATCCCGACTCACCCAGCGTCGGGGGATCGCCATCCGTCACACCGCCGTGGGCGCCGAGTTGGCGGGCCAGGCGGCGCAGGCCCCGGTACGCGGCCGTGCGGACGGCGCCGGGGCGCTTGCCCAGGACACGGGCCGCTGCCGGTCCGTCGAGGCCCACGACCACCCGTAGCAGCACGGCCTCGGCCTGGTCCCGGGGCAGCGCGCGCACCAGTTCCAGCGCGCGTGCGGTGGAGAGCGACTCCAGCGCCTGGTCGTGGGTGCTGTGCCGGCCGGGCAGGTCCAGGGCGTCCTGTTCGAGCTGCGCGGCCCGGGGCCGTACCCGCTGCCTGCGCAGGTGGTCCAGCGCGCGGTGCCGGGCGATGGTCGCCGTCCAGCCGCGGAACCCGGCGCCGTCCCCGCGGAACCGGCCGAGATCGCGGGCGATCTCCAGCCAGGCGTCGGAGGCGACGTCCTCCGCGTCGTCGCCGACCAGGCCCCGCAGATAGCCCAGCAGGCCGGGCTGCACGATCCGGTAGGCCACCGCGAAGGCGGTCTCGTCACCCTCCTGGGCCCGCGCGACGGCCGCACCCAGCTCCCCGTCCCGCGGCTGCGGGCGGCGGGGTTCCCCTCCCTGGCCCAAGACCGTCCTCGTTCGTGCCGAGTTCCTGGCCACTGCGTGGCGCTTCCCTCACGGTGCGACACGCTCCGGCCGTGTCTGTCGCCCTCCACGATCATCAGCGTCGGGTTCGCCGGAAGTGTCACAGCCGGGCGGCCCCCCGGCCGGCACCGGTCGGCCTGGGCCCGCCGGTCGGAGACGGTCAGCCGGGGCAAGCCGGCCAGGGGCGGTCGGCCAGAGGAGCTCAGCCGGACCCGGTGGCGAGGTCCGGTCGCCAGAGGCGGTCGGCCGGGCCCGGTGGCGAGGGGCGGTCGGCAAGAGGCGGTGGCGAGGGGCGGTCGGCCAGGGGCGGTCGGCCGGGGCCGGGTCAGCCGGCGCCGGTCGCGTCCCGGCACAGCAGCCGGAGCGAGCCGTGACCGCCGTAGCAGCGGCGGGCCTCGTCCACGGGGTCCCACAGCCGGCCGTCGGGAGTGCGCAGCCAGTGCTCGCCGCCGGTCGCCCACCACTCGGCGCCGGTCTGCCGGACGATCACCTCGCCGGCGTAGGCGCCGAAGCCGCGCAGCACGCTCTCGACGGCCGCGTACGGCGGCCCCTCCCGGCGTATCTCCTCGATCATCCGGTCCACCCGCCACAGGCTCTGCGCCGAGTAGTCGAGCCGCACCCGGGCGCCCTCGCGCATCGTCGCCACCGCGTCCGCCGCCCACCGCACGGGTTTCGCCGCGGCGTGCGGCCTGGTCCGCTGCTGTGCCGTCTCGTACCGCGTCGTCGCGTGGGCCGTCACACGGGCCGTCGCACGAGCTGCCAGGTCGGCTGTCGGATCGGCTGTCACATCGGCTGTCACATGAGCTGTCAGATCGGCTGTCACATAGGGAAGAGCGAGCGGCGGCCGCGTTCCGTCACCGGGTTTCGAAACGTTTCTCCGACGTTTCGCCAACCGCCGCAGTACCGCCCCACGTCCCCCGCACGAAGGTCGCAGGACGTCCTCATGCCCCCGCTTCCGCGGCGCTGCGGGCCCGGCGGGAGACCACCGCGCGCAGCACCCGGCGGCCCTCCACCGAGACGTCCAGGGCCCGGCGCAGCCCCTGCGCGCCGTGGCCCGCGAGGAGTTCCAGGACGGCTGCCTGGCGGCGCAGCTCGGCGGCGACGAGCGGCGGCAGGTCCGCGGTGTCGCCCGCGCGCCCGTCGAGGCCGTCCGGAGCCGGGCCGCCCGCGGACGCCGGGCCGCCGTCCGCGGCCGGACCGGCGTCCGCGGCCGGGTCGAGCAGCCGGTGGATGCGCAGCGAGGCCACCGAGCAGGCGTCCGCCCAGGTCCGTACGGCGTCGGCGGTGCGCTCGGCCGGGGCCGACTCCAGCATGCGGTGGGCCAGCCGGGCGGCCTCGTCGCCGGCCGGTTCCGCGGAGCCGAGCGCGTCGCGGGCCCGGTCCAGGTCCGCGGACCAGTCGGAGCCGTCGGCGAGGCTCGCCCACAGCGGGCGCAGCAGCTCGTCGTCGCCGCCGAGCAGCGGCAGACACCGATCCAAACAAGCCAATCCGCCGGCGGCCAGTCCGCGTTCGTCGGCCTGTGCGATCAGTTCCACCAGGCTCATGAATGTCTCCCTCGCCAGGGCGCCGACCGGTACGGAGCCCGCACTTCCCCTTACTGCGTGCGACGGCGCGGGAGTGTCACAGTGATCCGTTTTCAGCCAAGTGTGGGCGCGGGCAGCTCGCCGGAGAGGACCTTCCGCTCCTGCATACGGGTCAGGCGGACGACCACCGTGATGGCGAGGGCGGCCGCCGCGACGTCGAGGGCGTCGGAGAGGAGCATCGCCTTCGCGGCCTCGCGCATGTCGTCCGCCGTCTCGGCGTGGCGCGAGCTGGTGTACGCGAAGCGGCCCACGACGATGCCGACGAGCCACAGCGTCCACCAGGCGTTGATCACGCCGTGCCCGTCCCGCGCACCCCAGGGAGCGCTGGCGTCCCAGGTGTCCGCGACGATCCGGCGCGGGAACCAGAGGTTCACGATCGGGCAGAACCAGCCGCCGATCGTCCAGCCGCGCTTCATGCTGTGCCGGGAGGCGTCGAACACCTCGGCGTTCACCCGCACCCGCCACAGCCAGCACAGGTAGACGACGGCCGTGGCCACCAACGCCACCCCCTGGGCGATGCCGGACGCGCTGTAGAGCGCGTCGGCGTGGTCGGCCCGGTCGATCACGTCGGCGCCGAGGGCGCCGTCGGCGATGTCCCCGGCGACGTTCATCTCCAGCGTGTCCGCGAAGCAGGCGAACAGGTCGGTGGCGATGACGAGCCCGAGCAGGGCGACGGTGGCCCGGCCGAGCCCGGCGGGCGAGCGCAGCCAGGGGCCGGGCGGGGCGGCGTACGGCGGTGCGGGCATGGGTGAGGTCATCGCGAGGTTCCCCCGTGGAACGTGAGAGCTGAGACGGCGCGCGGCACTCCCCGGGCCGGGCGCGCGGACACCGGAACATACGGTCGGACGCCGCGTCGCGTCCACTCGGTTCTCGGCCCGGCCGGTCCGCCGCGGCGGTCCTCGGGGCCGGCCGGTCCGCCGGCGGTCCTCAGCCCAGCCGGTCCGCCAGCTTCCGGAAGTCGGTCCAGGACAGCGCGGGCCGCCCCGGGTCCCACAGTTTCTGCACGGTGGCCCGCAGCGGCATCCGGATGCCCGCGGCGACCTGGGCCTGCGTCTGTGCGCCGGCGAGGTCGCACCAGACCGCGAACGCGCCGCCGAGGATCTGCCCGTCGTAGCGCGCCGGCACGGCGGTCGTGCCGCGCAGCACCCGCGGGTTCCACTGCTCGTAGATGCGCTGTCCGGTCGGATAGACGAAGGTCTGCGGCTGGCCGAGCACGTAGTAGAGGAACTCGTCGTTGTAGTTGATCACCTTGCGGCCGGCGCTCAGATACTCCGCCGGCTGCCGGGCACCGATCTCCTTGCCGGTCCAGTAGGCGACCTGGAGGTCCTGGGCGGGCCGCACCGCGGTGTCGCGGAAGAAGCCGTCGTTCCAGACGCGCAGGGTCCGGTCGTGGGCGCGGACGGTGGCGGCGCGGTCGTTCAGCCAGCCGGTGGCGAGGTCGGCGACGGTCGCTCCGGAGCCGTACTTCCGCCGGGCCGCGGCGGCCAGCTGCGGATAGGAGGCCCCCGGGTCCGACACGGTCAGCGCCTGGTACTCGTCGCCGCCCAGGTGCCACTGGCGGCCGGTGAACAGGCCGGCGTACTCGTCGAGCAGATCGTCGACGATCTTGGCGGAGGCGTCCTCGGAGATGTCGATCGCGCCCCGCGTCGCGACCCCGTTCACGTTGCGCAGCCCGAGGTCGGGGTGGGCGGCGATGACCGCGCCCAGGTGTCCGGGCGAGTCGATCTCGGGCACGACGGTGATGTGCCGGCTCGCGGCGAGGTCCACGATCTTCCTGACCTGCGCCTTGGTCAGATGGTCCGGGGAGACGATCTCGGGGTGGGTGCTGGACTCGATGCGGAAGGCCTGGTCGTCGGAGAAGTGCAGCCCCAGCTCGTTGAACTTCAGGTCCCCCAGTTCGCGTATCCGGTCCTCGATCCAGGTCGCGCCGAACGGCTTGCGCGCGATGTCCAGCATGAAGGCGCGCACCGGCTTGGCCGGCTCGTCCCGGACGACGCCCTCGGGTGCCGTACCGCCGCCGTGGACCTCCTGCTTCAGGGTGCGGGTGCCGTAGAAGACGCCGGCCTCGCCGGGCCCGCTGATGTCGACCCGCCCGTCCCGGACGGTCAGGGTGTACGACTCCGGGTTGCCGCCGCCGCCGAGCGCGAGCCGTACGTCGCCCGCCCGCACACCGGCCTTCCGTCCCGCGTACGCCAGCCCCAGCTCCCCGGCCAGCAGCCGTCCCTCGTCGGCCAGCGCGGCGTCGCTCACCACCACCCGCGCACCCCGCCGCGGCTGCCAGCCGGGTCCGCGCGCCGGGGTGTGGGAGCGCACCGCGGGGATCGTGCGCGGCGCCCGCGAGAGCGGATACGTCCGGCTCGGGCCGGGACTGGCCGAAGGGGCGCCCGGTCCGCCGGAGTCGGCTCCGGTGCCGGACAGCCGGCCGGACGACGACTGCCGCGCGCTCCCCGGCGGATCCCCGCCGCCCCCGTCCGACGCCGCCCACACGCCGACACCGGTGCCGAGCGCGATCGTCCCGACGACCGCGGCGGCCACCACCGCCCGCTTCCGTACCACCTGCCGCGCCACGCCCCGGCGCCTGAGCCTGTGCTGGGTCACTCCGCCAACGTACGACCGAACGAGCGCTCACCTGTCATCCAGGCGCTCCGAAACTCTCCCGTCCGGGTGAATTTCAGGCATCCCTCGGACACACCGTGACCACTCTCGATAACCTGACGACACACCTTTCACAGCATCCCCTGCCACACCACATGTGACGCGAGGACCCACGCTGCCCGCCCACCGTCTGCCGCACCTCCCCCGGCCCCTCGACGCCTTCAACACCGTTCCCGCCGACGAGGCGCGCACTCTTCTCCTGCACTGCCTGCACAGCCCGCGCTGGTCCCGCCGGATCGCCGACCACCGTCCCTACCCCGACCTGGACGCCCTGCTGGCGGCGGCGGACGAGGCGGCGTACGACCTCTCCCCGGCCGACCTCGCGGAGGCCCTGGCGGGCGAGTCCCTCCCCGAGCTTCCCGAGGACACCTACTCGGCGGCCCACATGGCGCTCGGCGCGGCCCACGCGGCCTACGAGGCCCGCTTCGGGCACGCGTTCGTCGTCTATCTCGGCGACGTCCCCCCGGACGAGGTCATCGACCACATCCTCGAAGCCATCCGATCACGATTGGCGAACGATCCCGAGGAGGAACGGGTCATAGCCGCGGAGGAACTGCGCCGCCTGGCGAAGGGGAGACTGGCGGCGCATCTGAGGTGCGCGAGGAACCGTGCGACCAGCCACAATGCCCCCGCGGTCGGCACATGAGCGCCCACATCACCCCGGATGCCGCATTTCTAGCCCGTCCGGTGCCACTTTGATCACACCGGTAGGCCCCCCGTAAGCCTCGCCGCGCCGCATGGATACGATGCTGGGGGCCGGTGGACCGTACCCGGCCGGGCCCGACCGACAGTGAAGCCGGCGCGGCCCTAGTCCCCGCTCCCGGAGGGTTCTTCCGTGCCGGCTGGAACGCTGTACCGCGGCCGGGAAGGAATGTGGTCCTGGGTGGCTCACCGAGTCACCGGCGTCCTCATCTTCTTCTTCCTGTTCGTTCACGTGCTGGACACCGCTCTCGTGCGTGTCTCCCCCGAGGACTACGACAAGGTCGTAGCCACGTACAAGACGCCGATCGTCGCGCTGCTGGAGTACGGCCTCGTGGCCGCCATCCTCTTCCACGCGCTCAACGGCCTGCGTGTCATCGCCGTCGACTTCTGGTCGAAGGGCCCGCGCTACCAGAAGCAGATGTTCTGGGCCGTGATGGGTGTCTGGATCGTCCTGATGGCCGGGGCGATCTACCCGGTCCTCGGTCACGCCGCCCGTGTCCTCTTTGGGAGCTGACGCCGATGTCCACGACTGAAACCCCCGCGTCCGGAGTCGGCCCCGTCGAGGGCGCCCCCGTCTACACCGTCGACAGCCCGGCCCCGCTGATCGAGGCGCCGCGCAAGCGCACCAAGAAGACCCCGAAGTCGACCCGGGGCAACTTCGAACTGGCCGCCTGGCTGTTCATGCGCCTGTCCGGCATCGTGCTGGTCGTCCTCGTCATCGGCCACCTGCTCATCCAGCTCGTGCTGGACGGCGGTGTCTCCAAGATCGGCTTCGCCTTCGTGGCCGGCCGCTGGGCGTCCCCGTTCTGGCAGGTCTGGGACCTGCTGATGCTGTGGCTCGCGATGCTGCACGGCGCCAACGGCCTGCGCACGGTCATCAACGACTACGCCGAGCGGCCGAACTCCCGGCTGTGGCTGAAGGCTCTGCTCTACACGGCCACGGTGTTCACCATCCTGCTGGGCACGCTGGTGATCTTCACCTTCGACCCGAACATCCGCTAGGCACGGGGCTGCGAGAATCATGAAGATCCACAAGTACGACACCGTCATCGTCGGCGCCGGCGGCGCGGGCATGCGCGCGGCCATCGAGTCGACGAAGCGCAGCCGCACCGCGGTCCTGACCAAGCTCTACCCCACCCGCTCCCACACGGGCGCCGCGCAGGGCGGCATGGCCGCCGCGCTGGCCAACGTGGAGGAGGACAACTGGGAGTGGCACACCTTCGACACGGTCAAGGGCGGTGACTACCTGGTCGACCAGGACGCCGCCGAGATCCTGGCGAAGGAGGCCATCGACGCCGTCCTCGACCTGGAGAAGATGGGCCTGCCGTTCAACCGGACGCCCAACGGGACGATCGACCAGCGCCGCTTCGGCGGTCACTCCCGCAACCACGGCGAGGCCCCGGTCCGCCGGTCCTGCTACGCCGCGGACCGCACCGGCCACATGATCCTCCAGACGCTGTACCAGAACTGCGTCAAGGAGGGCGTGGAGTTCTTCAACGAGTTCTACGTCCTGGACCAGCTGATCACCGAGGTCGACGGCGTCAAGAAGTCGGCGGGTGTCGTCGCGTACGAGCTGGCGACCGGCGAGATCCACGTCTTCCAGGCGAAGTCGGTCATCTACGCCTCCGGCGGCACCGGCAAGTTCTTCAAGGTGACGTCGAACGCCCACACCCTGACCGGTGACGGCCAGGCCGCCGTCTACCGCCGCGGTCTGCCGCTGGAGGACATGGAGTTCTTCCAGTTCCACCCGACCGGCATCTGGCGCATGGGCATCCTGCTGACGGAGGGCGCCCGTGGTGAGGGCGGCATCCTCCGCAACAAGGACGGCGAGCGCTTCATGGAGAAGTACGCGCCGGTCATGAAGGACCTCGCGTCCCGTGACGTCGTGTCCCGCTCCATCTACACGGAGATCCGCGAGGGCCGTGGCTGCGGTCCCGAGGGCGACCACGTCTACCTGGACCTGACCCACCTGCCGCCGGAGCAGCTGGACGCCAAGCTCCCGGACATCACCGAGTTCGCGCGGACCTACCTCGGCATCGAGCCCTACACGGACCCGATCCCGATCCAGCCGACCGCGCACTACGCCATGGGCGGCATCCCGACGAACGTCGAGGGTGAGGTCCTGGCGGACAACACGACGGTGGTCCCCGGCCTGTACGCCGCCGGCGAGGTCGCCTGCGTCTCGGTCCACGGCGCCAACCGCCTGGGCACGAACTCGCTGCTGGACATCAACGTCTTCGGCCGCCGCGCGGGCATCGCCGCCGCCGAGTACGCCCAGAAGGCGGACTTCGTCGAGCTGCCGGAGAACCCGGAGTCCCTCGTCGTCGAGCAGATCGAGCGGCTGCGCACCTCCACCGGCACCGAGCGGGTGGCCCAGCTCCGTCGCGAGCTGCAGGAGACCATGGACGCCAACGTCATGGTCTTCCGCACCGAGCAGACGATCAAGACGGCGGTCGAGAAGATCGCCGAGCTGCGCGAGCGCTACAAGAACGTCGCGATCCAGGACAAGGGCAAGCGGTTCAACACGGACCTGCTGGAGGCGATCGAGCTGGGCAACCTGCTCGATCTGGCCGAGGTCATGGCGGTCTCGGCCCTCGCCCGCAAGGAGTCCCGCGGCGGTCACTACCGCGAGGACTACCCGAACCGCGACGACGTCAACTTCATGCGCCACACCATGGCGTACCGCGAGGTCGGCGCCGACGGCTCGGAAACCGTCCGTCTCGACTACAAGCCGGTCGTCCAGACCCGCTACCAGCCGATGGAGCGTAAGTACTGATGGCTACCCCTGTTCTGGACAAGGCGGACGCGGCCGGCCAGCCCGAGCCCGGCTTCGCCGACTCCCCCTACATCACGGTCACCTTCCGCGTCCGCCGGTTCAACCCGGAGGTCTCGGCGGAGGCGACCTGGGAAGACTTCCAGCTGGAGATCGACCCGAAGGAGCGTGTCCTCGACGGCCTCCACAAGATCAAGTGGGACATCGACGGCACCCTCACCTTCCGCCGCTCGTGCGCGCACGGCATCTGCGGCTCGGACGCGATGCGGATCAACGGCAAGAACCGTCTTGCCTGCAAGACGCTGATCAAGGACATCAACCCCGAGAAGCCGATCACGGTCGAGCCCATCAAGGGCCTGACGGTCCTGAAGGACCTGGTCGTCGACATGGAGCCGTTCTTCCAGGCGTACCGGGACGTCATGCCGTTCCTGGTCACCAAGGAGACGAACGAGCCGACCCGTGAGCGGCTCCAGTCCGCCGAGGACCGCGAGCGCTTCGACGACACGACGAAGTGCATCCTCTGCGCGGCCTGCACCTCCTCCTGCCCGGTGTTCTGGAACGACGGCCAGTACTTCGGTCCGGCCGCGATCGTGAACGCCCACCGCTTCATCTTCGACAGCCGGGACGAGGCGGGCGAGCAGCGCCTGGAGATCCTGAACGACCGCGACGGCGTGTGGCGCTGCCGCACGACCTTCAACTGCACGGACGCCTGCCCGCGCGGCATCGAGGTCACGAAGGCGATCCAGGAGGTCAAGCGCGCGCTGATCACGCGTCGCTACTGATCCGCCGTACGCCTGCGGCATCTCGGGCCCCGTCTCCGGTAACGCACCGGAGGCGGGGCCCTCGCCGTACAACTGTTTCCCCGGACCGTGTGTCTCCTGGGTACGCGATCAAGGAGACACATGCGTACGCACAGACAACTCGCCGTGGCCACCGCCACGGCCCTCGCGCTCACCGGGGGACTCCTGGCTCTCACGGCCGGGCCGGCGACGGCGGCGACGCCCGCCAAGTACGCCGACGACTTCAACGGCGACGGCTACCGGGACTACGCCTCCGGCTGGGGCGGCGAGGTCACCGTCACCTACGGCACGCCGACCGGACCGGGTCCGAAGACGGTGACGTTCACCCAGGACAGCCCCAACATCCCGGGCAAGGCCGGTGACGCCGGAGGGTACGCCGACACCTTCGGCGACCACGTGGCGAACGCCGACTTCAACCGCGACGGGTACGCCGACCTCGCCGTCGGCGACGCCAGCGAGAAGGTCGGTACGACGACCGCGGCGGGCGCGGTCACCATCCTGTGGGGCGCCAAGTCCGGCCTGGGCACGAAGGCCACGCGCATCCCGGCCAAGTCCAAGGTCGCCTTCGGCGCGGCCCTCGCCGCCGGTGACTTCAACGGCGACGGCAAGCCGGACCTGGCCGTCACCGACGTCACCGGCACCCTCTTCGTCTACCGGGGCGGCTTCTCCCAGACCGGTACGACCGGCAGCGTCACCCGGCTGGAGGTCAGCCCCAGCGGTGCCGAGGTGCTGGAGCCGACCGAGATCGTCGCCGGCAAGGTCAACAAGGACAGGGCCACCGACCTGTACGTGCTCGGCCAGGGCTACAAGAACGGCAAGATGACCGAGGCCGCGTGGTTCGTGCAGGGCGGCTCCACCATCAAGCGCGGCAAGTACACGACGTACAACGCCTCGCAGTTCGACTTCGGCTCCACCGGAGTGATCGCCGACTTCGACAAGAACGGCTACGGCGACCTGGCCGTCAGCGACAAGCCGTACAACAAGGGCGCGGGCTCCGTGGTGGTCCTGCGCGGCGGGGCGAGCGGCCCCACCACCTCCTACCGCCTCTCCCAGTCCACCGCGGGCGTGGCGACGGCGGCCACGAAGAACGACCGCTTCGGCTACTCCCTCTCCGCCGGCGACACCAACCGCGACGGCTATCCCGACCTCGCGGTCGGCGTGCCCGAGGAGGAGGTCGGCTCGGTGCAGAACGCGGGCGGCGTGCACGTCCTGCGGGGCGGCAGGAGCGGCCTGACCGGCACCGGTTCCCAGTGGTTCACCCGCGCCACGGCGGGCGTGCCGGGCGGCCCCGCCGACGGCGAGGCGCTCGGCCTGTTCGTCCGCCTGCGCGACTTCGATCGGGACGGCGACGCGGACCTGCTGGTCTCGGGCGATCTGTACCGCACGGGCGTGCTGCTGCGCGGCACCGCCTCGGGCGTCACCACCAGCCATGCGGTGGAGACCGGTCTGGACCCCGCCTTCCCGCAGTAGTCCGCCGCCGGGACCACGCCGGAGCCCCACCGGAGTCCGCTCCGGTGGGGCTCCTCGCTTCCGGGGACCGGGGATCCTAATGTGACGACATGTCAGACGAAGAGTCGTACGAACTGCTCGGCTTCGACAACGTGCTGCTCCCCGTCGGCGACCTCGACGAGGCGGTCGCCTTCTACGAGCGGGCCGGGTTCACCGTGGGGTTCCGGTTCGACGAGGCCGGGATCGCGATGCTGAAGGTCGGTCCGGAGACGCCCGGCATCCTGCTGCGCGCCGAGGAGGGGCTGCGTCCCCGGCCGCCGCACTGGCCCTCGCCGCGGCTCTGGCTGGAGGTGCCGGACGCCCGGGTGGCGGCGCGGGAGCTGGCCGCCGCCGGCGTCCGGCCGCTGGACGAGATCTTCCAGGCGGTCACCGGCTGGACCGTGGAGATCGCCGACCCCTGGGGGAACGTCCTCGGCTTCACCGACTACACCAAGCGCCCGGCACTGGGCCGCAGAAGCTGACCCCGCCCCGGAGTTGAACGCGTTCAAAATCAGGTCTACAGTCACCCCTGTCAGCGTTTTGAACGCGTTCAAGAAGGGGTGGGGCATGGACCGCACCGTCATCGCCTACGTCATCTACCTGGTCGTCAGCATCGCGCTGACCGTCTGGGTGGCCCGCACGCTCAGCCGGAACGGCCGGATCTTCCTGGCCGACGTCCTGCGCGGCAACGAGAAGCTCGCGGACGCCGTCAACCACCTCCTGGTGGTCGGCTTCTACCTGGTCAACCTCGGCTTCGTGGCGCTGTACCTGAGCGGGGACGAGACGATCGAGGACACCCGCGGCGTCTTCGAGGCCCTGTCGACCAAGCTGGGCGTGGTCCTGCTGGTGCTCGGGGCGATGCACCTCGGCAACGTGTACGTGCTCAACAAGATCCGCCGGCGCGGCCTCATGGAGCACGAGCAGCTTCCCCCGGTGGGCCCGCAGGAGTGGGTCGCGCCGACGGCCGGGGCGTGACCGGCGTGACCGCCGCGACCGCCGCCCAGGGCCGGGGTGCCGCGGGCACCCCGGTCCGCGGGCTGACCGTCCTGTACGACGCCGGGTGCGCCCTGTGCAGGCACCTGCGCGGCTGGCTGACGCGGCAGCCGCAGCTGGTGCCGCTGGAGCTGGTGCCGGCCGGCTCGGCCGAGGCCCGCGCCCGCTTCCCCGGACTCGACCACGCCGGCACCCTCGACGAGGTCACCGTCGTCGGCGACTCCGGGCAGGTCTACCGGGGCTCGCGCGCCTGGATCGTCGTCCTGTGGGCCCTGCGCGAACACCGGCCGCTCGCCCACCGGCTCGCCACCCCGGCGGGCGCCAAGACGGCCCGGGGAGCCGTGCTCGCCGCGGCGAAGTGGCGGGGGGCGACACAGCGGCGGGGCGCGCAGTGGGGCGGCCAGGCGTACCACCGGGCCGACGGCTGGTCGTACCATCCGCACACGGGCTGGTCCTACTCCCCGCCGTCCTGCTCCGGACCCGCCTGCGCCACTCGTTAGGCTCTTCACCGTGCCCGCGAAGAACGACGGCCCCGAGGCGGCCGGCCCCCAGAGCAGCAAGTCCGAGCAGACCCGCGCGCTGATCCTGGAGACCGCGATGCGGTTGTTCCAGGAGCGCGGGTACGACAAGACGACGATGCGGGCGATCGCCACGGAGGCCGGAGTCTCCGTCGGCAACGCCTACTACTACTTCGCCGGCAAGGAACACCTGATCCAGGGCTTCTACGACCGGATCGCCGCCGACCACCAGGCGGCGGTCCGGGAGGTCCTGGCCCGCGAGACCGACCTGGAGGCACGGCTCGCGGGCGTGCTGACCGCGTGGCTGGACATCGCCCGGCCGTACCACGAGTTCGCGGTCCAGTTCTTCAAGAACGCAGCCGACCCCGACAGCCCCCTCAGCCCCTTCTCGCCGGAGAGCGAGCACGCGCGCGAGCAGGCCGTCAGCGTGCACCGGGAGGTGCTGGCCGGCTCCAAGTCCAAGGTGGCCCCCGAACTCCGGGACGTCCTGCCGGAGCTGATGTGGCTCTCGCAGATGGGCCTGGTGCTGTACTGGATCTTCGACCGCACGGAGGACCGCGAGCGCAGCTACCGCCTGGCCCGCCGCGGCGCCCGCCTCACCGCGCGCGGGGTCTCCCTGGCCCGCTTCCGGGTCCTGCGCCCGCTGGTCCTGGAGGTCCACGAGCTGTTCACGGACTTCCTGCCCGGCATGACGAAGGCGCTGCCGGATCCGCGGCGCAAGCGGGACGAGTGACTCAGATCCAGTTCAGCCGCCACAGGCGGAACACGCCCGTGCCGTCGGTCAGGTACTGGCCGCCGCCGACGTCCTCGATGCTGACCACGTACTCCTTGCGCTGCCACAGCGGGATCAGCGGGACGTCCCGGGTCACGTCCGCCTGGATGCCCTCGAAGTCCTTCGCGGCCCGGCTGCGGTCGGCGAACTGCCGGCTCTCCAGGACGAGGTGGTCGACCAGCTTGTTGCTGTATCCGGTGCCCATGGTGGAGCCGGTGCCGACGAGCGCGGCGCCGAAGGTGTCCGGATCGGGATAGTCGGCCACCCAGCCGACCGACCACGCGTCCATCTTCCCGGCGGCCCAGCGCTTCTGGAACTCGGTCCACTCGTACCCCTTGACGTCCACCTCGAACAGGCCGCTCGCCTCCAGCTGCCGCTTCAGCTCCGCGGCCTCCTCCGCGCTCGCGCCGCGGCCGATGCCGTAGCCGAGGGTGAAGCGCACCGGCAGGCTCGCCCCGGCCTCGGTGAGCAGCTCACGCGCCTTCCGGGTGCTGCGCCGCGGGTAGTTGTCGAAGAACGACGTGGTGTGGCCGGTGATGCCGGTCGGGATCAGCGAGTACAGCGGGTCGACCGTGCCCTGGTAGACCGTCGCCGCCAGCTCCTCGCGGTTGATCAGCCAGGCCATCGCCCGGCGCACCCGCGCGTCGTGCAGCGGGGACGCGGAGCGGGTGTTGAGGTACAGGTTGCGGGTCTCCGAGCTGTCGGACTCGGTGAGCCGCTGCTCGGGGTCGCTCGGGTTCAGCTCGGAGAGCACCTCCGGCGGCAGGGTCCGGGTGGCGACGTCGATCCGGTGGGCCTTCCAGGCGCCTGCGAGCTTCGCGGAGTCGGCGTAGTAGCGCACCTCGACCGGGCGGCCCGTGCCGCTCAGATACCCCTTGTAGCGCTCGTTGGGCGCGAGGTCGGCCTTCTCGTCCCTGGTGTACGCCGTCAGCCTGTACGGCCCGGTGCCGTCGACGGCGGCGTCCGTGCGCAGGGCGTCGGCCGGGTACTTGTCCCGGTCCACGATCGAGCCGGCGCCGGTGGCCACCTTCAGCGGGAAGGTGGCGTCCGAGGAGGAGAGGTGGAAGGTGACGGTACGGGCGTCGTCCGCGGTCACCGAGGCGAGCGTGCCGAACAGGGAGGCCGGGCCGACATCGGAATCGATCTTCCTGACCCGGTCGAAGGAGTACTTCACGTCCTCGGCCGTCATGGCGCGTCCGCTCGGGAAGGTGATCCCGGCGCGCAGGGTGCACCGGTACGTCCTGAGGCCGCCGCCCTCGAACGCGCAGCCCGTCGCCGCGTCCGGGACCGGCTCGACCCCGCCCGGCTCGAAGGTCAGCAGCGACTGGTACACGTTGCTGAACAGCGCCCAGGATCCGGCGTCGTAGGCGCCGGCCGGGTCGAGTGCGGTGACCCCGTCCGTCGTACCGACGGTGATGGTCCTGTTCTTGTTCCCCTGCGACGGCAGCAGCTGCCAGCCGCCGATCCCCACGACGGCGAGCACGAGCAGCGTCACGAGAATCCGCATGCGAACAGATCGCATGGTGGTGCCCTCCCCGGGCCCGTCAAGGCCCTACCCCTGGCCCAGCACGAATCGGCCACTTCCCCTGAGTGGCGCGGCTCACCTAATCACACGGCTTTCACCGCGGGGAAGGGCTTTCTGACCAGTTGTGGAAGAACTTGCCCGGGCGCCGTCCCCGCCGGGTTCCGCAGCTCCTTCACAGCCGTGGGAGCGGTTCTGTCACGCGCGCGTGACGGCCAGTTCGACCCGGCTCGGTGAGCCGAGAGGTGACCCCACGAGCTCCCGGCTCGGGGGGCTGAGAGGCGAGGCGAAGCGGGTACGGGGGACCGGCTCGGGGGGGCTGGGAGGTGGGGTGGGGTCGGGGGCTGGGAGGTACGACGACCACCCCGACCGCTCCCCCGCTATGACTTCCGGCGCAGTGCGCGCAGTCCGCGCAACCCGATGACCCCGATGACCGTCCCCAATACGAAGGAAACGACCGCCAGCAGCAGATGCACCCAGAAGTACGCGGTCGGGTGACCGTCGTCGAAGGCGAGTCCGCTGCTGTCCTTGACCAGGTTCTTGACGAAAGTGACCCAGATGACCCAGCTCCACACCCCGAAGGCGAGCAGGAACCAGGAGACCGGGCGGCTGAGCTTCATGACATCAGTATCGCCGTCGCCTGTCCGGTTCCGTGCCGGGGGTGGGGCGGTGGGCGGGACTTCACCGTCCGGTGCCGGTACGTTCTCGACCGTGCCCGCACCGAAGCGGACCGGCCGGCGATCCGTGCTGGTCACCTCCGCCACCCTGCTGTCCCTGTCCGTCACCGCGCCCGCCGCGCTCGCCGCGCCGACCCCCTCGACGAGCCCGACGGCCACTCCCCCGGCCCGGATGTCGACGCTGGGCGGCGCCCGGCTCGGACAGCCGGGCACGCAGGTCGACCTCGCCCCCGGCGTCCCGGTGCTGCCCAAGGACCTCACCGCCCGCTCCTGGATCGTCTCCGACGCCGAGTCGGGCCAGGTCCTCGCCGCGCACAACGCGCACTGGCGGCTGCCCCCGGCGAGCACGCTGAAGATGCTCTTCGCGGACACCGTGCTGCCCCGCTTCCCCCAGGGCACCCGGTACAAGGTGGCGCCCAAGGACCTCAAGGGCGTGGGGGCCGGCTCCAGCGTGGTCGGGATAAAGGAGGGCGGCACCTACTCCGTGCACGACCTGTGGCTCGGGGTCTTCCTGCGCTCGGGCAACGACGCCGTGCACGTGCTGTCGTCGATGAACGGCGGGGTGAAGCGGACGGTCGAGGACATGCAGGACCACGCCGAGGAACTCCAGGCGCTGGACACGAACGTGGTCTCCCCCGACGGCTACGACGCGCCGGGCCAGGTGTCGTCGGCGTACGACCTGACGCTGTTCGCCCGCTCGGGCCTGCAGAAGAAGGACTTCCGGGACTACTGCTCGACCGTGAGCGCGAAGTTCGGCTCCGCCGAGATCCGGAACACCAACCGGCTGCTGAGCGGCGACAGCGACGTCCCCGTCTACCAGGGCATCGCGGGCGTGAAGAACGGCAACACCACGCACGCGGGCGCCACCTTCACCGGGGTCGCCGAGCGGGGCGGCAAGGTGCTGCTGGTCACGGTGATGAACCCGGCGAAGAACGAGCACAACGAGGTCTACAAGGAGAGCGCGAAGCTGTTCGACTGGGGCTTCCAGGCGGTCGGCAAGGTCGATCCGGTGGGTGAGCTGGTGCCGCCGAAGAGCGCCGCGTCGAGCACGGCCGGGCCGGACGCGGCCGCGTCGGCCGGGCAGGCGGGGCAGGAGCCGGGGCAGACGTCCGGCGGGTCCGGCGGGGCGGGTGCGAAGCCGGCGGCCAGCGCCCGTGCCGAGTCCGGGGCGAGCGGCATGGGAATCGCCCTGGCCGTCGCGGGCGGGCTGCTGGTGCTGCTCGGGGGCGGGGCGTTCCTGGTCAACCGCCGTTGGCCGCTGCCCGATCTGATGCGCCGTCGGACGCGTCCCTGAGGCCGGTTCCCGCGTCCTCGTCGCCCACCTCACCCGCTGCGCCCACCTCACCCGCTGCGCCCATCTCGCCCGCTGCGCTCACCTCGACCACCTCGACCACCTCGACCGCTTCGCCCGCTGCGCCCGCCTCGGCCTCCTTGCTCGGCGTCGCCGTCCAGGCGGCGCAGAAGAGCACGAGTTTCGCGGTGAAGTTGATCCACAGCAGCAGGGCCACGGGGACCCCGAACGCGCCGTACATGCTCTTCGCGGCAACGCCCTGGATATAGCCGCTGAGCAGCAGCTTGAGCAGTTCGAAGCCGATCGCGCCGAGCAGCGCGGCGACCAGCAGGCGGCGGCGCTGCGGCTCGACCCCGGGCAGCAGGGTCAGGACGTAGAGCAGGACCAGGAAGTCGGCGAGCACGGCGACGACGAACGCCGCGATCCGCAGCAGCCAACTGCCCCAGCCCTGCTCGTCCAGGCCGATCCGCCCGGAGAGCCAGCCGACGGCGGCCGAGGCGAGGGTGGACGCGGCGAGCGTGAGCAGCAGGGCGCCGCCGAGACCCAGCAGGATGCCGGCGTCCTTGGCCTTGGCGAGGACCGGGTTCTCGTCGTGGTCCGGCAGCTCCCACACCGCGCGCAGACAGTCCCTCATCTGGCCGACCCAGCCGATGCCCGTGAGCAGCAGCACCGCGCCCGCGATGCCCCCGACCGTGCCCGCGTTGTGCACCAGGGAGGTGAGGTCCAGCTGGTCGGAGAGGCCGGGGAACTGGTCGGCGATCCTGCGCTCGACGGTCTTCTGCCGGTTCGGGCTGAGCGTGGCGGCGGTGATCGCGGCGGCCACGGTCAGCAGCGGGAACAGGGCGACGAAGCTGACGAAGGTCATCGCGGCGGCCAGCCGGGTCCACTTCACCCGGTCCAGCCGCTCGTAGGACCGCCACGCGTGGGTGAGGGTCAGCCGGGTGACGGTCGGCCCGATGACGGGGAGCTTCTTCAGCCAGTCCATGGTCCGACTGTGCCCGCTGCGCGAGAACACCAACACCGCGTTTCTTCGCCGAAACGGTCATATACGGGCTATACGGTCGGCTGTCATGAAGGATGCCACCACACTGCCCACCGGACTGCCCCGGTCCCTGCTCGTCCTCGGCGGCACGTCCGAGATCGCGCTGGCCACCGCGCGCCGGCTGATCGCCCGCCGCACCCGCACGGTGTGGCTGGCGGGCCGCCCCTCCCCCGCCCTGGAACAGGCCGCCGAGAGCCTGCGCGCGCTCGGCGCGGACGCCCGGACCGTCGCCTTCGACGCGCTCGACGCCGAGTCCCACGAGACGGTCCTCGGCAAGGTCTTCGCCGAGGGCGAGATCGACATGGTGCTGTTCGCCTTCGGCATCCTCGGCGACCAGGCCTACGACGAGCGCGACCCGGTCCGCGCGGTGCGGGTCGCCCGGACCAACTACACGGGGGCCGTCTCGGCGGGCCTGGTCGTCGGCCGCGCCCTCCAGGCCCAGGGCCACGGCTCCCTCGTCGTCCTGTCCTCCGCCGCCGCCGAGCGCGTCCGCCGCGCCGACTTCATCCACGGCTCCAGCAAGGCGGGCCTCGACGCGTTCGCGCAGGGCCTCGGCGACGCCCTGTACGGCACCGGCGTGCACGTCATGGTCGTACGCCCCGGATTCGTCCGCACGCGGCGGACGGCCGGACGGCATCGGCCGCCGCTCGCCACCACGCCGGAGGCGGTCGCCACGGCGATCGAGCTGGGACTGCGCCGGCGCTCGGAGACGGTCTGGGTGCCGGGCGCGCTGCGGCTGCTGATGGCGGCGCTGCGGCACACCCCACGGCCGCTGTTTCGGCGGCTGCCGGTCTAGCCGCCCCCGAAGGGGCGCGGGGCCCGGCCGGCGGGCGGCTGCGCCCCGCGGCGCCTATCCGCGCAGCGCTCCGCGCTCGACGTCGGGCTGGCCGGGCTGGGGCGGTACGACGGAGCCCCCGAAGGTGTACTCGCGCAGCTTGCGCCACACGCCGTCGGCACCCTGCTCGTACAGCGCGAAGCCGGTGCACGGCCATTGGGCGTCGTAGCCCGCCAGTTCCTCGAAGGCGCGGTCCATCGCCGCCTCGTCGATGCCGTGCGCGACGGTGACGTGCGGGTGATAGGGGAACTGCAGCTCGCGCGCCACCGGCCCGGAGGCGTCCCGGATCCGCTGCTGCAACCGGGCGCACGCCTCGGCGCCCTGGACGACACGCACGTACACCACCGGCGACAGGGGCCGGAAGGTGCCGGTCCCGGACAGCCGCATCGGGAACGGCCGGCCGGCCGCGGCGACCCCGCTGAGGTGCGCCTCGATCGCCGGCAGGTCGGCCGCGTCCACCTCGGTCGGCGGCAGCAGCGTGACGTGCGTGGGGATACCGTGAGCCGCGGCGTCGCCGAAGCCCGCGCGCAGCTCCTGGAGCAGGCTGCCGTGGGGCTCCGGGACCGCGATCGACACGCCGATCGTTACGGTCCCCACGTGGTCTCCTGTCGTCGCGTCTGTTGTCGTCTCGGCCGTCTCGTCCCGGCCGTCGGATATCGACTGTACGGCCACGGATGTCCTGTGGGCAGGCGCAGCGGAAGTGATGTGCAGCGCTCTGCCCGCGGCCACCCGTGCGGTCGTACGCCTCAGTGCTTGGCCGGGAGGAAGCCCACGCGGTCGTACGCCTGCGCGAGGGTCTCGGCGGCGACGGCGCGCGCCTTCTCCGCGCCCTTGGCGAGGATCGAGTCCAGCGTCTCGGCGTCGTCCAGGTACTGCTGGGTGCGCTCGCGGAACGGCGTCACGAACTCGACCATGACGTCGGCGAGGTCGGTCTTGAGCGCGCCGTACATCTTGCCCTCGTAGTCCTGCTCCAGCTCGGCGATCGACCTGCCGGTGAGCGTGGAGTAGATGGTGAGGAGGTTCGAGACGCCGGGCTTGTTCTCCGCGTCGTAGCGGATCACCGTGTCCGTGTCGGTGACGGCGCTCTTGACCTTCTTGGCCGTGGTCTTCGGCTCGTCGAGGAGGTTGATGAGCCCCTTCGGCGTGGACGCCGACTTGCTCATCTTGATCGACGGCTCCTGGAGGTCGTAGATCTTCGCGGTCTCCCGGAGGATGTACGGCTTCGGGACCGTGAAGGTCTGGCCGAACCGGCCGTTGAACCGCTCGGCGAGGTCGCGGGTCAGCTCGATGTGCTGGCGCTGGTCCTCACCGACGGGCACCTCGTGGGCCTGGTACAGCAGGATGTCGGCGACCTGCAGGATCGGGTACGTGAACAGGCCGACGGAGGCCCGGTCGGCGCCCTGCTTGGCGGACTTGTCCTTGAACTGGGTCATCCGGCTGGCCTCGCCGAAGCCGGTGAGGCAGTTCATGACCCAGGCCAGCTGGGCGTGCTCGGGGACATGGCTCTGCACGAAGAGGGTGCAGCGGTCCGGGTCGAGGCCGGCGGCCAGCAGCTGCGCGGCGGCGAGCCGGGTGTTGGCCCGCAGCTCCTTCGGGTCCTGCGGGATCGTGATCGCGTGCAGGTCGACGACCATGTAGAACGCGTCGTGGGACTCCTGCAGGGCCACCCACTGGCGGACGGCGCCGAGGTAGTTGCCGAGGTGGAACGAGCCGGCGGTGGGCTGGATGCCGGAGAGCACGCGGGGTCGGTCAGCGGAAGCCATGTTCCCCATTCTCGCAGAGGCTGAGGGTGGCATCGGCCCCTGATGCGGGGGACGGTGCGGCGCGCGCCGGGACCGCGGACCGGTCGTGGCCGGTCCGCGGTCCGCCGCGCTCCCGAGGGGCGGCCGCCCCTCGGGGGACGATCAGCCCAGGTCGATTTCCGGGTACAGCGGGAAGCCCGCGACGAGGTCCGTCGCCCGCTGGGCGATCTCCTGCGCGACCTTCTCGTCCAGGACGTGGGCCGCCTTGGAGGGGGCGCCCGACTTGGTGGTGCCCGCCTCGGTGGTGGTCAGGACGCGGTCGATGAGGCCGGCCACCTCGTCCATCTCGGCGGTCCCCAGGCCACGGGTGGTCAGGGCCGGGGTGCCGACGCGGATGCCGGAGGTGTACCAGGCGCCGTTCGGGTCCGCCGGGATGGCGTTGCGGTTGGTGACGATGCCGGAGTCCAGCAGGGCCGCCTCGGCCTGGCGGCCGGTGAGGCCGTAGGAGCCGGCGACGTCGATCAGGTTGAGATGGTTGTCCGTGCCGCCGGTGACCAGGGTGGCGCCACGGCGCATCAGACCCTCGGCCAGCGCGCGGGAGTTGTCGACGACGCGCTGGGCGTAGTCCTGGAAGGCGGGCTGCCGGGCCTCGGCCAGGGCGACGGCCTTGGCGGCCATGACGTGCGGGAGCGGGCCGCCGAGGACCATCGGGCAGCCGCGGTCCACCTGGTCCTTGAGGGAGTCGTCGCACAGGACCATGCCGCCGCGCGGTCCGCGCAGCGACTTGTGGGTGGTCGTCGTGACGATCTGGGCGTGCGGGACCGGGTCGAAGTCGCCGGTGAGGACCTTGCCCGCGACCAGGCCGGCGAAGTGCGCCATGTCGACCATGAGGGTGGCGCCGACCTCGTCGGCGATCTCGCGCATGATGCGGAAGTTCACCAGGCGGGGGTACGCGGAGTAGCCGGCGACGATGATCAGCGGCTTGAAGTCGCGGGCCTGGGCACGCAGGGCCTCGTAGTCGATGAGGCCGGTGGCCGGGTCGGTGCCGTAGGAGCGCTGGTCGAACATCTTGCCCGAGATGTTCGGACGGAAGCCGTGGGTGAGGTGGCCGCCGGCGTCCAGGGACATGCCGAGCATGCGCTGGTTGCCGAAGGCCTGGCGCAGCTCGGCCCAGTCGGCCTCGGTCAGGTCGTTGACCTGGCGGACGCCGGCCTTCTCCAGGAAGGGCGCCTCGACGCGGTCGGCGAGGACGGCCCAGAAGGCGACGAGGTTGGCGTCGATGCCGGAGTGCGGCTGGACGTAGGCGTGGCGGGCGCCGAAGAGTTCGCGGGCGTGCTCGGCGGCGAGGGCCTCGACGGTGTCGACGTTGCGGCAGCCGGCGTAGAAGCGGCGGCCGATCGTGCCCTCGGCGTACTTGTCGCTGAACCAGTTGCCCATGGCGAGGAGGGTCGCCGGGGAGGCGTAGTTCTCGGAGGCGATCAGCTTGAGCATCTCGCGCTGGTCGGCGACCTCCTGGCCGATGGCGTCGGCGACGCGCGGCTCGACGGCGCGGACCACGTCGAGCGCGGCGCGGAAGGCCGTGGACTCGGTGGAGAGGGGGGCGGAATTCTCGGGCATCGGGGACCTCCGGACGGTGTGCGTGCAGCGTTCACGTTCGGCCCAGGCGCACGGCACTCTTCCCGCTCGGGCCGCTCCCTGATGGTCCGTCCCATCCCAGCGCGCCAGTCACGGCCCGCTCGTCAGCCTACCGGGCGCGTCGGACGGCGCCCACGCGGTGGTGGCCCGCATGTCGGTCGCGATCCTCGTCCCGCGTGCGCGCGAGGATGGGAAGGGGGTCACCGTCGTATCCGGGAGAGGCCGTGACCACTGCAGAAGACCTCATCGCCGCCGCCGACGCGCACTGCGCGCCGACCTATCACCCGCTGCCGGTGGTGATCGCCACCGGTGAGGGGGCGTGGCTGACGGATGTGGCGGGGCGCAGGTATCTGGATCTGCTGGCCGGCTACTCGGCACTGAACTTCGGGCACGGCAACCCGCGGCTGGTCGGGGCGGCCAAGCGGCAGCTGGACCGGGTGACGCTGACCTCCCGCGCCCTCCACCACGACCTGTTCGCGGCCTTCTGCACCGAGCTGGCGGAGCTGTGCGGGATGGAGATGGTGCTGCCCACGAACACGGGCGCGGAGGCGGTGGAGAGCGCGCTGAAGACCGCCCGGAAGTGGGGGTACCGGGTGAAGGGGGTCCCCGGGGAGATGGCGAAGGTCGTCGTGGCGGGCGGCAACTTCCACGGCCGTACGACGACGGTGATCAGCTTCTCCACGGATCCGGAGGCGCGGGCGGACTTCGGGCCGTACACGCCCGGTTTCGAGATCGTGCCGTACGGCGATCTGACCGCGATGCGGGCGGCGCTCACGGAGAACACGGTCGCCGTGCTGCTGGAGCCGATCCAGGGCGAGTCCGGGGTGATCGTGCCGCCGGCCGGCTATCTGGCGGGGGTGCGGGAGCTGACGCGCGAGCGGAACGTCCTCTTCGTCGCCGACGAGATCCAGTCGGGGCTCGGGCGGACCGGACGGACCTTCGCCTGCGAGCACGAGGGCGTGGTGCCGGACATGTACGTGCTGGGCAAGGCGCTGGGCGGCGGGATCCTGCCGGTGTCGGCGGTGGTGTCGAGCGCGGCGGTGCTCGGGGTGTTCCGGCCGGGCGAGCACGGGTCGACGTTCGGCGGGAATCCGCTGGCCTGCGCGGTGGCACTGGAGGTGATCGCGATGCTGCGCACCGGCGAGCACCAGGAGCGGGCGGCGCGGCTGGGCGAGCGGCTGCACGGGCTGCTGGGCGAGCTGCGCGGCGCGGGCCGGGTCACGGCGGTGCGGGGGCGCGGGCTGTGGGCCGGGGTGGACGTCCCGCGGGCGGCGGGCAGCGCCCGGGAGGTCTCCGAGCGGCTGCTGGCCCGTGGGGTCCTGGTGAAGGACACCCACGGGTCGACCGTCCGGATCGCGCCCCCGCTGGTGATCGGCGACGAGGAACTGGAGTGGGGGGTGGAGCAGCTGCGGGAGGTGCTGTCCGGGGGCTGATCAGTGCAGCGGGATGTCGGTGCCGTGCTGGTCGACGGGCCGGGGGCCGAAGATGCGCCGGTCGGCCTCGTCGATGGGCACGTCGTTGATGCTCGCCTCCCGGCGGAGCATCAGGCCGTGCTCGTCGAACTCCCACAGTTCATTGCCGTAGGAGCGCCACCACCGGCCGTCGGCGTCGTGGCACTCGTACTGGAAGCGGACGGCGATCCGGTTCTCGTGGAAGCTCCAGAGGCTCTTGCGCAGCGCGTAGTCGAGTTCGCGCTCCCACTTCGCGGTCAGGAAGGCGACGATCTCGTCGCGGCCGGTGACGAACCGGTCGCGGTTGCGCCAGACGGAGTCCGGTGTGTAGGCCAGGGCGACCCGGTGGGGGTCGCGGGTGTTCCAGGCGTCCTCGGCCGCCTGCACCTTCCGGCGGGCGGTTTCGAGGGTGAACGGCGGGCGGGGCGGGCGGTCTTCGGGCACGACGGCCTCCTCAAGTTGAGAACGAGCGTTCTCCATTGCTGCGACTACGATAGAGAACGACCGTTCTCAGCGTCAAGGAGACCCCCATGCCCGCCCCGATCACCGAGGAACAGAACCGACGGGACCGCGAGTCCCTGCTGGACGCGGCGGAGACGCTGTTCTACGCGCACGGCATCCAGGCGGTCGGGATGGACCGGGTCCGCGAGGCGTCCGGGCTGCCCCTGAAGCGGATCTACCGGTTCTTCGCGACCAAGGAGGACCTCGTGGTCGCCATGCTCCGGCGGCGCGACCGGCGCTGGCGCGCGAGCCTGACCGCGCACGTGGAGAGGGTCACCGACCCGCGCGAGCGGGTCCTCGCGGTCTTCGACTGGCTCGCCGGGTGGTTCGCGGAGCCCGGCTTCCGCGGCTGCGCCTGGATCAACGCCCACGGCGAACTCGGCTCGTCCTCCGAGCCGGTCCTGGCCGAGGTCCGGTCCCACAAGCGGGCCTTCCACGACCAGCTCACCGCGTGGGTGTCGGCCACCGGCACACCGGTCGCCGAACCGGTGTTCCTGCTCGCCGAAGGCGCCATGGTCACCGCGGGCATCAACGGCGACCCGGCCCCGGCGGGACAGGCACGGGCGGCGGTGGAGGTGCTGCTCGGGAGTGGCGAGGCGCGCTGAGCCGGGCCCACGCGCCACGGCGGCTCGGCGTACCCCTCGGCACGGGCGCGGGGCCGGGCGCGGGGCCGGCGGACTCCCGGTGGCCCTAGAGGATCACATGCGGCAGGAAGCGGGCGTACTCGTCCGTGATCAGGCCCGTGGACTCGCGGATGCCCAGGCCCGCCGGTTCGTCGCGGACGACCCAGGCGCCGAGGACGACGTGGTTGCCGTCGAAGGCGGGCAGCGGGGCCAGTTGCTGGTAGCAGCAGGGCTCCTCGCGCAGGACGGGCGGCGCGCCCGGCTCGTGCACGGTGACGCCCTCGCCCTCGCGGCCGAGCAGGGGCTTGGCGACGTAGCCGGCCGACTCCGCGAGCTCGCGCGGGCCGTCCAGGTAGGCGGGCAGGAGGTTGGGGTGGCCGGGGTACAGCTCCCAGAGGACCGCCAGCAGCGCCTTGTTGCTGAGCAGCATCTTCCAGGCGGGCTCGATCCACAGGGTGCTGCCGGTGCCGCCGCCGTTGTCCAGGGTGTCCAGGACGTGCCCGCCGAAGGCGTCGGTGGTGAGCCACTCCCAGGGGTACAGCTTGAAGATGCCGCGGATGAAACGGAGCTGGTTGTCGACGAAGCGGCCGGAGAGGGTGTCCCAGCCGATCTCCTCCATGGCGAGCCAGCCGGTGGCGAGGCCGGCCTGCTCGGCGGTCTCCTTCAGATAGGCCACCGTCATCAGGTCCTCGCCGAGTTCGTCGGCGGCGGAGTGCGCGAAGTGCAGCGGACTGCCGGGAGGCAGCAGGGCGGCCTGGGACCGCCACGCCTCGACCAGGCGTTCGTGCAGGGAGTTCCACTGGTCGGCGCCGGGGAAACGATCCTCCATCCAGAACCACTGCGGGGACGCGGCCTCCACCAGCGAGGTGGGGGTGTCGGCGTTGTACTCCAGCATCTTCGCCGGCCCCGTGCCGTCGTAGCGGAGGTCGAAACGGCCGTACACGGAGGGGAGTTCGGCACGGCGGCGCCAGGACTCGGCGACCGCGGCGGCCACCCGCGGGTCGGTGATGCCGAGGTCGGCGAACCGGTCCTCGGCCACGATGTGGCCGGCCGCCGCGAGGCACATGCGGTGCAGCTCCTCGACGGTCTCCTCCAGCGCCTCCACCTCGTCCAGGGAGAAGACGTAGCAGGCGCTCTCGTCCCAGTAGGGGCGCAGGGAGCCGTCGGGGTGGCGGGTGAGCGGGTAGACGAGCCCCTGCTCCTCGACGGTCTGCTGCCAGCCGGGGCGGGGGGTGACGGTACGGCGTTCCATGGGTGTCCTCCGGTCAGCCGCCGGAGCTGCCCTTGCCGCCGCCGAAGCCGCCGCGGTGGACCCCGCTGTGGCTTCCGCCGTTGTCGTCGTCGTAGGAGGAGCCGCCCGAGCCGCCGCCGGGCTTGGTGAAGGAACCGCCGTCGACCCAGCCGTCCTCCTCCTCGCCCTCGTAGTACCAGGCGGCGTCGGTCTTCTTCTTGACGGTCTTCTTCTTGCCGGTCTTCGTGACGCCCGTCCGCACCGACGCGGTGGAGGTCTTGCAGTCCTTGTCGGAGACGACCTTGTAGCCCTTGGTGAGGTCGTAGCTGTCGCGGTCGACGCAGCGCTTGTCCGGTTCGGACGAGCAGGCGGTGAGCGCGGCGGCCAGCAGGCCCATGCCGCCGAGGACGACCGTGCCGGAACGGAGCTGTCGGCGTGTGTCCGCCATGGTGGTGTCTCCCCCGTCGGATGTGATGTTCGGCGGTCAGCCTAGAGACCGGTGTGGATCTCCGCCCGGCGACCCCCGCGATCTCCCGCTCCCCTAGAGTCGCTTCGTGCTTTTTGGAATGGTGTGCGCCCTCGGCGCCGCGGTCTGCTTCGGTACGGCGACGGTCCTTCAGGCGGTGGCCGCACGGGCCGCGGGTGCCGAGGAGGGGCCCGGCGGGGACGCGGCGCTGCTGCTGCGCGCGCTGCGGCAGTGGCGCTACCTCGCCGGTCTGGCGCTGGACGGGCTGGGCTTCCTGCTGCAGATCGCGGCGCTGCGGTCCGTGCCGATCTACGCGGTGGGCGCGGCGCTCGCGGCGAGCCTCGCGGTGACGGCCGTGGTGGCGGCGCGGCTGCTGCGGGTCCGGCTGAGCGGCCTGGAGTGGGGCGCCGTGGGGGTGGTGTGCGCCGGGCTGGGCATGCTGGGGCTGGCCTCGGGCGCCGAGGGCGACCGCAGCGGGCCGGACTGGCTGAGGTACGCGATGGTGGCCGCGGCGGTGGGCGTGCTGCTGCTCGGCGCGGTCGGCGGGCGCCTGTCCGGCCGGGCCCGGGCGCTGCTGCTGGGGCTCGGCGCCGGCCTGGGGTTCGGGGTGGTGGAGGTGGCGGTACGGCTGATCGACTCGCTGCGGCCGGCGGATCTGCTGGCCAACCCGGCGACGTACGCCCTGCTGCTGGGCGGCGGCGCCGCGTTCCTGCTGCTCACCTCGGCCCTCCAGCGGGGCTCGGTGACGACGGCCACGGCCGGCCTGGTGATCGGCGAGACCCTGGGCCCGGCGGCCGTGGGCGTCGTCTGGCTGGGCGACCGGACACGCGAGGGCGTGGAGTGGCTGGCGGCCCTGGGGTTCGCGGTGGCGGTGGCGGGAGCGCTGGCGCTGGCGCGGTTCGGGGAGGCGCCGGCCGACGAGACGCCGGCGGTCGAGGCACCGGTGGTCGAGGAGGGGTGACGGCCCGCCCGGTGCGCCGAGGTCGGTGCGCCGGTGCCGAGGCGCGCACCGGGGCAGACGTGCCGAGCCGTCGTCAGGGCAGCACCCGGCACAGCGCCTCGAGCGCTCCCGCCCAGGCGCTGTCCGGCGGTGTGCCGTAGCCGACGACCAGGGCGTCCAGGGGTTCGGTGACGGCCTGCGGGTGCCGGTGGTAGGCCAGGCCGTGCAGGGCCAGGCCCTGCCAGGCGGCGGCCTGGACCACCGACTGCTCCGTGCCGGGCGGCAGCCGCAGCATCGCGTGCAGTCCGGCGGCGATTCCGGTGACCCGGACCCCGGGCGCGCGTTCGGTCACGGCGGCGGCGAGGGCGTCACGGCGGCGCCGGTAGCGCAGCCGGGCGGAGCGGACATGCCGGTCGTACGCCCCGGAGGTGAGGAACTCCGCCAGCGTCAGCTGCTCCAGCGCCCCGACGGTGTCGATACGGCCCTTGGCGGCGGCCACCTCCGCCACCAGCGGCTGCGGCAGCACCATCCAGCCCAGCCGCAGCCCGGGGGCGAGGGACTTGCTGGCGGTGCCCAGGTAGACGACGTGGTCGGGGTCCAGGCCCTGCAGCGCGCCGATCGGCTGGCGGTCGTAGCGGAACTCGCCGTCGTAGTCGTCCTCCAGGACCAGTCCGCCGGTGCGCCGCGCCCAGTCGACGACGGTGGCCCGCCGGTCGGGGTGCAGGGGGGTGCCCATGGGGAACTGGTGGGCGGGCGTCAGCAGCACCGCGCCCGCCTCGCCCAACGCACCGGGGTCGGTGCCGAGTCCGTCGTAGGGCAGGGCGGGCGTGGCGCAGCCCGCGGCCCGCAGCAGCGCCCAGTGGACGTCCAGCCCGTACGACTCCACCGCCACCGTCCGCACCCCGCGGGCCCGCAGCACCCGGCCGAGGATGCCCAGGGCGTGCGAGAAGCCCGCGGTGATCACGACCCTGTCCGGATCGGCGCGGACGCCCCGGGCGCGGGCGAGGTAGCCGGCGAGGGCGGTGCGCAGTTCGGGGCGGCCCCGCGGGTCGCCGTAGCCGAGGGCGTCGAAGGGGGCCGTGGCCAGGGCGCGGCGGGCGGCCTTGAGCCATTCGGTGCGCGGGAAGGCCGTGAGGTCGGGGGTGCCAGGGACGAGGTCGTAGGCCGGACGGGCGGGGGTGCGGCGGGGTGCCGGGGCGGTGCCGGCGGGCGGCGGGGTGCCGGTGGGCGCGCCGGTCGCCACCCGGGTGCCGGAGCCCTGCCGGGCGGTGAGCCAGCCCTCCGCCACCAGGTCGGCGTAGGCCTCGGCGACGGTGTTGCGGGCGATGCCGAGATCGCCGGCGAGGGAGCGCGAGGACGGCAGCCGGGTGCCGGGGGCGAGTCGGCCGGAGCGGACCGCGTCGCGCAGGGCGTCGGTCAGGCCCCGGCGCAGGCCGCTGGAGCCGCTCGGTTCGAGGTGCAGGTCGACGCCCAAAGTGGCCCAGGAACTCGCCATGGAAATGGACCATACTCCTGGGCTGCCTCGCTCCTAGGGTCGAGGCATGAGCACTGCACAGGAAACCGTCGCATACGCCGCCGAGGAAGCCCCGCGCCTGCACTGGGCCGAGCACGCCCCCGAGGTCTACAAGGCGATGATCCGCCTGGACACCGCCGCCCGGCGGGGGCTGGACCCGAAGCTGTACGAGCTGGTGAAGATCCGCGCCTCGCAGATCAACCACTGCGCGTTCTGCCTCGACATGCACAGCAAGGACGCCCTCGCGGCCGGCGAGAGCGTCGAGCGGATCGTGCAGCTCAGCGCGTGGCAGGAGTCCCGGCACTTCTACACCGGCAAGGAGCTGGCGGCGATCGAGCTGACCGAGGCGATCACCGTGCTGACGGAGGGCTTCGTCCCGGACGAGGTGTACCAGCGGGCCGCCGAGCACTTCGAGGAGGCCGAGCTGGCCCAGCTGATCGCCGCGATCACGGTGATCAACGCCTGGAACCGGTTCGGGGTGACGACCCGGATGACGCCGGGCCACTACCAGCCGGGGCAGCACAAGTGAGGCGTACCCCGCTGCTGGACCCGCAGGTCGGGCGGGCGATGTCCGCGCTGAGCGCGGCGGCGAAGAAGGGGTTCGGCGATCCGGTCCTGGCCGAGCTGGTCATGATCCGCGCCTCGCAGATCAACCACTGCGCGTTCTGCCTCGACATGCACCTCCGGGTCGCCCGGGGGAACGGGGAGTCGGAGGACCGGGTCCGGCTCCTCGACGCCTGGGAGGAGACCGAGGACCTCTACAGCGAGCGGGAGCGGGCCGCGCTGGCGCTGACCGAGGCGGTCACGGTCCTCACGGCGGGCTTCGTGCCCGACGCGGTGTACGAACGGGTCGCCGAGCACTTCACCGAGGCCGAACTCGCGCATCTCGTCGGCCTGATCACCGTCATCAACGGCTGGAACCGCCTGATGGTCAGCCGTCGCGTCGCACCGGGGGGTTACCAGCCGTGAGCAAGGTGGACGAGTTCCGCGCCCTGCACCGAAAGCGCGCCCAGGGCGACCCGCTGGTCCTGCCCGGACCCTGGGACGCGGCGAGCGCGCGGGTGTTCGAGGCCGCCGGTTTCCCGGCGCTGGCCACGCCGAGCGCGGGCGTCGCCGCGTCCCTCGGCTACGCGGACGGCGCGACCCCGGCCGACGAGATGTTCGCCGCGGTCGCCCGGATCGCGCGGGCGGTGGACGTGCCGGTGTCGGCGGACGTCGAGGGCGGGTACGGGCTCGCGCCGAAGGAACTGGTGGAGCGGCTGCTGGAGGCGGGCGTCGTCGGCTGCAACCTGGAGGACTCCGCCGGGGGTGCCCTCAAGGACCCGCGCGAGCACGCCGAGTACCTCGCCGAGGTGCGGGGCGCCGCCGCCGACCGGTTGTTCGTCAACGCCCGTGTCGACGTCTTCGTCCACGGCGACGGGAATCCCGAACGGGTCATCGAGCGGGCCGCGCTGTACGTGGCCGCGGGCGCGGACTGCGTGTACCCGATCCTCGCGCCGGCGGACCTACTGCCCCTGCTGCGGTCCGGGATCCAGGGCCCGCTGAACGCCCTGTCCCGGCTGGACGGCGAGGGCCCCGAGCCCGCCGTGCTCGGCGGGCTCGGGGCCACTCGGGTCACGTTCGGACCGGGACTCCAGCGGCGGTCCGCCGCCGCGCTGCGGGAGATCGCCGCCGGCCTGCTGGGCTGAGGCCGTTCAGGACAGCCACCGCTTCCACACGTCGGGGTGGCTGTCCACCCACCTCTTCGCCGCCTCCTGCGGGCTGAGCTTCTGCTCGGCGATCATCAGGGAGACCTCGTTCTGGTCCTCCGTCGTCCACCTGAACTTCTTCAGGAAGGCCGCGGCCCTGCCGCCGGAGTGCGCGAAGTCGGCGTTGAGGTACTTCTGCAGCGGAGTGTGCGGATAGGAGCAGGCGACCTTCGCCGCGTCCGCGTCGCAGCCCTCCTTGTACGGGGGCAGCTTCACCTCCGTCATGGGCACCTTCTCGAACAGCCACTGGGGCGCGTACCAGTACGTCAGGAAGGGCTTCTTCTCCTTGGCGAACTGCTTGATCTGGGTGATCTGCGCCGCCTCGGAACCGGCGAAGACGACCTGGAAGTCCAGCTTCAGGTTCTTCACCAGCGCCTTGTCGTTGGTGACGTAGGACGGCGACCCGTCCATCAGCTGGCCCTTGCCGCCGCTCTCCGCGGTGCGGAAGAGCGAGGCGTACTTGTTCAGGTTCTTCCAGTCCGTGATGTCCGGGTGCTGCTTGACCAGGTAGGTCGGCACGAACCAGCCGATGTGACCGGTCACCCCGAGGTCGCCGCCGTGCGCGATCGTCCTCTTGTCCTCGACGTACCGCTTCTCCTGGTCCGGGTGGCCCCAGTCCTCCAGGAGGGCGTCGACCCGGCCCTGGCTGAGCGCGTCCCAGGCGGGCACCTCGTCGACCTGGACGGTGTCGACGCGGTAGCCCAGCTTGTGGTCCAGGATGTACTGGGCGACGGCCACGTTCGACTGCGCGCCCACCCAGGACTGCACGGACAGGGTGACCGTCTTCGCGCCCCGGGCGTTGGCGAACGGGCTGGCCTGCTTGGTCATGTCGGCGGCGCCGCAGCCGGTCAGCAGCGCGAGCGCGGACGCTCCGGCGGCCACCGTGAGGGTCGTACGGAATCGCATGTCACGCTCCCTTCCGCGCGCGGCGTTCGGTGGGCTGGGTCACCCGGTCGAGCATCAGTCCCAGGCAGACGATGGCGGCACCGGCCACCAGGCCGGTCGCCAGGTCGCCCTGGGCGAGGCCGAAGGCGACGTCGTAGCCGAGGGCGCCGCCGCCGACCAGACCGCCGATGATGACCACGGCCAGCACCAGCACCACGCCCTGGTTGACGGCGAGCAGCAACGACCGCCGGGCGAGCGGGAGCTGCACCTGCCACAGCTGCTGGCGGCCGGTCGCGCCGAGCGAGCGCGCGGACTCCAGCGCGGCCGGGTCGACCTGGCGCAGGCCCTGCGCGGTGATCCGGACGACGGCCGGGAGCGCGTAGACGACGGCCGCCGCGACGGCGGGTGCGCGGCCGACGCCGAACAGCGCGACGACCGGGATCAGGTACACGAACTGCGGCATGGTCTGGAAGACGTCCAGGACGGGGCGCAGCGCGCGTTCGACACGGTCGCTGCGGGCCGCGGCGATGCCGGTCGCGAAGCCCAGGACGAGGGTGACGGCGACGGCGGCCAGCACCTGGGAGAGGGTGTCCAGCGACGGCTCCCACACGCCGAGCACGCCGATCGCGGCCATGGCGAGGACGGCGGTCAGTGCGGTGCGCCAGGTGCCGATCAGCCAGGCCAGGGCGGCGACGACGAGCAGCAATGACCACCAGGGCAGCCACTGCAGGCCGTCCCGGAGGGGGTCCAGGATCCAGGTGGTGAAGTGGCCCGCCCAGTCGGCGGTGCCGCCGACGACCGGGATGCCCGAGTAGAGGTGGGCGACCATCCAGTCGACGGCGCGGTCGACCGGTTCGGCGATGCCCAGGACCCAGCCGGCGGGCCAGTCGAGGGCGCCGAGGAGGCGGGTGGCGAGGGCGGCGGCCACGGTGACGGCCAGGGCGTACGGCCAGCCGATCGTGCCGGGGCGGTCGGCGGCCGGGGTGCCGTTCCCGGCCGCCGCGGTGACGCGGTCCAGGACCACCGCGAGCAGGACGAGCGGGATGCCGGCCGCGAGGGCGGCGCCGACGTCGACCGAGGCGAGGGCCTGGTAGACGCGGTCGCCGAGGCCGCCGGCGCCGATGACCGCGGCGATGACGGCCATGGACAGCGCCATCATGATCGTCTGGTTGAGGCCGAGGAGGAGTTCCTTGCGGGCCAGCGGGATACGGGCGGTCAGCAGCCGCTGGCGGCGGGTGGCGCCGAGCGACTCCACGGCCTCCAGGACTTCGGGGTCGGCACCACGCAGGCCGAGCGCGGTGAGGCGGGCCATCGGCGGGGCGGCGTACACGACGGTGGCGAGGACGGCGGCGGGGACGCCGATGCCGAAGACCAGGACGACGGGGAGGAGGTAGGCGAAGGCCGGGAGCACCTGCATGGTGTCCAGGACCGGGCGCAGGGCGCGGTCGAGGCGGTCGGAGAGTCCGGCGGCGAGACCGAGGAGCACGCCGACGAGCACGGAGGCGAGGACCGCCACGACCATCAGGGCGAGGGTCTGCATGGTGGGGATCCACATGCCGAGGGCGCCGCAGGTGAGGAAGGCGACTGCCGTGCCGGCGGCCAGGCGGGGGCCTGCGACGCGCCAGGCGAGCAGGGCGCCGAAGGCCGTGACGCCGGCCCAGCCCGCGGCGAGCAGGGTGAGGTAGACGGCGCGTACGGCGAGCACGACCGCGTTGCTGACGTGGCCGAGGAAGTAGAGGAACAGGGGGTGGCTGTCCCGGTTGTCGATGACCCAGTCGCTGGCCGTGGTGAGGGGCTTGTCGAGGCTCACGGTCAGGGCGTGGGGCCAGGTGGCGCCGGGCCAGCGGGTGGCGGCCCAGGGGGCCAGGACCGCGGCGACGAGGGCGAGCAGCAGGAGCTTACCGGCGGCCCGGCTGCGCAGGACGCGGGGCTTGGCGGTACCGGAGGTCGGGAGACTGAGGGTTGCCATCAGACGGCCTCCGGGCTCGTGCGGGGGCCGGGCGGGGTCGCTGGTCCGCGCCGGTCCGGTGCCGCCTTCCCGGAGGCGGAGGCCGCCTTCCCGGAGGCGGGGACTGCCTTCCCGGAGGCGGGGGCCGCCTTCCCGGAGGCGGGGACTGCCTTCCCGGAGGCGGGGGCCGCCTTCCCGGTGGCGGGTGAGATTCCGGCGGTGCGGCTGTCCGGGGTCACGGCGGGTACGGCGGTGGCCTCGGCCGTGGCGGCGCCGCCCTCGATGCCGGCGACCACGCCCGCGACGACGCCCAGCAGGCGTTCCTGGTCGACCACTCCCAGGCAGCGGCCCGCGTCCATCACCCGGGCCGGTTCGCCGGCCCGGGCCACCGCCTCGATCGCCTCCGCGACCGTGGCGTCCGGACGGACCGCCGGTCCGCTGCCCGTCTCCTCCGCGGAGGCGGGGCGCATGGCCGTACGGCAGGTCAGCACCTGCTCGCGCGGGACGTCCCGGACGAACTCGCGGACGTAGTCGTCGGCCGGGGAACCGACGATCTCCTCCGGTGTGCCCAGCTGGACCACGCGGCCGTCGCGCATCAGGGCGATGCGGTCGCCGAGTTTCAGGGCCTCGCTCAGGTCGTGGGTGATGAAGACCATCGTGCGGCCCTCCTCCCGGTGCAGGCGGGTCACCTCGTCCTGCATGTCCCGGCGGATGAGCGGGTCCAGGGCGCTGAACGGCTCGTCGAAGAGGAGGACCTCGGGGTCCACGGCGAGGGCGCGGGCCAGGCCGACCCGCTGGCGCTGGCCGCCGGAGAGCTGGCCGGGGCGGCGCTTCTCCATGCCTTCCAGGCCGACCTTGGCGACGAACTCGGCGGCGCGCTCGCGTCGTTCGGACCTGCCGACGCCCTGGATCTCCAGGCCGTAGGCGACGTTGTCGAGGACCGTGCGGTGCGGGAGCAGCCCGAAGTGCTGGAAGACCATGGCGGCCCGGTGCCGCCGCAGTTCGCGCAGGCGGGACCGGTCCATGGCGCGGACGTCCTCGCCGTCGATGGCGATCGTGCCCGCCGTCGGTTCGATGAGACGGGTCAGACAGCGTACGAGGGTGGACTTGCCGGAACCGGAGAGGCCCATGACGACGAAGACCTCGCCCTTGCGGACGTCGAAGGAGACGTCCCGGACGGCCGCCGTGCATCCGGTGCGGGCGCGGAGGCCGGCGGGATCCAGCGCACTGAGTTCGGGGTCGGCGGGGATCCGCTCCGGCTTCGGGCCGAAGACCTTCCACAGGCCGGACACCGAGAAGACGGACTCGGTCGTGGTGGGGGGCTTGCGGGTGGGGACGGTGAGAGTCATCGCAGATCGCCTCCGATCAGGTCGACGGCCTTCTCCCCGACCATGAGGACTCCGATCATCGGGTTCACGGCGGTCATGGTGGGGAAGACGGACGCGTCGGCGATACGTATGCCGGACAGACCGCGGACGCGCAGCTCCGGGTCGACCACGGCGAGTTCGTCGTCGGCGGCGCCCATCTTGCAGGTGCCGGCCGGGTGGTAGACGGTGTGCGCGACCTTGCGGGCGTACTCGCTCAGCTCGGCGTCGCCGAGGATCTCCGGACCCGGGCACACCTCGCGCTTGAGCCAGCCGGCCAGCGGTTCGCTCTTCGCGATCTCGCGGGCGATGCGGATGCCGTCGACCAGGGTGCGCGCGTCGTAGTCCTCCTCGTCGGTGAAGTAGCGGAAGTCGAGGGCGGGCTTCACGGACGGGTCGGCGCTGGTCAGGTAGAGACGGCCGCGGCTCTTCGGCTTGGGGATGTTGGGGGTCATCGAGACGCCGTACGCCGGGCGTTCGTAGCCGAGGCGCTCCGGGTTGTCCGTGAAGGGGATCTGGTAGAAGTGGAACATCAGGTCCGGGCCCGCGTGTCCGGGGTCGCGGCGGACGAACAGGCCGGCGTCGGAGTCCATCGCGGAGTTCTCCGGGATCGGGCCGTGGGTCTCCCAGACGATGACCGACTCGGGGTGGTCGAGCAGGTTCTCGCCGACGCCCGGCAGATCATGGACGACCGGGATGCCGAGGGCTTCGAGGTCCTCGCGGGGACCGATGCCCGAGTGGAGCAGCAGGCGCGGGGAGTCGACGGCGCCGGCGCACAGGACGACCTCGCGGCGGGCCCGGATCAGCAGTTCCTCGCCGTCCTTGGTGCGCACGTGGACGCCGTCGGCGCGGGTGCCGTCCAGCTCCAGCTTGTACGCCCAGGTCTCCAGGAAGACACGGAGGTTGGCCCGCTCGTCCATCACCGGGTGCAGGTAGGCCACGGAGGCGGAGGAGCGCTTGTTGTTCTCGGGGTGGTAGGCGAGGTCGAAGAAGCCGACGCCCTCGGTGAACGGTTTCTTGTTGAAGCCCTCGACCCGGGGCACGCCGAGCGCCGACCGGGCCGCGTCGACGAAGTCGCGGGCGATGGCGTTCCGGTCCTTCTCGTCGACGGAGACGATGTTGTTCTTCAGGCGGGCGAAGTACGCCTCCATGGGGACGGCGCCCCACCCCTTGGCACCGTTGGCCTCCCACTCGTCCCAGTCGGAGGGCAGGGGCTTGAAGGAGATGAGGGTGTTGTGGGAGGAGCAGCCGCCGAGGACGCGGGCGCGGCTGTGCCGGATGTGGGAGTTGCCGCGGGGCTGCTCCACCGTCGGGTAGTCGTAGTCGAGTTCGCCGCCGAGCAGGCCCATCCAGCGACGCAGGGTGAGGACGTCGTCGCGGCCGACGTCGCTCGGGCCGCCCTCGATGACGGCGACGGTCACGTCGGGGTTCTCGGTGAGGCGGGAGGCGATGACGGAGCCCGCGGTGCCGCCGCCGATGACGACATAGTCGAATTCCTGGGTGTGGTCGGGCATCGGGTGGTTACTCCTGTGGGGTGGGAGGACGTACGGGGTGCGTCAGCTGGTTCGCCGGCGGGGCTTGTGGGGGCTCAGCCGGCGAACCAGCGCACCGGGCGCGGCGCGAGGTTCTCGTAGACGTGCTTGGTCTCGCGGTACTCGGCCAGTCCGGCGGGACCCAGCTCGCGGCCGGTGCCGCTCCTGCCGAAGCCGCCCCACTCCGCCTGCGGCAGGTAGGGGTGGAAGTCGTTGATCCAGACGGTGCCGTGGCGCAGCCGGGCCGCGACCCTGCGGGCCCTCGCGGTGTCCGCGCTCCAGACGGCGCCGGCGAGGCCGTACTCGGTGTCGTTGGCGAGGAGGACGGCCTCCTCCTCGGTGCGGAAGGTCTCGACGGTGAGGACCGGGCCGAAGACCTCCTCCCGGACGACCTTCATCTCGCGGTGGCAGGCGTCGAGCACGGTCGGCTCGTAGAACCAGCCGGACTCCGGGCGGGTCCCGGCGGGCTCGGGCCGCTTGCCGCCGCAGCGCAGCACCGCGCCCTCCGCCAGCGCGGACGCGACGTACGCCTCGACCTTGGCGCGCTGCTGTTCGGAGACGAGAGGGCCGCACTCGACGCCGTCCTCGGTGCCGCGGCCGAGGCGGATCCGCTGGGCCCGGCGGGCGAGTTCGGTGACGAAGCGGTCCCGCACGGATTCCTCGACGATGAGGCGGGATCCGGCCGAGCAGACCTGACCGCTGTGGATGAAGGCCGCGTTGAGGGCCTGGTCCACGGCGGTGTCGAAGCCCTCCTCGGTGGCGCAGGCGTCGGCGAAGACGACGTTGGGGTTCTTGCCGCCGAGTTCGAGGGCGACCTTCTTGACGGTGGGCGCGGCGGCCTGGGCGACCTTGGTGCCGCTGGCCAGGCCGCCGGTGAAGGAGACCAGGTCGACGTCGGGGTGCTCGGCGAGCCGGGCGCCGACCGTGTGGCCGGGGCCGGTGACGAGGTTGGCGACGCCCGCGGGCAGGCCGGCCTCGGTCAGCAGCTCGATCAGGGCGACGGTGGTCAGCGGGGTGATCTCGCTGGGTTTGATCACGAAGGTGTTGCCGGCGGCGAGCGCCGGGGCGATCTTCCAGCTGGCCTGGAGGAGGGGGTAGTTCCAGGGGGTGATCAGCGCGCAGACGCCGACCGGCTCGTGGACGACCACGCTGTGGATGTCGGGCGAGCCCGCGTCGACCACCCGGCCCGGGGCCTCGGCGGCGACCAGGTCGGCGAAGTAGCGGAAGGCGTCGGCGACACAGTCGATGTCGACGCGGCCCTCCTCGACGGTCTTGCCCGCGTCCCGGCTCTCCAGCAGGCCGAGCGTCTCGCGGTCGCGCAGGAGGAGGTCGGCGACGCGGCGCAGCAGGGCGGCGCGTTCGGCGACCGGGGTGCGCGGCCAGGGGCCGTGGTCGAAGGCGTGCCGGGCGGCGGTCACCGCGCGCTCGGCGTCCTTCTCGTCGCCCTCGGCGACCACGGCGAACGGCCGGGCGTCCGCGGGGTCGAGGATCTCCCGGGTCGCGCCGGAGAGCGCCGTCAGCCACTCGCCGCCGGCGTGGATGGTCGCCCGGGCCTGTCGTTCCGTTCTGTCCGCCATGATCGGTATTGCCTTCCGTTCCTGTTCCGTTCCCCTGTGTCACATGGGTGTCACGCTCGGGGACCGGCATCGCCTGCCCCGGGCCCCGCATCGCATGCGCAATCGATGGCCGAAAGTGCGCCGCGTCACTGAAAATGCGGTCGAAAAGGGACAAAAGTGGGGTGGAGACGGGGGTGGGGAGGTAGTGCGATGGCCGCGGGATCGGCGGCCTGTGCGGCGGCAAGCGTTCCGGCCCGCGCCGCCTCCCCCCCTTTCCCGGGCCCTCCCGGTCACGGCCCGAGCGCCCGGGAGCCGCCGCACGAGGCCCGGGACCACGTCCTCGGGGCCCGCTCGCCGCGGCCGGCGGTGGTCAGCCGGTGCCCGCCTCCTGGAGCATCAGCTCCCGAACGCAGCCGCGCAGCCAGGCGTGTGCCGGGTCGGCGTCGTGGCGCGGGTGCCAGGCGAACCCCAGCTTCACGGTGGGCAGCCGGAGCGGGATCTCGAAGGCGACCAGGCCGAGCGTGTCGGCCAGCGGGCGCCCCCACTTGCCGACCAGCCCGACCAGGTCGGTCTCGCGCAGTACGAACAGCGAGGCCGGATAGGTGCCGACGGTGCCCACCACCCGTCGCTCCAGGCCGAGTTCGGCGAGGGCGTCGTCGATGGGCCCGTACTGCCTGCCGCGCCGGGAGACGATGAGGTGGCCCGCCTCCCCGGCGAACCGCTCCGGCGTCAGCTCGCCCCGCAGGAGGGGATGTCCGGCCCGTACGACGCCCAGCAAGCGGTCCTCGTACACCGGCTCCACATGCACCTCGGGCGCGGCCGAGTCGATCACGCCGATCTCCAGGTCGGCGGTGCCCTGGCGCAGGAGCGGGGCGTCCACGTGGCTCTCGCTCAGGAAGCGCAGGCGGATGCCGGGGGCCTCGCGGGCGGCGCGGGCGAAGAGGGTGGCGCCGTGGGTGGCCGCGATCGCGTCGTGGCCGAGGATCGTGAGGGTGCGGGTCACCGTGCGCAGGTCGGCGTCCTGGCCCGGCGCGAACAGTGCCCGGGCGCGCTCCACCACCGCGCTCACCTCGGCGCGCAGGGCCAGCGCACGGGGTGTGGGCACCATCCGGCGGCCCGCCCGGACCAGCACCGGGTCGCCGAGCGCCTTGCGGATCCGGCCGAGGGTGCGGCTCATCGCCGGCTCGGACAGATGCAGCCGGCGGGCGGCGCCCTGCACACTCTGCTCCTCCAGCAGGACGTCCAGCGCGACCAGCAGGTTCAGGTCCAGCCCGGTGGATTGCGTCATGCGCAGGTATCCCTTGCAAAGGTTGCACTGGAAGGCAGATCGGTGCCGAGCCTACGGTGAGAGGGCATCCCACACCACCCACCAGCTCCCGGGAGGAGCCGTGCCCTCGCACGCCCTGAAACGCCCCACCCTGCTCGCGTTGTGCGCCTGCGTCCTGGTCGCGCAGAGCATGGTCGCCGCCATCAACCTGCTGATACCGCAACTGGGTTCGTCCGCTCTGCACCCCTCGCACACCCAGGTCCTGTGGACGGTCGACGCCTACGTCATCACCTTCGCCGGCCTGCTGATCCCGGCCGGCGCGCTCGGCGACCGGTACGGCCGCAAGGGCGCCCTGCTCACCGGTCTCGCCGTGTTCGCCGCCGGCGCCGCGACCAGCGCGCTCGCCCCCGGCCCGGCGCTGCTGATCGCGGGCCGGGGGGTGTCCGGCGCCGGAGCCGCGCTGATCACTCCGGCCACGATGTCGATCCTGGTGCAGCTGGCCGGCCCCGAGCGCCGCGCCCAGGCGATGGCGTCCTGGACACTGGCCATCGGGCTGGGCGGTATGGCGGGCAATCTGGGCGGCGGTCTGGTCGGCCAGTTCCTGTCCTGGCGGGCGCTGTTCGCCGCGATGGTGCCGCTGGCGGCCGTCCTCGCCGTCGTGGTGGCGGTGACCACCCCGCGCACGGCCCGCTCCGCGCAGGGCAGCCCGGACCCGGTCGGCACCCTGCTGCTCACCGCGGGCCTGGTCGCCGTGCTGTTCGGCATCATCGAGGGCCCGGACCACGGCTGGACCTCGCCGCGCATCCTCACCTCGTTCGGGGCCGGCGCCCTGCTGGTGGCGGTCTTCACCGTGCACGCCCTGCGCTCCCGCGCCCCGCTGCTGGACCCGCGCGTCTTCGCCTCCCGCGGGCTGCGCTCCACCACGCTGGGCCTGGCGACCGGCTTCTTCGGCCTGTTCGCGCTGTTCTTCGTCAATTCGCAGTATCTGCAGGAGGTCAAGGGGTTCGCGCCGGCCGTGACGGGGGTGGCGATCGTGCCGCTGATCGTCGGCATGGCCCTGTTCCCCAGGTTCGCGGCCCGCTGGTCGGCGCATCCGCGTCCGGTCGTCGGCACGGGGCTCGCGCTGATCGGCCTGGGCCTGCTGGCCGCGTCCACGGCGGACGCGCACACGCCCTACGCGCTGTACGCGTGCTGGCTGCTGGTGATCTCGGCGGGGGCCGGCCTGGCCATGCCGGCGCTCACCCTCGGTGTCGTCACGTCCCTGCCTCCGCACCAGGCGGGCCTCGGCTCCGGCCTCGGCACCTCGGCCCGGGAGATCGGCGCGGCCCTCGGTGTGGCCGTCGCCGGCACGACCCTGGCGGGGCACGCCGATTTCGCCGGCGGCATGGGGCCGGCGCTGCGGGTGGTGGGGGTGACGGTGCTGCTGGCGACGGCGGCGGTGGTGACGGGCTATCGCGGCTCCGGCCGCTCCGCCCCGCCGACGGCGCGGCGCGCGCCGGAGCCGGTCGGGGAGCCGGTGGCCTGAACGCGCCGGCGGGCCCCGCCCGGTGACGCGGGATGCGAAGTCCGACCCGAGAGGACCCGCCGTGCCGCGTATCCCGACCTGTGTGCTGAGCGACGTGGGTCCGCCGCGGGCGTTCGTCCGGCACAACGCCGAAGTCCCCTCCCGCGTGCAGCGGGAGGGGACTTCTCGTGGAGCGCCGGGCAGGCCTTGCACCTGCATCTCCCCGCAGGAAGCGGGGCGTCTTTCCTTGGACCACCAACGCATCACCTGGTGCCGGGTTTCCGGCGGCCGGTGCGTGATCAACTATAGCGCACCGGCCGCCGGACTCACACCACGTCAGGTCAGATGAGGCCGAGACCGCGGACCGCGTCGCGCTCCTCCGCCAGCTCCTGGACGGAGGCGTCGATGCGGGCGCGGGAGAACTCGTTGATGTCCAGGCCCTGGACGATCTCGTACTTGCCGTCCTTGGTGGTGACGGGGAAGGAGGAGATCAGGCCCTCCGGGACGCCGTAGGAGCCGTCCGACGGGATGCCCATGGAGGTCCAGTCGCCCTCGGCGGTGCCGTTGACCCAGGTGTACACGTGGTCGATGGCGGCGTTGGCGGCGGAGGCGGCGGAGGAGGCGCCACGGGCCTCGATGATCGCGGCACCGCGCTTGGCGACGGTCGGGATGAAGTCCTCGGCCAGCCACTTCTCGTCGTTCACGACCTCGGCGGCGTTCTTGCCGCCGACGGTGGCGTGGAAGATGTCCGGGTACTGGGTGGCGGAGTGGTTGCCCCAGATCGTCAGACGCTTGATGTCGGCGACCGTGGAGCCCGTCTTCTTCGCGAGCTGGGTCAGCGCGCGGTTGTGGTCCAGACGGGTCATCGCGGTGAAGCGCTCGGCCGGGACGTCCGGCGCGGCGGCCTGGGCGATGAGCGCGTTGGTGTTGGCCGGGTTGCCGACGACCAGGACCTTGATGTCGTCCGCGGCGTGGTCGTTGATGGCCTTGCCCTGGGGCTTGAAGATGCCGCCGTTGGCCTCCAGCAGGTCACCGCGCTCCATGCCCTTGGTGCGCGGACGGGCGCCCACCAGCAGGGCTACGTTGGCGCCGTCGAAGGCGACGTTCGGGTCGTCGGTGATCTCGATGCCCTGGAGCAGCGGGAAGGCGCAGTCGTCCAGCTCCATGGCGGTGCCCTCGGCGGCCTTGAGGGCCGGGGTGATCTCCAGGAGGCGCAGCTTGACCGGCACGTCCGCGCCGAGCAGCTGGCCGGAGGCGATGCGGAAGAGCAGGGCGTAACCGATCTGGCCGGCCGCGCCGGTGACGGTGACGTTCACGGGAGTGCGGGTCATGGCGTTCTCCGTATGACAGCTGGCGGTGGGGCGTCCCTGCCCCGGGCGGATGATCGATCTCTTGGTATCAAGAGAGATCCAGCGGTCAGGCTATCGCGCATCCGGCATGCGAGACGTCCGGGGCCTTGTGGCCCACCCCACAAGAGGACCGGTCCGGACGTATCGCCCGCGGGCGGGGCATGAGAAGGCGGCCGTCCGTCGTCCGGGAGAGGGAGGACGAAGACGGCCGCCGTTCGGGACACCGTTGCCGGACTCCCGTGGGGGTACTTCTCGCGTGCCCACTTTCCCGGCGGCCATTCCTGTCCGGACGGATCGGTGCGTGACGACGGCGAGGCGTCCGGTCGCCTACGTCGTGCAGCCCGTCCGCCCCGAGGCGAGCGTGGCGCAGGCACGGGCCTCCGCGGGGTCCTTCACCGCGATCATCGGGGTGTACGCGATGGTGTCCCCGGCCACCGTGATGTCACCGGACTGCCGGACCCTGCCCGCGGTGAGCCGGACGGTGTCACCGGGCGCGCCGCTGGTGATCCGCCCCCAGGCCGTGCCGCACGCCCTGCTGTAGCGGACCTCCAGGGTGGTGGTCCCGAGGGCGACGGTCCGGGCGGTGGTCACCAGGTCGCCGCTGCACCCCATGGCCTCGGCGTCCTTGCCGGTGCAGGCGGAGCCGGTGCACTTGACGCCGGGGGGCGGGCTCGTCCGGGTACGGGCCGAGGGGGCGGGCGACTTGGCGGCGCCCTCGTTCTCGTGTCCGTCGCCGTCCCGGTGGGTGAAGAAGAAGACACCGGCGATGAGGACGAGCACGCCGACCAGGCCCGCGAAGAACATCGTCACCTGCTGGCGGCGCACGGACCACTGGGCCACCCGCGACCCCCGCGGAGCCGCCGCGGCCTGCCCGCCGGCCTGCCGGCCGCGGGTGCCCGGGGTGCCCGGGGTGCCCGGGGTGCCCGGGGTGCCCGGGGTGCCTGGGGTGCCTGGGGTGCCCGGGGTGCCCGGGGTGCCCGGGGTGCCTGGGGTGCCTGGGGTGCCCGGGGTGGGAACTGAGTCGGATGCGCCGGAGGTGCGGGAAGTGCCGGACGCGTTCATGGCGCCGGGCGGGCCGAAGGTGCCTGAGGAGGTGCCGGATGCCTTCCCGGTGCCGGGTGCGTTCCCGATCCCGGGTGCGTTCGCGGTGCCGGGTGCGCCCACGGCTCCGGACGCGCCGGGCGCGCCCGGCGGGTCGAAGGGGCCGGGCGAGCCGACGGGCTCCGCCGGCGTGCCGGCGGTGCCGGTGGTTCCGGTGGTTCCGGTGGTTCCGGTGGTTCCGGTGGTTCCGGTGGTTCCGGTGGTTCCGGCGATGCCCGCCGGGGGCCGGGGGCCCGGGCGGGCGCTCCGCCGCGAGGGGCCCCGGTAGCCGGCCAGCCCCCAGGAGTTCCCGGACGGGGTGTCCCCGTCGTCCGCCGGGCCGTGGGCGCCGTCCGCCGGAGCCGCCGGCGGGGCGGGGATCGTCGGCGAGACCCCGGCGGGGCCGGCGACCCCGGGCACGGCGGCGGCCCCGCCGCCCTTCCGGCCGTCCTTCCCGGCGCGCTTGCCGCCGTCCTTCCCGGCGTCCTTCCCGTCGGCCGTACCGGCCGTTCCGCCGCCCTTCCGGCCGCCCACGCCCGCGGACGCGCCCCCGCCCCCTTCCGTCGGCTCCGTCGCCGTGCCGAGGTGTCCCAGCGCGGTGCGCGCCTCGGAGACGCGGATCGCCTCCATGGTGCGGTCGTGCCGCATCTCCGCCCGGCTCCAGGCCCGTTCGGCCAGCTCCCACAGGGTGGTCAGATGGACGGGGCTGGTGCCGGTGGCCTCGGCCAGCGCGATGACCGCGCCCTTGGGCGCGAGCAGCCGGCCGCCCAAATACCGCTCCCAGGACGTCGTGCTGTAGCCCGTGCGGTCGGCCAGTGTCGCGACACTCAGGCCGCTGCGGTCCACCAGTTGCCGCAACTGGCCGGTGAACTCCCTGATCTGCGGATCCAGATCCTCCGGCAAGGCTTTCCATCGAGGCATGGGTTCCCCCTCTTCCCCCCGGTCGTGCTGTCGAACGCGCGCAGGACCCCGGCCACCCACGGGGATGCGCTGACCAAGGATCCCAGTTCCCGGGGCGGGGTGCACACGAGCGGGGCCGGTGCCCGGACGCCGGGTCAGCCGCCGGGGGTCACCAGCCCCGTCTCGTACGCCAGCACCACCGCCTGCGCACGGCTGCCCAGGTCGAGCTTGCTCATCGTGCGGTTGAGGTGGGTCTTGACGGTGGCCTCGCTGATGTAGAGGCGGTCGGCGATCTCCAGGTTGGACAGACCGCGGGCGGTGAGCGTGAGGACCTCGACCTCACGGGAGGTGAGCACGCCAAGGTCGGGCGGGGGCGGGGTGCCGGCGGGGGCCTGCTGCCGGGCGTAGGCCTCCACCAGGCGCCGGGTGACACTGGGCGCGAAGAGCGCGTCGCCGCCGTCGACCGCGGTGACCGCCGCGAGCAGCCGCTCGGGCCCCGAGTCCTTCAGCAGGAACCCGGAGGCACCGGCGCGCAGCGCCCCGTACACGTACTCGTCCAGGTCGAAGGTGGTCAGCACCAGGACGCGGGGCGGGCGTTCGGCGGCCTGGGCCAGGATGCGCCCGGTGGCCTCGATGCCGTTGACGCCGGGCATCCGGATGTCCATGAGGACGACGTCGGGGCGGGTCTCGGCGGCGAGCCGTACGGCCTCCTCGCCGTCCCCCGCCTCGCCCACCACCTCGAAGCCGGGCGCGGCGTCGAGCAGGCCGACGAGTCCGGCACGGATGAGGAACTGGTCGTCCACGACGAGCACTCTGGTCATCCCGTACGTTCGCCCCCCGCCGTGCGCCTGCCGCTACCGTTCCGCCTCCGGTACGCCCCCATGGGTGCGCCCGGCGGCCGATGTGGGAAGCGTCAGCCGGACCTCGTAGCCGCCCTCGGAGCGCGGGCCGGCCGAGACCGTCCCGCCGTAGAGCCTGGCCCGCTCGCGCATGCCGATCAGGCCGTGCCCGCTGCCGGCCGGCGCTCCGGCCGGTTCCGCGCCCTCTCCGTCATCGGTGACGCGGACGGTCAGCTCGTCGGTTCCGTACCGGAGTTCCACGCGCGCGTGTGCCGGGCCCGCGTGCTTGAGGGCGTTGGTGAGGGCCTCCTGGACGACGCGGTAGGCGCACAGTTCGACGCCGGGCGGCAGCGGGCGGGCGGTGCCCCCGACGGCGAGGTCCACGGGCAGGCCGCCGGCCCGGACCCGGTCGAGGAGTTCCCCGAGCCGGTCCAGGGTGGGCATGGGCGCGCCCTCGGACGCCTCGGGGTCCTCCTCGCGCAGCACCTGGAGCATGCGGCGCAGTTCCTCCAGCGCCTCTCGGCTGGTGCCGGCGATGGTGCCGAGCGCGCCGCGCGCCGTGCCGGGGTCGGAGTCGAAGACGAACCGGGCGAGGCCGGCCTGCACGGAGACGACCGACATGTGGTGGGCGACGACGTCGTGCAGTTCGCGGGCGATCCGGCCGCGTTCCTCGGCGACCGCACGCCGGGCCCGCTCGGCCTGTTCGGCGCGCAGCCGCCGGGTGAGTTCGGCGGAGCGGCGGGCCAGGTGCCCGAACCGGACGAGCACCGAGCAGTACAGCAGTGCCTGCCCGCACACGGAGGCCATGGAGGGGCTGTGGCTGACCACTCCGGCGTACACCCAGACCGCGCCCAGGCAGCCGGCGCAGACGAGGGCGGTGCGCAGCGAGCGGACCGAGGCCACGGTGTACAGGGCGAGCATGGCACCGAAGGTGCACACCACCGGCCAGTAGCCGAGGGTGACGTAGCCGGTCGCGGCGGCCACGACGACGGCGAACACGGCGAGGGGGTGGCGGCCGCGCAGGGCGACGGGAAGGTGGGCGAGGGCGACGAGGACGTAGGCGCGGGCGTCGAGTTCCGGCCACCCCTGCGACCGGGACTCCCGGCCGAGGAGGACGGCCACCACGGCCATGGCCACCGCGATCAACGTGTCCACGACGAGCGGGCGGGGGGTCCTCGGTCGCATCGCCGCAGGGTAACCCGCACGGCCGGGTCCCGGAGTCAACCGTGCGCGGTACCGCGGAAGTTGCAGCGCGAGGGCGGCTACCGCCCAAGGTGGCGGGGCGGTTCGGCCCGGAGGTGGAGGCGGTGCGCGGCGGTCGGCCGTAGCGTCGGGGAGGGGGATACGGCGGTGGCCCGCGTCCCCGGGGGAGGCGCGGGCCACCGGCCGTAGGGAGGCCGCTATTTGGCGAGGGTGAAGTGCAGGATGTCCTTGAGGAACGGCATCTTCAGCAGCGGGTCGGGCTGGATCATCAAGGCCAGCAGGCAGATCACCAGGCCCAGCACGCCGTAGGTGGCGATGTCCGTGAAGCGGGAGCGCACGGCGAGCATGCCGACGTCCGGCAGCAGCCAGCGCAGCACCGCGCCGCCCAGCAGCGCGACGCCGATGATCAGCGTTCCCGGGCGGATCGCGTCCAGTGCGGTGACCAGCAGGCCGATCGCCACCAGGCCGGTGACGACGAGGATCGGCCACTGCCGGGCGGGCGCCGGTGCGTCACCGGCCGCGGCCCGGCCGCTGCCCTCGGGGCGGGCGGTGTCCCTCGTGAAGAGCGGGAAGCGGCGGGTGACGCGGCGCGGGCGCCCCTCGGGGTCGGGGGCGCTGATCGCGTCGCGGACGGTCGGTTCCGCGTGCTCGCGGGCGTCCTCAGCCGGCACTGCGCTCCGCCGCCTCGACCACGTTGACCAGCAGCTGCGCCCGGGTCATCGGACCGACACCGCCGGGGTTGGGGGAGATCCAGCCGGCCACCTCGGTCACGCCCGGGTGGACGTCGCCGACGATCTTGCCCTCGGCGTTGCGGGAGACGCCGACGTCCAGGACGGCCGCGCCCGGCTTGACGTCCTCGGGCCGGATCAGGTGCGGGAAGCCGGCCGCCGCGACGATGATGTCGGCCCGCTTGAGGTGGGCGGAGAGGTCACGGGTGCCGGTGTGGCACTGGGTGACGGTGGCGTTCTCGCTGCGCCGGGTGAGCAGCAGCGGCATCGGGCGGCCGATGGTCACGCCGCGGCCGACGACCACGACCTCGGCGCCCTTGATCTCCACGCCGTGGGCGCGCAGCAGGCTGATGATGCCGTTGGGGGTGCAGGGCAGGGGGGCCGGCTCGTTCAGGACCAGGCGGCCGAGGTTCATCGGGTGCAGGCCGTCGGCGTCCTTGGCCGGGTCCATCAGCTCCAGGATGCGGTTCTCGTCGATGCCCTTGGGCAGCGGCAGCTGGACGATGTAGCCGGTGCAGGCCGGGTCCTCGTTCAGCTCGCGGACGACCGCCTCGATCTCCTCCTGGGTTGCCGTGGCGGGCAGCTCGCGCTGGATGGAGGCGATGCCCACCTGGGCGCAGTCGCGGTGCTTCCCCGCGACGTACTTCTGGCTGCCGGGGTCGTCCCCGACCAGGATCGTGCCGAGTCCGGGCGTGACGCCCTTCTCCTTCAGCGCCGCCACGCGGGCGGTCAGATCGGACTTGATCGCGGCTGCGGTGGCCTTGCCATCGAGAATCTGGGCGGTCATGCTCCCATCCTCGCGGATGACCCGGTCCCGGTTCCAATCCGGGTGTCACGGCTTGATCAGTGATGTTGCACTTGCACAACACCTCCGCATTCCGGCTGGACAAGTAAGAGCCGTCTAAAGAACGATGAGCACACAGTGCCGCGGGCAGTGCCGGGGGGACGGACCGCATCTGTAGAACTCTCCTCCGAACCGTGCCGCGCGTCGTCCCCGCACTTGAGCAACGCAACGGAGGAAGACCGCCATGAGCTTTGGCGACCCGAACAACCCCTACGGCCCGCCGCAGGGCCAGCAGCCCGGCTACCCGCCGCAGCAGCCGCAGGGTCAGCCCGGTTACGGCTACCCCGCCGCCCCGCAGGCCCCGGCCGGATACGGCTACCCGTCCGCGCCCCCGCTCGGGCAGCCCGGCTACGGCATGCCGATGGAGATGCCGGGCCTGATGAAGACCGCCCGGGTGCTGCTGTTCATCCTGGCCGGTTTCCAGCTCCTGTTCGGCCTGCTCGCGGGAGCCCTCATCGGCGCCGCCCAGGACGTGTCCAACGGGGTCGGCTCCGGCGACAGCACCGACGGCCTGGCCGGTCTCGGGTTCCTCGTCGCGGGTCTGCTGCTGGCGCTGGGCGCACTGTCGATCTTCCTGGGCGTGAAGTTCAAGAACGGCGGCAGCGGGATCCGCATCACGACGATCATCTACGCGGCACTGATGATCCTCGGCGGTATCACCAACATCGCGAACGGTGCGAACGGCTCCGCCACCTTCGGCGGGCTGATCTCGCTGGCCATGGCCGGCATCATCCTCGCGTCGATGGTCACCGGCTCGGCCTCGGCCTGGTTCAACCGCCCGCGGTACTGAGCCACCAGGGCACCTGACACTCCCGGGCCGCGTCCCGTCCGCCCGGACGGGACGCGGCCCGGCGTCTTCTGCGCGTCCGGGCGGCCGGATTCTTCGCGGTCCGGGCGGCCGGGCTCACCGGTCCAGGTAGGCGAGCACGGCCAGTACCCGGCGGTTGTCGGCGTCCGCCGGGAGGAGGCCGAGCTTGCCGAAGATGTTGCCGATGTGCTTGGCGACGGCCTTCTCGGTGACGAACAGGGCCTGCGCGATGCCCGCGTTGGAGCGGCCCTGCGCGAGGAGTTCGAGGACTTCGCGTTCGCGTCCGGAGAGGCTGCCGACGGACGCGTCGCGCTCCTTGCGGACCATCAACCGGGAGACGACCTCGGGGTCCATGGCGGTGCCGCCCGCGGCCACCCGCCGGATGGAGTCCAGGAACCGGGCCCCGTCGGTGACCCGGTCCTTGAGCAGGTAGCCGACGCCCCGGCCGCCGCCGGCGAGCAGCTCGCGGGCGTAGAGGGGCTCGACGTACTGGGAGAGCAGCAGCACCGGCAGGCCGGGGTTCCGCCGGCGCGCGGCCAGGACGGCACGCAGACCCTCGTCGGTGAAGTCCGGCGGGAGCCGGACGTCGGCGATCGCGATGTCCGGCCGTTCCCGCTCCAGCGCTTCGAGCAGATCGGTGCCGTTGTCCACCGCGGCCACCACGTCGTGGCCGAAGGCCCCGAGCAGGCGGATCAGCCCGTCCCTCAGGAGGAAGTGGTCTTCGGCGAGGACAACGCGCACGGGATCTCCATCGTCACCATCGTCGGGCCGCCCACCGGGCTGCTCACGGCCGCCACACCGTCGAACGTGGCGAGCCGGCGCTGGATGCCCCGCAGGCCGGTGCCGCGGGAGGCGTCGGCGCCGCCCCGGCCGTCGTCGGTCACGGTGATGCGGAGCGCCCCGTGACCGTGGCGGAGGTCGATCCGGGCACTGTCGGCTCCCGAGTGCTTGGCGACATTGGCGAGGATCTCGGAGACGGCGAAGTAGGCGGCGGACTCGACGGGCATCTCGGGGCGGCCCGGCAGCTCGGCCCGCACCTCGGTGGGCACCGGACAGGTCATGGCCAACGCCCTTACGGCGTCGGCGAGTCCGCGGTCGGCGAGGACCGGCGGGTGGATGCCGCGGACCAGGTCGCGCAGTTCCGCCAGCGCCGCCGAGGACGACCGGCGGGCCTCGACGAGCAGGGGCCGCACGGCCTCGGGGTCGGTCTCCAGCAGGTGCTCGGCCGCGTCCAAGGTCATGCCCATGGCGACGAGGCGGGCCTGTGCGCCGTCGTGCAGATCGCGTTCGATCCGGCGGATCTCCGCCATCTGCGTGTCCACCGCGTCGGAGCGGGTGGCGGCCAGATGCCGGATCCGGCCGGCCAGCAGTTCGCTCTCGCTCGGCGCCAGCATCGCCCTGGAGTACAGCGCGTGGCGGCGGACCGCGCGCGGGGCCGCCCACAGGGCCAGCGGCAGCTGGAGCAGGCCCAGGACGCCGGCGAGGACCGCCGTGGCCTGGCCCTCGATCGGCAGGAACTGGTACCACAGGCCGTCCCACTCGGCGGACAGCGGAACTCCGAAGAAGGCGAGGAAGACGCCCCAGGCGCCGCTGAGGACCAGCGCGAGCGGAAGGAAGGCCAGGAAGCCACCGGCGATCGGGTCCGTCAGCACCCAGACGTACTCCCGCCGGGTCTGCGGGTCGCTCATGATCCAGCGGTAGCGGGCGACGACGCCCGAGGCACCCGCGGGCGCGGGCGGCAGCGGCCCGGGGGGACCCGGGATCTCCACACCCGCCCAGCGCCGGGCGAGTTCCCGCTGCCGCGCGGCCAGGCTCCGCACCCCCTCCATGGCCCGCGGCACCAGGCCGAGGCCCGGACCGACCAGGCCGAGCGCGCCGGACACGGCCAGTGAACGGCCGAAGGCCGCCACCGACAGCCCGCACAGCGTCAACGCCCGCCGCAGGCCGGTCAGTCCGGCCGACGCCGAGAATCCCCTGATCGCGTCCGGCGGGCGTGTGCCGCCGAACCCCGCCCTGTGGTCGTCCATCCGACTCGTCCCCCTCCTCGCCCCGCTGCGCCGCGCGCGACGCCGGTGCCGTACCTGCGCGGGCCGAAGCGACCCGCCCCTCATTGTGGCTGCTCGGGGGCGGCGGAATCGGTAGTGAAAACTCCCCTCTTGCACACGGCGAGCGAGGAACTTCCGCCCGCCACGGACCGGTTGGGCAGCCGGGAGGAGGCGGGCGCCACCGGGGCCGTGCACACGCGTGTGGTCCCGTCCGTCGGTCGACGGGCGGGACCACACGGCGAGCGGCCGGGCCGCTCGAGGGGGCGGCGGAAGATCAGTGGAAGAAGTGGCGCGTGCCCGTGAAGTACATGGTCACGCCCGCCTCCTTGGCGGCCTCCACGACCTGCTCGTCCCGGATCGAACCGCCCGGCTGGACGATCGCCCGGACACCGGCCTCGATGAGGATCCCGGGGCCGTCGGGGAAGGGGAAGAAGGCGTCCGAGGCCGCGAAGGCGCCCCGGGCCCGCTCCTCACCGGCCCGCTCGACGGCCAGCTTGCAGGAGTCCACGCGGTTGACCTGGCCCATGCCGACGCCGACCGAGGCGCCGTCCTTGGCGAGGAGGATCGCGTTGGACTTCACGGCGCGGCACGCCTTCCAGGCGAAGGCCAGCTCCCGCAGCTCCTCGGCGGAGAGCGCCTCACCGCTGGCCAGCGTCCAGTTCGCCGGGTCGTCACCCTCGGCCTGGAGCCGGTCGGCGACCTGGAGCAGCGCGCCGCCGTCGATCGGCTTGACCTCGACCTCGTTCGCCGGGCCGTCGGGGCAGCGCAGCACGCGGATGTTCTTCTTCTTGGTGAGGGCCTCCAGCGCGCCCTCCTCGTAGTCCGGGGCCACGATGACCTCGGTGAAGATGTCGGCGACCTGCTCGGCCATCTCCTTGCTGACCGGCCGGTTCACGGCGATCACACCGCCGTACGCGGAGACCGGGTCGCAGGCGTGCGCCTTGCGGTGCGCCTCGGCGACGTCCGCGCCGATCGCGATGCCGCACGGGTTGGCGTGCTTGATGATCGCGACGCAGGGCTCGGCGTGGTCGTACGCGGCACGGCGGGCGGCGTCCGTGTCCGTGTAGTTGTTGTACGACATCTCCTTGCCGTGCAGCTGCTCCGCCTCGGCGAGACCGCCGGCGCCGTCGACGTACAGGGCGGCGTCCTGGTGCGGGTTCTCGCCGTAGCGCAGGGTGTTCTTGCGCGCGTAGGCGGCGGCCACGAAGTCCGGGAAGCGGGACTCGTCGACGGGGGCGTAGGACGAGGCGAACCAGGAGGAGACGGCGATGTCGTACTCCGCCGTGTGCCGGAAGGCCTCCGCGGCCAGGCGCTTGCGGGCGGCGAGGTCGAAGCCGCCGTCCTGGACCGCGGCGAGGACGTCGGCGTACCGCTCGGGGCTGGTGACCACGGCCACGGACGGGTGGTTCTTGGCGGCGGCGCGCACCATCGAGGGGCCGCCGATGTCGATCTGCTCCACGCACTCGTCGGGCGTGGCGCCGGAGGCGACGGTCTCCCGGAACGGGTAGAGGTTGACGACCACCAGGTCGAACGGCTCCACGCCCAGCTCGGCGAGCTGCTCGCGGTGGCTGTCCAGACGCAGGTCGGCGAGGATGCCCGCGTGCACCTTGGGGTGCAGGGTCTTCACCCGGCCGTCCAGGCACTCGGGGAAGCCGGTCAGCTCCTCGACCTTGGTGACGGGGACGCCTGCGGCGGCGATCCGGCCGGCCGTGGACCCGGTGGAGACCAGCTCCACACCGGCCTCGTGCAGCCCGCGGGCCAGCTCCTCCAGGCCGGTCTTGTCGTAGACGCTGACGAGCGCGCGACGGATGGCCCGCTTGTTGCTCTCGGCGGTCACTGGATAACTACCTTTCGTCCCTCAATGCGATAGCCGTTGCGGGCGAGCCGCCCCACGACCTCGGCGAGCAGCCTTCGCTCGACGTCCTTGATGCGCTCGTGCAGCGCGCTCTCGTCGTCCTCGTCCCGGACCTCGACCACGCCCTGAGCGATGATCGGCCCGGTGTCGACGCCGTCGTCGACGAAGTGGACGGTGCAGCCGGTGACCTTGGCGCCGTACGCGAGCGCGTCACGGACCCCGTGGGCCCCCGGGAAACTGGGCAGCAGGGCCGGGTGGGTGTTCACGAACCGCCCGCCGAACCGGGCGAGGAACTCCTTGCCGACGATCTTCATGAAGCCGGCGGAGATCACGAGGTCGGGCTCGTGGGCGGCCACGGCCTCGGCCAGGGCCGCGTCCCACTCCTCACGGGTGGTGAAGTCCTTGACCCGGCACACGAACGTCGGCAGCCCGGCCCGCTCGGCCCGGGCGAGCCCCTCGACACCGGTGCGGTCCGCCCCGACGGCGACGATGCGCGCGCCGTACGACTCGGCTCCGGTCCGCTCGATCTCGTCCAGGAGCGCCTGCAGGTTGGTGCCGGATCCGGAGACCAGCACGACCAGGCGCTTGACCGCTGGGCCGGGGGTGGTGGCGGCCACGGTGGGGCCCTTTCTCGCGTTGCGATGCATGTACGGTCGGTTTGTTCATTCATACGAATGCTTCGCATCCCCGGATACGGGGAAGTCTACGAAGCGGCCGACCGTCAGCAACGATACCGGCACTCCAGCAGGGGTCCTCGGGACGGGTCGCCGGCCGGACGGTAGCGTTCGCAAGGAATCACGCAAGAGCACCCTCGGGAACGCGGTCGTCGTGCGGCACGTTCACGGGGTGGTAGCTCACGTCGGACTGCCGTTGTCGCCTAAGGGAAGACGCTCTTTTGATGCCCGATCGCAGCCTGCGAGTCCTCACGTTCCCGCCGCGCCCGGTCCAGGGAGGCGAGCGTGGCGCCGCCCTGCTGCGGGAGCGTCCGAGCTCGCCCCCGTCGGACCCCCTGCGGGGCGGCCCGGCCGGCGCGCAGCACGGCGGCGCGGGACAGGGCGGCTCGGGGCACGGCGGTTCCGGGTCCGGTGGTTCCGGGCGGGGTGACTCCGGCCGCGGTGGCCCCGGACAGGGCGGATCGGGGCAGGGTGGTCCCGGGCAGGGTGGTGAGCGGCAGGACGACAATCCGTTCGCGCCACCGCCGGAGGGAACGCCGGACCGCCCCTGGCAGCCTCGCCACCCCGGAGGCCCGACGGGTCCCGGGTACGGGCCGGGCCCGGGTCCGGGATACGGGCCCGGGTACGGCCCCGGTCCGGGATACGGGCCCGGCCCGTACGGCCCTGGATTCGGGGCGGGGCCGGGTCACGGTCCGGGCGCGGGTCACGGTCAGGACTCCGGTCACGGCGCCGCTCAGGGTTCGGGGCAGGGTTCGGGTCACGGTCAGGGTTCCGGTGCCGGTCAGGATCACGGGCAGGGTTCCGGACAGGGGCAGGGCCCGGGGTACGGCCCCGGCGCGGGCCATGGTCCGGGGCAGGGGTACGGTCCGGGTCCCGGTGGCGGTTCGCCCTGGGGCGGCCAGTGGAGCGACCGGCAGCCCAGCCGTTCCCCCGGCGGCTTCGGCGAGCGGCCGGGCGGCGGCCCCCAGGGCCCCGGCGGGCCGGCCGGTCCCGGCATGCGCTGGGACCCGACGGATCCGGCCCAGCGGCGTGCGCGGTACGCCCTGATCTCCGGCATGTGGTCGGTCTTCTTCGTCCTCTTCAGCTGGCCGTACGTGGCCCTGCTGCTGGGCGCCCTCGCCCTGTACTGGGGCACCAGCGCGCTGCGTGCCAAGCCGCGCCCCCCGGCTCCGGACGCCCCGGCGGCCCCGGCCGGCCGGCCCCAGACGACGGCGGCCGTCAGCGGTCTGGTCACGGCATCCCTGGCGCTGGTCCTGGTGGCCTCGACCTTCACCGTCCAGCTGGTCTACAGCGACTACTACACCTGTGTGAACGACGCCCTGACCCACGAGGCCAAGCAGTCCTGCGAGACCCTGCTGCCGCGCGAGCTGCGGGGTGTGCTGGGCACGGAGAACAGCTGAGGTCTCCACGCCTCGTCTCCCAGCCGCCCTTCCCCCCACTCCGCGCACGCCCTCCAGCCGACCCCTCGCACCCCTTCGGCCGACCCCTCGCACACCCCTCAGCCGACCCCTCGCCCGTCCTCGGTCACCCCTCGCACGCCCTTCGGTCGACCCCTGGCTCGTCCTCGTCACCCCTGGCTCGTCCTCGGTCACCCCTGCCCTCGCTCACCTTTCACCCCGGCCCTCGCTCCCCCCTCGCCCTCGGCCGCCCCTCGCTCGCCCCTCAGTCGGCGGAGTCCGGGCGGAGGTCGGAGCGGGGTTCCGGCCGAGGCCCGGGGTGCGGCTCCGGGGACGCCTCGGGCCGGGGTCCGAGTGGTGACGAGGGGGCGGCGTCGGAGGCGTCCCGGGGTGCGGTCGCGTTCTTCAGCGCCGCCCAGCGGGAGGCCCGGGCGACGTCGTCGTGCCAGTTCCCGGAGAAGGGCTCGGTCGACGGGTTCGGGAACGGATCCTCGGCGGCCTTCGCCCCGTCCGGAGCCGGCCCGGCCTCACCCGTCCCGGCCCCGTCCCGAACAGGCCCCGCCTCGCCCGCCCCGGCCCCGTCGGCGACCGGCGCCGCCTCACCGACCTCCGGCGCTCTTGCGGCTTCGCCGGCCTCCCCCGTCTTCGCCTCCCCCGTCTTCGCCACGACCGTCTTCGCCACGACCGACTTCGCGGCGGCCGCAGGCGCCACGGCCGCCTGCCCGCTCTTCGCGCCCTCCGCGCCCCTGGCAGCCGTCACCCCCTCCGTGCCCTTCGCGCCCTTCCTGCCCTTCGTGGCCGTACCCGCCGCCTCCGTGCCCTGCGCCGGGATACCACCCTGCTGCGAGCGCCGGCCGCGCAGCCGCCAGATGCGGACGATCAGCGCCACCGGCAGGGCGAACACCAGCGTCCAGACGCCGGCCGCGCCTCCGGTCTGCCACCACAGCGGGCCGAGACGGGCCAGCGCGGCCACCCCGAGGGGGCCGCCCGCAAGCCCGGCGAGCAGGGCGAGGCCCGCCGCGCAGACCATCGCCGTCAGCAGGACCACCCCCGCGGTACGGCCCGCCGACCAGCGGGCGCGCGCCGGTTCCCCGGTCGCCGGCCGCCGGACGGCAGCCCGCGCCACGAACCACCCCGCCGTCATCCCGGCCACCGCCGGCACCACCCCCACCAGCCAGTTCTGCTCCGTACCGATGCCCGGGTCCGGCACCGCGGCCAGCAGCGGGAACGGCGGCAGCAGCGGGGCGGGGTCGGACGCGAACGGGTGGACCAGATGCCCGGCGCCGAGGGCGAAGCCGGGGCCGAGTGCGTAGGACGCGGCCCACACCGCCGCGTTGGGGATCAGCGCGATGCCGAGCAGCAGCACGGCGAACCGCCCCGTCCAGCCCTCCGTCAGCTCCAGGAAGGACGCCCGCGCCGACCCGCCGTGCCACACCAGGGACACCCCGACCAGCAGGGCCCCGCCCCCGAACAGCACCGCCGTCGCGGCACCGGCGGCCCGTACGGCCGCGCCCAGCCGGGCCACCTCGTCCACGCCGAACAGCAGCCGCCGCACCGCTCCCGGCAGCACCGCCAGCGCGCTCAGCACGGGTGCGCGCGGACAGCCGTACGCCGACCACACCCCGGCACCGGCCGCGGCCGCCGCGACACCCGGCAGACACAGCGTCACCCACGGCCACTGCGGGCGCAGTTCGCCGCCGGAGCAGTACAGCGCCGCGGCGACACCGACCCCCAGATAGCCGAGGACCACGCCCGTCCACGCCGTACGCGCCGGGACCGGCGGCGGTCCGTCCGGATCGGCGGAGGCGTCGGTGGCGTCCCGCGCCGCCCGGTACACCAGCCACACCGGCAGGGCGAGCAGCAGCAGCGGGGTGACACCGACGGGCATGGCCGCGCCGGAAAGTGTGTCGGTACGGGCCAGTTCCACGCCGTGCGCCAGCAGCCACAGGTCGGCGGCGACATGCAGCGCCCCGCCCGGTCCGCTGTCCGGGTACGGCGAGCTGACCCACAGCATCATCACCAGCACGGCGGACGAGCCGAGGCCCAGTCCGGCCGCGACGGCGCCGCCCAGCAGGCTCGCGGCGAGTCCCGGTGAGCGGTCGCGCATCCGGGAGAGCAGAGGCGACAACGACGAACGGCGAGCGGTCATCTGCATCACGCACGCCATGCTCCCAACGACACGCGCTTTCACGGCGTAACAGGCGAACTCAGGACGTGTCGCCCAATATGTGTTTATGTTCTTTTTCGTACGAAAGGGTGCATGGTGACGATGAAGAACCCTGCCGCCCCGCCGCCCTCGCCGCCCGAACGCCGACGTCCGCGCAGGTCCCGCTCGCTGACGTCGGCTCAGACGGCGACGGGGAAGGTGGGCCCGAGCACCGAAGAGGGGGATCCGGAGCAGCCGGCCGGTTCGCCCGGCACATCCGTCCCGCCCAGCCCGCCCGGCACCTCCAGCTCGCCCGGCACCTCCAGCTCGCCGGGCACGCCCAGCTCGTCCGGCGCATCCGGCTCGTCCGGCCCGCTCGTCGCGACGGACCTCCCCCGGCCCCTGACACCCGATCAGGCTTTCGACGCGCTCTACGCCTTCTGTGCCCCCGCCCTCGTCCGCCAGACCTATCTGCTGACCGGGCGCCGGGAGCTGGCCCGGGAGGCGGTGGAGCAGGCCTTCCAGCTGGCCTGGCAGCGCTGGCCCGAGGTGGCCCGGGACCGGGATCCGGGCGGCTGGGTGCGGGCGGTGGCGTACGACTGCGCGCTCTCGCCCTGGCACCGCCTCCGCCGCCGCCACCGGTCCCCCGAACCCCCGCCCACCGACCCCGCCGACCGGGCACTGCTGGACGTGCTGCTCGATCTGCCGCCCTCCTACCGGCGCACGCTCGTCCTGTACGACGGTGTGGGCCTCGATCTGCCGGAGACGGCGGCGGAGACGGAGGCGAGCACCCCGGCCGCCGCCAACCGGCTGACCCACGCGCGCGAGGTGGTGGCCGCACGGCTGCCGGAACTCTCCGACCCCGCCGAGCTGCACCGCCGCCTGCTCGTACTGGCCTCCGCCGAGCGGCTGGTCTCGGCCCGGCCGACGACCGTACGCACCGGCTGCGAACGCCGGAACGTCTTCTGGACCCGGGCGGCCATCGCCTTCACGGTGACGATCGTCGGCGCGACGACGCTCACGCTGAGAACAGCCCCCACCCACTACGAGGCACCCCTGGCCCCACCCCAGGCCGTACGCGGTGTCCCCCCACCCCCCGCGCTGGGTCCGCTGTCCCAGGAGCAGCAGGCACTGCGGGCGAAGCTGCGGCGGGAGACCCGGGACGGGCCGCTACGCCTGGCACCGGAGACCCGGTGACCCCTCGGCCGACCGCCACCGTCACCACCATTGCCGCGACCGGACGGGAGCCGTAGCCGCTCCCGGCTAGGCGAGCGAAAACGTCGGTAGGCCCGCCCCGTGAAACGGGACGGGCCTACCGAAACCGGTCGGGACGATCAGGCGCTCAGGATCTCCCGGGCCAGCTTCGCCGTCTCGGTCGGGGTCTTGCCGACCTTGACGCCGGCGGCCTCCAGGGCTTCCTTCTTGGCCTGTGCGGTGCCGGAGGAGCCGGAGACGATGGCGCCCGCGTGACCCATGGTCTTGCCCTCGGGCGCGGTGAAGCCCGCGACGTAGCCGACGACCGGCTTGGTCACGTTCTCCTTGATGAAGGCCGCGGCCCGCTCCTCGGCGTCGCCGCCGATCTCACCGATCATGACGATCAGGTCGGTGTCGGGGTCGTCCTGGAAGGCGGCCAGGGCGTCGATGTGCGTGGTGCCGATGATCGGGTCGCCACCGATACCGACAGCGGTGGAGAAACCGATGTCGCGCAGCTCGTACATCATCTGGTACGTCAGCGTGCCGGACTTCGAGACCAGGCCGATACGGCCCGGCTTGGTGATGTCGCCCGGGATGATGCCGACGTTCGACTGACCCGGGGTGATGATGCCGGGGCAGTTCGGGCCGATGATGCGGGTCTTGTTGCCCTTCTTGCCGGCGTACGCCCAGAAGGACGCCGTGTCGTGCACGGCGATGCCCTCGGTGATCACGACGGCCAGCGGGATCTCGGCGTCGATGGCCTCGACGACCGCGTCCTTGGTGAACTTCTCCGGCACGAAGATGACGGAGACGTTGGCGCCGGTGGCCTCGATGGCCTCCTTGACGGTGCCGAAGACCGGTACCTCGGTGCCGTCGAAGTCGACCTTCTGACCGGCCTTGCGCGGGTTGACGCCGCCCACGACGCTGGTGCCGTCACCGAGCATGAGCTTGGTGTGCTTCATGCCCGTGGCGCCGGTCATGCCCTGGACGATGACCTTGCTGTCCTTGTTGAGCCAGATAGCCATGGTGTGTTGTGTCCTCGTCCTGAGTGCTTACTTGGCGGCGTGGGCCAGCTCGGCGGCCTTGTCGGCCGCGCCGTCCATGGTGTCGACGCGCTGCACCAGCGGGTGGTTGGCGTCGGTGAGGATCTTCCGGCCCAGTTCGGCGTTGTTGCCGTCGAGGCGGACGACGAGCGGCTTCTCGACCTTCTCGCCGCGGTCCTCCAGGAGCTTCAGGGCCTGCACGATGCCGTTGGCGACCTCGTCGCAGGCGGTGATGCCACCGAAGACGTTGACGAACACGGACTTCACGTCCGGGTCGCCCAGGATGATCTCCAGGCCGTTCGCCATCACCTGGGCGGAGGCGCCACCGCCGATGTCCAGGAAGTTGGCGGGCTTGACGTTGCCGTGGTTCTCACCGGCGTACGCGACGACGTCCAGGGTGCTCATGACGAGACCCGCGCCGTTGCCGATGATGCCGACCTCGCCGTCGAGCTTGACGTAGTTGAGGCCCTTCGCCTTGGCAGCGGCCTCGAGCGGGTTGGCCGCGTCCTTGTCGTGCAGCTCCTCGTACTCGGGGTGGCGGAACTCGGCGTTCTCATCGAGCGACACCTTGCCGTCGAGGGCGATGACGTCACCGGAGGCGACCTTCGCGAGCGGGTTGACCTCGACGAGGAGGGCGTCCGACTTGATGAAGGTGTCCCACAGCTTGACCAGGACGTTCGCGACCTTGTCGGCGACCTCGGCCGGGAACTTGGCGGCCGCGACGATCTCGCGGGCCTTGGCCTCGTCCACACCGTCGATCGGGTCGATCGGCGTCTTGGCGACGGCCTCCGGACGGGTGGCCGCCACCTCCTCGATCTCCATGCCGCCCTCGACGGAGGCGATGGAGAGGAAGGTGCGGTTGGCACGGTCGAGGAGGAAGGAGACGTAGTACTCCTCGACGATCTCCGGAGCGGTCTCGGCGATCATGACCTTGTGGACCGTGTGGCCCTTGATGTCCATGCCGAGGATGTCCGTCGCGCGGGCGACGGCCTCGTCCGCGGAGGCGGCCAGCTTGACGCCACCGGCCTTGCCGCGACCACCGACCTTCACCTGCGCCTTGACGACGGACTTGCCGCCCAGCCGCTCGGTGATCTCGCGCGCCGCCTCAGGCGTGTCGATGACTTCACCGGCCAGCACCGGTACATCGTGCTTGGCGAAGAGGTCCCTCGCCTGGTACTCGAACAGGTCCACGCGCTTCCGTCCCTATCAGTGATCTCGCGGTTCGTTGGATGCGTGGGCGTGCCGCGAAGGGCAACGTGACGTCCGCTTTGTCACTAGGGGGGCGCACACGGTGTCCGAGCGCGCGGCATGTCCGTCTCGCAGGTTATCGCTGCTTGCGGGGGGCCTCTAAATCGCGGGTCACACCTGAGCGGTGATACCTGTCACATGATGCCGCGTTCCCTGGCACAGCGTGCCGTGTCATGGGTGCCCTTGCGTACCCACGGGCGATCTGCGAGGCCTCACCGGGCTGGGGTGGACCCGGTGAGACCTCTTGGACGGCCCCGGTCCGACCGGGGCCGGGGCGCTTGATCCCCACCCCAATGGGGACCACCCACCCCGTCCGCGAGGGTTCCGCCCGAACGGGCCGACGGCGTTCGGCCGCTCGGGTACGGCCACCTCACGGAGCTGTCCGCGCCGCTTCACTCCGCTATCGGGTGCCCCCGCCGGCACGATGTCACGCCGCCTCACGGGTCACGTCCGGCTCACGATCTCGTGCGGCTCCCGGTCACGCCGGGTCCGGTATCGGCAGGGGCCGCTTCTCCAGCGCCGCGGCCATCACCTCCGGGAACAGATCGGGGGTGCAGGCGAAGGCCGGTGCGCCGAGCGCGGCGAGCGCCGCCGCGTGGTCGCGGTCGTACGCGGGCGCCCCCTCGTCCGACAGCGCGAGCAGCGCCACGAACTGCACCCCGGACGCCTTCATCGCCGCGACCCGCTTGAGCATCTCGTCACGGATGCCGCCCTCGTAGAGATCGCTGATCAGCACGACGACGGTCTCGGCGGGCCGGGTGATCTGCGCCTGGCAGTAGGCGAGCGCCCGGTTGATGTCCGTGCCGCCGCCGAGCTGGGTGCCGAAGAGCACGTCGACGGGATCGTCCAGCTGGTCGGTGAGGTCGACGACGGCCGTGTCGAAGACGACCAGCCGGGTGCTGATCGACCGCATGGAGGCCAGGACGGCACCGAACACCGACGCGTAGACCACGGACGCCGCCATCGACCCGGACTGGTCGATGCAGAGCACGACCTCCTTCCTCACCGACCGCGCGGCCCGCCCGTAGCCGACGAGCCGTTCCGGTACGACCGTGCGGTACTCGGGCAGGTAGTGCTTGAGGTTGGCCGCGATGGTGCGGTTCCAGTCGATGTCGTGGTGGCGCGGGCGGTGGATCCGCGCGCTGCGGTCCAGGGCACCGGCGAGGGTGGCCCGGGTGCGGGTGGCGAGCCGCTGCTCCAGGTCCTCGACCACCTTCCGCACGACCGCCCGCGCCGTCTCCTTCGTCGTCTCCGGCATCGCCTTGTGCAGGGACAGCAGCGTGCCGACCAGGTGCACGTCGGCCTCCACCGCCTCCAGCATCTCCGGCTCCAGCAGCAGGGAGGCCAGGCCGAGCCGGTCGATGGCGTCGCGCTGCATGACCTGGACGACGGAGGACGGGAAGTAGCGGCGGATGTCCCCGAGCCAGCGCGCCACGGACGGCGCCGAGGCACCGAGGCCCGCCGACCGGTCCCGGCCCGCCTGCGGTTTGTCCCCCCTGCCGTAGAGCGCGGCCAGGGTGCCGTCCATCGCCGCGTCCCGGCCCGACAGCGCGCATCCGGTGCCGTCGGCCTGCTCTCCGCCGAGCACCAGCCGCCAGCGCCGCAGCCGCTCCCGCGCCGGGTCGCCCGCCTCCGTCACCGGCTCGGCCGTCGTGTGCGTCATGTGCCCACCCCCGCGAGGCTGTCGTGCCCTGTCGTGCCGTGATCGGTCCCGGGGCGCTCCCCTGCCGGGCCGTGCTGTGTCCCGTGGCGCTCCGCCGTGCCGTGATCCGCCGGACCGCGCTCCGCCCCCTCGTACGACGTGCCGTGGGCCGAGCCGGACGGAATGAGGGGCACCGTGCCGTCCGGGTCCGGGCCGAGCAGCAGTCGCAGCACCGGCAGCACGGCGTCGGCGCGCGCGGTGTCCGGTTCGACGGCGAAGCCCGGAATCGCGGCACCCCGCGCTGCGGCCGCGCCGGACCGGTCACCGGGACCGCGCCGGACCAGCTCGCCGAGGGTTCTGCGCACCCCCGGCTCGTACGCCGAGAAGGTGCGCCGCAACAGCGGCAGCACGTCCGTGAAGGCGTCCGCCGGCACCTCGGTCAGCCAGCTGTCGAGCAGTCCGAGCAGGCGCTCGTCGTGCACGAGGAGCATCCCGCCCCCGCCGCCGGCGAAGCCCTCGATCCAGGCGGCGGCAGCGGCGGGCGGCGTGCCCGGCGACAGCGCGAGCCCCATCAGCCGGGCCGCCTCCTCCGGCCGCAGCGCACCGTCGTCCAGCAGGAGCCGCGCGGCCCGGCCCCGGATGACGCCGGGCGCGGTCTCGCGCAGCGACAACGCCCGCAGCACGGCCCGCCAGCGCTCCCGCAGCCCACCGCCACGGCTCCCCCGGTCATGGTGTCCCGGGTGGTCACGCTGTCCGGCCAGGCTCTCCGCCAGCAGTCCCACCGCCGTGTGCACGGCGTCCACATGGGCGCGCATCTCGTCCGCCGCGTCGGCGTCGAGCCCGGCGCAGGCCGGGGGCAGGCCGACGAAGACGCGCTCGGCGAGGCCCGCCGCGACGCCGGCGAGCGCGCCGGTGTCGGTGCCGCGCACATCGCCGTAGCGCAGCGAACGGACCAGGGCGGGCAGCGCCTGGGCGAGGTGACCGACGTCGGTGTCCAGGGCCGCCCGGTCGGCGAGCGCCCGCATGACCACCGACAGCGCCTCCGGCAACCCGGCCAGCAGACACTGCTCGGCGAGCGCGGTGACGTCGGCGAGCGCGGTCGCCGCTGCCGCGTCCGCCTCGGCCTTGGCCTGCGCCGCCGCCCGTACGGTCGTCCCCCACACGCCCGCCTCGGCGACCCGCACCGACAGCTCGGGTTCCCAGCGCAGCCGCCAGGTCTCCCGGAAGGTGCCCGTGCTCCCCCGGGACCGGACCGGCTCGCCCCAGCCGACGCCGAGCAGCCGCAGCCGGTGCAGCAGCCTGCTGCGGCCGGCGTCGGTGTCCCCCCGCAGGTCCAGCTCCAGCTCGCGCTCCAGCGCCTCGGGCTTGAGCCGCAGCGAGCGCTGCCGCCGGGTCAGGTCGCGCTGGAGCGGCACCGCGGGCGCCGACTCCGGGACCTCGCCCAGGACGTCCCCGACCACCAGCCGGTCGTGCACCAGCGCCAGCGGTACGTCCGAGCCGTCGCACAGCACCGCGCGCACCGCGTCGGTGGTCTCGCCCAGGCCGGGCAGCGGACGGCCACGCAGCGCCGCCAGGGTCTGCGCGAGCCGTACGGCCTCGATGACATGCGCGGAGGACACGATCCGGTCCTCCGCGCGCAGCAGTCCGGCCACCTTGGTCAGCCACCGCTCGACCGGCCGGTCGGGGGCGTGGAACAGATGCGCGTACCAGCCCGGCGAGTCGATGCCCGCGCCGTAGCCCCCGGTCCGGGCCAGCCTGCGGTGGGTCCACGGCACCCAGGTCAGGTCGATCTTGGTCTTGGGCAGGCCCTTGAGCAGGGCCCGGTCGGCGGTGACGGTGGTCTTCTCGCGCAGCGCGGGCACGTGCCAGGCTCCGCAGACCACGGCCACGGCGTGCCCGAACTCCTTGCGCGCGTCCCGCAGCCGGAGCCGCATGTGCGCCTCGCGGACCAGGTCCCGGGGGCGCCCGCCGGCGCCGTACCGCTCGCGCAGCGCGCCCATGGCCTCCGCCACCGCCGCGAACGGCGCGAAGGGATCGCGGGTGCCCGGCCCCCGGTGTTCGACGACGTCCTCCCACCAGCGCTCGGGATCGTCGTACCCGGCGGCCTCGGCGAGGACGGCGAGGGGGTCGACGCGGACCTCGTCGCCGGCAGGAGCGGAACCGTCCGCACCGGCGTCACCCCCGGCACCGGACCGCTCCCCGCGAGCCTCCTCGCCACTACCGGACCGCTCCCCGCGGGCGTCCTCCTCGGTGCCGGGGCCGGACTCGCGCGGTTCCTCTCCCCACGCGAGCGTGTGCGCGGCCGGCAGGTCGATGAAGCGGGCCGGGACGTCGTGCTCCAGGGCCCAGCGGATGGCCACCCACTCCGGGCTGAACTCGGCGAACGGCCAGAACGCCGAACGGCCGGGCTCGTCCACGGCGTGGGCGAGCAGGGCGACCGGGGGCCGCAGGTCCGGATCGGCGGCCAGCGGGATCAGCGCGTCGGCCTCGGGCGGCCCCTCGATCAGCAGGGCGGCGGGGCGGGCGGCGTCCAGCGCGGCCCGCACCGCGCGCGCGGAACCGGGCCCGTGGTGCCGTACTCCGAGCAGCAGCGGCCCCGAGTCGTACGCCTTGCCCCCGCCCGTGCCGGCGGTGCCGGTCATGCGCTCTCCTCCCGGCAGGCCCGGTAGAAGTCGGTCCAGCCCTCGCGCTCGCGGACGACCGTCTCCAGGTACTCCTGCCAGACGACCCGGTCGGCCGCCGGGTCCCGGACGACGGCGCCGAGGATGCCGGCGGCGATGTCGCCGGGGCGCAGCACGCCGTCACCGAAGTGGGTGGCGAGGGCGAGTCCGCTGGTGACGACGGAGATCGCCTCCGCCGTGGACAGCGTGCCGCTGGGTGACTTCAGCTTCGTGCGGCCGTCGGCGGTGATGCCGTCGCGCAGCTCACGGAAGACGGTGACGACCCGGCGGATCTCCTCGATGCCGTCGGGCGCGGCCGGCAGGTCGAGGGAGCGGCCGAGCTGCTCCACCCGGCGGGTGACGATGTCGACCTCGGCGTCCGCGCTCTCCGGCAGCGGCAGCACCACCGTGTTGAAGCGGCGGCGCAGGGCGCTGGAGAGGTCGTTGACCCCGCGGTCGCGGTCGTTGGCGGTGGCGATGAGGTTGAACCCGCGCACCGCCTGGACCTCCTCGCCCAGCTCGGGGACGGGCAGGGTCTTCTCGGACAGGATCGTGATCAGCGTGTCCTGCACATCGGCCGGGATACGGGTCAGCTCCTCCACCCGGGCCGTCATGCCCTCGGCCATGGCGCGCATGACGGGACTGGGCACGAGAGCGTCGCGGCTGGGGCCGTGGGCGAGGAGCCGCGCGTAGTTCCAGCCGTAGCGGATCGCCTCCTCCGGCGTGCCGGCCGTGCCCTGCACCAGCAGCGTCGAGTCGCCGCTGACGGCGGCGGCCAGGTGCTCCGACACCCAGGTCTTGGCGGTGCCGGGCACGCCGAGCAGGAGCAGCGCGCGGTCGGTGGCGAGCGTGGTGACGGCGACCTCGACGATGCGGCGCGGGCCCACGTACTTGGGTGTGATCACCGTGCCGTCCGGCAGGGTGCCGCCGAGCAGGTAGGTGGCCACCGCCCACGGCGACAGCCTCCAGCGGGCCGGGCGTGGGCGGTCGTCCTGCGCGGCGAGTGCGGCGAGTTCGGCCGCGAAGGCGTGCTCGGCATGCGGTCGCAACGCCTGAGCGTTGTCGTCGCGGTCGGTTTCGGCGGTCGTCGGTCGCACGGACACAGTCATGGCTGAGGCCCCCTCCAGCTCGGCCGGTTCGGATCTGGCATCCACCGTGCACCACGCCACTGACAATCGCCCTGACCTGCACCAACGCACTCACCCGGGAGGATTGTCAGTGGGGGGACCTACCGTCGGTGGCATGACTGAGCAGGGGGTGCGCTGGACCGCGGAGCAGGTGCTGGCACTGGCGCCTGACGCCGCGTCACGCAAGGCGGGGAGCAGACTCGGCGCGGCCGGACCGTGGTCCGGGACGGGAAGCGGAGAGGGGGCGGTGTGGGGACTGTGCAAGGGCAGTGGCAGCAGGCCGTACCAGACGGTGGTGGACCTGGCCGACGCGGCCGGACCGGCGTACAAGTGCAGTTGCCCGAGCCGCAAGTTCCCGTGCAAGCACGCGCTCGGGCTGCTGCTGCTCCGGGCGGGCGACGACGCCCTGGTGCCGGCCGCGGCGCAGCCGCCGGACTGGGCCGGGCAGTGGCTCGCGGGCCGGCGCGGACGGGCCGAGGCCAGAAGGACGCGGTCGGAGACGGGTGCGGGCACCGGACCCGCCGATCCGGAGGCGGCCCGGCGGCGGGCCGAGCGCCGGGCCGAGCGGGTCACGGCGGGCGCGACCGAGCTGGAGCAGCGCCTGGCGGACCTGCTGCGCGGCGGGCTGGCCGCGGCCGAACAGGCGGGGTACGGCCTGTGGGAGGAGACGGCGGCCCGCATGGTCGACGCACAGGCACCCGGGCTGGCGGCGCGGGTGCGGGAGCTGGGGGCGATCCCGGCGTCCGGCGCGGGCTGGCCGGCACGGCTGCTGGAGGAGTGCGCGCTGCTGCACCTGCTCGACCAGGGCTGGCTGCGCCGTGACCGGCTGCCGGACGCGCTCGCGGCCACGGTCCGCTCCCGGCTCGGCCTGCCCGCCGCGCCGGACGGCCCGCCGGTGCGCGACCACTGGCTGGTCCTCGCCCAGTACGACGCGGCGGACCCGAAACTGACGACGCGCCGGATATGGCTGCACGGCGCCGCGTCCGACCGGACCCGGCTGCTGCTGTCCTACGGCGCGGCGGGCCGGGCGCCGGAGCTGTCCCTGCCGGTGGGCCTGGCCCTGGAGGCGGAGCTGACGGTGTATCCGGGCGCCGGTGGCTTCCGGGCCGCCCTGGGCGAGCGGTTCGCCGCGCCGGCCCCGGCCGCGTTCCGGCCGCCGGGCACCAACACCGCCGAGGCGGCGGCCCGGTACGGCGAGGCGCTGCGCGAGGACCCCTGGCTGGACGCGGTCCCGGTGACCCTGGACCGGGTGGTACCGGTCCCGGACGGCGACCGGTGGCAGCTGGCCGACGCCGACGCGGACACGGCCCTGCCACTGACCCGGGCCGCCCGCTCCCGGCCCGGCCTGTGGCGGCTGGCCGCCCTGTCCGGCGGCGCCCCCGTCACGGTGTTCGGCGAATGCGGCCACCGCGGCTTCACCCCGCTCACGGCCTGGCCGGAGGGGGCGGGCGAGGCGGTGCCGCTGTGCTGACCTGCCGTACGGACACCCCAGCGCGGACGAGTGAAAGGGAGGGCACGTGAGGGACGGGGCATCGGCCGGCGAGGGCACCACGACGCCGGATATCTCCTGGGAGGAGCTGGTCACCACCGCGCTCCTCGGCACGGACCGGCGCACCCCGGCGCACTCCGCGCCCGGACGCACGGCCCCGGCCGCGCTGCTCGACGCCGCCGCCGTGGCGACCGTGCGCAGACGGGCCGGGCTACGCCCCGCGCGGGCCGCCCGGCGACCCGAGCGGGCGCCCGCCGATCCGCGCCCGCCCCTGCCCGCGGCGGCGGCTCGCCGGCTCACCGCCCTGCTGTCGGACCGGGCGGGCGGCGTGTCCGGTGGCCGGCGCGGCAGCTCGCCCGACCTCATGGAGCTGCTCCCGCAGTGGCTCGCGGCGGCCAACGCGCACGGGTACGCGGCGCCCCCGCAGACGCTGCCCGCCCTGCTGGACGCGGCCCGGGGCCGTACGGACCTGCGCCCGGCGGCGCTGGCGTTCGCCGGTCCACGCGCGTTGTGGCTGGCCCGGCTGAACCCGGACTGGCGGTTCGCCCTGCGCGCGGCTCCCGGCGGCGGCGCGGCGCTGCCCGATCCGGAGGACGCCGAGGCGGTGCGCCGGCTGTGGCAGGAGGGGCTGTTCGCCGAGCGGGCGGCGCTGCTGGGGGCGCTGCGTGCGCGGACGCCCGCGCAGGGGCGTGAGCTGCTGGCGTCGACATGGGCGACGGAGCGGGCCGAGGACCGGCTGATGTTGCTGGACTCGCTGCGCACGGGCCTGTCGGACGCGGACGAGGCGTTCCTGGAACAGGCGTTGGGCGACCGCAGCCGCAACGTCCGGGCGACGGCGGCGGAGCTGCTGTCGGCGCTGCCGGGCTCGGCGCTCGCCGCGCGGATGGCCGTACGCGCCACGGTGTGTGTGGCCCTGGACCGGGCGGGGGACCCGCCGGCCATCGTGGTGGAGGCACCGCACGAGTGCGACGCCGGCATGGAGCGCGACGGCGTGGCGGCCGCACCGCCCGCGGGCCGGGGAGAACGGTCCTGGTGGCTGGGGCAGTTGGTGGAGTCCGCCCCGCTCGGTGTCTGGCCGGAGCGGCTCGGCGGGCGCACCGCCGAGGAGATCGTGGCGCTGCCGGTGGCGGACGGCTGGCAGGGCGAACTGCACGCGGCCTGGTGCCGGGCGGCGGTACGGCAGCGGGACGCCGCCTGGTCGCGGGCGCTGCTCGGTGCGCCGTCGGCACCGGAGGCGGGCGGCCCGGGCGCGGTGTCCCTGGCGGAGCGGGCGAAGCTGCTGGCCGCGCTGGAACCGGCCGAACGGGCCGTGTGGGTGGCCGGGTTCATCGCCACGCACGGCCTCTCGGAGGCGTTCCAGCTGCTCGGGGTGTGCGCGGTGCCGTGGGCTCCCCCGCTGGGCCGGGCCGTCGTGGACGCTCTCAACATCGCCCGGGACGCCGGCAGTTACCCGTGGAGCTTCAGCGGGGTGATGGGGCTGGCGGAGCGCTGCCTGGATCCGGCCGAGGCCGTCCGGCTGGAGGCGCTGCTGGCGATACCCGACGAGCGGGAGGACGCCGCGCCCGGCGCCGGCGGGTACTGGGCGGAGGCGTTCCAGCGGCTGGTCACCACACTGCGGCTGCGGGCGGCGATGACGCGGGAACTGACCCCGCCCGCGCCGCCCGCCGGGCCGCCGGAGACGGCCGCTCAGCCCCCGGACGCGGCCGGCTGACGGACGTTCTCCCGGACCCACTCCACGATCGACGTGGTCGTCGCGCCCGGGGTGAAGATCTCCGCGACGCCCTTCTCCTTCAGCGGCGCGATGTCCTCTTCCGGGATGATGCCGCCGCCGAAGACGAGGATGTCCTCGGCCTCCCGCTCCTTGAGCAGGTCGATGACCGCGGCGAACAGCGTGTTGTGGGCGCCGGAGAGGATGGACAGGCCGATCGCGTCGGCGTCCTCCTGGATGGCGGTGTCGACCACCTGCTCCGGCGTCTGGTGGAGGCCGGTGTAGATGACCTCCATACCGGCGTCGCGCAGAGCGCGCGCGATGACCTTGGCCCCACGGTCGTGGCCGTCGAGCCCCGGTTTGGCGACCACCACGCGGATCGGACCGGCTGCCACACCCATCACTGCCTCCATCAAGCGACCACGGAAGCGATCGCTTCCGTTCGTATCGACAAGTACCGCACTTTTGGCGCGTTCCGCCACTGTCGCGAAGTGAACGAACGTTATCTCCAGCATCCCGCAACCGGCGGTTTCACGGTGCGCGGCGAGGGGGAAATCACATGGTGGGACATGAGGGCACACGGGGGACCGAGCCGTCCTCCGGTGTGCCGACAGGAGGTCGGCCATGAAGGTCACCGGGGTATTTCCGCTCTTCCTCCCGCTCTGCCGCCGCCTCTGGCCGGACAGACTGGCCGGACTGTCCGTGACGCTGCTGAAGGCGACCGCCCTGGAAGCCGCGATCCTGGCGTGCCACCTCCTGCTCTATCCGACGGGCCTGGTCCAGGAACGCCGCTCCAGCGCCCTGCCCGCCGCCGGCGGCACCTCCCGGCTGCCGGTCCGCCCCGGCCCGCCGGTCGTGCTGCTGCACGGCTTCATCGACAACCGCTCGGTGTTCGTCCTGCTGCGCCGCACGCTCGCCCAGCACGGCGGACAGCGCGTCGAGTCGCTCAACTACTCTCCGTTGACCTGTGACATACGCATCGCTGCCGAGCTGCTGGGCCGGCACATCGAGGAGATCTGCGAGCGCACCGGCAGCGCACAGGTCGACATCGTGGGGCACAGCCTCGGCGGCCTGATCGCGCGCTACTACACCCAGTGTCTCGGCGGTGATCTGCGCGTGCGCACGCTGGTCACGCTCGGCACCCCGCACTCCGGCACCCGGGTGGCGCCGCTGGCGGACGCGCACCCGATCGTCCGGCAGATGCGGCCGGGCTCGCCGGTGATCGAGGAGCTGGCCCGGCCCGCGCCCGGCTGCCGGACCCGATTCGTGAGTTTCTGGAGCGACCTGGACTCCCTGATGGACCCGCTGGAGACGGCCTGCCTGGAGCATCCCGACCTCCACACGCAGAACGTCCGGGTGACCGGCATCGGCCACCTCGCCCTGCCGGTGCATCCCGCCGTGGCGGCCGGGATACGCGAGGCGCTCGACGCCCCGCTCCCCGCGGACCCGGCCGCCGGCGGACTGACCGTGGCCTGAGACCGGCCCGGGAGGACGGCCGGGAGGACGAGTCGGTGCGGGCGCACAGTCCGCGCACAGCGCACACGTCACCCTTCAACATCGAACATTCCTCGAACACAAGACCAAGGTCGCGTCCGGGGTCCCCCGAAACACAGCCGAATGCCCGTTTCCGGCCCACGCGAAACAGGCCGAAGATTGTCGCGCCCAGGTACTGCCGGGTACAGTCGCCGCACTGCTCTGGCAGCCCCTGTTGTCGAGGCGAAAGAGAAGTTGGTGAACGACCGTCACCCGTCGGGGACCATGACCACCCCGGCCGCGGCTTCCGACGCCTCCACCGAGCACTACGCGTCGTACGGAGCACAGGAATCTCCCTACGACGACCTCACCACGTACGGCGGTTACGAGGCCACCGGTTTTACCGGTGGTTCCGCGAGCACCGCGGCGTTCCACGCGGACCCGCTCTTCGGCAGCCTCCCGGGCGACGCGCAGACCACCGGCACGTACGACGCCACGCAGTGGCAGACCGGCAGCACCGGCCAGACCCCGGCCTACGACCCGTACGCGGCCCAGCACCATGCGGCGTACGACTCCGGTGTCCACGACAGCACCGCCTGGTCCATCCCCGCGCAGGCCACCGGGAACGACGTCAGCGGCCAGTGGGACGCGGGCGCCTGGCTGCAGCCCGACCACGCCGGCGGCGCCGACCCCACCCAGCAGTGGGAGTGGGGCACCCAGACCTTCGACACCGGTGCGTACGACGCCACCCAGTGGAACTCCGCCGGGCAGCCCGTACCGGGAGAGGCCGAGCTGGCCGGCGAACCGTTCGACCAGCAGGCCACCGCGACGTTCGAGGCCGTCGGCGACCCGCAGCCCCACTTCGATCAGCCGGGCGACCCGCAGGCGGCCGCGGCCTTCGAGCAGGGGCCGTACGAGGACACCGCCTTCGACGAGCAGCCGTCCGGCGAGGGCGAGCCGGACTCCACCGGTGAACTGCCCGCCGTGACCGGCCTGCTGGACGACCAGGAGGAGATCACCCCGGCGCCCGCGACCCGCACGGGTTCGCGCAGCGCGGGCCGCTCCCGACGCCGTACGCCCGCCAAGCGCTCCGCGCTGTTCACCGTCGCCGTGCCCTCGGCCTGTGTGATGGGAGTCGCCGGGATCGCCGCCGCCTCGGTCGGCGCACTCACCGACGGCTCGAAGGACGACACCACCGCCACCGCCTCGGACGCCCATTCGGTCCAGCCGTCGGTCGCCAACAGCAAGCTGGACAGCCAGCTCAAGACGCTCTCCGCCGGCGCCGACGACTTCGCCGACCGCGCGAGCCGCACCCAGGAGCGGATCGACCTCAAGGCGCAGCAGGAGCTGGAGAAGAAGAAGGCTGCCGCGGAGGCCGCGCTCAAGGAGCGGCTGCGCCCCAAGTTCGCGCTGCCGGTCGGACAGCACGGGCTCAGCGCCTACTTCGGCCAGGCCGGCATCAACTGGATGTCGGTGCACACCGGTATCGACTTCCCGGTCTCCTACGGCACCACGGTGATGGCCGCCACCGACGGCACCGTCACCACCAAGTGGAACAGCGCCTACGGCAACATGCTGATCGTGACGGCGAAGGACGGCACGGAGACCTGGTACTGCCACCTCTCCAGCTACCGCGTCGCCTCCGGTTCGACCGTCAAGGCCGGCGAGCCGGTCGCCTATTCCGGCAACTCCGGCAACTCCACCGGCCCGCACCTGCACTTCGAGGTACGGCCGGCGGGCGGAGCGGCCATAGACCCACTGCCGTGGCTGCGCAGCCACGGACTGGACCCCACCTAGACCCCTGGGCCCCGCTCTTCAGCGGGGCCCTTTCGGCCCTTTCGGGCCGCTACAGCTTCTCCACCGGCGCGTACCGCAGCAGCAGCCGCTTCGGCTTGGCTTCGCCGAAGTCGATCGTCGCCTCCGCGTTCGCCCCCGTGCCCTTCACCGCGACGACCGTGCCGAGCCCGAACTGGTCGTGGGTGACCCGGTCCCCGACGGTCAGCGCGACCACCGGCTTCTCCGCCGTGCGCCGCGTGGCGAACCCGGACGCGCCCGAGGCCGAGGAGCGCGAGCGGGTCGAGGACAGCGAGGCCGCGATCCCCGACGCCGGCCCCGAGGACACCGGCGCCGCGGCTCCCGTCCGCTTCCACGCCACATGGGTGGGCGGGATCTCCTCCAGGAAACGGGAGGGCGGGTTGTACGAGGGCTGGCCCCAGGCGCTGCGCATCGCCGACCGCGTCAGGTACAGCCGCTCCCGCGCGCGCGTGATGCCGACGTACGCCAGGCGCCGCTCCTCCTCCAGCTCCTTGGTCTGGCCGAGGGCGCGCATGTGCGGGAAGACGCCGTCCTCCATGCCGGTCAGGAACACGACCGGGAACTCCAGGCCCTTCGCGGTGTGCAGCGTCATCAGCGTGATGACGCCGTCGCCGTCCTCGTCGTCCGGGATCTGGTCGGAGTCCGCGACCAGGGCGACCTTCTCCAGGAATTCGGCGAGCGTGCTCGGCTCGTCCTCCGCGCGCTCCTGCTCGAACTCCAGGGCCACGGCCGCGAGTTCCTGGAGGTTCTCGATCCGGGTCTCGTCCTGCGGGTCGGTGGAGGCCTGCAACTCGGCCAGGTAGCCGGTGCGTTCGAGGACCGCTTCGAGGACCGTGGCCGGTCCGGCGCCGGACTCCACGATCGTGCGCAGGTCCTCCATCAGCGTGTTGAACCGCTTGACCGCGTTGGTGGAGCGGGCGGCCATGCCGTACGCCTCGTCCACGCGCTTCAGGGCCTGCGGGAAGCTGATCTTCTCGCGCTGGGACAGGGCGTCGATCATCGCCTCCGCGCGCTCGCCGATGCCCCGCTTGGGCACGTTGAGGATGCGGCGCAGCGGCACCGAGTCCTCGGGGTTGGCGAGGACGCGCAGGTAGGCGAGGACGTCCCGGACCTCCTTGCGCTCGTAGAAGCGGACGCCGCCGACGACCTTGTAGGGCAGGCCGACGCGGATGAAGACCTCTTCGAAGACACGCGACTGGGCGTTGGTGCGGTAGAAGACGGCGACGTCTCCCGCGCGCGCGTCGCCCGCGTCGACCAGGCGGTCTATCTCGTCGGCGACGAACTGGGCCTCGTCGTGCTCGGTGTCGGCGACGTACCCGACGATTCCGGCGCCCTGGCCGGCGTTGGTCCACAGGTTCTTCGGACGGCGGGACTCGTTGCGCTCGATGACCGCGTTGGCGGCGGACAGGATGGTCTGCGTGGAGCGGTAGTTCTGCTCCAGCAGGATCGTCGTCGCGTTCGGGTAGTCCTCCTCGAACTGGAGGATGTTGCGGATCGTCGCGCCCCGGAAGGCGTAGATCGACTGGTCCGCGTCACCCACCACGCACAGCTCGGCGGGCGGGATGTCGTGCTCGCTCGGCGGGACGTCCTCGTCGTGCTCGGTGGTGCCCACCAGCTCGCGCACCAGGGCGTACTGGGCGTGGTTGGTGTCCTGGTACTCGTCCACCAGGACGTGCCGGAAACGGCGGCGGTAGTGCTCGGCGACGTCCGGGAAGGCGCGCAGCAGGTTGACCGTCGTCATGATCAGGTCGTCGAAGTCCAGCGCGTTCGCCTCGCGCAGCCGCGACTGGTACAGGGCGTACGCCTGCGCCAGGGTCTTCTCGAAGCCGTCGGCGGCCTGGGCGGCGAAGTCCTCCTCGTCGATCAGCTCGTTCTTCAGATTGCTGATCTTGGCGCTGAAGGACTTGGGCGGGAAGCGCTTGGGATCGAGGTCCAGGTCACGGCAGACCAGGGCCATCAGGCGCTTGCTGTCGGCGGCGTCGTAGATCGAGAACGACGACGTGAAGCCGAGCCTCTTGGACTCGCGGCGCAGGATCCGCACGCAGGCGCTGTGGAAGGTCATCACCCACATCGCGTTCGCGCGCGGGCCGACGAGCTGCTCCACGCGTTCCTTCATCTCGCCCGCGGCCTTGTTGGTGAAGGTGATCGCGAGGATCTGGCCCGGGTGGACGTCCCGCTCGCCGAGCAGGTGGGCGATGCGATGGGTCAGCACGCGGGTCTTCCCGGAGCCGGCGCCGGCGACGATGAGCAGCGGGGAGCCGGCGTGCACGACCGCGGCGCGCTGGTTCTCGTTCAGCCCGTCCAGGAGGGCCGCCGAGTCGAGCGCGGGACGCGGGGCGCCGTTGCGGTAGTACGCGTCCCGGTCCGGCGGCACGTCGAACTTCCCGCCGAACAGATCGTCCGGAATCGGCTCCGGAGCGTGATCGTCCTCGGGCGGCGGCGGGGGCTCCTCCTCGCGCCCGCGCGAGGGCTGGAGGTCCGCCAGGAAGCTGTCGTCAAAGAGGCTGCTCATCGCTCTACGAGTCTAGGGCGCCCCACCGACAACCGGTCGCCGTCCCCGGAACATGGCCCGCTTCCCGGCCAGTTGATCTTCGTGTCAACAACGCCCGTCAGCCGCTCACCCAACGGAAGCGCCTGGTCACGCGCACGTGAAACCTTGCCCAGGTCACGGAAATGTATCGGACAAACCGCGCACCAACCTTCACAGAAGACACACGAGTTGGCTAGTTTGCCGTCAGGCCGCACGACCCCTCTCCGGCGAACGTCGCCGGGCCATGCGGCCTCCGCCGAGTCCGGCGCACCCCGCACGGTGCCCGGAGCCGGGGACCCACCGTTCCTGGGGTGAATCGGCCGACTCCCGCCAGGGACGAGGCCGTAGGGCAACCCTTCCACCCGCCCGAACCCGACAGCTAACCCGGTAGGCGGCAGCACGGAAGGAGTCGCCACTCTTGGCGTCGCACCGCAAGCCGCGCCCCGGCGGGACCCAGGGGGCGGGCATCCGCACCCCCGCCCTCGCCACCGCCGCTCTCACCTCTGTGGCCGTGTTCTCCCAGACCGCCGAGGCCACGTCCGCGGCCGGTCACGGCAGGCCGAGTCTGGAGGAGGTCGAGCGGAAGATCGACGACCTGTACCGCCGGGCGGAGTCGGCGGCCGAGACATCCGTCACGTCCGGCACGGGCAGGGAGCGGGGCGAGAGGACCGAGCGGGCCGAATGGGTCCAGGAGGCCGAGCGGGCGCGGCAGGCCGAGCGGGCCGAGCGGGCGCAGCAGGCCGAACGGGCCGAGTCCGCGCGGCGCCGTGCGGACAGCCTCCAGCGGCTCCGCGACGAGGTCGCCCGGCGCGCCCAGGACCGCGGCCTGCCCACCCAGCGCGGCGCCCTCCCCGCCCAGCGGGGCGCCCTGTCCGCCCGGCAGGGGACGATCCCGGCACAGCGCGGCACCGGCAAGGCCGGGCTCGGCACCGCTGCGGCCCCGGACACCGCCCCCGGCGTTCCCGTACGGGGCACGGGCACCACGCCGTCCGTGCCGCCCACGTCGTCCGTGCCGTCCGCGCGGGATACGGCTCGCACGCGGGACACGGCTCTCACCTCGCCCGTGCAGGACCGAGGCATCCCTTCATACGTACCGGACGCGGGGATCGCTCAGCCCGTACGGGACACGGCGTTCGTTCAGCCGGTACGGGACACGGCGTTCGTTCAGCCGGTACGGGACACGGCGATCACCCGGCCGGTGACGGACCGGGGCACCGCTCAGCCCGTCCGGGACGCGCACATCGCCCCGCACCTTCGGGACACCGGGGCCGCTCCCCTCCAGGACACCGGGGTCACTCCCCTTCGGGACACCGGGGTCGCTCCGCGGGTTCGGGACGGGGGCGACGCACCGGCCGGGCCCGGTACCGCCGCCGCGGCGCCGGCGGACGGCTCGCAGGAGGCCACCGCGAGCGACCCGAAGGCGGCCAAGGCCAGAATCCAGCGGAAGATCGCCCACGCGCGTGTGCTGCTGGCGCAGCGGACCGCCCAGGGCGCCGGCACACCGTCCGGCACGTACGCGAGCAAGGCCAGGAAGGCGATCTCCTTCGCCCGTGCCCAGCTCGGCAAGCCGTGCCTGTCGGGCACCGCCGGTCCCGGCTCCTACGACTGCTCGGGCCTGGTCCAGGCCGCCTGGAAGTCCGCGGGCGTCACGCTTCCGCGCACCGCACGGGAACAGGCCGACGCCGGCACACCGGTCCCGCCGGACGAGGCCCGCCCCGGCGACCTCGTGTTCTTCCACGACGACGTCAGCCATGTCGGGCTCTGGACGGGCAACGGCATGGTGATCCACGCCCCCAGGCCGGGTGCGTACGTCCGCGAGGAGCCGGTCTCCGGCGTCGATGAGGCGGCCGTCCACAGCGTCGTACGGCCGGGCTGACCCCCGGCCTCGGCGGGGGTCAGGTCCAGAGGACGGCGATGAAGACGTTGGCCGTGGTCAGCAGGCCGACCAGGCCGAACACGCCCTTGTCGATCCGCTCCTCGTCGCGCTTCACGTAGACCAGGCCGAGGATCACGATCAGCAGCGCCAGCTTCACGCCGATCTTGACGGTGTTGACGTGGTGATCGTCGGCCTGGTTCAGACCGACCAGGGCCACACCGGTGACCAGCATGGTCACCGCGCCGTGCAGCATGCCCGGCACGAACCGGGCCGTGCCCCGGCCCATCGCCTTCATCTGGGTGAGGAAACCGCCGAGCAGCGCGGCGATACCGACGATGTGCAGGCCGACGAAGAGATGGATGAGTACGTCCATGGGGCCGGAGCCTAACCAGCACCCTCCTGCCCTCCCGCCACCGGCCCCACCCTCGGCCCCGCCCCGCCGACACCACGCCGCCTACGACCCGACGAGCCGACGACCCGGAGGCGCGACCACGCGGTGGTGCGGCGGCACTGTGACACTGCCGCAAGCCCCAGTGCGCAGTGCCGCACCGCGGCACCGCGGCACCGCGGCACCGCGGTCAGTGGAGCCGAGCGTCCGTGACGCCGAGCAACGGCCGCCGTTCACCGCCTGGCGGATCTCGCATATATGCGTCCCATAGCACCCCACGACTCACGCCGGTCCCGCTTCCCGCGCTTCGGTCACCACGCTGCGTGAAGGCGACGACTCCGGCCTGGCGATGCGATCACATACGGTCACATCTCGATCCGTCGGGACCAGTTCCGTACACCGCGTTACCCGCTCGTCATCATCCGGCCTAGCGTCCTCCCCCAGGTGACCGGCTCCCCACCGCCGCCCCGACCAGGGGCGGCCGTCGGCCACCAGCGCCGAGAAAGGCCCGGCGGCGGCCCGTCCCCCTGTGCGGGCCGCCGCCGGGCGTACTGACCGCTCGGTCGTACGAGTCGTACGGAAGGGACGTGACGGTCCAGGTGGCAGCCCACCGCAAGCCCCCACAACGCCCGCTCAGCGGCCATACGGCCCGGACGGCCGCCACCCTCGCCCTGGCGGGCGCGGCCACCGCGGCCGGCTTCGACGGGACGGGGCACGCCGAGCCACAGCTGACTCCGGCGCAGGTGAAGGCCAAGGTGGACGCGTTGTACCGAGAGGCCGAGGCCGCCACCGAGAAGTACGACGGGGCGAAGGAAGAGGCGGACGCCGCCGGGCGGCGGCTGAGCACACTCCAGGACGAGACCGCCCGCAGGCAGGAGAAGCTCAACTCGGCCCGGGACGCCCTGGGGACGATCGCGGCGGCGCAGTACCGGGACGGCGGCATCGACCCGGCCTGGCAACTGGCCCTCTCCAGCGATCCCGACCGGTACCTGGCCGGCGCCGCCCTGGCGGAGCGGGCCGGTGACCGGCAGGCCGCCGCGGTGTCGGGAGTTCGCCGGCAACTGCGCGAGATCGAGCGGCTGCGCGGTGCCGCCCGGATCGAGCTGACATCGCTGCGGTCACGGCAGACCGAGCTGAAACGGCAGAAGAAGACCGTCACCGGCAAGCTCGACGAGGCCAGGAGGCTGTTGTCGTCGCTGACCCCCCGGCAGCGCACCGAGGTCACCGGTGCCGACGGCACGGGCGGACGCGCCTCCCGGTCGGCCGCGGACCCGCGCGAGCCTCTGGCCTCCGCCGCCACGGCCCCCGCTCCCACCGCGCGCGCCGCGGCGGCCGTCTCCTACGCCTACGGCAAGCTCGGCAGCCCGTATGTGTGGGGTGCCACCGGCCCGAACGCCTTCGACTGCTCGGGCCTGGCCCAGGCCGCCTACCGCTCCGCCGGCATCTCCCTGCCCCGCACCACCTACGCCCAGATCAACGCGGGCCGACGGGTCTCCCGATCCGAACTCCAGCCGGGCGATCTGGTGTTCTTCTACTCCGGGATCAGTCACGTCGGCATCTACGTGGGCAACGGCCAGATGATCCACGCCCCGAACCCCTCGGCACCGGTCCGCCTGGCCCCGATCGACGAGATGCCGTTCGCCGGGGCGACCCGGGTGGCGTGAGGGGCCGAGGAGCGGGAGGCGCGGACGGCCGGCCCCGCGGCGGGGTCAGACGAGCCGGCGCGCGGTGGCCCAGCGGGTCAGCTCGTGCCGGTTGGACAACTGGAGCTTGCGCAGCACCGCCGAGACATGGGACTCGACCGTCTTCACCGAGATGAACAACTGCTTGGCGATCTCCTTGTAGGCGTAGCCACGGGCGATCAGGCGCAGCACCTCGCGCTCCCGCTGGGTGAGGCGGTCCAGGTCCTCGTCCACCGGCGGGGCATCGGTGGAGGCGAAGGCGTCCAGGACGAACCCGGCCAGCCGGGGCGAGAAGACCGCGTCGCCCTCCTGGACCCGGAAGATCGAGTCGACCAGGTCGGCGCCCGTGATGGTCTTGGTGACATAGCCACGGGCACCGCCGCGGATCACCCCGATCACGTCCTCCGCCGCGTCGGACACGGACAGCGCGAGGAAGCGGACGGGCTGCTCGGCGTCCGCCGTCAACGCGGCGCACCGGCGGAGCACTTCGACACCGCCGCCGCCCGGCAGGTGGACGTCGAGGAGGACCACCTCGGGCCGGGTGGCGGTGATGACCGAGACCGCCTGGTCGACGTCCGCGGCCTCGCCGACCACCTCGACCCCGGTCTCGGCGGTCTGGCCGATCTCGGCCTGGACGCCGGTGCGGAACATCCGGTGGTCGTCCACGAGCACCACCCGTACGTGCCGTCCGTCCGCGCCGCCGTCGGCCGCCCCGGACCCGGCCGCCCCGGCCGCTCCCGCCGTGCCGTTCGCCTCGGTCGCGTCGCTCATGACGTCTTCTCCGCCCTCTCCATCTCCAGCTCGACCTCGGTGCCGCCGTCCGGCACCGACCGCAGCCGGGCCGTACCGCCGTTGCGTTCCATGCGGCCGATGATCGATTCTCTAACGCCCATGCGGTCGGCGGGTATCGCGTCGAGGTCGAAGCCGGGACCGCGGTCCCGCACGGACACGAAGACCGTCCTGCCCTCGACTTCGGCGTAGACCTGCACGGCACCGCCGTCGCCACCGTACTTGGCGGCGTTCACCATCGCCTCGCGCGCGGCCTGCATCTGCGCGGCGGTCCTCTCGTCGAGCGGGCAGTCGCCCACGATCACGACTTCGATCGGCACACCGTGCTTGTCCTCCACCTCGGCCGCGTTGCGGCGGACCGCCTCCGCGACCGTGTCCGGCTCGTCGGCCTCGTCCTTGCCGGTGCCCTCCGGCTTGTACAGCCACGTGCGCAGGTCGCGTTCCTGGGCGCGGGCGAGGCGGCGCACCTCGCCCGCGTTGTCGGCGTTGCGCTGGATCAGGGTGAGGGTGTGCAGCACGGAGTCGTGGACGTGGGCGGCGACCTCGGCGCGCTCCTGGGCGCGGATGCGCATCAGCCGCTCCTCCGACAGGTCCTGGGTCATGCGGACCAGGTAGGGGCCGGCGAGCAGGGTGATGCCGACGAGGACGGCGAGCGCGGCCTGCAGGACCGCGCCGAGGTGGGCGGCGGAGCCCTGCATCACGAAGATCGCGGAGACACCGGCCGTGACGAGCAGGACGCCGCCGGCCGCGCGCAGCAGGGTGAGGGTGCGGCGGCGTCGGCCGGCCTCGACCCAGCGGGCCCGCCGGGCGTTGTCCGCCTGACGCCAGACGAGGGCGACACCGGCCGCGACGAGCACGGCGGGCACCAGATACGCCTTGGCCGCGCTGCCCAGGTTGACACTGCCCACGAAGACCATCGACACGATGACCATGAGGAGCAGCGCGACGATCTGTCCCCGGTCCGGCTTGCGGGCCACCAGCTTGCGGCGGCCGTCCGGCGAGGTCTCCGTGGCCACCAGCGACGGCTTCTGGTCGCCGACGCCGCCGATGCCGAGCGGGACGAAGAACCAGAACGCCGCGTACAGCAGCGCGCCGAGGCCGTCGGCCAGGAACAGGCCGACGAAGACGAGCCGGACCCAGACGACGGGCAGCCCGAGGTGCCCGGCGAGGCCCCGCGCCACTCCGCCGAGCCAGCGTCCGTCGCTGCTGCGGTAGAGCTTGCGCGGGGGCCGCGGATCGTCGAGGGGCAGGCTTGCGGCTTCCGGCATGCCAACGATGGTCACACGAGCGGAGGGACAGGGCATCAGGGTCGGTCCCGGAGACGCCCCTGATCTCCTCCGGGGCGTGTCCGGGTGGGCGGGGTGTCCGGCGTTCCGCGCCGGTCGAACGCCTCCCCGCCCCGTCTCAGGGCCGATTTCAGGGTTGGCCCAGGGTCGTCCCGACTGCCGCCGCGCCGGCCGGGCCGTCACCATGGACGCATGACCGATCACGAGCACGCCGCGACGGGTCCGGGACCCGGCCCCGGCCCGCGCCCGGTCCCGGGCACCGGGCCGACGGATGCCGCGCCCGCCGCGACGGGAGAGACGGGAGCGGCCGGGGCCGGTCTCCGCGCCGACGGCGGCACCGGCCCCGACACCGGTGCCGGCGAGGGCGGGAACGCCGGAGGCACCGCCCCCCACGCCGGCTCCCGCTCACGCGGCGGCGCCCGGTCCCCCGCGGACGAGCCGGACCAGCAGGAGGACGCCGAGGTCCCCGGCCGGTTCCGGCGCGACCGCCGGCACAAGATGATCGCGGGCGTGTGCGCGGGACTGGGGCGGCAGACCGACATGGACCCGGTGATCTTCCGGATCACGCTGGCCGTGCTGGCCGCGACCGGCGGCCTGGGCCTCATCTTCTACGGCTTCGTCTGGCTCCTGGTGCCGTACGAGGACGAGGACGAGAACGAGCTCCGCAAGCTCTTCACGGGCCGGGTCGACGGCCAGGCACTGGCAGCCGTGCTGTTCGCGCTGGTGGGCTGCGGGATTTTCCTGACCATGCTGAGAAACGGCGGGGTGCTGGCGTTCGCCACGGTGCTCTCGCTGCTGCTCGCGGGCGCGGGGTACTGGTCGCGACGCCGGGGCGCCCCCGACCCCGATCCCCTGGCCGCGCAGGCCGCCGCCGACGCCCCGCCGGAGGCCCAGGCGCCGCCGGTCGTCACCACCTACCCCTCCTGGTGGCGGGACCCGATCGTCAAGGACGGCACCCATGTCGGCGGCACCGGCTATCTGTGGGGGCCCGGCGACGCCCGCCGGCGGGACCTCACCTCGGTCCTGGACGTCGGCATCCCCGACCCCTGGACGCATCCCGGGGCGATACATCCGCCGCGCACCGCGCCCCCGAGACCGCGCGGCCCCCGCTGGATCGGCGGCTGGGTGTTCCTGCTGGCCCTGCTGGCGGGCGGCCTGGGCACCGGCCTCAGCTGGGACACGCACCCACTGGGCACCAGCCTGCAGACCGGCCTGGCGTGCGCCCTCGCGGTGTTCGGGCTGGGCCTCGCGCTCAGCGCGTTCCTGGGCCGGACCGGGGCCGGGACGGTGTTCCTGGCACTGGTCACGGCGGCTCTGCTCGCCGGGGCGGCGGCTCTGCCCAAGGACATCACCACCCAGTGGCGGGAGACGTCGTGGAAGCCTGCCGCGGCGGCCCAGCTGCGATCGGCATACGACCTCGGCACCGGGCGGGGCACCCTCGACCTGACGCGGGTGCACCCCGGCGCGGGCCGGACGGTCGCCACGGACGCCCGGGTGGGCGCCGGAAAGCTGAAAGTGATCGTGCCGGCGCGCGCGACGGTGAAGATGAGCATCGATGTGGGAGTGGGCGACATCCGGTTGCCCGGGGACAGCCGAAAGGACGTGGACGTGCAGCCCGGCAGGCACAAGGACGTGACGCTGACACCGGCCGAGGGTGCCGCGAAGTCGGGCACGCTGGACCTCACGCTCGGCGTGGGAGTGGGACAGGTGGAGGTCAGCCGTGCTGCGTCATGAGTTCCAGCCCGGGAAGCTGGTCGCCGGGCTCTTCCTCACCGCCACGGGCGCGGTCTACGCGGGGGACGCGGGCGGTCTGTGGGACACCCCGTGGTTCGCGGTCGTGCCGCTGGTCGTGGGCGGCCTGTGCCTGGCCGGCGTCACGGCCACCCTCGCCCGGGGGATACGCGGACGGGGCGGCGGCGAGGGCGGTTAGCGCAGGCCGCGGGAGCGGCGCCGGGCCCGCCAGGCCGCGTCCAGCGAGAGGTAGGGCGCACCGGCGAGGATCAGGGGGAGCCAGGCCATCAGATAGGCCAGGTCGTTGCCGTAGTAGTAGGGGGTGGTCGCCCAGCTCACCGTCAGCCAGAGGCTGAGCGAGATCAGCGCGCCGCCGAGTGCGGCCAGCCGGCCGAACAGACCGAGCAGGGTGCCGATGCCGACGGCCAGTTCCCCGAGGGAGATGGCGCAGCCGAAGCCGACCGGGTTCTTCAGGGCGAGGTCGATCAGGGCGGGGACGGCGGCGGAGTCCCGGGCCGCGCGCATGGTGTCGCCGATCGAGCCGGCGCCGCCGGACTTCAGGAACGTGCCGTCGGTGAGCTTGTTCAGGCCCGCGTAGATGAAGGTGACGCCCAGGAAGACGCGCAGTGGCAGCAGGGCGTAGTGGGCGGCTGTGTCCCGCCAGCCGCGGGGCCCTTCCAGCCGGGCGGAGATGTCCGTCCGCATGCCGTGGGTCATCGCTGCCAGCCGCCTCTCGCCCGCCGTCCTCACGTGACGATACGTATGACGAAGGGAGGCAGTTCAATCCTGTCCCGGACGATTTTCCGGATATCGGGCGTCCGAGCGGCCCCTCCCGGCGCTCATTCCGTCACCTGGAGGGGGTAGCGGTTGGTCGCGACGCCGGCCGCGGTCACCACCTGGACGTCCACCGCGCCGGGCTCCACGTCCGCGGGGACGGGCACGGTCAGGGCGGTGTCCGTGGGGTTGCGGAAGCCGCCCGCGACGGGGACCAGGGGGACGTGGACGTCGACCGCGCCGATGCGGACCACCATCCGGGAGAGCCGGTCGGCGCTCTGGGCACCGGGCGGGACGAAGCCGGAGCCGCGGATCTCGATGTCGTCACCGGTGCGGACCGGGCCGTCCAGGTCGCCGGGCTCGCGGGCGCGGACCACGGAGAGGATCACCGGTCGGCCGCCCTCGGCGTACTTGCCGGCCAGGTAGGTCGCGGCCGAGATCAGCACGATCACGCCGAGACCCCAGGGCAGGTCGGGCAGCTGATCGGGACGGCGGGCCAGCCGTACGGCGGCGAACAGCAGGGCCACGGCGCTGACGGCGACGTACTGGATGTCGGCGAAGGCGCCCCGGCCGGAGTCGTCGGTGAGCAGGTCGGCGGCGCGCGGGCGGTGGGCCGGCACCTTCTGCAGCCGCTGGCCGAGGATGCGCACGCCCACCACCCGGCGGACCAGGACGGCGATGCCGCACACCACGGCGAGGACGGTCACCACGCCCGCGCCGCGCGCCAGATCGAGACCGGAGATCAACGCGTCGCGTTCGGCGTGGCCGGAGGCGGCGGCCAGGCGGGCGGCCAGCAGCAGGACGGCGTAACCGACGAACAGCACCCAGCAGGCGGCGACGGTACGGGAGGTGGAGATGCGGTTGTCCTCGCCGATCACCGGCGCGAGCGCACCGCCGCGCGCCCGGTGGAAGAAGCAGGCGGCGGTCAGCGCACCGGCGACGGCGAGCGCGGCGAGCAGGGCAGCGGTGCGGGCGCCGGTCCAGCCCGCGCCGATCGCGGTGAGCGACTCGGCGAGCAGCAGTGCGATCACCGCGCCCCACACCGCGCACACCGTCCGCAGCCACAGCCGGGCGAGCCGGACCGTGCCCTCGGCGCGGCCCTGTTCGGCGACGGCCTCGGCCCGCTGGGTCAGTTCCTCGGAGACCCACTGGCGGGACGCCGAGGCCGAGTGCGCCACGGCCGTCGGCAGTCCCCGGCCGGCGGCGAACTCGTCGCGCCGACGCAGGAACGCGGCGACGGCCCGCCGGTGCCCCTGCCGGGCGCCGTGCGGACAGTCCCCGCAGGTGCAGCCGCCCTCGTGGACGCCTTCGGCACCCGTGTCCCCTCTCGCCTCCTGCACCGCCACGTCCGACGCCCGCCTTCCCCACGACCTGCCGAGTCGGCCGCCGGCGCCCGTGGTGGGCACGACGTCCGGACAACTCCCCGGTGTTGACAGCGAATTGTGCCCTACCGCGGGCCGTCCGGGGCGGCTGGGCCGGGTCACCGCGGGTGAAGCCGGGGCCGCCGTGTTGACCCGGCCGCGAGGGTCTCCGTAGGGCCGAGATCATCCAGCGGTACGGGACCCGGGCCTTCGACGGCAGCACGATCCGGATCACTCCCGGGCTGCATCGCTGCGTGCCGTTGTTCCGGCAGACGTACGGGGAGATCGCCGTACCGCTGGAGGCGGTCTCGGGTGTCGGCCACGAGCCGGAGCGCCGGCGCGGACGGCTAAGGATGCGGGGGCGGGGGCGGGTGCGGCGGTGGTCTCAGCTGAGCAGGTCCGGTTCGCTGCGGCTGATGTCCTGCCACAGCGGCTGGTAGTTGATCCAGCCCACCAGGTCGCCGCCGAGCTGTTCGCGGGTGGCGACGGCCGCCTTGTGGTCGATGAGCACGGGCCGGCCCGCGGCCTTGGCCAGCAGCTGCACCTGGCAGGACCGGTCCAGGGAGAGGAACCACCAGGCCGCCGCGTCCACCGAGTCGCCGACGGTGAGCAGTCCGTGGTTGCGCAGCACGAGTGCCTTGCGGGAGCCCAGGGCGGCGGCGATCCGGCGGCCCTCCTCGGCGTCCACGGTGACACCGGTGTAGGTGTCGTAGAGGGCGAGGTCCTCGTAGAAGGCGCAGCTCTCCTGGGTGATGGGGTCGATGAGGTCGCCGAGGGCGGCGAGGGCGCGGCCGTGCACCGAGTGGCAGTGGGCGACGGCGACGACGTCGGGGCGGGCCGCGTGCACCTGGGCGTGCACGGTGAAGGCGGCCTGGTTGACGTGGTAGCGGCCCTCGACGACCTGACCGTCCTGGTTGACGAGGACCAGATCGCCGACGGTGACGTGCTTGAAGGGCATCCCGAAGGGGTTGACCCAGAAGCAGTCGGTGAACTCCGGGTCCCGGGCCGTGATGTGCCCGGACACCCCGTCCTCGAAGCCGGCGCGCCCGAAGATCCGCAGGGCGCCCGCGAGCCGTTCCTTGCGGTGCCGGCGTTCGTCCTCGGCCGAGTCGTGCATCGGCGGCATGGCGAACCGCAGCTGGCCCGTGGGCAGCGGCAGGGGCGGGGTGGGCCCGTGCATAGATCCTCCCGTACTTGCATGGCGTACGGGCCGGAAGGTACCGCCGGGGGGCGCAAAAGGGCAGAGCCGGTTTGTAAAGATGCCGTACGCAGCGGATACCCGACAGAGGATGTCGGGATTCCCGGTGAGACTGGCGCGCATGAACTGGGCATCCTTCAGCACCGCCGCACCCGAACTGGCGAGGATCGCCGAAGAGCGCTTCGGCGCGTACCGGCATCACGTCCTCGCGACCCTCCGCGGGGACGGTTCGCCCCGCACCTCGGGCCTGGAGGTCCGGATCCTGGGCGGGGAGCTGTGGCTCGGCATGATGCCGGGCTCGCTCAAGGCCCTCGACCTGCGCCGGGACCCGCGTTTCACCCTCCAGGCCAACCCCGGCGACGGGACGGAGACGAGCGGCGTCGGGGACGTGCGGGTCGGCGGGCGGGCGTTCGAGGTCGAGGAGGGCGCGGCCAAGGCCGCGTACGTGAAAGAGGTGGAACCGCCGCAGCCGTTCCACCTCTTCCGCACCGAGCTGACGGAGGTCGTACGGACCTACGTCGAGGACGACACGTATCTGGTCGCCCAGGTCTGGAAGTCCGGAGAGCCGGTGCGCACTCTCAGGCGGACGTGACCTTCAGCCGCGGGAGGACTACTCCCACTCGATGGTGCCCGGCGGCTTCGAGGTCACGTCGAGGACGACCCGGTTGACGTCCCGGACCTCGTTGGTGATCCGGGTCGAGATGCGGGCGAGGACGTCGTACGGCAGCCGGGACCAGTCCGCGGTCATGGCGTCCTCGGAGGAGACCGGGCGCAGGACGATCGGGTGGCCGTAGGTGCGGCCGTCGCCCTGGACGCCCACGCTGCGGACGTCGGCGAGCAGGACCACCGGGCACTGCCAGATGTCGCGGTCCAGGCCGGCCGCGGTCAGCTCCTCGCGGGCGATGGCGTCGGCGTCGCGCAGCAGGTCGAGCCGCTCCTTGGTCACCTCGCCGACGATCCGGATGCCGAGGCCCGGGCCGGGGAACGGCTGGCGCTGGACGATCTCCTCCGGCAGGCCCAGCTCCTGGCCGACCATGCGGACCTCGTCCTTGAACAGCTTGCGCAGCGGCTCGATCAGCTTGAACTCGAGGTCCTCGGGCAGGCCGCCGACGTTGTGGTGCGACTTGATGTTCGCGGTGCCGGTGCCGCCGCCGGACTCGACCACGTCCGGGTACAGGGTGCCCTGGACCAGGAACTCCACGGCCGGGCCCTCGTCGGCGATGATCTCGGCCTGCGCCTGCTCGAAGACGCGGATGAACTCCCGGCCGATGATCTTGCGCTTCTCCTCGGGGTCCGAGACGCCCTTGAGGGCGTCGAGGAAGCGCTCCTCGGCGTCGACGACCTTCAGCTGCACGCCGGTGGCCGCGACGAAGTCCTTCTCGACCTGCTCGGTCTCGCCCTTGCGCATCAGGCCGTGGTCGACGTACACGCAGGTCAGCTGGGAGCCGATGGCCTTCTGGACGAGGGCGGCGGCGACGGCGGAGTCCACGCCGCCGGACAGGCCGCAGATCGCGCGCTTGTCGCCGACCAGCTCGCGGATGGCCTCGACCTGCTCCTCGATCACGTTGCCGGTGGTCCAGTTCGGCTCGAGGCCGGCACCGCGGTACAGGAAGTGCTCCAGCACCTGCTGGCCGTGCGTGGAGTGCATGACCTCGGGGTGGTACTGGACGCCGTAGAGCTTCTTCTCGTCGTTCTCGAACGCGGCGACCGGGACGACGTCCGTGGACGCGGTGACCGTGAAGCCCTCGGGGGCGGCGGAGCAGGCGTCGCCGTGCGACATCCACACCTGCTGCTCGCCCGGGGTGCCCTCGAACAGGGTGGAGGAGTTCCTGGAGACGTGGAGGTCGGTACGGCCGTACTCGCGCGCGCCGGTGTTGTCGACGGTGCCGCCGAGGACCTGCGCCATCAGCTGGAAGCCGTAGCACATGCCGAAGACGGGGACGCCGGACTCGAAGAGCTCGCGGTCGAGGCGGGGGGCACCCTCCTCGTACACCGACGAGGGGCCTCCGGAGAGGATGATCGCCGCGGGGTTCTTGGCGAGCATCTCCTGGACCGGCATGGTGCTCGGCACGATCTCGCTGTAGACCCGCGCCTCGCGGACGCGACGGGCGATGAGCTGGGCGTACTGCGCGCCGAAGTCGACGACCAGGACGGTGTCGGTGGTGGCGGCAGTGGGAGTCGCTGATGACACGGGGTGCCTTCTGGTGGTCGGGCGGGGGTCTGTGCTACCGAGTCTAACGGGGGTGGGCGGGAAGGCCCTCCCCCGTAGGGCGCCGTGGCATACTGGCGGTATGCGCAAGCACTCGACCTTCGTCTTTACCTATGGCATCCGGCCCGCCGGCTGCCATGGTCGTGCTGCTTGAGCTGACGCCAAGCGACTTCCCAGGCGCCCCGGGCCGACAAGGCCCGGGGCGCCTGTCGTTGTTCCGGGTTCTGCGTTCCAGGGGCCTCCGCCGCACCGACCGAGGAGCCCGACATGACCACCACCACCCCGGAGACGACCGCCGCCCCGCAGGTGGTCGCCACGCCCGCGCCGGCCACCACTCCCGCGCCGGTCTCCGACCCCGAGGCGACCATCGCCGGCGCCCGGGAGCGCATCGACGCGCTCGACGACCGGATCATCGGCCTCATCCAGGAGCGGATGGCCGTCTCCGCCGTCGTCCAGCAGACCCGGATCGCCTCCGGCGGGCGGCGGGTGCACCTCTCCCGCGAGATGGAGATCCTCGGCCGCTACCGGGACGCCCTCGGCAAGCCCGGCACCGCCCTCGCGATGACCCTGCTGGAGCTGTGCCGGGGTCGCATCTGAGTTCGGTCCCGGTCTCACCCGTACGGCGCGTGACCGGCCCGCGCACCGCTTCGTTGAGGGGGTGTCCGTGTCAGCCAGGGGCGGGCCCGACAGAACCACGCGTGGCTCGCCGGAGCGATGAGGCGTACGGGTCGTGCCGTACGCCGTGGGACCTCGCTCCGGAAAGTGACCGGACGGCAGGGGACAGCAGCCCGGTCACCCATGAGAACGGCCGGCTCCGGGGACGCCCGGGGCCGGCCGGCGGAAAACTGCATGCAGGTCACAGGGCACATGAACAGCGGCGCACTCCCCCCCGGCGCCGCTCCCAGGCACCGGCGCCGCCCTGAGCCGGTGCTGACCGTACGAAGGGCCCCGCGGCCTCTCCGCCCCGCGGGGCCCTTCGTCATGCCCGTACCCGGAGCGGAGCCATGTGACTCAGGTCACAGGAAAACCCCGCGGATCCGGAGCAACCCTTCACACTTTTCGCTGATCAAACCTGCCGGATCAAGAAACGGTGTGAGGGACCTGCCTTCGGAGGGGGATGCAGGTCCCTCCACTTCCTCCCCACCGCTCACGGTCACTTCTTCGGCGGCACCGCCGGCATCCCCAGGAACGGCAGCCGCAGCGCGCCGAACGCGTCCGCCGGGACCACCGGGGCCTGCGGCTCCACCGGCTTCAGCCGTTCGTACGCCGCTCCCGGCGCCGGCCGCGGGTCCTCCTCGCCCTTGTTCGGCCAGAACGACATCGCCCGTTCGGCCTGCGCGGTGATCGTCAGCGAGGGGTTCACCCCCAGGTTCGCCGAGACCGCCGCGCCGTCCACGACCGAGATGCCGGGGTGGCCGTGGAGCCGGTGGTACGGGTCGATCACGCCCGTCTCCGCGGAGTCCCCGATGGGGCAGCCGCCGAGGAAGTGCGCGGTGAGCGGGGTGCCCATCAGCTCGCCGACGTTGCTGCCGGCGAAGCCGTTGATCTCGGCGGCGAGCGCGGAGGCGGCCTCGGTCGCGGCCCTGATCTGCTTGGGGTTGGGCGCCCCGTGCCCCTGCCGGGCGGTGAGCAGCCCCTTGCCGACGCCGCCGCTCTTCAGGGAGGTGGTCAGCGAGTTGTCCAGGGACTGCATGACCAGGCCGATGATGGTCCGCTCCGACCAGCGCCGGTTGGACAGGGACCGGGCGACCAGCAGCGGGTGCCGGGCCGCGTTCGTCAGCCAGGCGAGCACCCGCGAGGAGCCCTCCGTGTACGGCACCTGGAGGATCGACAGGCCGCCCATCGAGTTGGAGCCCTTGCCGTAGCGGACCGGCTCGACGTGGGTGTTCTCGTCGGGGTGGATCGAGGACGTGATGGCGACGCCCCGCGTGAAGTCGGCCCGCGGTGTGCCGGTGGCCCTGCGGTAGCGGCGGTCGTCGGTCTGCGCGCCGACCAGTGCCTCGGAGTTGGTGCGGGTCAGTTCGCCGAGCCGCGGCGACAGGTACGGCAGCTGGCCACCCGCCTTCATGCGGTGCAGCAGGGTCTGGGTGCCGTAGGTGCCGGCCGCGAGGACCACCTTGCGGGCGGTGAAGATCCGGCCCGCGCCCTTCTTCCTGCGGTCCGTCGGCAGGGTCGCCACCGCATGACCGCCCCGCGAGTCGTCCGTGACGGACACGACCGTCGTCATGGGGTGGACGACGGCGCCCGCCTTCTCGGCGAGGTACAGGTAGTTTTCGTTGAGGGTGTTCTTCGCGCCGTGCCGGCAGCCGGTCATGCACTCGCCGCACTCGGTGCAGGCCCTCCGGTCGGGCCCGGCCCCGCCGAAGTACGGGTCGTTCACCCGCTCTCCGGGCCGGGCCTTCGCCTTGCCGTCCGCGTCCTTGCCGTCGCCGAAGTACACGCCGACCGGCGCGAGGTGGAAGGTGTCCCCGACCCCCATCCGCTGGGCCGCCGCCTTCAGGTGGACGTCGGAGGGGGTCATGGTGGGGTTGAGCCGGACGCCGAGCATGCGCTGGGCCTGGTCGTAGTACGGCTTCAGCTCCTCCTGCCAGTCGGTGATGTGCCGCCACTGGGGGTCGTCGAAGAACGCCTTCGGCGGTACGTAGAGGGTGTTGGCGTAGTTCAGCGAGCCACCGCCGACACCCGCTCCGGCCAGCACCATGACGTTGCCCAGCAGGTGGATCCGCTGGATGCCGTACATGCCGAGCTTCGGGGCCCAGAGGTAGTTCTTCAGGTCCCAGGAATTCTTCGGGAGGGTGGCGCGGGTGAAGCGGCGGCCCGCTTCCAGGACGCCCACCCTGTACCCCTTCTCGGTCAGGCGCAGGGCCGTGACCGAGCCGCCGAACCCCGATCCGACCACGATGACGTCGTAGTCGTACCCGTCCTCGTCCCGGGTCTGGACAGACTTCTCCTGCGACACGTGCTCTCCTCGTCGAGAACGGGTGTTTGCGAACGGGTGTCCCTAACGGAACCGGAATGCCTTCATGACCCGGAGACTCGTGCTCATGAACCGGGCGTACTTCTCGTCGTCCATCCCCAGCGACGGCGCCATCGGCAGCAGGCGCTGCTGGGCCACCGTCTGGGCCTCGGTGTACTTGAGGATGCCCTCGGAGCCGTGGCGGCGGCCGAGGCCGGAGTCCTTCATGCCGCCCATCGGCGACTGGACGCTGCCGTAGGCGGGTGCGTAGCCCTCGTTGACGTTGACCGTGCCGGTGCGCAGACGGGCGGCGACGTCCCGGCCGCGGCGGGCGTCCGTCGTCCACACGGAGGCGTTCAGGCCGTACGGGGTGGCGTTGGCGCGCTCGACGGCCTCGTCGTCGCTCGTGAAGCGGTAGACGGAGACGACCGGGCCGAAGGTCTCCTCCTCGCAGACGGCCATGGAGGTGTCGACGCCGTCCAGGACGGTGGGCTCGAAGAAGTAGGGGCCGATGTCGGGGCGGGCCACGCCGCCCGTGATCACCTTCGCGCCCTTGGCGACGGCTTCCCGGACATGCCGCTCGACGGTCTCCAGCTGGCGTTCGCCGACCAGCGAGCCCATGTCGGCGCCGTAGGCGAGGGAGTTGCCGAGCCGCATGGCCCGGGTGCGGGCGGCGAACCGCTCCAGGAAGGCGTCGGCGACGGACTCGTGGACGAACAGCCGCTCGATGGAGATGCACAGCTGGCCCGCCGAGGAGAAGCAGGCGCGGACGGCACCGGCGGCGGCCTTCTCGATGTCGGCGTCCTCCAGCACCAGCATGGCGTTCTTGCCGCCGAGTTCCAGGGAGACGCCGACCAGGCGGGAGGCGGCGCCGGCGGCGACCTCGCGGCCGGTGCGGGTGGAGCCCGTGAAGGAGACGTAGTCGGCGCGCTTGACCAGTTCCGGGCCGACGACCGGGCCCTCGCCGAGAACGACCTGGAAGACGCCCTCGGGCAGCCCGGCCTCGACGAGCAGGTCACGTGCCCACAGCGCGGTGAGGCAGGTCTCCGTGTCCGGCTTCATCACCACGGCGTTGCCCGCGACGAAGGCGGGCAGGGCGTCGCCGACGGACAGCTCCAGCGGGTAGTTCCAGGGGGCGATCTGGCCCACCACCCCGCGCGGGTGGCGGAGTTCGGTGACCTTCGTCAGGGTCGGCATGGCGCCCATGTGCCGCTTGGGCTTCAGGTACGCCGCGGCCCGGCGGCCGTAGTGGCGGGCGGCGACGGCGACGGCCTGCACCTCCTCGTGCGCGTGCAGGCGGGCCTTGCCGGTCTCCAGCTGGATCAGGTCGAGGACCTCGCCCTGCCGCTCCAGCAGCAGGTCGTGGAAGCGGAGCAGGACGGCGGCCCGCTGCCGTACCGGGGTCTTCGCCCACACGGCCTGGGCGGTGCGGGCCGCTTCGAAGGCCCGGTCGACGTCCTCCGGGGTGGACTCGGGCAGGTCGGCCAGCTTCTCGCCGGTGAACGGGGTGTGGTTGGCGGTGCGACCGGAGCCGACGACGCCCTTGGTGAGCTGGGCCACCAACTCCGGGGTGACCACGTCGGCGGCGGTGCGGGCGCCTTGGGGGGCGGGCGCGAGCGGGTTGGTACCGGCGATGTCCGGGGCCTGCGTGTCCGTCATGACGCGCAGGGTATGCCGGAGCGCAGGCTTTGTGTACCCGTCGGTAACGCGGTTTCACGGCACGCTCACACACTGCCAGTGATCACTGGCAGCAAATGCGCTGATCAGGGCGTTGACGGGGTGACGATCAGTCGGCCTCGGGTTTTCTCGTGAGCAGCAGACCCAAGGCGGTCAGGGGGGTGCGGCGGGGTGCGGGGGGCGGGACCGGGGTGCGGCCGGCGGGCAGCGGGCGGGGTTCCGGCGCCGGCTCGGGCGGCGGCTCGGGCACGGGAGCGAGGCCCAGGTGGTCGCGGAGCACGGCGTCGACCTCCTCCGCGTGCGGCCGGGCCGCCGGCTCGTCGGCCTGCAGCCGGTCCAGCAGCGGGGCCAGCGGGCCCGGGTCCGTGTCCCCCAGGGCGGCGCGCAGCAGCGCGCCCAGGGACCACAGGTCGGAGGCCGGACCGGCGCCGGGTCCCGCCGCCCGCTCGGGCGCGACGAAACCGGCGGGCGCGTCGTCCGGGTGTCCGTCGCCGATGCCGAAGTCGGTGAGGACGACCCGTCCGGTGCCGGACTCCAGCAGGACGTTGGCCGGTTTGACGTCCCGGTGCACGATGCCGACGGCGTGGGCGGCGCGCAGCGCGCCGAGGACGGCGAGCCCGATGCGCGCGGCCTCGGCGGCCGGCAGCGGCCCGCGCCGCAGCACCTCGCGCAGCGACTCGCCCGCCACCAGCTCCATGACGATCCAGGGGATCCCGTCCTCGGTGACGACGTCGTACACCGTCACGGCCGAGGGGTGCCGCACCCGGGTGGCGGCCCGGGCCTCGTGGTGCAGCCGGTGCGCGATCCGCCGGCTCTCCTCGTCGGCGGCCGGATCGCCGGGCAGCAGCGGCTCCTTGACGGCGACCAGTGCCTTCGCCTGCTCGTCCCGGGCACGCCACACGGTCCCGGCCGGCCCGGCCCCGAGGCGTCCGGCCAGCCGGTAACGGCCGCCGATCAGACGTGCGTCGGGCGGGTGTTCGCCGTCTTCAGTCATGTCACATGAGTACCGTGCGCACCACGCCGTTGTCGAAGCGGGCGGTCAGGCGGCCCACCGGTGCAGGCTGAACCCGGACCCGGCCTCGCGCACCTCCACCGCACCGGCCCCGCCGAAGTGCGCCGGCACCACCAACGCCCGCTCCTCGGCCGCCCGTTCCAGGACGCGCTGCCGCGTCCGGGCGGCCTGCCGCGGGTCGAGGCAGAAGCAGCTGCTGCACTCGGGCCGCAGGATCTGCACCGGGCTGTGCAGCAGGTCGCCGACGAACACCGCGCGTTCCCCCCGGGACTCGACGCGCAGGACGGAGGAGCCCGGGGTGTGCCCGGGGGCGGCCTCCAGCACGAGGTGCTCGTCGATCCGGTGCGTGTCCTGCCACAACCGCGCCTGTCCGGCGCGGTGCACGGGGGCGACGCTGTCCTCGTAGACCAGCCGGTCCATGGGCCGTGCGCCGCCCGCGTAGCCGCCGGCCGGGCCGAAGTGGTGGTCGTCGGCGGCCGGGAGGAGGTAGCGGGCCCGTGGGAAGGAGGGCACCCACTCGCCGTCTGCGTCCCGGGTGTTCCAGCCGACGTGGTCGGCGTGCAGATGGGTGTTGACCACGACGTCGACGTCCTCGGGCCGGACACCCGCCCGCTCCAGCCGGTCCGGGAAGTCCCCCTGCCGCCGGTGGAAGAAGGGGCTGCCGGGCCGCTCCCGGCCGTTGCCGACGCCGGTGTCGACCAGCACGGTCCGTCCGCCGCTGCGCAGCACCCAGGTCTGGAGCGCCACCACGGCCCGGTCCCCGCCGGCTTCCCGGTGGTCGGGGACGAGCTGCGCCTCGTGCGCGGCCCACACCTCCGGCCCGCACTCGGGCACCAGGTCGGCGACGGGCACGTGCGGCCCCCGCCACTCGATGATGCGCAGCACCTCGACGTCACCGATCAGGAAACGCTGTACGCGGTCCTCTGTCATACCTGTCATGCCTGTCATACCTGTCATGCCTGTCATGCCGTCTGTCATATGAAGGACTCTAGGTTTCCGGCGTGAGCGTCCCAATGCCTGATTGGCGCAAACGGATACGCTGTCGTCTCATGGATGTGGTCAGCGATGCGATCGCCGCCGTCCGGGCGGGGAGCCCCTCCTCCAGCCGGCTGCGGGTGGGCGGAACCTGGTGCGTCCGCCTGGCGCCCTACGAGGGCGCGGGCTTCCATGTCGTCCTGAGCGGCACCTGCCTGCTCCTGCCGGACGGGGACGGCCAGCCCGTGCCCCTGGGGCCGGGGGACGTGGTGCTGCTTCCGCACGGCGCCGGGCACGTGCTGGCGCACGCGGCGGCGGGGGCGGCGGAGGTGCGGCGGGCGGTCCCCTTCGACGAGGTGCGGGACACGGACGTACGGCGTCCGGGGCCCGGGCCCGAGGTGGAGTTGCTGTGCGGCAAGTACCGGCTGGACCGCAGCCGTACGCATCCGCTGATGGCGGAGCTGCCGCAGGTGGTGCATCTGCCCCACCGGATCGGCGGCCACCCGGAGCTGCGGGCGGGCGTCGACCTGCTGGCGCGTGAGCTGGAGGAGCGCCGCCCCGGCGGCTGCCTCGCCCTGCCGAGCCTGCTGGACCTGCTCTTCGTCTACCTGATCCGGGCCTGGATGGCCGAGGCGGAGACGGGGGCCTGGCCGGCGGTGCTGAACGACCCGGTGACGACGGCCGCGCTGCGTGCCCTGCACTCCGATCCGGCGGCCCCCTGGACGGCCGGCCGGCTGGCCGCCGAGGCGGGCGTCTCCCGGGCCACCCTGGCCCGCCGCTTCACCACGCTGGTCGGCCGGCCGCCGATGGCGTACCTCACCTGGTGGCGGCTGACCCTGGCGGCGACACGGCTGCGCGAGACGGACGCGTCGCTCGCGACGGTGGCGCGGGAGACGGGGTACGGCAGCCCGTACGCCCTCTCGCACGCCTTCAGCCGGGAGTTCGGCACCACACCGGGCAGGTACCGCGACCGCGGGGTGTCATGACGTCCGGGGCCGCGTGGGTCCGGGACCACACGGCTCGGGGCCTCGCGAGGTCCGGGGCCGCGTGGGTCCGGGACCGCACGGCTCAGGGCTTCGTGATGTCCAGGCCGGCGATCGCCGTCTTCGCCACCTCCCGGCCGCGGGCGGTGAAGTCGCCCTTGCCCGGATAGCCGACGGCCAGTTCGTACATGTCCCCGGACTTGGTGCGGTAGTAGAAGATCCGGAGTTCGCGCGGGCGGCCGTCCGAGTCGTCGGAGGGATACGTGACCGTGTTCCCGGCGGCCTGCCGGCCGTGGTACGTGGCGTCCGTGTCCGGGACGGTCCTCGTGGCCTTGCCCATGTCCAGGTCGTAGTCGCCCTGGCTCTTGAACTGCTCGTTGGCGTCGTACATCTGGGCCCGCGCACTGGACTTGATCCGGTCCAGGGAGTCCTCCGCCCGGCGGTCCAGGTGCAGCCGGATCCAGACGCCGCCGCTCCAGTCCGTGTACGTCACCCAGTTCCTGTCGCTGTCGTCCTTCTCCGGCCGGGTGACCTGGTAACTCGCGGGGACGGCCAGGGTGACGCCCAGTCCGCTCTCCGGCCGCTTCGCCCAGCCGTCGGGCAGAGGGCCCGCGGAGGAGTCCGCGAGCACGAGGTACGCGGTGACGGCCGTCGCGACCGCCGCCGCGCCGGCCGCGAGCCAGGCGATACGGCCCCGGCGGCGCGAGCGGGAGACGGTCGGGGCGGCCGGGGCGGTCCCGGACGGCGAGGGGCCCGTGAGGGGCGTGCTCGCCGGGGCCGGGGAGGCGGGGGCCGGGGGCGCCGGGGGGCTCGCCGCTTCCCGGAGCAGGGCGCGGACCCGGTCCGCCGTGGGGCGGTGCGCGGGGTCCTTGTGCAGCAGCCCGTCGATGGCCTCGGCCAGCGGGCCGGAGGCGGACGCGGGCGGGGCCGGGGTGGCGTGGAGGACGGACTGGAGGGTGGCTGGCGTGTTGCTGCGGCGGAAGGGCGACACGCCCTCCGTGGCCGAGTACAGCACCACGCCCAGCGACCACAGGTCGCTCGCCGGGCCGGGCCGCTGCCCCAGCACCCGCTCCGGCGCGATGAACTCGGGCGAGCCGACGAAGCCGCCGGTGTCCGTGAGCCGCGTGTCGCCCTCGATCGAGGCGATGCCGAAGTCCGTGAGGACGACCCGGTCGTGCCGGCCCAGCAGGATGTTGTCGGGCTTGACGTCCCGGTGCAGCACGCCCGCCGCGTGCGCCGCCTCCAGCGCGCCGAGGACCTGGAGACCGATCCGGGCCGCCTCCCGCGCGTCCAGGGTGCCGTCCTGCAGCGCGCTGCCGAGGGTGCGGCCGTGCACCAGCTCCATCACGATCCACGGCCGGCCGTCGACGACCGCGACGTCGTGCACGTTCACCACCGCGGGGTGGTCCAGCCGGGCCGCCGCACGGGCCTCGCGGCGCATCCGTTCGAAGGCGTTGGCCTGTTCGCGCTCGGGAAGGTGGTCCGGTACCCGGGGTTCCTTCACGGCTACCTCACGGTCCACCGTCTCGTCCTTGGCCCGCCACACCGTGCCCATGCCGCCGTGACCCAGCTTCCCGAGCAGCCGATAGCGGCCCGCGACGAGCCGCCCGGTCCCCGGCTCCCCTGCGGACGGCACCGGGTCCGCGGTCGGAGCGGCCGGGGCGTGCTCCGCGGCGGAAGGCGCCGGGTCCGCGGCCGGGGCGTGCTCTGCGGCGGAAGGTGCCGAGTCCGCGGCCGGGGCGTGCTCCGCGGCCGGGGCGGCCGGGCCCGGCACCGCGGGGGCCACGCCGCCCGGGCCCGGTCGTGGTCTCGGCGGTTGCAGAACAAAACTCGTCGTGTCGTCGACCCCGTGGCCGACTCCCCCGTCACTGCTCATGCGTCATCTCTATCGCGCCCCCGGCGTCCGCAGCCACAGGGAAGGCGAACCGGTCACACACCCGTGACCGAGAACGTGTCGACGGCCACGTCGAAGTACTCCCGGGCCTCCCGCACCTTCCCCACCGGCGCCGACACCCAGACGTCGTACAGCAGCCCGCCCTCCTCCCAGCACAGGTCGTAGGTGTGGCGGGGGCCCTCCGCGGCGCTGAAGCCGTTCCAGGTGAACTCCCAGAGCGCGGCGGGGTGCCCGTGGTGCGTGGCCGTGGTGACCCGGCCGTCGTGGTAGCCGGGATTGGTGGAGGGGCCGTCGGCGGCCGACCGGTCCAGCATGCCCCGGGGGCCGCCCGGTTGCGGTGCGCCGACCTTGACGCCCAGGCGGTAGGTCCGGCCGGGCGAGAGGTAGAAGACCCGCTCGCCCTGGGGGTCGCGGACGAAGTCCTCCGGCACGGCGAGGGAGAAGCCGGCCGGGTCCCGGGCCGTGCGATATCCGGAGGGCGCGGTGTGCGAGCCGGCGCCCCCCGGACGGGACGCGCCGGGCGTGACCGTCGGCCCGGTTCCGCTCGCGGTCGGGGACGGTGTCGTACCCGTCGTGAGGCCCGTGCCCGTCGTCGTACCCGTGGAGCCCGTGCCGGTTCGGGTCGCCGGGGTCGACGCCGGGGTCGTCGCCGTGCCGCCGGGAGTGCCGCCGCCCCCGTCACCGTCGTGGTGCCACAGCAGCGCCGCGGCCGACACACCGGCCCCGGCCAGCGCGGCGACGAGCAGCGCCGCCACCAGCACCCCGCGCGGCGACGACCGGGCCGGGGACGGATCGGCCGGCGTCCCGGCCGGAGCGGACACCGCCGGTCCGCCGTGGGGCAGGTCCCGCTGGGTCGGTGTGTAGGGCGCCGGGGGCTTCGCCGCGCGGCTCCCGCCGATGCGGTGGATGAGCCCGCCGCCGTGCCCTCCCGCGGTGCTCGGGCCGCCCGGCGCGTCCGGGGTGCGGCCGGTCTCCAGGTAGGCACGGAGCATCCGCTCGGCGTCCGCCGCGCCCAGCCGCCGGTCGGGGTCGCGCTCCAGCAGGCCCCGGACGACGGGCAACAGGGGATCGGCCTCGGCCGGCGGGCGGATCTCGTCGGCGACGACGGCGTGCAGGATGCCGCCGAGCGAGTCGCGCCGGAACGGCGACTCGCCGCTGAGGACCGTGCACAGCAGCGCCCCCAGCGACCACAGGTCGGACTCCGGCCCGGTGCGCACCCCGGACATCCGCTCCGGCGCGGTGTACTCGGGCGAGCCGACGAAGGAACCGGTCTCGGTGAGCGTGGTGGCGCCGGCGACCTGCGCGATACCGAAGTCGGTGAGGACGACCCGGTCGGTGCCGGACTCGATCAGCACGTTCGCCGGTTTGATGTCCCGGTGCAGGACCCCCGCCTCGTGCGCGGTGCGCAGCGCGCTCAGCAGGGCGATGCCGACCCGCGCGGCCTCGGCGGCGTCGACCGGACCGTGCCGGGCGACCCGGTCGGCGAGCGAACCGCCGTCGATCAACTCCATCACGAGGTACGGCCGTTCGTCCTGCTCCACCACGTCGTGCACGACGATGATGTGCGGGTGCCGCAGCTGGCAGACCGCGCGGGCCTCACGGAACGTCCGGTCACGGCGGCGCCGGGTGTCCTCGTCCGGGAGCGAGTCGTCCGGCAGGAGTTCCTTGACCGCCACCTGACGGCCCAGCACCTGGTCGCTCGCCCGCCACACGACGCCCATGCCGCCGCGCCCGATGCGTTCCTCCAGGCGGTAACGGCCCGCGATCAGCCGGAAGCCGGCTCCCTCGGTCCCCATGCGCCCCATCATGCCGCACGGGGCCCCCGCCCTCCGGGGCGCCGCTCGGCCAAGACACCCCGCGCAGCCAGCCATTTTCGGCCGACTCGGCCGTCCTCGGCACCGGTTGGCCGATCGACTCGGCCCCCGTCCGGACCGGTTGACCGGCCGACTCCGCCCCGCTTCCGGACGAGTTGCCGACCGACTCCGCCCGCGTCCGGACCGGTTGACCGACCGGGTCAGCCCGCGTCCGGCTCCTGCCAGCTCCGCAGCACCCACTGGAACTGCTTGGCGGCCGTCGGCCAGTCCTCGGCGGGCGAGGACATGTAGATCGCGTACTCGGTGCCCTCGCGCGAGAAGTACGTCTCCTCGGTCGCCCGGCGGGGCCCGGCGCCGTTCGGCGAGTCCTTCTGCAGCGCGGTCCAGGTGTACTCCCACAGCGCGCCCTTGCGGTCGCGGTAGATGTTCTCCTTCATGGTGACGCGCTGATAGTCGGCCAGCCGGTGGAGCTGCTGCTCCAGGTCCTCCTGGTGGGAGAGCGGGGCGGCGTAGTCCGGCGAACTGTCGATGGAGATGCGGACGAAGTGCCTGTCGTCGTCGGGCGTGTAGTCGATCTGCTTGAGATCGCCTTCGATGCTGAACACCTTCCGCTTCCAGCCCTTGGGCAGGGAGAGACGGAAGCCCAGCGGGTCGTCGTGGGTCTCCCAGCCGGCGGGGATCGTACCGTCGGTGCCGGGGGTGGCGCTCCCGACGGACGCGGGAGCCGGGCTCGTACCGCCGCTGGACCCGGAGTTCTCCTGCCAACCGCTCCACTGCTGGATCGCCACCGCCGCGCCGCCGCCCAGCAGGGCCGCGAGGGCGACGACCAGCGCGAGGGTGCGCAGCCGGCGCCGGGGCCGGCCGGCCGCCGCCCGTCCGGTCGCGAGCGCACCGGCCGTGGGGCCCACCGCCGTCGGCCCGGTCGCGGAACGGCCCGCACCGCCGTGGCCGGCGGGGACCGGCCCGGACCCGTACCCGGCCGCCGGGGAGCCGGACCCGTGGGCCCCGCCCGACGGCGGCGTGCCGTAGCCCGTGTCCGAAGTCCCGCCGGTGCGGCCGGGCGGGACAGGGGTGCCGTCCGTGTGCACCCCCGAGCTCTGGGTCGGCACGAACGCCTGTGCCGCGCGCGGACGGCGGCCCTCCGCCGCCTCGGCGAGCATCTGCTCCGCCTGCTCGGCGCCCGGCCGCCGGGCCGGATCCTTGTGCAGCAGCGCGGCGATGACCGGACCGAGCGGACCGGCCTGGTGCGGCTCGTCCGCGCCCTCCTCGACGATCGCCTGCATGGTGCTCAGCGGCGAGGTGCGCCGGAACGGCGAGCGTCCCTCGACCGCCGTGTACAGCGTGGCGCCGAGCGCCCACAGGTCGGAGGCCGGGCCGGGATCGTGGCCGCGCACCCGTTCGGGGGCCAGGTAGTCGACCGAGCCGACGACCTCCCCGGTGCGGGTGATGGTGGAGTCGCCCTCGATCTGGGCGATGCCGAAGTCGGTGAGCAGCACCCGGCGGTCCGCGCCGAGCAGTACGTTCCCGGGCTTGACGTCCCGGTGCAGCACACCGGCGGAGTGGGCGGCGCGCAGCGCCCGCAGCACCCACAGCCCGATCCGTGCGGCCTCCGTCGGCTCCACGCGGCCGCGTTCCTTGACCGCGTCGGCCAGCGACTCGCCCTCGACCAGCTCCATCACGATCCACGGGCGGCCGTCGTGCTCCAGGACGTCGTGCACGGTGACGACGGCGGAGTGGTTGATGCGCGCGGCGGCCCGTGCCTCGGCCCGGGTGCGGGCGAGCAGGACGGCCTGGTCGCTGTCCGAGACGTAGAGCGCGGCGGTCAACTCCTTGATGGCGACCTTCCGGTGCAGCACCTCGTCGTGGGCGCGCCACACCCGGCCCATGCCGCCGCTGCCGATGGAATCGGCGAGCCGGTAGCGGCCCGCTATGAGCAGGCCCTGCATCTGATTCACGTTGCCCCGCAATGCTCTTGACAGGGTCAGACTAAGGACCGGTCCGCATACAGGGAACCAGCGGGGTACCAAGGAAACCGCACTGTGACGATGGTCATTTCCACGCGAGAAAGGGAACCGGACCGGTGGTGCCCCACCCCGTGCACGCGCTGCTCAACCGGTGTAGCGATACGTCGCGGTAGCCTGCTCGTACAGCCGGGTCACCTCGTCCCGTTCGGCGTCCGGGCCGCGCACCTGGACGATGTGGTAGCGGCCGTTCAGCAGCAGCGCCATGTTCCGCACGAACAGGTCCCGCCCCTGCTCGTCGGTCCAGGTGAACTGCCCCTCGGCCATGGTCCGTCCGCCCACCTGCGTGGTCCGCAGACCGGTGGCCGTGGCCCAGCTGGAGTCGCGGTACGGCTGGAGTTCGCGCTCCTTGTCCCGCTGGTACACCATCGGATCGCTGCCGTAGGCGGACGTGCCGTCCCGCCCCGGTACGACGATCAGCTCGAAGTTCCCGTGCGCGTAGACCACCTGGCCGCTGCCGTTCTTCGGGGTGCGGTCCCAGCCCTTGGCGACGGCGACCTGGAAGCCGTCCGAGTCCTTGCGCAGGGTGAACCCGTCGGCGACGGCGGGGTCACCGCCGGTCTGGGTCTCGGTCGCGGGCGCGGACGCGGTGCCGTCCGCGTCGCCGTCCGGCGCGCTCTGCCCGGCGGAGGGCTGCCGGGTGTGGGTGGGCGCGGGGCTCGTCCGCCCGGCGCTGCCGGTGCGGTCCCCGCCCGCCGCGCCGTCGCCCTTCTCCTTCGGCATGAAGAGCATCGCGTAGGCGATGCCGCCGGCCAGCAGGAGCAGGATGAGCACGAGCAGGGTCCGGCCGAGGCTGCGCGGCGAACGGGCGTCCTCCCGGCCCCGCTTGTGCCGGCCGTGCGGGTGGGTCGCGGGCAGCCGGGCGCGCCGCCGCCGCACCAGCTCACCGCGGCGCCGGACGATCGGCAGCCGCCTCGGGTCCGGGGGCGGCACGGGGACGACATGGGTGCCGGCCTCCGGCTCGGGAGCGGACCGCACCAGCGAGCGCAGCCAGCCGCTCAGCTCCTCGACCTCCGGCCGCTCGGTGGGGTCCTGGCGCAGCAACGACTCCACGACCGGCCGCAGCGGTCCGCACTCCTCGGCGAAGGCGGGCGGCTCGGCGCACACCAGCTGCACCAGCTCGGCCGTCGACTCCTCCGGGTACGGCGCGTGCCCCTGCACCGCCCGGAACAGCAGCGCGCCCAGCGCCCACAGGTCGGTGGCCGGGCCGATCGGCGCCGCCAGCTGCCAGTTCTCGTGCACGGGTCCGGCCTGTTCCGGCGCCCACCGCTCGGTCACCGGCCCCACCACGGTCATCCGCACCTGCCGCGCCCGCTCGGCCGCGAGCGCGGTCCCGGGCCCGCGGCGCACGGCACCGGGCTCGTCCCACCCGCCGCCCGACTGTGCGGGGACGGCGGGGACGGCGGGGACGGCGGCCGGTGCGGAGTGCCCCGGAACGGCACCCGGGCGGCCGGGCACGGGCGCCGGCGGCACCTGTCGGCCCGACTGCTGCTCCGGGTCCTGTCCCGGGCCCTCGGGGCCGTAGCCCTGGCCCGGCACGGACGCGGGCCCGGTACGGGAATCCCCCGGGGGGAGGCCGGGCCGCTGCGGACCGCCGTCCAGGGCCGGGGGCGTGCTGCCGGAGCCGCTGCGTGGCGCGGCACCGTGCCACGGGGCGCCGCGCACTCCGTAGGGGTCGGCTATCCGGCCGGGCGGCGACGCGGTGCCCGCCTCCGCGGGGTACGGCGCGGGTGCCGGGCCGTCGGTCCGGGCGGCGCCGGTGTCGTCCTCGGCGGGCGGGCGGGCACCGGGCAGGGCGGGGCGTCCGCCCTGCTGGGCCTCGTGGACCCGGGCGGCGGCACGGGACCCGGCCCGATACGCGGCGATGGCCCCGGCCCGGGCGGCCCGGATGTCCGCGCCGGTCTCCAGGGCCGGCTGTGCCGCCGGTCCGGCCGCACCGGACACCCCGTTCGCCCCCGGCGGCAGTCCACCGGCCGCCCGCGCCCGGATCGCGGCGCGCCGCGCGGCCTCGGGGTCGACGTCAGCGACGCCCGGTCCGCCGGGCGCGGTGCCGGCGGACACCTCCGTGGCTCCGATGCCGGCATCCCGGCTCAGGGGTCCGCCGCCGCCCGTGCCGGGGGCCGGCCCCTGCCGCTCGCCGGCAGAGCCCGGCGCGGCGCCGGGCGGCCCGCCCGGGTCGTCCGCGAAACCCTCGGGAGTCGGCACCGGGTCGTACCCGCACAACGCCTCCTCCGCCGCGCCGGCCGCGAGGCCGGTCAGCATCACGCGGCCGTCCTCGCAGACCAGGACCGTGCGGACCGTGATGTTGCGGTGCACCCAGCCGTGCGCGTGCAGCACCCGGAGCGCCATCAGCACATCGGAGGCGACCTCGGCCGCCCGGTACGGCGTCAGGGGCTTCTCGGTGAGCAGGGCGGCCAGCGGGCGCGCGGCCACCCACTCGCTGACGATCCACAGCGACCCGCCCTCGGCGAACACGTCGAAAACCTGGTCCAGGCGTGGATGGTCGGGGATGCGGGCCGCCGCCTGCGCGGCCTCCACGGCGCGCCGCACCGCCGGATCGGCGGGCCGCCGGGTGGCGGTCCTGGCCTCCGGCGCCCGGCGGGACACACGTTCCCGGGCGGTGAAACCCTCGGGCAGCCCCTCCGCGTCGAGCACCTCGGCCTCGACGACCTCCGGCAACGGCACCTGCCGGACGAGGACCTCCTGCCCGCTGTAGGTGTCGAAGGCGCGGGTCTCGGTGAGTTCGTACTCGTCGGACGGCGGGAGGGGCAGGCGGTAGCGGTCGGCGAGCACCCGACCCGCGTAGTCGTCCACTTTGCCTCCCCCGGCCGCCCGGTTGGTCACATCCGTTCGCCTCACGACCCGCTTCGCACACACATGCGGCTGCGTACGGTCCGCGACCCTTCACGATACGTGCCGGAGGCAACCCGCATTGAGAGGATGACGGATTCTCATGCGGCAAACCGGCTTACGGCCGCTATGACTTGGGTTCGAAGGACTTCGTCAACGTCTTCCAGGTGTCCTCGCGCAGATCGCCGTGCCAGCCGGCGTCCTTCGCGGTGTACATCAGCGCGTAACCGAGGTGGCCGTTCACCACGAAACCCCGGTCGATCGTGCGGAACTTCGTGCCGTCCTCGACGTAGGTGAACTCCCAGTCGGCGGTGTTCCAGCCGCGGTAGCCCACCTTCTCGATGCGGACCCTGTGGTACTGGGAGCGCACCATGTAGCCCTCCTGGTTCTGCCAGTCCGCCACCGGGTCACCCTTGGGCGTGCTGGTCCAGGCGACGAGCAGCTTCTGCCCCTCCGGGCCGGTGTAGCGGTCGCCGGCGCTTGCGTTGCGCTGGTACTTCCACCCCTCGGGCAGCCCGATCGAGTAGCCCTGGCCGCCCTTGCGGGTGGTCACCACCGGTGCGGCGCCGCCGTCCTTGGAACCGGAGGAGTCGTCGGAGCCGGACTTGTCGGAGTCGTCGGAGCCGTCGGCGGACCCGTCGGCGGACCCGCTCGCGGCGTCCGTCGGGGCCTCGGACGCCGCGTCGGTGCCGGTGGACGCCGGACTCGCGTCGTCCTTCCGGGTCCCGGTGCCGGTGTCACCGCCCGTGTCCTTGTCCTGCCCGGTGGAAGCGTGGGCGCTCGCGGCGCCCTTGGCCCCACTGCTCTTGCCGTCGTCGCCGTCGCCGTTCAGGGCGAAGGCCAGCACGGTACCGAGCACCGCGAGCACGACCACCACGGCGATGACCACCAGGGTGCGCTTGGGCACCACATCGGTGAGCGGTGCCCTGGGCACCGGCCGCGGCGGCAGGTCCAGATCCGGCGGCGGCACCACGGGCCAGCCGGAACTCTGCCTGCTCGGACCGGAGTTCGGCGCGCCGGTGGCACCCGAGGCCGGGCCTCCGGGCCGCGCGGCGGATCCGGCGACCGGCCCGCCGACCGCACCGGGCCGCCTCCCGCCGGACACCGTGCCCCCGGCACCGTCTCCGACGCCGCCGCCCGCGCCGCGGGCGTCCGCCGCGCCGGCGGTACCCGGCGCGGCCGGCTCGCTCGCGTTCTTCGTCCGTGCCGTCGCCGCGGCCGAGGCCGCCCCGGCCGCCTTGCGCACCGAACGCAGCGCGCCGCGCAGCTTCTCCCCGGCCTCCTCGCCCCGCCGGCCCTCCGGGCCGCCGGGCTGCACCGGCAGCGGGACCACCCGCGTGGCGTCCATCGGCTCCGGCTCGGGCGCGTGGATCACCGCGTTGAGCATGGTCCGGGCCCCGGCGTCGTCGAGCCGCTTGGCCGGGTCCTTGGTCAGCAGGCCGTAGATGACGTCCCGCAGCGGCCCCGCGTGCTTCGGCTCGTCCAGGGGCTCGGTCATCACCGCGGTGAGCGTGGCGATCGCGGAGCCCTTGTCGTAGGGCGGGGTGCCTTCGACCGCCGCGTACAGCAGGCCGCCGAGCGACCAGAGGTCGGCCGCCGGTCCCGGCTTGTGGCCGCGGGCCCGTTCCGGGGAGATGTAGGAGGGGGCGCCGACGAGCATGCCGGTCGAGGTGATGGACGGGTCGCCCTCGACCTGGGCGATACCGAAGTCGGTGAGCACGACCCGGCCGTCCTCGGCGATGAGCACGTTGGACGGCTTCACGTCGCGGTGCAGGATGCCCTCCCGGTGCGCGGAGCGCAGCACGTCGAGGACGGCGAGGCCCACCTCGGCGGCGCGCTTCGGCTTCAGCAGGCCGTCCTCGCGGATGACCTCGGCCAGGGACTTGCCCTCCACCAGCTCCATGACGATCCAGGGCCGGTCGTCCTCGTCGACCACGTCGAAGACCGTCACCGCGCTGTTGTTGCGGATCCGGGCGATCGCCTTGGCCTCGCGCAGGGTGCGCGTGATCAGGCGCCGCTTCTCCTCCTCGTCGATGTTCGTCGGGAACCGCAGTTCCTTGACGGCGACCGTCCGGCCCAGGGTTTCGTCCTCGGCGCGCCAGACCGTGCCCATACCGCCGCGCCCCAGCACGTCTCCCAGCCGGTACCGCCCGGCGAGGAGACGCCGCTCGCTCTTGTCCTGACGAGTCTCCTGACGAGATGCTCCCGCCCGCTCCGCCTCCGACATGCGTCCCCTCATACAACCCGCCCTGACAGAGCCTCCATTGTCTCTCACCCGACAAGTGCCCGACGCCCAGGGTGCCCGTGGCCGGGACCCGCGCTTCCCGCCCTCGAACCCCCCTTGAATCAGGCGTTCCGCTTACCGGGATGATGGGACGTAAGAAGGGAGGAACCGGTATGCCGACGCTTCGGACAGTCCTGCCCATACCGGTGTCCGTGGCGCTGCTGCTCGCCCCCGCCGCCTCCCGGGACGCCTCCCCGGCCACCTCCCGGGACGCCTCCCCGGTCGCGGCCACGGACACCGTCCTGCTGCGGTTCGTCACCGACGGCGGGGCACCCGCCGCGGCCCTGCTGGCCCGGGACACCGAGGGCGGCGGAGCCCGCCTCCGCTACGCGACCGCCGGCCAGGGCATCCGCCGCGCCGACCACTTCCGCGCCGGCAGCATCACCAAGACCTTCGTCGCGACGATCGTGCTCCAGCTGGCCGCGGAGCACCGGCTCGCCCTGTCCGACACCGTGGAGCGGCACCTGCCGGGACTGCTCCGCGGGCCCGGCACCGACGGCCGGCGCATCACCCTGCGCGCCCTTCTCACCCACACCAGCGGGCTGGCCGACTTCACCGAAACCACACGCGGTGCCGTCCCCCTGACCGCGCTTCAGGCCGTGCACGTCGCTCTCGCCCTCCCTCCGGCCCACCCGGGCCGCTACTCCTACTCCAACACCAACTACGTCCTGCTCGGCCTGGTCGTCCGCCAGGTCACCGGCCGTTCCCCCGCCGTCGAGGCCGAGCGCCGCATCATCGCTCCGCTGGGTCTGACGGGCACCTCCTTCCCCGGGTCCCGCAGGTCTCTGCCCGCGCCGCACGGCCGGGCCTACACCGCCGATGGTTCCGACGTCACGCGGCTCGACCCGCGCGTGGCCGGGGCGGCGGGTGAGCTGGTGACCACGCTGGCCGATCTGGACCGCTTCTACGCCGCCCTGCTCGGCGGCCGGCTGCTGCCCTCGCACCGGCTGCGCGAGATGCTCGACACCCGCGCCGCACACGGCTCGTACGGCATGGGTCTGTTTCCGGTGAAGCTGCCGTGCGGCACCACGGTGTGGGGGCACAACGGCCGGATAGCGGGGAGCTACGTGCGCAGCGCGGCCACCGCCGACGGCCGCCGTGTCCTCACCTTCCGGGTGAACACGGACGAGATCGCGGATCCCCGCCTCGAACCGGCCCTCCTCGCGGCCGAGTTCTGCCCTCGCACCCCGTAGAACGACCGGGCCCCGGGCGGAGATCCCGACCGGGGTCACACTTTCGGGTGATACGGGCCGGGAGCGGTGGAGGCGGGCGTCACAGCGGGACGATGTCCGGCGCACCGAGGCGTGCCGCGTCCGCCGTCTGGTCGTCCGGCTGGAGCTGGGACTCGCGCTCGGCCTCCACCCGCTTCTCGTAGTGCTCGACCTCGCGCTCGATCTGGTCCTTGTCCCAGCCGAGGACCGGCGCCATCAGCTCGGCCGCCTCGCGGGCGCTGCGGGTGCCCCGGTCGAAGGTCTCGATGGAGATGCGGGTGCGGCGGGTGAGGACGTCGTCCAGGTGGCGGGCGCCCTCGTGCGAGGCGGCGTACACCACCTCGGCGCGCAGATAGTCGTCGGCGGCGCGCAGGGGCTCGCCGAGCGCGGGGTCGGCGGCGATGAGGTCCAGGACCTCCTCGGCCAGCGAGCCGTACCGGTTCAGCAGGTGCTCCACGCGGACCACGTGCAGTCCGGTGCGGGCGGCGATCCGCGCTCGCGCGTTCCACAGCGCCTGGTAGCCCTCGGCGCCCAGCAGCGGGGTCTCCTCCGTCACGCAGTCGGCGACGCGCATGTCGAGCCCGTGCACGGCCTCGTCGACGGCGTCCTTGGCCATCACCCGGTAGGTCGTGTACTTGCCGCCGGCCACCACCACCAGCCCCGGCGCGGGGTGGGCGACCGTGTGCTCGCGGGACAGCTTGCTGGTGGCGTCGGACTCGCCGGCCAGCAGCGGGCGCAGTCCGGCGTACACACCCTGGACGTCGTCCCGGCCGAGCGGTACGGCGAGCACCGAGTTGACGCGTTCCAGCAGGTAGTCGATGTCGGCGCTGGACGCGGCCGGGTGGGCCTTGTCGAGGTCCCAGTCGGTGTCGGTGGTGCCGACGATCCAGTGCCGGCCCCAGGGGATGACGAACAGGACGGACTTCTCGGTGCGCAGGATGAGGCCGGTGGTGGAGTGGATGCGGTCCTTGGGAACGACCAGGTGGATGCCCTTGGAGGCGCGGACGTGGAACTGCCCGCGCTCGCCGACCATGGCCTGTGTGTCGTCGGTCCACACGCCGGTGGCGTTGACGATCTGCTTGGCCCGGATCTCGTACTCCCCGCCGCCCTCCACGTCCTGCACCCGGGCCCCGACGACCCGCTCGCCCTCGCGCAGGAACCCGGTCACACGCGCGCGGTTGGCCACCTTCGCGCCGTACGACGCCGCCGTGCGCACCAGGGTGGCCACGAAGCGGGCGTCGTCCATCTGGGCGTCGTAGTACTGCAGGGCGCCGACCAGGGCGTCCCTCTTGAGGCAGGGGGCGACGCGCAGGGCGTGACGGCGGGTCAGGTGGCGGTGCACGGGCAGGCCCCGGCCGTGGCCACGGGCCATGGACATCGCGTCGTACAGCGCGACGCCCGAGCCCGCGTACAGCCGCTCCCAGCCCTTGTGCTGGAGCGGGTAGAGGAACGGGACCGGCTTGACCAGGTGCGGGGCGAGGCGCTCCAGCAGCAGGCCGCGCTCCTTGAGGGCCTCGCGGACCAGCGCGAAGTCGAGCATCTCCAGATAGCGCAGCCCGCCGTGGACCAGTTTGCTGGACCGGCTGGAGGTGCCGGACGCCCAGTCGCGGGCCTCGACCAGACCGGTGGACAGGCCACGGGTGACGGCGTCCAGCGCGGTACCCGCACCGACCACTCCGCCACCGACCACCAGCACGTCCAGCTCGCGGTCCGCCATCGCCGCCAGTGCCTCGGCACGCTGCACCGGACCCAGAGTCGCTGTCCTCACCGCTGCCTCCCGCTGTCGAAGAACTCGCTCGCGTCGGCCGCACCCGGAGGGCGAAGCCCGGCTCATCCCCTCCTCATGCCCAAATTCTGACCGGCATGCCCGACTTCAGCCACCACAGGCTCCCAACCTGTGGACAACGGGAACGCAACCCCCGGAAGACACACGAACACAATCCCACATAACGGTCATATTTACTCCTAGTGTGACAGTGCGCTGGCTCTTGCTGTTCACAGCGGTTGCGCATCTGCCCCACTTCGGTTACTGGGAAGGACGGCCCACGCCATGCCCGCAGACCTCGCCGTCATCGGACTCGGCCCCTACGGCTTGCCGCTCGCCCAGGCCGCCGTCGCCGCCGGCATCCCCACCGTCGGCTATGCCACCGGCCCCGAGGCGGGCTCGCTCAGCCCCGCCGAGCTGCGCCGTATGCACGCCGCCGGTTTCCGGCCCGCCACCGACCCGGCCCTGCTCGGCCGGGTGCGCACCGCGGTGATCTGCGCGCCCACCCCGCGCGGCGCCGACGGCGGACTCGACCTCGGCCAGGTCGAGGCGGCGGCCCGCGCCCTGGCCGCACGGCTCCGCCCGCACACCACGGTCATCCTGGAGTCACCCGTGCTGCCAGGGACGACGGAGGAGTTCCTGCGCCCGCTGCTGGAGGAGGGCTCGGGCCTCACCGCGGGGCGCGACTTCCACCTCGCCTACTCCCCCAGCCGGGTCGACCCCGGCCGCCGTGACCACACCCCCGCCAGCACGCCCAAGGTCATCGGTGGCCTCACCTCCGCCTGCACCGAGTCGGCCGCCGCGTTCTACGGCCGGCTCACCGACAAGGTGGTACGCGCGCGTGGGCTGCGCGAGGCCGAGACCGTGCAGCTGCTGGAGACCAACTACCGGCACGTGAACATCGCGCTCGTCAACGAGATGGCCGTGCTCTGTCACGAGCTGGGCGTGGACCTGTGGGACGTCATCCGCTGCGCGGAGACCAAGCCGTTCGGCTTCCAGGCGTTCCGGCCGGGTCCGGGCGTCGGCGGGCACGGGGTCCCGCACGACCTGACCGGGCACGCGACCCGCACCCTCCGCATGGTCGAGCTGGCCCAGCAGGTCAACAGCCGGATGCCCCGGTACGTCGTCCAGCGCGCCGCCACGCTCCTGAACGAGCACGGCAAGTCCGCGCGCGGCGCCCGCGTCCTGCTCCTCGGCATCACCTACAAGCCCGACCTCGCCGACCTCCAGGGCACGCCCGCCCAGGAGGTCGCCGTCCGGCTGATGGAGTTCGGCGCCTCCGTGAGCTACCACGACCCGTACGTGCCGTCGTGGAACGTCCTGGACCGCCCGGTGCCGCGCGCGGACACCCTGTACGAGGCCGCCGCCGACGCCGACCTGACGATCCTGCTCCAGCAGCACCGGACGTACGACCTCCAGGGACTCTCGGTGAAGGCGCAGCTGCTGCTGGACACGCGGGGGGCCACGCCCACGGGGGCGGCGCACCGGTTGTGAACGGGGGCGCGCGGGCGGACCGGGCTCCCGGGGTGGGCTGACGGTGACGCCCCCTCGGCGCCTCCTTCCACGACACCGCCCGGTAGCCCGGTGGACGGACCACCGGAATCGCGAAAGGGCCGGTCATCCGCTCCGGACGACCGGCCCCTCAGGCGCCGCGGTGGCCGCGCTCGCGGCTAACGGCGGTGCTGGCTGTCCGCCACCGTCACCTCGACGCGCTGGAACTCCTTCAGCTCGCTGTAGCCGGTGGTCGCCATGGCACGGCGCAGGGCACCGAAGAAGTTCATCGAGCCGTCCGGGGTGTGGGACGGGCCGGTGAGGATCTCCTCGATGGTGCCGACCGTGCCCAGGTCGACCTTCTGGCCGCGGGGCAGCTCCTCGTTGACCGCCTCCATGCCCCAGTGGTGGCCCTTGCCCGGCGCGTCCGTGCCCCGGGCGAGCGGGGAGCCCATCATCACCGAGTCGGCGCCACAGGCGATCGCCTTCGGGAGGTCGCCGGACCAGCCGACACCGCCGTCGGCGATGACGTGCACGTACCGGCCGCCGGACTCGTCCATGTAGTCACGGCGGGCGGCGGCCACGTCGGCGACCGCGGTGGCCATCGGGACCTGGATGCCGAGGACGTTGCGCGTGGTGTGCGCGGCGCCTCCGCCGAAGCCGACCAGCACACCGGCCGCGCCGGTGCGCATCAGGTGCAGGGCCGCGGTGTAGGTGGCGCAGCCGCCGACGATCACCGGGACGTCCAGCTCGTAGATGAACTGCTTCAGGTTCAGCGGCTCGTGCGAGGACGAGACGTGCTCCGCGGAGACCGTCGTACCGCGGATGACGAAGATGTCCACGCCCGCGTCCACGACCGCCTTGGAGAACTGGGCGGTGCGCTGCGGGGAGAGCGCGGCCGCCGTGACCACGCCGGCGTCGCGCACCTCCTTGATGCGAGCGCCGATCAGCTCCTCCTTGATCGGAGCCGCGTAGATCTCCTGGAGGCGGCGGGTCGCCTGCTCGGCGGGCAGCTCGGCGATCTCGTCCAGCAGCGGCTGCGGGTCCTCGTGCCGCGTCCACAGACCTTCGAGGTTGAGCACGCCGAGGCCGCCCAGCTCGCCGATGCGGATCGCGGTGGCCGGGGAGACCACGGAGTCCATGGGGGCGGCCAGGAACGGCAGCTCGAAGCGGTAGGCGTCGATCTGCCAGGCGATCGAGACCTCCTTCGGGTCCCGCGTACGGCGGCTGGGGACGACGGCGATGTCGTCGAAGGCGTACGCCCGGCGGCCGCGCTTGCCGCGCCCGATCTCGATCTCAGTCACGTTGGTGGCCTTTCCCTATGCGTTGCAGCGCCTTCCAGTATCGCCGACGGGCGGGGCGCGAGCTCTCCGCAGGTACGACAAGGGCGGCCCCGGATGCTCCGGGGCCGCCCTTGTCACGACCGCACGCGCGCGTGGACGCGTACACGTGCCGCCTGAGAGCTACCTCTTGCTGCTGTAGTTCGGCGCCTCGACCGTCATCTGGATGTCGTGCGGGTGGCTCTCCTTCAGGCCCGCCGAGGTGATCCGCACGAAGCGGCCGTTGGTCTGCAGCTCGGGCACGGTCTTGCCGCCGACGTAGAACATCGACTGGCGCAGACCGCCGACCAGCTGGTGGACGACGGAGGACAGCGGGCCGCGGTAGGGCACCTGGCCCTCGATGCCCTCGGGGATCAGCTGCTCGTCGGAGGCGACGCCCTCCTGGAAGTAGCGGTCCTTCGAGAACGACTTGCGGTCGCCACGGGACTGCATGGCGCCGAGCGAACCCATGCCGCGGTACGACTTGAACTGCTTGCCGTTGATGAACAGCAGCTCGCCCGGGGACTCCTCGCAGCCGGCGAGGAGCGAGCCGAGCATCACCGTGTCGGCGCCCGCGACCAGGGCCTTGGCGATGTCGCCGGAGTACTGCAGACCGCCGTCGCCGATCACCGGCACACCGGCGTTCTTGGCGGCGAGCGCGGCCTCGTAGATCGCGGTGACCTGCGGGACGCCGACGCCGGCGACCACGCGGGTCGTACAGATGGAGCCGGGTCCGACACCGACCTTGATGCCGTCGGCACCCGCGTCGACCAGGGCCTGGGCACCGTCACGGGTGGCGACGTTGCCGCCGATGACGTCGACGCCGGAGGAGTTCGACTTGATCTTGGCGATCATGTCGCCGACGAGACGGGAGTGACCGTGCGCGGTGTCCACGACGATGAAGTCGACGCCGACCTCGATCAGGGCCTGGGCTCGCTCGAAGGAGTCACCGGCCACCCCGACCGCGGCGCCGACCAGCAGCCGGCCCTCGGCGTCCTTGGCGGCGTTCGGGTACTGCTCCGCCTTGACGAAGTCCTTGACCGTGATCAGGCCCTTGAGGACACCCTCGTCGTCGACCAGCGGCAGCTTCTCGATCTTGTGCTTGCGCAGCAGCTCCATGGCCTCCGGGCCGGAGATGCCGACCTTGCCGGTGACCAGCGGCATCGGGGTCATGACCTCGTGCACGCGGCGGCTGCGGTCGCTCTCGAAGGCCATGTCACGGTTGGTGACGATGCCGAGGAGCTTCTTGTCGCCGTCGGTGACCGGGACACCGCTGATGCGGAACTTGGCGCACAGCGCGTCGGCCTCGGCGAGCGTGGCCTCCGGGTGGATGGTGATCGGGTCGGTCACCATGCCGGACTCGGACCGCTTCACCAGGTCGACCTGATTGGCCTGGTCCTCGATGGAGAGGTTGCGGTGCAGGACGCCGACGCCGCCCTGGCGGGCCATCGCGATCGCCATGCGGGACTCGGTCACCTTGTCCATGGCGGCGGACAGCAGCGGGATGTTGACCCGCACGTTCTTGGAGACGTACGAGGCGGTGTCGATCTCGTCGGGCGCCATGTCCGACGAGCCCGGCAGCAGCAGCACGTCGTCGTAGGTCAGCCCGAGTGTCGCGAATTTACCGGGCACTCCGTCGACGTTGGCAGTCATGACACCTTCCCCAAATGGCCTTGATCGGTGCGGATGTCCATGCTAACGGGAAGCGTCGCTAGCAAATTCCACGGTACGGGGTCGCTTCAGGCTTCGTATGTTCGTACGGAACCGATGGCGCGCCTGTTCAGCGAGGGAGCTACGGAGGCTCCGCGCCGGAGGGTTACTGCTCGGCGAGCGCCCGGAGGCGGCTCAGGGCCCGGTGCTGGGCCACACGGACCGCGCCGGGTGACATTCCCAACATCTGCCCCGTCTCCTCCGCGGTCAAGCCCACGGCGATGCGCAGCAGAAGCAGCTCGCGCTGGTTCTCCGGGAGGTTGGCCAGCAGCTTCTTGGCCCACTCGGCATCGCTGCTGAGCAGGGCGCGCTCCTCGGGGCCGAGGGAGTCGTCGGGCCGCTCGGGCATCTCGTCGGAGGGCACCGCGGTCGACCCCGGGTGGCGCATCGCGGCGCGCTGGAGGTCGGCGACCTTGTGGGAGGCGATGGCGAAGACGAACGCCTCGAAGGGCCGGCCGGTGTCGCGGTAACGGGGCAGCGCGAGGAGGACCGCGACGCAGACCTCCTGCGCGAGGTCCTCGACGAAGTGGCGCGCGTCGCCGGGCAGCCTGGACAGCCGGGTGCGGCAGTAGCGCAGCGCCAGCGGGTGGACATGGGCGAGCAGATCGTGCGTGGCCTGCTCGTCCCCGTCGACGGCGCGATGTACGAGCGCACCGATCGCCCCGTGGGCCGTGCCCGCCTCGTCGTCGCGCATCGGTCCATGGTGCACTGCGGCCGTCCGGTCCGTCGCATCGTGTTCGTGGTTGTGCACCGAAGCGTTATGAGCAGGTGCGCCGGCACTCATTCCCTGCGCCCTCCCCTTCCGCTCGACCGACTCGTCCCCGAGAGACTCCACATCTCAAGGATGCGGCATCCGCGCCGAAACGAGCAGCGCGCGTCCGGCGGGCCGCCTTGCGCGTACCCCTCAGCGGGGTTCGACAGGTGGTACGCCGGAGCGATTACGCGCCCCATCGGGCGTTGTCGTGCGCCGGAGCGATGTCGTACGCCGGACGCGTCACCTGGCGGGTACGCCCCTCGCGCGCCGGAGGCGGTCACCCCGACGGGTGCGGCGACCGGGTACGGCGACACGCTGCGCCGGGCACGGCGACGTCCTACGCCGAGTGGCGACGTCCTACGCCGGTACGGCACCGGTCGGCACGGACCGGGACGGTCCCGACGACCGCGCCGCAACGTGACGCGGCGCACCGCAACCGACGCGACACCCCGTGGCCGTGCCCTTCGGAGGCACCCCCGGCGTCCGTGCCGTGCGGTGCCCTGCCGTGCCCGCTCACGCGACCGGAGTGCGCACGGCGTCCCCTGTCCGGGGAGTCCGCACGGCCACCCCGCGTCCACGCGCCGACCGCCGCACCGGGACCGCCCCGGGCACGCCCGGCGCCCTCGCGCCGGCCGGGCGCCCGAGCGGGCGCCGATGACGGGAACGGCACCGGCCGGCGCCCGGTGCAGGGCGCGGCGCAGGGTCCGGCACCCGCTAGCGGACCAGTCCCCAGCGGAAGCCGAGGGCCACCGCGTGGGCCCGGTCCGAGGCACCGAGCTTCTTGAACAGGCGCCGCGCGTGCGTCTTGACCGTGTCCTCGGAGAGGAACAGCTCACGGCCGATCTCGGCGTTCGAGCGGCCGTGGCTCATGCCCTCCAGCACCTGGATCTCGCGCGCGGTGAGCGTGGGCGCCGCGCCCATCTCCGCCGAGCGCAGCCGGCGCGGGGCGAGCCGCCAGGTCGGGTCGGCGAGCGCCTGCGTCACCGTGGCGCGCAGCTCCGCGCGCGAGGCGTCCTTGTGCAGGTAGCCGCGGGCGCCGGCGGCGACGGCGAGAGCCACCCCGTCGAGGTCCTCGGCGACGGTGAGCATGATGATGCGTGCGCCGGGGTCCGCCGAGAGCAGCCGGCGCACGGTCTCGACGCCGCCCAGACCGGGCATGCGCACGTCCATCAGAATGAGGTCGGAGCGGTCGGCGCCCCAGCGGCGGAGGACTTCCTCGCCGTTGGCCGCCGTCGTCACGCGCTCGACACCGGGCACGGTCGCGACCGCGCGGCGGAGCGCTTCTCGGGCAAGCGGGGAGTCGTCGCAGACGAGGACGGATGTCATGACCGCCCTCCGCAGCTGATGCGCGTCACCTTGAGCCTCCAGGCTGGTACGGAATCGTCACCTGTGCGGTCGACCGTCTCGGACGCCTGCCCGAGCACTTGTGTTTTCAACCGCCTCCGCACTCTCAACGACGGTCACTCGAAAGAGTTACGGGGCCGCGTGCCGTCTTCGGCACTCTACGTGAGGGCACCGACACGGTGCAGACATGCCCAACGGACCCTCAACTTTTCATCACAACCTATGCCCCATTCGGCCCCTTTTCTTCCCGTTTCGCAGTGTCCGGGGCTAGATTCGCAATGAGTCATATTTTCATCTCCTTAGACCGGAGATGTACGGTCGTTGGCACCGTATCCGCCCAGAACGGCGACAAGGGGTCACGTAATGGCAGATTTCTCCCGCCTTCCCGGACCGAACGCGGACCTGTGGGACTGGCAACTGCTGGCTGCCTGCCGCGGGGTGGACAGCTCGCTCTTCTTCCACCCGGAGGGCGAGCGCGGGGCGGCTCGGAGCGCTCGCGAGAACTCGGCCAAGGAGGTCTGCATGAGGTGCCCGGTCCGTGCGGAGTGCGCGGCGCACGCACTCGCGGTGCGCGAGCCGTACGGCGTCTGGGGCGGCCTGACCGAGGACGAGCGTGAGGAGTTGATGGGGCGCGCGCGCAACCGCCTGGTGGCCGCCTCGACCACCAGCGGGGACGCCGCTCCGAACCACTGAAGGAACGTTTCTGCACCCACGGCCCACCGGGTGCGCTCTTCCCTCCCCATCTGGGCACGCGCGCGCGTGCCCATGACTCTGCCGACCCCGCCGACGTGCCCCTAAGGGCGCCCGGCCGCCCGCGCCAGTTGCTCCAGCGTCGCCGACACGGCCGGGACCTGTGCCAGGTCGGGCAGGGTGAGGGCGACGATCTCCCGCCGTACCGCCGGTTCCAGCCGTACCGTGCGGGCACCCCGCGGCCGTACCGACTCCACGGCCAGCTGGGGCAGGACGGCGACCCCGAGCCCGGCGCCGACCAGGCCGACCACCGCCGGATAGTCGTCGGTGGCGAAGTCGATGCGCGGGGTGAAGCCGGCCCCCTCGCACACCTCGATCAGCTGGCCGCGGCAGCGCGGGCAGCCCGCGATCCAGGGCTCGGCGGCCAGCTCCCCGATGGCGACGGTCTCCGCGCGCGCGAGCCGGTGCCGCTCGGGCACCAGGGCGACCAGCCGGTCCGTCAGCAGGGGGCGTACGACGAGGTCGTCCCAGTCCTCGGCGACGGCCGCCCCCTCGTAGCGGAAGGCCAGGGCCAGGTCGCAGTCGCCCTCGCGGAGCAGCTCGACCGATCGCGGGGGCTCGGCCTCCTCCAGGAAGACACGGGTGCCGGGGTGGGCGGCACGGAGGGCGGCCAGGGCCGTGGGGACCAGGGTGGAGCTGCCACTGGGGAAGGAGACCAGCCGGACCCGGCCGGCGCGCAGGCCGGCGATGGCGGCGACCTCCTCCTCGGCCGCGGTGAGGCCGGAGAGGATGCCGGAGGCGTGCCGGACCAGGGCCTCGCCGGCCTGGGTGAGGCGCATCTCGCGGCCGGTACGGACGAGCAGCGGGGTGCCGACCGAGGCTTCCAGGGCCTTCATCTGCTGGCTGACGGCGGGCTGGGTGCAGCCCAGCAGGCGCCCCGCCGCCGAGAAGGAGCCGGTGGTGGCGACGGCGCGCAGGACGCGGAGATGACGAGCCTCGATCACCCGTCGAGCATAAGGCAGCCTTGGGTGGGGCACCCGATAATGCGTCGACACTTTGGGGTCCGATCGCTTAGCGTGACGGAATGAAGCTTCTCTCGGTCAATCTGGGCAGCCCCCGGCACGTGCCCTACACGAACCAGCCGGACGGCTTGACCGGCATCGACAAGCGCCCGGCCGAGGGTCCGGTGCGGGTGGCGGCACCCGGCCCCCGAGGGGTCGGCGCGAGCGGGCTGGCCGGGGACGCGGTGTGCGACACCCGCTACCACGGCGGGGACGACCAGGCGGTGTACGCCTTCGCCCGCGAGGACCTCGACGACTGGGAGCGCGAACTCGGTAAATCGTTGGCCAATGGTTGCTTCGGCGAGAACCTGACGACGGAGGGGCTGGACGTCTCCGGGGCGCTCGTCGGCGAGCGCTGGCGGATCGGTTCCGGGGTGCTGCTGGAGGTGACCTCGGGCCGCATTCCGTGCAACACGTTCCAGGGCCATCTGGGCGAGCGCGGCTGGGTCAGGAGGTTCACACGGAAGGGCGCAACGGGTGCCTACCTCCGGGTGATCGAACCGGGCGAGATCCGGGCGGGCGATCCGGTCGAGATCGTGCACCGGCCGGACCACGGGGTGACCGCGGCGATACAGTTCCGCGCGGTCACCACCGAGCGGGAACTGCTGCCCCGGCTGCTCGCGGCGGGGGAGGCCCTGCACGCGGACGCGCTCGCGAAGGCGCGCAAGTACGTCGCGGAGCACGGGAGCTGAACGGCCCTCAGGAGCGCCGCGGCCGCCGGGTGCACGGGCAGCGGAGGCCGGCGGTCCGGGTCACTACCCTTGGGCCATGACAACGGCTCTGATTACAGGATCGACCGCGGGGATCGGTGCCGCGTTCGCGCGGCGGCTCGCGGCGGACGGGCATGACCTCGTCCTGGTGGCGAGGGACACCGGGCGGCTGCGCGAGCAGGCGACCGAACTACACGACCGGCACGGCATCGAGGTGGAGGTGCTGACCGCCGACCTGGCGCAGGACAAGGGCATCGAGTCGGTGGCCGACCGGCTCGGCGACCGGAAGAACCCGGTCGACCTGCTGGTGAACAACGCCGGATTCGGCAACAAGGGCCGCTATCTGGACGTGTCGATGGCGGACGAGCTGCGGATGCTCAAGGTGCACTGCGAGGCGGTGCTCCGGCTGACCTCGGCGGCGGCCGAGGCGATGCGCGAGCGCGGCCGGGGCGGCGTGGTGAACGTCGCGTCGGTGGCCGCCTTCGTGCCGCGCGGCACGTACGGCGCGTCCAAGGCGTGGGTCGTGCAGTTCACCCAGGGCGCGGCCAAGGACCTGGCCGGCAGCGGGGTCCGGCTGATGGCGCTGTGCCCGGGATTCGTGCGCACCGAGTTCCACCAGCGGGCCGGGATGGGCACGGACAACATCCCGGGCTGGATGTGGCTGGACGCCGACAAGCTGGTCGCGGCGGCCCTGGCCGACCTGGCGCGCGGCAAGACGCTCTCCGTCCCGGACCCCCGGTACAAGGCACTGATGGGGCTGGTGAAGGTGACGCCGCGCGCGCTGCTCGGCGGGATCAGCTCCCGCACCGGGCGCAAGTACGGGCCGCAGTAGCGGACGGGTGACGCCGCCGTCCCGGTGGGAAAATGGGCGGGACGGTACCGGACCAGGGGGGCCGGAGGCGGCGTCATGACCTTCGTACAGCTCATCGAGTGCAGGACGAGCCGGCTGGACGAGATGAACCGGCTCATGGACGACTGGGTCCAGCAGACCAGAGGGAAGCGGACGGCGACGCACGCGCTGGTCGGCAGGGACCACTCGGACGCCTCACATGTCGTCGAAGTGGTGGAGTTCCCCTCGTACGAGGAGGCGGTGCGGAACTCGAGGCTGCCGGAGACCGACCGAATCTTCCGCGGGCTGGTCGCGCTGTGCGACGAGACGCCGCGGTTCACCGACCTGGACGTCGTACGGGACGAGCGCCTGTCCGGAGACGACGGCGCAGGGGACGAGCGCCGGTCCGCGGGCAGCGTGCGCAGGTTCTTCGAGGCGCTGTGCACCGCGGGCGAACTGCCTCCGCTCAACGACCTGCTGGACGAGGACGTCCACAGCCGTGATCCGATGAACCCGCAGGACGCCATCGGGCTGGACCATGTCCGCGCCGAGTTCCGGATGTGGCGTGCCGCCTTCGACTTCGCCTTCACGGTCGAGGACGTGTTCGCCCAGGGCGACCGGGCCTGCGCGCGCTGGACGTGGAACGCCACGCACAAGGGCGACTTCCTGGGGATCGCGCCCACCGGCAGACGGGTCACCATGACCGGGATGACGCTGTTCCGGTTCGACGCCGCCGGAAAGTTCGCCGAACTGTGGTGGCAGCACGACCAGCTGGGGCTGATGCAGCAGCTCGGGGCGCTGGACGAGTGGGAGCGGTAGGAAGAGCACGCCGACAGCCCTGACGTCGAAGGCCGCCATGACCGGCTACTCCGTGTCACGCAGCTGTTCGGCCCTCGTACCGGATCGGAGTCCATGTCATTTGAGGTCCATCGTGGCCACCGTGAAGCGGAGCAGCAGGCTCTTGAGGGCGCTTTCGAACGCGAAGCCGAAGTGATGGTCCGCGTTGGGCAGCCGCGCGTTGTCGAGGAGGAAGACGGCGTCCTTGAAGTGCCGCAGGGCCGCGTGTGCGAAGTGGTGCTCTTGTGGTTTCACCGGCACGGTCCGGATCGTAGAGCCTGGTTCGCCCGAATGGCTCAGAGCGCGTCTGCCACGGGCGACACCGATCTGCGGCTCAGCGTTCGACAACCTGGATGTGATGCTTCAGCTCCTCGGCGATGCGCGCGGTGTCGCCGGTCGAGGGCAGGCGCCGGTCCGTCTCGATGCCCGCCTCCACGGCCGGCTCGGAACTGAAGCGGATCAGATCCGGGGAGGCGACGTAGAAGTCCCGGAGCCAGGTGATGAACGCGGCCGCCTCTTCCGCGGTGCTGTCCACGAGGACCACCGTGTCCCTGCCTTCGTTGCTGGCGAAGCCGATGAACTCGATCCCTTCGTCCGTCATCGCCCAGAAGGAAAGGCGCAGTTGCCTGCCCTGCCGGGTCTCGTACCGGACTTCGGGAAACGCGGCTTCGAGGGCAGCGCCGAAGGCAGTCAGGTCCAGGTTCCAGCCGGCGGGGTTCTTGGCGGGCGCGTAGAGCAGGAGGGTCGTCCGGTATTCGTCGAGGTCCACAACAGGAAGCCTCCTTCTTCGTCGGGGTTCAGGGCACGTATAGGGAGGTGCCCTTGACCCCCTGTGCCGCCATGAGCGTCTGCCAGTACGTGGCAGCGTCATTGTCGTTGGTGACGATCTCCAGGCCACGGATCCGCTCGTGCTGCGTCATCGCCTGCCGGTGGACGCGGGGCATCAGCTTCGCGCCGCGGCGCCAGGTACCCGCCACGTCCCGGAGCTCCTCCGGAGAACCGCGGAAGCGGTCACTCATTCCGGCAGGCGCGTACTGGTCGTACCAGGCGGTTTCGCCGCATCGCTGCCCTCCGTCGTCCTGCGCCACCGCTTCGTCGACGACCGCTTCGTCCGCCTGCGCGACGACGTGACGCGCGAGTCCTGGCGGACGGCCGTCGCGGACGCCGGGCCGGCCCTGACTCTTCCCGAGGTGGACAGCCGCGCGGTCCGGGGACTGAAGTTCGCGGAGGCTCTGCCCCAGCGGCTCGCGGAGGCCACGCTCGCGGCCCGCCTGGCGGACGAGGAGGGAGCCCGAGCAGCGCTCACGGAGCCCGTACGGTTCCTCGGAGCCCTGTAGGTCCTGCGGGGATGCGTCCCGCGGAGGAGGCGCCCATCCACCCGCCCGGCCGCCGCAACGCAAGATGCCCAGCACCCCCGAAGGGGCACTGGGCACCTCAGCTCAGCTCAGCGCTCAGTGGGCGTGGCCGTGGCTGTGGCCGTGGCCCGCGGCCTCCGGCTCCTCTTCCTTCTTCTCGACGACCAGGGTCTCGGTCGTGAGCAGCAGGGAGGCGATGGAGGCGGCGTTCTCCAGGGCCGAGCGGGTGACCTTCACCGGGTCGATGACGCCGGCCTTGATCAGGTCGCCGTACTCGCCGGTGGCGGCGTTGTAGCCCTGTCCCTTGTCCAGGTCCTTGACCTTGGACACGATGACGTAGCCCTCCTGGCCGGCGTTCTCGCCGATCCAGCGCAGCGGCTCGACCACGGCGTTGCGGACCACGGAGACACCGGTGGCCTCGTCGCCGGTCTTGTCGAGGTTGCCCTCGAGCACCTTGGAGGCGTGGACCAGGGCGGAGCCACCACCGGAGACGATGCCCTCCTCGACCGCGGCGCGGGTCGCGGAGATGGCGTCCTCCAGACGGTGCTTCTTCTCCTTCAGCTCCACCTCGGTGGCGGCGCCGACCTTGATCACGCACACGCCGCCGGCCAGCTTCGCGAGGCGCTCCTGGAGCTTCTCGCGGTCCCAGTCGGAGTCGGTGTTCTCGATCTCGGCCTTGATCTGGTTGACGCGGCCCACGACGTCCTCGGACTGGCCGGCGCCGTCGACGATGGTCGTGTCGTCCTTGGTGACGGTCACGCGGCGGGCGGAGCCCAGCACGTCCAGACCGGCCTGGTCGAGCTTGAGGCCGACCTCCTCGGAGATGACGGTGGCGCCGGTGAGGACGGCCATGTCCTGGAGCATCGCCTTGCGGCGGTCGCCGAAGCCCGGGGCCTTCACCGCGACGGCGTTGAAGGTGCCGCGGATCTTGTTGACCACCAGGGTCGACAGGGCCTCGCCCTCGACGTCCTCGGCGATGATCAGCAGCGGCTTGGAGGCACCCGCCTGGATGACCTTCTCCAGCAGCGGCAGCAGGTCCTGGATGGAGGAGACCTTGCCCTGGTTGATGAGGATGTACGGGTCCTCCAGGACGGCCTCCATGCGCTCCTGGTCCGTCACGAAGTACGGCGACAGGTAGCCCTTGTCGAAGGCCATGCCCTCGGTGAAGTCCAGCTCCAGACCGAAGGTGTTGGACTCCTCGACGGTGATGACACCGTCCTTGCCGACCTTGTCCATCGCCTCGGCGATCAGCTCGCCGACCTGCTGGTCCTGGGCGGACAGCGCGGCCACGGCGGCGATGTCGGACTTCTCGTCGATCGGGCGGGCCGAGGCGAGCAGGTCGTCGGAGACGGCCTTGACCGCGGCGTCGATGCCCTTCTTCAGGGCGGCCGGGGAGGCGCCGGCGGCGACGTTCCGCAGACCCTCGCGGACGAGCGCCTGGGCCAGGACCGTGGCGGTGGTGGTGCCGTCACCAGCGATGTCGTTGGTCTTGGTCGCCACCTCCTTCACCAGCTGGGCGCCGAGGTTCTCATACGGGTCCTCGATCTCGACCTCGCGGGCGATCGTGACACCGTCGTTGGTGATGGTGGGGGCGCCGAACTTCTTGTCGATGACGACGTTGCGGCCCCTGGGGCCGATCGTCACCTTCACCGTGTCGGCAAGCTTGTTGACGCCGCGCTCAAGGGCGCGACGGGCGTCCTCGTCGAACTTCAGGATCTTCGCCATGACAGCGGGAGCCCTCTCGGAAACTTGTGGGTAAAAAGACACTGCGCCCCGGGCGCCCGGCTACTTGTCGGTTGCGGGGGGCCAGGGGCGCAGCTCAAAGCAGAGAGTTGCTTGAGGTGATTACTTCTCGATGATCGCGAGCACGTCGCGAGCCGAGAGGACGAGGTACTCGTCGCCGTTGTACTTCACCTCGGTGCCGCCGTACTTGCTGTACAGGACGACGTCGCCGACCTTGACGTCGAGCGGCAGACGCTCGCCGTTCTCGAACCGGCCCGGGCCCACGGCGAGGACGGCGCCCTCCTGGGGCTTCTCCTTCGCGGTGTCCGGGATGACCAGGCCAGAGGCCGTGGTCTGCTCGGCGTCCAGCGGCTGGACCACGATGCGGTCCTCGAGCGGCTTGATGGCAACCTTGGAGCTGGCGGTCGTCACGATCCGACCTCCCCCTTCGGAGATCTCACGGGGTTAACTGTCTGAGGTGGCGACCAGGTCGATCCGTCGTCGCGGGTGCCGGACCTGCCCGTCGCTGTGTTGGCACTCTCCAGTGGGGAGTGCCAGAGCCGAGACTATGACCGCGATTAGCACTCGGTCAAGCGGAGTGCCAATGCCGACGGCGCGTCGCGCCGAACTGCCCCCCGAAAGCTCCCTACAGGTAGTCCTCCAGACGCCCGGCCGTCAGCCCCCCGCCCTGCGCCTCCCGCAGCACCCGCGCCATGCGTTCCCGCAGGGGCGGCCCGGCCGATTCCTCCGGGCCCACCACGACGATGTCGCCGGGGCGGAGGCGGTGGGGGCCGTGGGTGTAGGCGAGGCCGGTGGGGGTCAGGGCGGCGCGCCACAGGACGATCGCGGAGATGCCGCAGTCGGCCGCCGCGCGCAGGGTGGTGGCGTCGTAGGAGCCGTAGGGCGGGCGGAAGAGGCGGGGGCGGACGCCCAGCCGGGCGCGGAGGCGGTCCTGCTGGCCGCAGATCTCGGCGCGTTGCCCGGCGTAGGGCAGCCCGGCCGGGGCCCGGTGGTCGACGGTGTGGTTCCCGATGCCGGCGCCGAGCGCGCGCAGGCGGGCGAAGTGGCGGTAGCCGGGGGCGGCGACGCTGTCGGTGAGGAACAGGGCGACCGGCAGGCGGAGTTCGCGGACCATGTCGACGAAGCGGGGGTCGCGTTCGGCGCCGTCGTCGTAGGTGAGGAAGACCACGGGGTCGCGGGTGGCGACGTGGTCGACCACCGGGGGCAGGTCGTGGGCCCCCGGGTGCTCGGCGAGCGGCCGGGCGGGGTGCGCCGGGAAGCGGACGAGCGGGCGGGTCAGGCCCCAGTGCCGGTAGCCGCGGTCGGCGGCGGGGCGGGACGGGCGCACGCCCGCGGCGGCCTTCTTGCCGAGGCGTTCGATGGGGTCCACGGACTGGGCGCAGCCCGTGAGGAGCAGGGCCGAGGCGAGGACCGCGGCCGGGCCCCGGCCGCGCCTCACAGGTAGTCCTCCAGGCGGGCCACGGCGTAGCCCTCGCGCGTGACCTTGTTCAGGAAGCGGCGCATGTCGTCCACCATCGTGCCGTCCCAGTCGTCCCGGCCGCGGAAGTGGGTGAGGACGATGTCGCCGGGGTGCAGGCTGCGGTCCCAGTCGCGGTACTCCCAGTGGTCGACGAAGACCTCCTCGTCCCAGATGGGCGCGTACTTGATGCCGCAGCTCTTCGCGGCGCGCAGGGTGTCGCCGTTGTAGTTGCCGTACGGCGGCCGGAACACGGTGGGCGCCTTGCCGAACTGCTGCTTCATGACGGTCTGCATGCCGCAGATCTCGTCCTTCTGCTCCTCGTACGACAGGCCGGGCAGGTAGGGGTGGGTGAGGGTGTGGTTGTCGAGGGTCACGCCCTGGGCCTGCATCCGGCGGAAGTAGCCGTAGTCGTCCTTGACGAGGTAGTTGCTGAGGAAGGCCGTGTAGGGGATCTTCAGCTCGCTCATCATGCGCAGGAAGGCCGGGTCCTTCTCGGCGCCGTCGTCGATGGTGAGGAAGACGACCTTCCGCCTGGTGGGGACGGTGGTGAAGACCGGTGGGAGGTCTTCCTCCTCCTGGCCGTCCACCTCGAAGCCGTCGCGGGGCGTGATCACGGGCTTGTCGGTCGGCGGGGCCGGGGGCGTGAGCGGGACCTGGTCCAGGCCCCAGCGCCGGGCGGCGGCGACCAGCCGTGCGTGCTCCGCGGCCTGACGGGCCCGCGGGTCCAGGGGGCGGGCGGGTCCGCCGTGGCCGGCGGCCGGGCCGGCGCCCTCTTCGCCGCCGCAGCCGGCGAGGAGGGCGGCGGTCAGCGCGAGGGCCGCGGCGCCCGCCGCCGGCTTCGCCACCCGCGCCCGGTTTTTGTCATTTTGTACTACTGCTCGCATGGTGCCGGATCCTCCCAGCCCCCGGCCCCCCACCCGGGCCGACACCGCCGCCGGAGGCGCACCATCCACCGACTGGCCCACAATGACCCGGTGAACGACCTCGCTCTGCTCCTCACCCCCGAAGGCCGCGCCCTCCTCGACGAGGTGCGCGACACCGAGCCCGCGCAGGAGCTGGCCGTGGCCACCCGGCTGCGCCGCGACCACCCGGCCGAGCTGGTCTCGGCCGCGCTCGGCCAGGCCCGGCTGCGGCAGCGGGCGGTGGCGAAGTTCGGGGCCGCGGACGCCGGGCGGATGTTCTTCACCCCGAACGGGGTCGAGCAGTCGACACGGACCAGCGTGGCGACGTACCGGGCCCGGCGGCTGAAGGAGCTGGGCGTCACCTCGGTGGCCGACCTGTGCTGCGGCATCGGCGGGGACGCGCTCGCGCTGGCGCGCGAAGGGATCCGGGTGCTGGCCGTGGACCGGGACCCCGCGACGGCGGCGACGGCGCGGGCGAACGCGGAGGCGCTGGGACTGGCCGGGCTGATCGAGGTGCGGGAGGCCGACGTCACGGAGGTGGACACGGCCGGGTACGACGCGGTGTTCGTGGACCCGGCGCGGCGGGGCGGACGCGGCAGGGTCTTCGACCCGGAGGCCTACTCGCCGCCGCTGTCCTGGGCGGTCGAGGCCGCGCTGCGGGCGCCCCGCGCCGCGCTGAAGATCGCCCCGGGCATCCCGCACGAGACGGTCCCGGCCGAGGCCGAGGCCGAGTGGATCTCCGACGGCGGCGATGTGAAGGAGGCGGTGCTGTGGTTCGGGACCGGGGCGCCGGGCGCCGTGCGGGCCACACTGCTGCCGGGCCCGCGCACGCTGCTCGGCCGGGGGCTGCCCGATCCCGGCGTACGGCCGGTGGGGCGGTACCTGTACGAGCCGGACGGCGCCGTCATCCGCGCGCACCTGGTCGCGGAGGTCGCCGAGGAGACCGGCGGCGGGCTGGTGGACCCGACCATCGCGTACGTCACCGCCGACGAGCTGCGGCCCACCCCGTACGCCACCGCCTACGAGATCACCGACCGCATGCCGTTCAACGTCAAGAAGCTGAAGGCCCTGCTGCGCGAGCGCGAGGTCGGCATGCTGACGGTGAAGAAGCGCGGCTCGGCGGTCGAGCCGGAGGAGCTGCGCCGGAAGGTCAAGCCGCAGGGGCCGAACGCGGCCACCGTCTTCCTCACCCGGGTGGCGGGGGCGCCGACGATGCTGATCGGAGGTCCGGCCCCGGCACCGACGGGACCGTCCGCGCCCGCCTGAGCAGCAGTTCCCGCTCCTTGTCGTTGCGGGCCAGACCCGCCGCCCGGACGAACTCCGCGCGGGCCTCGGCGGTGCGGCCGAGGCGGGCCAGCAGATCGCCGCGGACGCTGGGCAGCAGGTGGTAGTCGCGCAGCGCGGGGGTGTCGGCCACGGCGTCGGCCAGTTCCAGGCCCGCCGCCGGGCCCTCGGCCATCGACACGGCGACCGCGCGGTTCAGCTCCACCACCGGGGACGGCGCGCGGACGGCCAGCAGCCCGTAGAGGGTGGCGATGGCACGCCAGTCGGTCTCCTCGTACGTGTACGCGTGCGCGTGGCAGGCGGCGATGGCCGCCTGGAGGGCGTACGGGCCCGGAGGGCCGGCCGCGGTCGCCTCGGCGCGTTCCAGGGCGCGGACCCCGCGCGCGATGAGCATGCGGTTCCAGCGGCGCCGGTTCTGGTCCTTCAGGAGCACCGGCGTGCCGTCGGGGCCGGTGCGGGCGGCGGCGCGCGACGTCTGGAACTCCAGCAGCGCGGTCAGGCCGTGCACCTCGGGCTCCTCGGGCATCAGCGCGGACAGCACACGGGCCAGCCGCAGCGCGTCCTCGCACAGGCCGGGACGCAGCCAGTCGTCGCCGGCGGTGGCCGCGTACCCCTCGTTGAAGATCAGGTAGATGACGTCCAGCACGGAACCGAGGCGGGCCTCGCGGTCGGGCCCGTACGGCACCTCGAAGGCGACGTTCCGCGTCGCCAGGGTGCGTTTGGCGCGGACGATGCGCTGGGCGATCGTGGGCTCCGGGACCAGGTGGGCGCGGGCGATCTCGGCCGTGGTCAGGCCGCCGAGCAGACGCAGGGTGAGCGCGGTGCGGGCCTGCGGGGACAGCACGGGGTGGCAGGTGGTGAAGACCAGCCGGAGCAGGTCGTCGTCGATGTCGTCCGGGTCGGCGGGCTCCTGCGGCGGGGCCGCCGTCTCCAGGTCCCGGCCGATCTCGGCGAGCTTGCGGGCGTAGGTCTCGCGGCGCCGGACCAGGTCGACGGCCCGGTGCCGGGCGGTGGCCATGAGCCAGGCACCCGGGTTGTCGGGCACTCCCTCCCGGGGCCACCGCTCCAGGGCGGCGACCAGGGCGTCCTGCGCCAGTTCCTCGGCGATGCCGACGTCCCGGACGATCCGGGCGACGCCGGCGATCACGCGGGGCGACTGAAGGCGGAAGACGGTCTCGATCGCGTGTGCCGCGGTGGGCTGTGGTGTCACAGCCCACCATGCAACACCCCCGGGGCGCCCGAGGCCAGGAATCAGCCCTCCGCGATCTCCCGGACCTCACAGGTGACGGTCCAGAACTCCTCGTGGACCTGGAGGAACCGCTTGGTCCACTCCAGGGCCTCGGCCTTGTCCTTGCACTGCATGAGGGCGTAGCCGCCGATGACCTCCTTGGTCTCGGTGAACGGACCGTCGGTGACGGAGATCTTCCCGCCCTCCCAGTGCACCCGGGTGCCCTGGGCGGACGGCAGCAGGCCGGCGGTGTCGAGCATGACACCGGCCTTGGTGACCTCCTCGATCAGCTCGCCCATCCGCTGCATCAGCTCCTCGCTGGGGCCCTCGGCGGGGGCGGCGGACTCGTCGATGCGCACGAGCGACAGATAACGGGGCATGGTGACTCCTTCGGCGGGGGCGGCGGGGCCGTTCCCCGCCACTCACCCATGCGTCGAACGGGAGGCGGCCGGATCGACACGCTCGCGAAAAAATTTCCGGGATTTTTTTCCGGGGCCGGCCGCTACTTCAGCTCGAACCCGAACGACGCCTTCGTGTACGGCGCCCCGACCGCCCTGCCGCCGAAGACGAGGGCGGCGTCCGTGGTGAGGCCCGCCGGGCGTCCGCGCAGCACCCACACCGCTCCGTTGCCGCCGTCCTCGCCGGGGGCGGCGGCGGCCAGGTCGGCGTGGCCGTTGCCGTTGACGTCGAGCAGCCGGACGACGTACCCGAAGGAGTCGTACTGCTCGGCGGTGCCGGGGACACCCTTGGTGTTCTGGCCGAACGCCTGGGCGCCGGCGCCGGTCAGCCCGGAGCGGCTGCCGCGCAGCACGTCGACCACGCCCTCGCCGTTCTCGTCGGGCGCGCCGACCGCCACGTCGTCGATGCCGTCGCCGGTGATGTCCCCGACCGCGATCGACTGGCCGAACTTGTCGGTCGACTCCCGGCTGCCGGGGACGCCGGGCGTGTCCTGCGTGAACTGCTTCCAGCCGCTCTGGCCGCCCAGCCCGGCCGCGTTGCCGTACATCACCCAGATCGCGTTGTCGTCCTGGAACCCGGTGACGAGGTCGTCGTAACCGTCGCCGTCGAGGTCGCCGATGGCCGCCGCGCCGTCGCCGCCCGGGTGGTAGTCGGTGACGGGGGTCAGGCCGGCGGGGCCGCTCAGGTAGAGGCGGCTGCAGTTGTTGCCCTCGCCGCAGTAGCCGGTCAGCACCAGGTCGGCGCGGCCGTCGCGGTTGATGTCACCGGTGTCCCCGTCGCGGATGTCGATGTATTGGAGGTGGTCGGGGTCGAGCGGGGTCCGGGCGGCCGGGGTGCCGGTGCGCTCGAGGGGGCCCTTCCAGATCGTGGCGGTGGTGCCGGCCGGGTCGTCGCCCCCGCCGAAGCCCGCCTGGAACAGGGCGAGGTCGAGTCGCCCGTCGCCGTCGAAGTCGGCGGTCTGGGTGTCGGTGGCCGGGACCGGCGTGCCGCCGGACAGTCCGTGCGGGCCACCCCACACCACGACCGCGCCGTCCCGCGACGACGTGCCGCCGACGACGAGGTCCGCGTAGCCGTCACCGTCCAGGTCGCCCTTGGAGATCTGCAGTCCGAAGCCCTGTCCCTTGGCGGGGGCGCCGGGGACGCCGGCGGTGGCCCGGCTGAGGGTCGTGCGGTGGCCGGTGGACAGGCCGTGCGGGCCGCCGTACATCACGGTGACGTAGCCGGCTCTGGCCTGGCCGCCGACCGTGCCGTTGGGGGCTCCTACCGCCAGGTCCGCGTACCCGTCGCCGTTGAAGTCGTCACGGACGGGTGCGTGCTTCGGCGGGGCGGCCGACGCGGCCGGGACGGCGAGGCCGAGAGCGGTCAGACCCAGCGTCAGCGGCAGTGCCCAACGAGCGTGGGAACGAGAGCGGGACAACGGAAAACCCCCTGGTGTACAGCTGTTCGGTCGTCGCAGGAGACCCGCGGACCGTCCGGAGGGTTGTACGGATCAGCGCAGGGACGTCCACAGCCGGCTCGCCTCGGGCTCCTCGGCGATCACCCGGTTGGGGTCGGAGGGGGCCGTGACGACGGGCATGGTGACCGTCTTCACCCGGTCGGCGGTCAGGCCCTTCAGGCTCCGGCCGAGGCTCGTCAGCTCGCTCAGGGAGTCCAGCCCGGTGTCGGTGGTCAGGCTCGCGGTGACGGCGTCGGCGACCCGGTACAGCTTGGCCGGGTCGGTGAGCAGGCTGGTGGCCGCCATCTGCTCCAGCAGCGCCTTGACCAGCGTCTGCTGGAGCCCTATGCGGCCCAGATCGCTGCCGTCGCCTATGCCGTGCCGGGTGCGGGCGAGGGCCAGGGCCTGCTTGCCGTCGAGATGGTGGGCGCCGGCCTTCAGATGGAGGTGGCTCTGGTCGTCGTCGATGTCCTGGCCGGTGGTGACGTCGACCCCGCCGAGCGCGTCGACCAGCTCGGCGAAGCCCGCGAAGTCGATCTCCAGGTAGTGGTCCATGCGGACGCCGGTGAGCGACTCGACGGTCTTCACCGCGCACACCGGACCGCCCACCGAGTAGGCGCTGTTGAACATGGCGCCGTACGCCGCCGCCGTGGCACCACCGGAGGCGAGCGGGCAGGACGGGCGGGTGACGAGCGTGTCGCGCGGGATGCTGACCACGGTGGCCCGGGTCCGGCCCGCGTCGAGGTGCACGACCATCGCGGTGTCGGAGCGGGCGCCGGAGCTGTCGCCGCCGCCCAGCTCCCGGTTGGCCGAGCCGCTGCGCGAGTCCGAGCCGAGGACCAGGAGGTTCAGGGAACCGGTGGGCAGGGGGTCGGCGTCCGCCGAGGCGGCCGTGGCCGGGGTGGTCACCGCCCGGGCGGGCCGGTCGTCGCCGAGCGCGCTGTTGATGTCGACACTTCTGATGTTGTGGTCCAGATGCCAGTACACCCAGCCGGCCGCCGCCGTGCCCAGCACCAGGGCGCCCGCCAGGGTGAGGCCGACGATCCTCAGCGCTCCCGGCCGCCGGGCCGCCCCTCTGCCCGCGTCGTCCTGCTCCTCGTGTCGCGTCACGACAGGAACGTAAGTCCGAATTATTAGCGGACTGTTAGCGGAAGCCGTGCACGTCGGTTTTCTTGGGAAATTCTCATCCAGGCGCCACCGTCACCACGTCACTTTCCGGCCACCGCCGGCGCGGCCGTGCTCGACCGCACCACCAGACTGGTCGCCAGCTCCACCCGGCTCGCCGCCCGCTCCTCCCGCGCCTGCCCCAGCTCCAGCACCAGCCGGGCCGCGGCCTCGGCCATCTCGGTCAGCGGCTGCCGTACGGTCGTCAGCGGCGGCCCCACCCAGCGGGCCACCGGCAGGTCGTCGAAGCCGACCACGCTGAGGTCCTCCGGAATGCGCAGCCCCAGTTCCCGGGCGGCCTCGTACAGGCCGAGCGCCTGCAGGTCGTTGCCCGCGAAGACGGCGGTGGGCCGGTCCGGGCGGCGCAGCAGCTCCAGGCCCAGGCGGTAGCCGGCGTCGTGGTGGAAGTCGCCGGCCAGCACGAGCGTGGGGTCGACGGGCAGGCCGGCCGTCTCCAGGGCCGCCCGGTAGCCGTCGACGCGGGCCCGGCTGCACATCATCCGGGACGGGCCGCTGATCGCGCCGATCCGGGTGTGGCCCCGTTCCACCAGGTGGCGGGTGGCGGCGAGACCGCCCTGCCAGTTGGTGGCGCCGATGGACGGCACGTCCGGGCCGGGGTCACCGGCCGGGTCCATCACCACGAACGGGATGGACCGGCTGGTCAGCAGCGCCCGCTGGGACTCGTCGAGCCCGGACAGCACCAGCACCACGCCGTGCGGGCGGCGGGCGGCGACCTGGTCGGCCCAGGTCCGGCCGGGGGTGAGCCGGCCGGCCGACTCGGACAGGACCACGCTCAGCCCGGCCTGCCGGGCCACGTTCTCCACGCCCCGGATGACCTCCAGCGCCCAGGCGCTCTCCAGTTCGTGGAAGACCAGGTCGATCAGCGGCGAGCGGGAGGCCTCGGCACGGCGGCGCCGGTAGCCGTGGGCGCGCAGCAACTCCTCGACGCGGGTGCGGGTCGCGGGGGCGACATCGGCCCGGCCGTTGAGGACCTTCGAAACAGTCGGTGCGGAGACCCCGGCCTCGCGGGCGATCTCGGCGAGGGTCGCCGTCTGTGTCTCTGCGGTCTTCGAAGGCTTCATGCCCGGGATCGTATCCCCGCGGTGCCTCTTGGCGAAGGACTTGTCACGCCTTGAGCCTTCGGAACATTCGATGAGTCATGCGAAACTTTCGCCCACCTGCCGGGGCAGGGTCGGCTCGGCGGCGGCCGCGATCTTCTCGACGCCGTGGCGGGGGCCGCGTCCGCGCGCCCGAACCGCTGGTCGGCCGGGTCGCGCAAGCGCGGGGCGGAGCGGAAGCCGGGGCAGGGGACCGGGCAGACGAGAACACCCCGCCTCCGGGATTCCGGAGACGGGGTGTCGAGTTGAGCGCCGGGCAGGCCTTGCACCTGCATCTCCCCGCAGGAAGCGGGACGTCTTTCCTTGGACCACCAACGCACTGCGTCCGGGCCGTTGTTCCGGCCGTTCGCTGTGTGATGATCTTAGCGCAGTCCGGGCCGTTCCCTCAACCTCACCCTTCGGCGACCGCCTCGAACCGCCACCGGTGCACGGCCCGGGTCACCAACTCGGCTTCCGGCTCGGGCAGTTCGGGGAGGGGCGCGTCGTACGGGGCGTCCCACCAGGTGATGACCAGGACCCGGTCCCCCGGTGCGCGGAAGGTCTCGCGGCGCGACGGCCCGGGATCGAGCGGCTGTTCGCGGACCCAGGCCAGCAGGTCCGCGCCCCGGCCCTCGGCCGCCCGGGCCTCCCACATCAGGGCGACGGTCACGAGTACAGGTTCTCCTCGCCGACCTCGTGCACGTGGTCGTGGGCCGGGACGTGCGGGTCGGTCACCGGCAGGGAGGAGTCGGCCGACAGGTCCCAGCCGGAGGCGGCCCGGTTGCGGGCGACCATCTCGGCGCCGAGCGCGGCGACCATCGCGCCGTTGTCCGTGCACAGCTTGGGGCGCGGCACGCGCAGCCGGATGCCGGCCGCCTCGCAGCGCTCCTGGGCGAGGGCGCGCAGCCGGGAGTTGGCCGCGACCCCGCCGCCGATCATCAGATGGTCCACGCCCTCGTCCTTGCAGGCGCGGACGGCCTTGCGGGTCAGCACGTCGACCACGGCCTCCTGGAAGGAGGCGGCCACGTCGCGGACCGGGACCTCCTCGCCCGCCGCCCGCTTGGCCTCGATCCAGCGGGCCACGGCCGTCTTCAGACCGGAGAAGGAGAAGTCGTACGCCGGGTCGCGCGGGCCGGTCAGTCCGCGCGGGAAGGCGATCGCCCGCGGGTCGCCCTCCTTGGCGTACCGGTCGATGACGGGGCCGCCGGGGAAGCCCAGGTTCAGCACGCGGGCGATCTTGTCGAACGCCTCACCGGCCGCGTCGTCGATGGTCGCGCCCATCGGGCGGACGTCGGAGGTGATGTCCGAGGACAGCAGCAGCGAGGAGTGGCCGCCCGAGACCAGCAGGGCCATCGTCGGCTCGGGCAGCGGGCCGTGCTCCAGCTGGTCCACGCAGATGTGGGAGGCGAGGTGGTTGACGCCGTACAGGGGCTTTCCGAGGGCGTAGGCGTACGCCTTGGCCGCCGAGACGCCGACCAGCAGGGCGCCCGCGAGGCCGGGGCCCGCGGTGACCGCGATGCCGTCCAGGTCCTTCGCCGAGACGCCCGCCTCCTTCAGCGCCCGGTCGATGGTGGGGACCATCGCCTCCAGGTGCGCCCGGGAGGCCACCTCCGGCACGACACCGCCGAAGCGGGCGTGCTCGTCGACGCTGGAGGCGACGGCGTCCGCCAGCAGGGTGGTGCCGCGGACGATGCCGACGCCGGTCTCGTCACAGGAGGTCTCGATGCCGAGGACGAGGGGTTCGTCAGTCATTGATATCGGTTCCTTGTGCTGATGAGGAACCCGCGGCGAAGCCGCTGCCGGATTCCGTGGTCAGGCGCATCACCAGGGCGTCCACATTGCCCGGCTGGTAGTAGCCGCGCCTGAAGCCGATGGGGGCGAAGCCGAAGCGCTCGTAGAGCTTCTGGGCACGGATGTTGTCGACCCGGCATTCGAGCATCACCTCGTGGCACTCGAACGCGGTCGCCGCACGCAGCAGCTCGGTGAGCAGGCGGGCGCCGAGCCCGGTGCCCTGCAGGCCGCGGGCGACGGCGATGGTCTGGATGTCGCCCAGGTCGCCGGAGGCGGCCAGGCCCGCGTAGCCGACGACCCGGCCGTCGGCGGATTCGGCGACGAGGTAGCGCCGGGTGGCCTCGGAGCCCCGGGCGTGGGCCAGTTCGGACCAGAACATGCCCCGGGACCAGGCGTCCTCGGGGAACAGGTCCTTCTCCAGTTCCAGGACGGGGTCGATGTCCCACCAGCGCATCTCGCGCAGTCGTGGGGGTGCCGGCTGAGTCACTTGGGGGTGACCACCTTGTAGTTCTTGGGGACCTGGGCGTCCGGGCGGCGCAGGTAGAGCGGCCGGGGCGCGGACAGTTCCTCGCCCGCGGCCAGTTTCCGCGCGGCGAGCGAGGCCAGGGCGGCGGCGGACACGTGCTCGGGCTCGTGGGCGCTCGGGAACGTGTCCGGGTAGAGCAGCGCACCCGCGCCGACCGCCGGCAGTCCGGCGACCCGTTCGGCGATGTCGGCCGGGCGGTCGACGGCCGGGTCGGTCAGCCGGGTCCGGGAGTCGGCGTAGGTGGCCCAGTAGACCTCCTTGCGCCGGGCGTCGGTCGCCACGACGAAGGGGCCCTTCTCGATGTCGGCGGCGTAGGCCAGGCCGTCCAGCGTGCACAGGCCGTACACCGGGACGCCGAGCGCGAGGCCGAAGGTGTCGGCGGTCATCAGGCCGACGCGCAGGCCGGTGTAGGGGCCGGGCCCGGTGCCGACGACGATGCCGGTGACGGCCTCCAGCTTCAGCCCGGCCTCGGCGAGGACCCGGTCGACGGCCGGCAGCAGCAGCTCTCCGTGCCGGCGCGCGTCCACCTGGCTCGACGAGGCGATGACGTCCGTGCCGTCGTGCAGCGCGACGGTGACGGCGGGTGTTGCGGTATCCAGAGCGAGCAAGAGCACGCGAACAGCCTACGGCGCCCGCGGCGCGCGCACGGCCGTCCGGGGCGGATCGTCACCGACTGCTACGGTCAGTACGAATACGACATATGGCGCGAGGCAGAGGTGAGCGGACATGGCAGGGACCAGCTCGGGCATCGTCGCCGGTCTCACCGCCGCAGCCCTGGGAACAGTCGGTTTCCTCGCCTACCGGGCCCAGGCGACCGTGCCGGTGAGCCTGGTCGGCGGCCCCGCGGCCAGCGCGTCCGCCGCGGCCCCCGCGACGAAGGCCCCCCGGGACCGGCAGCACCCCACCGCCCTGCCGAGCGGCTCCGGAACGGGTGAACGGGTCGTGTACTCGGTGGACGACGACCGGATCTGGCTGGTCTCCCCCGCGAACCTGGTGCAGCGCACCTTCACCGTGCGGCCGGGCAGCGTCGACCCGGCGCCGGGCATGTACTGGGTCACGTCCCGGTCCAACACGGCCACCGGCACCGACGGTCTCCCCGTCGAGCACGTGGTGCGGTTCACCAGCGTGGAGGGGGTGGCGATCGGGTTCAGCGCGGCGGTGAACAGCGGCTCGGGCATGATGGCCGACCCGAGCGTGAAGACGGGCGGCATCCGGGAGAGCCGGGCCGACGGGGACGCGATGTGGAGCTTCGCGACGATCGGCGTGCCGGTGGTCGTCATCCGCTGAGCCCGCGCGGGCCCGGGTCCTCGTGGGGCCGCGCTCAGGCCGCTTCGGGCCGGTCCGCGGCCGGTTCGGGGAGGTTCTCCGGCTCCGGGTCCCGCGGCGGCCGGGAGACCGCGTCCGCCGCCGCGCACGACGCCAGCAGGTCGCGCATGGACACCCCCGCGGGCACGGCGGGCCGGGGCTGCTGCGGGGGTCGCACTGCGGTCATGGACGCCTCCTGAGGTGCGGGGGCGGGCGTAGTAAGGCACACCTAACTACGGGCTGGCTACCATGTCACCACGCCCGGGACGTCCTGCGCAATATGTTGCCGACGGTCTGTCGGAACGTTCTCGCGTCCTCAGCCGGACAGCGTCTCCAGGCCGGCGTCGGACCACCGCTCCCCCAGGCCGGTCACGATCACGTGCCGCACCTCGTCGACGCCCGGGGCCTCGGGGGTGTCCCCCGATGACGCGGTGCCGACGGTCCGGTGGATGACGACCTGGAGCCGGTCCTCGGTCAGCTCCTCGACCTTGCCCTCGCCCCACTCCACGACGATCACCGAGTCGGGCAGCGAGACGTCGAGGTCCAGGTCCTCCATCTCGTCCAGGCCGCCGCCGAGCCGGTAGGCGTCGACGTGCACCAGGGGCGGGCCGCCACCGAGGGACGGGTGCACGCGGGCGATCACGAAGGTCGGCGAGGTGACCGCGCCACGCACGCCCAGGCCCTCGCCGAGCCCGCGGGTCAGCGTGGTCTTGCCCGCGCCGAGCTCCCCGCTGAGCATCACCAGGTCGCCCGCGCGCAGCAGCTTGGCCAGCCGGCGGCCCAGCTCCCGCATCTGTTCGGGCGTGGTGATCGTCAGCCGGATCTCAGCGGCCTCGTGCGGTGCTGCTGGTGCTGCTGGTCGTTCCATAGCCACTTACGGTAGCCCCTGCGGGCACCGCACCCGCGCGGGTGAGCAGGTCGGCGAGGCGGTCGGTGACCACTTCCGGGTGCTCCAGCATCACCAGGTGCCCGGCGTCCGGCACCAGCACCAGCTCGGCCTCGGGCAGCAGGTCGGCGATGGCCTCGCTGTGCTCGCTGGGCGTGACCAGGTCCCGGACGCCGGCCAGCACGAGCACCGGCATGTCCTGGAAGCAGGCGAGCGCCTCGGTCTTGTCGTGGTCGGTGAAGGCCGGGTAGAACTCGGCGACCACGTCGATCGGGGTGGACTCGATCATCCGCTCGGCGAACCGTTCCACCGCCGGGTCCACGTCCCGTCCCGCGAACGAGTACCGCTTGATGACCCCGGCGAACAGCTCTGCGGTGGCCCGGCGCCCCTTCTCCACCAGCTCCGCCTGCTGCCCGAGCGCCTTCAGCACTCCGGGGAGGATCCGGCGCACCGCGTTGACGCCGGCCACCGGCAGCCCGAAGTTGACCTCGCCGAGCCGCCCGGAGGAGGTGCCGACGAGGGCGGTGGCGACGACCCGGTCCCGGATCAGCTCCGGGTACTGGGCGGCGAGGGCCATGACGGTCATCCCGCCCATCGAGTGACCGACCAGCACCAGGGGCCCGTCCGGCGCGGCGGCGTCGAGCACGGCCTTCAGATCACGGCCGAGCTGGTCGATGGTGACCGGCTCCCGGTCCCGGGTCTGCGCCACGCCCCGCCCGGACCGGCCGTGGCTGCGCTGGTCCCAGTGCACGGTCCGCACGACCCCGCGCAGGGCCGCCCGCTGGAAGTGCCAGGAGTCCTGGCTCAGGCAGTAGCCGTGACAGAAGACGACGGTGACCGGGGCGGGAGCCTTGCGGCCGAAGAGCCGGCGCCGGCGGGGCGAGACGTTCGGCCCGAGGTCGGGCTCGGCCTCGTCGACCTCGTAGTACAGCTCGGTGCCGTCGTCGGCGTACGCCTTGCCCGGGGTGCCGCGCAGGGTGCCGTACGGGCCCGCGGAGTCCAGCGCCAGGCGGGCCTTGCGGCGCACCCCGCGCCCCACCGTCATCCGCTCGATGGCGACGCCCGCCGCCGCGCCCGCGGCGAGCACGCCTATCGCGGCGCCGGCGATGCCGGTCGCCTTGCGCCAGCTCCCGGCCGTCGCCCCCGCGGCGGAGGCGGCGGCCGCCGAGGCGACGAGGTCCGCCACGGCCTCCGCGCTGCTCTCGCTCACGTACCGCTCCTCTTCGCCGTACTGCAGTTCGCCTGGGTGGGTGAAACGGATGGTGCCGATGGTGCCGTCGGTGCCGTCGCGCGACCGGTGTGACCACTGATCCGGGTTGCCGCTCCCGGACGGGTTACCCGACCTGGTGCCCGTTCACAGGGACGCATTCACATAGACGCGGGGAACGCGCGTTCCGATGCGCGTGACGATCTCGTAGGCGATCGTGCCGGAGGCCTGCGCCCAGTCCTCGGCGGTGGGTTCGCCGCGGTCGCCGGGCCCGAACAGCACGGCCTCGCTGCCCACCGGGGGCTCGTCGCCGCACAGGTCCACCACGAACTGGTCCATGGCGACCCGCCCGGCGACCGTCCGCCACTTGCCGTCGACCAGCACCGGGCCGGTGCCCGAGGCGTGCCGCGGGATGCCGTCCGCGTAGCCGACCGGCACGAGGCCGAGGGTGGTCTCGCCGGGGGTGGTGTAGTGATGGCCGTAGCTGACGCCGTGTCCGCCCGGGGCGCGCTTGACGAGGGCCAGCGAGGCGCTGAGCGTCATCACCGGGCGCAGCCCGAAGTCCGCCGGGGTGCCGACCTCCGGGCTGGGCGAGATGCCGTACATGGCGATGCCCGTGCGGACCAGGTCGAAGTGGGTCTCGGGCAGGGTGAGGGTGGCCGGGGAGTTGGCGATGTGCCGCACCTCGGGCCGCACGCCCTGTCCTTCGGCGTGACCCACCATCTCCCGGAACCGGTCGAGCTGGGCGTCGACGGAGGGGTGTCCCGGCTCGTCGGCGCACGCGAAGTGCGACCACAGGCCGGTGACGCGGACCAGCCCCTCGGCCTCGGCGCGCAGGGCCTCGCCGACCAGTTCGGTCCAGTCCGCGCCGGGCAGGCAGCCGTTGCGGCCGAGCCCGGTGTCGGCCTTGAGCTGCACGCGCGCGACCCGGCCGGCCTCGCGGGCGGCGGCGGTGACCTCGCGCAGCGCCCACAGGCCGCTCAGCGACACGTCGATGTCGGCCTCGATCGCCTGCCGCCAGGGGCCGCCCGGCACCCACAGCCAGCACAGCACGGGCCCGGGCAGGCCGGCCGCGCGCAGCGCGAGGGCCTCCTCGGGCGTGGCCGTGCCGAGCCAGTTCGCGCCCGCCTCCAGGGCGGCGCGGGCACAGGGCACCGCTCCGTGGCCGTATGCGTCGGACTTGACGACGGCCATCACGGCGGCGCTCTGCGCCCGGGCGCGCAGGGCCCGGACATTGGCGCGCAGGGCGCCCAGATCGATCTCGGCGCGGGCGCGCAGGGCGGCGGTCGGCACAGCTGCTGTCTCAGTCATGGCGCCCCCAGTCTCTCAGAGGCCGCGGACGGGCTCCGGCTACGGGGCGTATCGGTCTCGCGGGGGGGGCGGCCGACCTCCTCCGGCCGCGGGACCGTCGTGGCTTGTCGCGCAGTTCCCCGCGCCCCCTGCGGGGCGCCACCCTCACGTGAGTGTCGAGCTAAGCCGGGGCTGCACGGGAGCCGCGAGGGGTCTTCGGCCGCCCGGCCGTCGTGACTTGTCGCGCAGTTCCCCGCGCCCCCTGCGGGCGCCACCCTCACGTGAGTGTCGAGCTAAGCCGGAACTGCGCGAGAGACACGAGCGGTCTTCGGCTGCGGGACCGTCGTGGCTTGTCGCGCAGTTCCCCGCGCCCCCTGCGGGGCGCCGTGTCGGGTGGGGGTGGTTCGGCGTGGGACGCACGGGCGGGCTTCGGTCGGGGGGTGTCGGTCAGTCGCGTACGTCTCGCCATGCCTGGGGGATGTGTGCGGCGATGTCATGCGCGCCCGTCGGTGCGCCCTCGGCCGCGAAGCGGCCCGCGAGGCCGTGGAGGTACGCCGCGGCGCTTCCCGCGTCCACCGCCCCCAGCCCCGCCGCCAACAGGGACCCCGCCAGCCCGGACAGCACGTCCCCGCTGCCGGCCGTGGCCAGCCACGGCGTCCCCGTGGCGTTGACCCGCACCGCCTCGCCGCCGGAACCGGCGACCAGTGTCGTCGAGCCCTTCAGCAGCACCGTCGCCCGGTACACCGCCGCCAGCTCCCGCGCCGCGGCCAGCCGGGCCCCCTCGACCTCCTCCCGCCGCACGCCGAGCAGCGCGGCGGCCTCGCCCGCGTGCGGAGTCATCAGCGTCGGCGCCGTACGCCGCCGTACCGTGTCCCGTTCGGCCAGCCGCAGCCCGTCCGCGTCCAGCAGCACCGGGACGTCCGCCTCCAGCACCTCGGCCACGGTCGCCGCGTCGTCCCCGGCCCCCGGTCCCACCACCCAGGACTGCACCCGCCCGGCCTTCGCGGGCCCGGCGTCGGAGACGAGGGTCTCCGGAAAGCGCGCGATGACCGCCTGCCCGGCCGGTCCGACGTACCGCACGGCCCCGGCGCCGCCCCGCAACGCCCCGGACACGGCCAGCACGGCGGCCCCCGGATACCGCGCCGAGCCCGCGGCGATCCCGACGACCCCCCGCCGGTACTTGTCGCTCTCCGCCGCCGGTGCCGGCAGCAGCCGGGCCACGTCGGCGTGTTGCAGGGACTCCAGCTCGGCGTCGGCGGGCGGCGGCTCCAATCCGATGTCCACGAAGCGCACGACCCCGGCGTACTCCCTCGCGGGATCCACCAGCAGTCCGGGCTTGTAGGCGCCGAAGACGACGGTCAGGTCGGCCGGGAGCGCGGCCCCCCGCACCTCTCCGGTGTCCGCGTCGACGCCGCTGGGCAGGTCGACGGCGACGACGGCGGCCCGGGACCGGGCCACCACCCCGGCGAGCCGCTCGGCGTCCGGCCGCAGCCCGCCCTTGCCGCCGATCCCGACGATCCCGTCCATGACCAGGTCGGCCCGCAGGATCAGTTCCTCGGCGAGGCCGTCGAAGCCGGCGGAGTCCGCCGCGGCGACCGCGCCGCCCGCCCGCCGCAGGGCGGCGAGTCCTCCGCCGTGGGCCCGTTCGGGCGTCAGCAGCAGGGCCGTCACCCCGGCACCGCGCCGGGCCAGCCGGGCCCCCGCGTACAGGGCGTCCCCGCCGTTGTCCCCGCTGCCGACCAGCAGCACCACCCGGCTGCCGTACACCCGCCCGAGCAGTTCGGCGCAGGCGGCGGCCAGCCCGGCGGCGGCCCGCTGCATCAGCGCCCCCTCCGGCAGCCGCGCCATCAGCGCCCGCTCGGCCGCTCTTACCGTCTCCACGCTGTACGCAGTACGCATGGCACCGAGTCTGCCCCGGAACCCCCTCGGTCCACACCCGCGCCGCCGCTCCGGTCAGCCCTCGGCGACCACCACGGCCGAGGCGACGCCCGCGTCATGACTGAGCGACACGTGCCAGGTCTGCACGCCCAGTTCGGCGGCCCGCGCGGCCACCGTCCCCTGCACCCGCAGCCGCGGCTGCCCGGTGTCCTCCACGTACACCTCGGCATCGGTCCACTGCAGCCCTGGCGGTGCCCCCAGCGCCTTCGCCAGCGCCTCCTTGGCGGCGAACCGGGCCGCCAGCGAGGCGATGCCCCGCCGGTCCCCGCTGGGCAGCAGCAGTTCCCGCTCCACGAACAGCCGGTCGGCGAGCCCCGGTGTCCGCTCCAGGGACGCCCGGAACCGGTCGATCTCGGCGACGTCGATGCCCACCCCGATGATGCTCATGCCGAGCACCCTACGACCCCGGTGACGGGGGATCCGACGACACCACGTCACCTACGCTTCGCGCATGACCTCTTCGCGCGCCTACCTCTGCGACCTCTTCTCCCTCGACGGCCGTGTCGCCCTGGTGACCGGGGGAAGTTCCGGTATCGGGCGGGCCGTCGCGGGGGCGCTGGCGCGGGCCGGCGCGCAGGTGGTGATCGTGGCCCGGCGGCCGGAGGAACTGCAGGCCACCGTGGCGGAGTTGACGGCCGAGGGCTGCCGTGCGGCCTGGGTCAGCGGCGATCTGGGGACGCGCGAGGGCGTGCGCGCCGCGGCCGAGGAGGCCGCCGGGGTGTTCGGGGAGCCCGACATCCTCGTCAACTCCGCCGGGATCAATCTGCGGCCCCCCATGGACGAACTGGACGAGGAGGTGTGGGACACCACCATGGCGGTGAACCTGGAGGCCCCCTTCCTGCTGGGCCGGCGGTTCGGGCCCGGCATGGCCGAGCGGGGCTTCGGCCGGATCATCCACATCACCTCCCAGCAGGCGCACCGGGCGTTCGTGCAGAGCGGCGCGTACGGCGTCTCGAAGGGCGCGCTGGAGTCACTGGCCCGCTCCCAGGCCGAGGCCTGGTCGCCGTACGGGGTCACCTGCAACACCCTGGTGCCGGGTTTCGTGATGACCCCGCTCAACGCGCGGCTGTCGTCCGACGCCGAGAAGGTGGCGGCGCTGGCCGCGCGCACCATGACCGGCCGCAACGGGCTGGCGGAGGACTTCGCGGGCGCGGCCGTCTTCCTCGCCGGCCGCGCCTCCGCCTACGTCACCGGTCAGTCGATCTTCGTCGACGGCGGCTTCTCCGTGCACTGAACGGGCCCGCGCCCGCGCCCGCTCCGGCTCCTCCTGCGGCTGCGGCTGCGGCTCCGGCTGCGGCTCCGGCTCCGGCTCCGGCTCCGGCTCCGGCTCCGGCTGCTACTCCACGGTGACCGACTTCGCCAGGTTCCGCGGCTGGTCCACCTCGTTGCCGCGGGCGGTGGCCAGCTCGCAGGCGAAGACCTGGAGCGGGACCGTGGCCACCAGGGGCTGGAGCAGGGTGGGCGTGGCCGGGATGCGGATGAGGTGGTCGGCGTACGGGACGACCGCCTCGTCGCCCTCCTCCGCGATCACGATCGTGCGTGCCCCGCGCGCGCGGATCTCCTGGATGTTGGAGACGATCTTGTCGTGCAGGACGGACCGGCCGCGCGGGGACGGCACGACCACGACCACCGGCAGGTCCTCCTCGATCAGCGCGATCGGACCGTGCTTCAGCTCGCCCGCGGCGAAGCCCTCGGCGTGCATGTACGCCAGTTCCTTCAGCTTGAGCGCGCCTTCCAGGGCCACCGGGTAGCCCACGTGCCGGCCGAGGAACAGCACCGTGTTCTTCGACGCCAGCGTCCGCGCCAGCGCCCGCACCGGCTCCATGGTCTCCAGGACCCGCTCGACCTCCACCGAGATCCGGGACAGGTCCTTGATGACCGCCTGGATCTCGTCGCCCCACTTGGTGCCCCGCACCTGCCCCAGGTACAGGGCGACCAGGTAGCAGGCGACCAGCTGGGTGAGGAACGCCTTGGTCGAGGCGACGGCGACCTCGGGGCCCGCGTGCGTGTACAGCACGGCGTCCGACTCACGGGGGATCGTCGAGCCGTTGGTGTTGCAGATCGCCAGCACCTTGGAGCCCTGCTCGCGGGCGTGCCGCAGCGCCATCAGGGTGTCCATGGTCTCGCCGGACTGGGAGATGGCGATCACCAGCGACTGTCCGTCGAGGATCGGGTCGCGGTAGCGGAACTCGCTGGCCAGCTCCACCTCGCAGGGGATCCGGGTCCAGTGCTCGATGGCGTACTTGGCGATCAGGCCGGCGTGGAAGGCGGTGCCGCAGGCGACGATGACGACCTTGTCGATCTCGCGCAGCTCGGAGGCGCTGATCCGGACCTCGTCCAGGGTGAGCGAGCCGGACGGGTCGATGCGGCCGAGCAGGGTGTCGGCGACCGCCTTGGGCTGCTCGGCGATCTCCTTGAGCATGAAGTAGTCGTACCCGTCCTTCTCGGCCGCGGACGCGTCCCAGTCCACGTGGTACGAACGGACCTCGGCCGGACGGCCGTCGAAGCCCGTCACCGTGACACCGTCCCGGCGCAGCTCCACCACCTGGTCCTGGCCCAGCTCGATCGCGGACCGCGTGTGGGCGATGAACGCGGCCACGTCGGAGGCCAGGAACGCCTCGCCCTCGCCGACGCCCACCACCAGCGGCGAGTTCCGGCGGGCGCCGACCACCACGTCCGGCGCGTCGGCGTGCACCGCGACCAGCGTGAACGCGCCCTCCAGCCGCCGGCACACCAACCGCATCGCCTCGGCGAGGTCGGCGCAGGAGGAGAACTCCTCGGCCAGCAGGTGGGCGACCACCTCCGTGTCCGTCTCGGAGCGCAACGCGTGCCCGCGTTCGGCGAGTTCCGCGCGGAGCACCGCGAAGTTCTCGATGATGCCGTTGTGGACGACCGCGACCCGGCCCGCGTTGTCCAGGTGCGGGTGCGCGTTGGTGTCCGTGGGAGCGCCGTGCGTGGCCCAGCGGGTGTGTCCGATGCCGGTCGAGCCCGTCGGCAGCGGCCGCTCCACCAGTTCCTTCTCCAGGTTGACCAGCTTCCCGGCCTTCTTGGCGGCGGCCAGCCCGCCGTCCGCCAGCACGGCGACGCCCGCCGAGTCGTACCCCCGGTACTCCAGCCGCTTCAGCCCGGCCATCACCACATCGAGCGCCGACTGCGACCCCACGTATCCCACGATTCCGCACATGAGCGGCAGCCTACGGGCCGAAGTCGATCGAAAAGAGCTTCCGTCTGCCCGAAATCGGAAATTCCCACCGTCGTACGCAGGCCCCTCGACGACCGGAACGCACGCGTGACGGACCCCACCCACCGTCGCGTTCAAACTCCGTTAACAATGGACTGTGATCTCACCGGTCTCCTCGATGCCCCGGAGCGCCCACCGGCACAGGCCGGAGGCGACTCCCTACGTCGACCTCACCCGTGCCGAGTGGAGCGCGCTGCGCGACAAGACTCCGCTGCCGCTCACCGCCGAGGAGGTGGAGAAGCTCCGCGGCCTCGGCGACGTCATCGACCTGGACGAGGTGCGGGACATCTACCTCCCGCTCTCCCGGCTCCTCAACCTCTACGTCGGCGCCACGGACGGCCTCCGCGGCGCGCTGAACACCTTCCTCGGCGAAAAGGGCTCCCAGTCCGGCACCCCGTTCGTCATAGGGGTCGCCGGTTCCGTGGCCGTGGGCAAGTCCACCGTGGCCCGTCTCCTGCAGGCCCTGCTCTCCCGCTGGCCCGAGCATCCGCGCGTGGAGCTGGTCACGACGGACGGCTTCCTGCTGCCCACCCGGGAGTTGGAGGCCCGCGGCCTGATGTCGCGGAAGGGGTTCCCCGAGTCCTTCGACCGCCGGGCCCTCACCCGTTTCGTCGCCGACGTCAAGGCCGGCAAGGAGGAGGTGACGGCCCCCGTCTACTCCCACCTCATCTACGACATCGTGGCGGACCGCACACTCACCGTCCGCCGCCCGGACGTCCTGATCGTGGAGGGCCTGAACGTCCTGCAGCCCGCCCTGCCCGGCAAGGACGGCCGCACCCGGGTCGGTCTCGCCGACTACTTCGACTTCAGCGTGTACGTCGACGCGGGCACCGACGACATCGAGCGCTGGTACCTCAACCGCTTCAAGAAGCTGCGCCAGACGGCCTTCCAGAACCCGTCCTCGTACTTCCGCAAGTACACCCAGGTCTCCGAGGAGGAGGCACTCGACTACGCCCGCATGCTCTGGCGGACGATCAACAAGCCGAACCTGGTGGAGAACATCGCCCCCACCCGCGGCCGGGCCACCCTCATCCTCCGCAAGGGCCCGGACCACAAGGTCCAGCGCCTGCGGTTGCGCAAGCTGTGACGTGCTCATGAACGCCTGTTAGAAAGGCGTCATGCTTCATCTGCGCCTGATCACTCCCGCCGCCAGGACGGACGAGGTGGTGCGGCTGATCGAGAAGACGGTCGGCACCGCCCACCTCGTCGTGCTGCCGGGGGCGGCCCGCAATCCCGTCGGGGACGTCGTCCTGTGCGATGTCGCACGCGAGGCGGGCGACGGACTCATCGGCGAGCTGCGCCGGCTGGGACTGGACGAGACCGGCTCGATCGCCGTGGACGACATCGGCCTGTCGTTGTCCCGGCGCGCCGACAAGGCCGAGGCCGAGGCGCCGGGCGAAGGCGCGGACGCCGTTCTCTGGGAGGGCCTGACCGAGGCCACCCACGAGGAGTCGACCCTGTCGGTCACCTACCTCGCCTTCATCACCCTGGCCACGATGATCGCGGCCTGCGGTGTCGTCCTGGACAACGCGATCCTCATCGTGGGCGCGATGGCGGTGGGACCGGAGTTCGGACCGCTGGCCGGCCTGTGCACGGCCCTGGTCCGGCGGCGTCCGAACCTCGCGCTGCGCGCACTGATCGCCCTGCTCGCCGGGTTCGCCGTGGCGATGGCGGTGACGGTCGGCTTCACCGTGTTCATGGACGGCATCGACCTCTTCCACCGCTCCGACCTGGAGGGCAGGCGTCCCAACACGGCCTTCGTGTACGCCCCCGACGCCTTCTCGTTCATCGTGGCGGTCCTGGCCGGCATCGCCGGCACCCTGTCCCTGACCTCCGCGAAGTCGGGCGCGCTGGTCGGTGTGGCCATCTCGGTGACCACGGTGCCGGCCGCCGCCAACGCGGCCGTGGCCCTGGCCTACGGCGACACCGACCAGACGGCCGGCTCGACCTACCAGCTCCTGCTGAACCTGCTGGGCATCGTGCTGGCCGGCACCCTCACGCTCCTGGCCCAGAAGTGGTTCTGGGCCAGGCACAGGAAGCGGACGGCGGTGTCCTAGCTAGCCCAGCGCGGACTTCACGGCATCGGCCAGCCGGCCGGCGACCGACCGGGCCTGCTCGATGTCGGCGGCCTCCACCATGACCCGGACCAGGGGCTCGGTCCCGGAGGGACGCAGCAGCACCCGCCCGGTCTCCCCCAGCTCCCGCTCGGCCTCGGCGACGGCGGTGGCGAGGTCGGCCGACGTGCCCACGCGCGACCTGTCCACGTCCGGCACGTTGACCAGCACCTGCGGCAGCCGCTCCATGACGGAGGCCAGCTCGCGCAGCGTACGGCCGGTCTGCGCGACCCGGGCCGCCAGCAGCAGGCCGGTCAGCGTGCCGTCACCGGTCGTCGCGTGATCGAGGACGATGACGTGCCCGGACTGCTCGCCGCCGAGGGCGTAGCCGTGCTCCTTCATCTCCTCCAGGACGTACCGGTCGCCGACGGCGGTCTGGACGAGCCGGATGCCCTCGCGCTCCATCGCCAGCTTGAAGCCGAGGTTGGACATCACCGTGGCGACGACCGTGTCGGCCCGCAGCTCGGAGCGCTCGCGCAGGGCCAGCGCGAGCACGGCGAGGATCTGGTCGCCGTCGACCTCCTCGCCGGTGTGGTCCACGGCCAGGCAGCGGTCGGCGTCGCCGTCGTGCGCGATGCCGAAGTCGGCGCCGTGCTCGACGACCATGGCCTTCAGCTTGCCCAGGTGGGTCGAGCCGCAGCCGTCGTTGATGTTGAGCCCGTCCGGCTCGGCACCGATCGTCACGACCTGGGCCCCCGCGCGGGTGAACGCCTCCGGCGAGACCCCCGAGGCCGCGCCGTGCGCTTCGTCCAGGACGATCTTCAGACCGTCGAGCCGGTTGGGCAGCACCGCCAGCAGGTGGGCGACGTACTGCTCGAAGCCCTCGTCGTACGACCGCACGCGGCCGACTCCGGCGCCCGTCGGACGCTCCCAGGGCTCGCCGTGCCGGTGCGACTCGTACACCGCCTCGATCTTGTCCTCCAGCTCGTCGGCGAGCTTGTGGCCGCCGCGGGCGAAGAACTTGATGCCGTTGTCCGGCATGGCGTTGTGGCTGGCGGACAGCATGACGCCCAGGTCGGCGCCGAGCGCACCGGTCAGGTGCGCCACCGCGGGCGTCGGCAGTACACCGACGCGCAGGACGTCCACGCCCGCGCTGGCCAGCCCGGCCACCACCGCGGCCTCCAGGAACTCCCCGGACGCGCGCGGGTCCCGTCCGACCACCGCCGTCGGCTTGTGGCCCTCGAAGGTGCCCGCCTCGGCCAGCACGTGCGCCGCGGCGACGGAGAGGCCGAGCGCCAACTCGGCCGTCAGATCCCCGTTGGCGACACCGCGCACGCCGTCCGTGCCGAAGAGTCGTCCCACTTGTCCTCCTGAGGAAGCGTCCTTGCTGCCATGCATGGTGACAGACGCCTGGTCATCCGATCACACCAGCCTTTGAGCGTCTTGTGTCGTTATACGCCCTTGGCCGGGATAAACGAACGCCCCGACGGCACATGTGGCGTGCCGCCGGGGCGTTCGGAGTACGAGCAGGCAGCTGCTGTTTAGCGCTTGCTGTACTGCGGAGCCTTGCGGGCCTTCTTCAGACCGGCCTTCTTGCGCTCGACCGCACGGTCGTCGCGCTTGAGGAAGCCGGCCTTCTTCAGCGGGCCGCGGTTGTTGTCGACGTCGGCCTCGTTCAGCGCGCGGGCGACACCGAGACGGAGCGCACCGGCCTGGCCGGAGACACCGCCACCGGCGATGCGGGCGACCACGTCGTAGCGGCCTTCCAGCTCGAGCACCTTGAAGGGCTCGTTGACTTCCTGCTGGTGCACCTTGTTCGGGAAGTAGTCCTCGAGGGTGCGACCGTTGATCTTCCACTTGCCGGTGCCCGGGACGATCCGGACGCGGGCGATGGCGTTCTTGCGGCGGCCCAGGCCGGCGGCCGGCTGGGGCTCGCCGAAGCGGGAGGCCAGGGACTCCGAGGTGTACTCGCCCTCGACGGGGACCTCGGACTCGGTGGTGTAGCTGTCGATGTCAAGCTCTTCGAGCGGCTGCTCGGCAGTGGTCTCGGCCACGATTCTCCTCAGATTCTCTTCAGTCTTAGGGGGTGGCCGGACTTACTGCGCGACCTGGGTGATCTCGAACGGCACCGGCTGCTGGGCAGCGTGCGGGTGCTGGTCACCCTTGTAGACCTTCAGCTTCGAGAGCATCTGACGGCCAAGGGAGTTCTTGGGGAGCATGCCCTTGACGGCCTTCTCGATGGCCTTCTCGGGGTTCTTGTCGAGCAGCTCGTCGTAACGGACGGAGCGCAGACCACCCGGGTAGCCGGAGTGGCGGTACGCCATCTTCTGGGTCCGCTTGTTGCCGGACAGGTGCACCTTGTCGGCGTTGATGACGATGACGAAGTCACCAGCGTCGACGTGCGGCGCGTAGATCGGCTTGTGCTTGCCCCGCAGGAGGGTCGCAGCGGTGGTGGCGAGACGACCCAGGACAACGTCCTGAGCGTCGATGACGTGCCACTGGCGCGTCACATCGCCGGGCTTGGGGCTGTACGTACGCACGGTTCGTAGCCTTCGCTTCGAGTGAATGGTCCTGAACAGGTCACCGAAACGATCACGACAGCCTTGACCGCACTGCGGTGACGCAAACCGCGTGCTGATCGCTGGTCATCGGCCCGGTGGACCGGTGTAAGGGCCCGTCCCGTGAGAATGAGCAAGCCAATACACAACGAAGAAGCAGGTTACCTGGGCGCCCCGGGACGGGTCAAAACGAGGCAGGCCGACAGACGGACCCCGCACCACCGGCCCCCCGTCTAAGATGCGCCCCATGAGTTACGGGCAGGGGGGACCCCAGTCTCAGTGGGATCCCTGGAAACCGAATTCCCAGCAACCGTGGAACGGCGCAGCCGACGACGGTTCTCCGGACTGGGCAGCGCTCGCCGAGCAATCGGAGACGCGCAACAAGCGCCGCAAGCTGCTGTTCATAGCCGGCGGCGCGCTGGCCACGGTCGCGATCGGCACGGCCGTGGCCATGGCCGTCGTGTCCGCGAACGACGGCGACCCGGAGGCGGGCCCCGGCAATCTGCCCGCCAGCGCCTCCATCCCGGGGTCCGGCGGCGCGACGCCGTCCTTCGCACCGACCAGTGCCCCGCCGCCGCTGGATCCCAAGGACTTCATCTCCAGCGCCAAGAAGGACACCGCCCCGCTCAGCGCCGACACCCTCTTCCCGGGCAAGCAGCTGACCATGGGCGACACGGTGTACAAGAAGGGCGCCACGGCGGACACCTCGAACTGCGCCTCCGTGACCGGCGGCACCCTGCCCTCGATCCTCACCGCCAACGACTGCACCCGCCTGATCCGGGTGAGCTACGTCGACGGCAAGGGTGACATCGCGGTCACCATCGGTGTCGCGGTCTTCGACGACGCGGCCCGCGCCTCGAAGGTCAAGGCCCAGGCGGTCGGCAAGAAGAACCTCGTGCAGGCCCTGCCCGGCAAGGGCATCAAGGGCTTCTGCGACGCCGCGGTCTGCCGCACCACCACGAACGCCTACGGCCGCTACGCCTACTTCACCACCGGCGGCTTCACCAACGGCAAGGACGTCACGGACAAGAGCACCGACGTCTTCGCCGTCGGCAACGATCTGGCCCAGTTCACCGTGAACCAGATCCACCGCCGCGGACAGGCCCAGGCCTCTGCCGCCGCCAACCGGTAGCGAACCGGCACCGCAGCAGCCGCAGCCTCGGCCGGCCTAGTGCCGCTTCAGCCGCAGCCGCAGCGGTACCACGGCCGACTCCAGCTGGGTGCGCAGCGTCATCTTGGAGACACCCTCGGTCCGCTCGGTGAAGCGGATCGGGATCTCCACGGCCCGGTGCCCGGCCCGTACGGCCTTGTACTTCAGCTCCACCTGGAAGCTGTAGCCGGCGCTGTCCAGCGTCGACAGGTCCACCTCGCGCAGGGTCTCGGCCGACCACAGGTTGAAGCCGGCCGTGATGTCCTGGATGTGCGTGCCGAGGACGGCGCGCGCGTACCGGTTGGCGAAGCGGGACAGCAGCACCCGGTGCGCGCCCCACTGCTCGTCCAGCGAGCCGCCCTCCACGTACCGGCTGCCGACCACCAGACCGGCTCCGGAGTCCTGGGCCGCCTCCAGCATGCGGGGCACGGCCTCCACCGGATGGCTGCCGTCGGCGTCCATCTGGACGACGTACGCGGCGCCCTCCGCCAGCGCGGCGGACATCCCCGCCGTGTACGCCCGCCCCAGCCCGTCCTTCTCGGTGCGGTGCAGCACGCTCATGCGGTCCCGGCCGTCGCTGTTGTACTTCTCGGCCAGCTCCTCGGCGATCCGCCCGGTGCCGTCCGGGCTGGAGTCGTCGACGATCTTCAGATGGAGCCCGTCCAGCGGCAGTCCGAGCACGGCCTCCGCCATACCCGGCAGGTTCGCCGCCTCGTTGTACGTCGGCATCACCACGGTGACCCGGATCTCGCCGTGCGTCATCACTGCTCCTCATCCACGGGTGCCAGCCGGCCCAGCGCCCGGAACCGCCAGCCGGCCGCGGCCCAGCGGTCGGCGTCGAGTGTCCCGCGGCCGTCCACGACGCGCGGCCGGGCCGCCAGCGTCGCGGCCCGTCCCGGATCGATCTCCCGGAACTGCGGCCACTCGGTCAGATGCAGCACCAGGTCCGCCCCGCGCAGCGCGTCCTCGGCGGTCAGCGCGTAACCGAGCAGCGGGAACGCCTTGCGGGCGTTGTCCATGGCCTCGGGGTCGTACACGGTGACATCGGCGCCCTCCAGCCGCAGCCGGGCCGCCACGCCCAGCGCGGGCGAGTCGCGGATGTCGTCGGAGCCGGGCTTGAAGGCGGCGCCGAGGACGGCGACCCGGACCCCGAGCACGTCTCCCCCGCACAGCTCGCGGGCCAGCTCGACCACCCGGTCCCGGCGCCGCATGTTGATCGCGTCCACGTCGCGCAGGAAGGCCAGCGAGACGCCCAGCTCCTCGGCGCGGTGCGCGAACGCGCGGATGTCCTTGGGCAGGCAGCCGCCGCCGAAGCCGATCCCGGCGCGCAGGAACTTCGGCCCGATCCGGTCGTCGTGGCCGAGCGCCTCGGCGAGGGTGCGCACGTCGCCGCCGGCCGCCTCGCAGACCTCGGCCATCGCGTTGATGAAGGAGATCTTGGTGGCGAGGAAGGCGTTGGCGGCCGTCTTGACCAGCTCGGCGGTCGGGAAGTCCGCAGTGACGAGCGGGGTGCCGGCGGCCAGGACCGGGGCGTACACGGCGCGGAGGAGGGCTTCGGCGCGGTCCGTGGCCACGCCGAACACCAGCCGGTCCGGGCGCAGGGTGTCCTCGACCGCGAAGCCCTCGCGCAGGAACTCGGGGTTCCAGGCGATCTCCACGTCGTGCGCGCGGGCCAGCCGCCCGGCCGTCCCGACCGGCACGGTCGACTTGCCGACGACCAGCGCGTCGGGGGCCGCGTGTGCGGCCAGCGCGGCGAAGGCCGCGTCGACATGGGTCAGGTCGGCGGCGCCGGAGTCCGCGCGCTGCGGGGTGCCGACGCACACGAAGTGCACCTCGCCGAAGGCCCCGGCCTCCGCGTAGGAGGTGGTGAACCGCAGCCGGCCGCTCGCGGTGTGCTTCGCGATCAGCTCGGGCAGCCCCGGCTCGTGGAAGGGCACCCGGCCGGCGCCGAGCGCGGCGACCTTCTCGGGGTCGACGTCGACCCCGAGGACCTCGTGGCCCAGCTCCGCCATGCAGGCGGCATGGGTGGCACCGAGATAGCCGGTGCCGATGACGGTGAGCCGCATGGGGACGGCCTTTCTTGCTTCAGGATGTCGCTTCAGGAGGTCGCTTCAGGAGGTCTTGGTCCAGATGCGGTAGTGGCCCGTACCGCTGGAGTTGCGGAACGGCAGGTCCGCGAGGAGGCGGTAGTGCGGGTTGCCCTTGACGGCGTCCGCGACGACGGCGTCCACCCGGGGATTGGTGAGGCCGTCCAGGACGATCAGGTCGAACTCGCCGTCGCGCAGCGCCGCCCGGTAGGCCGCGTCTCCGGAGTGGTACGTGCCCTTCTTGTCCGTGTACTCCAGGGCGAAGACACCCTGCCACTGCCGGTGGCTGGTCCTGTCGCGCAGGTAGTAGACGGGGACCTCGGGCGTGGAGGCGAGGTAGTGGCCCTTGCGGTCCACATGGGAGTCGATGACCTGGATCATCTTCGAGGAGTCGGGCCAGACGCCGAAGCGCCAGTCCGCCTGCGAGATGCCGAGGCAGAGCGTCGCCGTCCACAGCATGATCCCCAGCTGGGGATAGCGGAAGTGGGCGCCGATCAGCCGGGTCACCCCCACGCCGGCCATCGGCGCGGCGAAGAGCAGACCGAAGCCGACGTGCTTGAACAGCGAGACGACGGTCCCCAGGTGGACCTGGTAGGCGGGCGCGAGCAGCGCGGTGCCGCACAGCACCAGCCCGAGCAGGGCCCGCCAGCGCCAGCCGGGGCTGCCGAGCCGCTGGGCGAGCGGCGACTCGTTCATCCGGCTGCGCCGGACATAGGAGAGCGCGCCGCCGACGGCGGTGAGGAACATCAGCCCGCCCCACTCGGCCGACCGCTGGAGCAGGAAGACGGCGCTGTCGGAGCCGTGGTCGCGGTCGGTGGTGGTCTGCCGCACACCGGCCAGCAGGTCGGTGGAGTACATGCCGACGGCCAGCAGGCCGCCGATGCCGAGCGCGAGCAGCAGCATCCGCAGAAACGCCTTGCCGCCCTTGTGCGGCCAGCCGGTGAGCAGCGCGAGCACGACGATGGTGGGCAGATACAGGGCGGCCGCGTACTTCACGCCGACGGCGAGGACGGCGACGGGCGCGGCGAGCAGCACGGCGGCCACGGGCGCCCGGTCGGTGCGTACGACGATCCAGGTGGCCAGGGCCAGCAGGAACACCGCGGCGGCGTCGTAGGTGGCGAAGTACCCCATGACGACGGTCGACTGCACCACGGCGAACAGCGCCGCGCCGGCCAGCGCGGCCCGCTCGTTGAACAGCCGCCGGGTGAAGGAGTACAGCAGCGTGGTGGTGCCCAGCATGAAGGCCAGGCTCAGCAGGCGTGCCCCGGTGAGTCCGAAGCGCTCGTCCACGACGGCGGCGAGCACCGGGTACAGCTGGGGCGAGCCGGAGAAGTACGACGCGTAGTTGATCGGCAGCGGGGTGCCGTGCAGCAGGTGCTGCAGCTCTGCGTGTCCGGCCGCCAGGTACAGGGCCTCGTCCTGGAACGCGGTGTTGGCCAGGCGCAGCGAGAGCACCGCCTGGACGGCCAGGACGAACAGCAGCACGGCCCGGCTGACCCAGGCGCGCCGCCGGCTGGCGGCCATGTCCCAGCCGACCTCGGGGGACTCGGGCACGTGGTACGCGGGCCCGGCCGGCGCGTCCGGCTCGGCCACCGTCCGCAGGGCGTACGTCGGCTGGTCGTCCAGCTGCTGGTACGGGTAGGTCCGCGGGTCGTAGTCGTACCCCTGCGGGACCTCGTACCCCTGCGGGACCTCATGGCCCTGCGGGACCTCGTAGCCCTGCGGGGCCGCGTAGCCCTGCGGGACGTCGTGGCCCTGCGGGACGTCGTGGTCGTGCGGCTGCCGCGGGAGGTAGCCGTCGGAGTTGAACCAGCCGCCCTGCGGCTCGTCGTCGGCGTACGGGTCGTACGGCTGCGGGACGTAGTACTCGGGTCTGGAGGTCATGACGGCTTCCGTACGTCGAAGCCGAAACGGTCGTCGGCGGCCAGGCGCTTGAACTCCTTCAGCGCCAGCGGGCTCGCCTCCAGCCGCCAGTCGGCGCGCTTCTTGTGGTTGAACCAGACGAAGCCGAGCATGTCGTCGTCCGCCTCGACGCCCGCGAACAGGTTGCGGATGTCGGCGCGCCGCCGCTCGCCGGCCATGGCCGCGGTCTCCAGCAGCAGCATCGGCTTCTTGGTGAAGGTGCGGATCCGGTCGCGGGTCGGCCCGAAGACGCTGTCGAAGGCGTTGTCCTCACCGGTGGTGAAGTAGCCGATCAGGCCCACCCAGTCGACGTAGGCGTCGCCCGGGTAGTACGGCTTCAGCTGGACGTCCTTGACGGGATTGACGATGTTGGGCGACCAGGCCCAGATGACGTTGGTGGCGCCGACGTCCACGAAGGTCTGGTGGATGTGCCGCCAGGCGGCCACGTACTGGGCCGGGGTCACGTCGTTCGTGCCCCACTTCTCCCAGTGGCCGTTGAACTCGTCCGCGAAGTCCATCACCACGGGCAGGTTCAGCTTGCGGACCGCGGTCGCGTACTCCTTGATGTACGCGTCGGACTCGCCCGCCGCGATGTCGGCGACCGGGGTGTCGAAGGGCTCCCAGGACATCAGCGTCAGGGCGCCTTCGGCCCAGGCGTTGCGCACCCCGGTGGCGTCGAAACCGTCGCCCCAGCCGGCGTAGTACTCGATCAGGTTCGGCTGCTTGCCGACCGTCCCCGTGTACGCGTCGACACTCTTCATCGAGGTCGGCGCGCCCGGCACGGCCACGCCGAAGTACTTCTTCGCGGGCTTCAGCAGGGGGGTGACGTCGTAGGGGATGTCCGTGGCGGTGCTCGCCCGGGCGTGCGGGGCCGCCTTGGCGCCGCCGGACGCGGACGAGCCGCCGTCGTCGTCGCCGAGCAGCGAGCAGCCGCTGAGCGCGAGGACGCCGGCCAGGCAGCCGGCCAGGGCCGTGCGGGCGGTGCGGGCCGAGCCGGAGGTGCGGGCCGCGCGGGCCGCGCGGGCGACGCGGAATCGTTCCTTCAGGCGCATCAGACGGCCTCCGCACCCGAGCGCGGCTGGACCAGGACCCGGCCGACGACCAGCGCGTAGAACAGCCCGGAGGACAGGATCAGGGCGAAGTCCGGGGCGTTCATGGTGAACGTCCGGTACACCGCCGCGGTGACCCAGACCAGCGCCGTTCCGCCGCTCCACGCCCACATGCCGATCCAGAAGCGCCGCGTCTTGTTCTTCTTGGCGCCGGAGGAGCCGGTCGGCTGCCAGCCCATGCGGTTCTTGCGCAGGATGTCCCAGATCGCGAAGACGTGCGCCCAGCCGTACATCATCCGGGCCGCCCATGCCTCCAGGCGGTACGGCGCCTTGTGCCACATCGGGAAGATGATCGTGGTGTAGAGGATGCTGGGCACCACCAGGAGCAGATGCTCGACCTTGAGCTTCTCCGGCATCATCAGCAGCAGCACGATCGGGATGACCGGGGCCGCGAAGGTGAACAGCGCGGTGTGGATGTAGTAGAAGAACCCGGACATGTAGCACAGGCGGCTGGAGAGCTTGATCTTGCGCTGCCAGAACTTCCGGCTGCCGAGCAGGCTCATGGAGCCCGAGCACCAGCGGTACTGCTGGTTGAAGAAGGCTCCCGCACTGTCCGGGCACACCCCGGTGGACACCGCGACCGGCACGTACCTGAGGTCCCAGCCGAGTCCGCGCAGGTCGAACCCGGTGTGCACGTCCTCGGAGTGCTCGATCAGCGTCGTACCGCCGTTGGTCTCCAGGGCCGCCCGCCGGTAGATCGCGCAGGAACCCACGCAGATCGCGCCGTCACTGCCCTGCCGCGACACCTGCACGGACCGGTAGAACAGCTCCTGCACCGCGCCCGCCCCGCGCTCGATCCAGTTCTGCGAGTCGAGCACGCGGAAGTACTGCGGGGACTGGACGATGCCGATCCGCGGATCGTCGTCCAGGTACGGCAGCAGCTCCTCCAGCAGGTCGGCGCGCGGGGTGAAGTCGGCGTCGAGGATGAGGATGAACTCGCCGTCGGACTGGCCGAAGCCGAAGTGCAGGTTGCCGGCCTTCTTGAACCAGCCCCGGTTCTCCCGGGTGCCGTAGCGGAACCCGAAGTCCTGGGCCATCGCCGCCAGCTCGGGGCTCGCGCCGTCGTCGAGCACGAACGGCACACAGACCCCGGGGTAGCGGTCGGCCATCGCCCGCACATGCCGCCAGGTGTTGTGCAGCACCTCGATGGGCTCGCCGCACACCGGCAGGAACACATCGACGGTCGGATAGACCTCGGGCCGCCAGTTCTGCACCAGGTGCCGGTGGTGGGCGATGTCGAAGTCCCGGGTGAAGCCGTTCACCCGCAACGACACCAGGTAGTAGACGACCGTGAACACCAGCAGCGGGGTGTAGATCCACAGCACCGGCGTGGACTGCGCCAGCTTGAACTGGCTCACCACGAGACAGCAGAAGCTGACCAGCGAGCTGATCGTCAGAATCCACAGGTGCCGGCGGGCGTAGGAGTACTTCTCCTTGTCCGTCGGCGGTAGCGGCAGCAGCCCCAGCGCGGAGCTTGCGCCCCGCCCGGCCCGTCGCCGCCCACCGCCCTGACGCGCCGCGCGACGCCCCCCGGTCCGCACGGGACCCACTGATGTCATTGCGTTGTCCAACCCCGGGCCGTACCGACCCGTCGACCCCCCAGCCAACCCCGGCCGCCCCTGTCGAACTCCTGGCCGGGAGGCGCAACTGTATCCGACACGTATGAAGCGCGTAAGAGTCGATAAGTAGGGTTACGCCCGGAACGTCCAGACATGGGGCCCGAGTGGCACGAAATGCAACGTAACTAACAGGTTTCGCAGCCCGGCGATCCGGGAAGCGTGCGCTTGTTCCGCGCCTCCTTGTTCCGGGCCGCCAGCAGCTCGTCGGCGGGGTAGCCGACCTCCTCCAGCGTCAGCCCGTGCGGCCGTACGACATGCACGGCGGAGTCCCGCACCCCCGCGGCCAGCACCTTCCCGGGCCACTCCGGCCCCCGGTGCCCGTCCCCCACGAACAGCAGCGCGCCGATGAGCGAGCGCACCATGTTGTGGCAGAACGCGTCGGCGCGGACGGTGGCGGTGATGATCCCGTCCCCGCCCCGCACCAGGCTCAGCTCCTGAAGGGTCCGGATCGTCGTGGCCCCCTCGCGCTTCTTGCAGTAGGCCGCGAAGTCGTGCTCCCCCAGCAGTGCCCCGGCGGCCTCGTTCATGGCGTCCACGTCGAGCGGCCAGTCGTGCCAGAGGACATGGTTGCGGAGGATGGGGTCGACGCCACCGGGGTTGTCGGTGACCCGGTAGGCGTACCGGCGCCAGACGGCGGAGAAACGGGCGTTGAAGCCGTCCGGCGCGGGCCTGAGCGCCCATACCCGCACGTCCTTGGGCAACCGCCCGGCGAGCCGCTTCAGCAACTTCTGGTTGTGCTCGCGCCAGACCTCCTCGGGCAGGTCGACGTGCGCCACCTGGCCGCGCGCGTGCACCCCGGCGTCGGTCCGCCCGGCGACGGTCAGCTCGTACGTCTCCCGCGACCGCGTCACCGTGCGCAGGGCGTCCTCGATCTCTCCCTGCACGGTCCGCTTGCCGCCGGCCTGCTTGGCCCAGCCGTGGAAGTCGCCGCCGTCGTAGGAGATGTCGAGGCGGACCCGGACGTACCCGGGCTGTACTTCGTCACTCACGTGGAAATCCTCTCAGGTACGCGAAAGCGGGCCCGCCCCATGAGGGCGGACCCGCTCAGCGTCAGGCAGAGCCTCAGGCGTCCTTGGACTCCTCGGCAGCGGCCTCCTCGGCCGGAGCCTCGGTGGTCTCGGCAGCCTTGGCCTCGTCGGACTCCTTGACCGCGCGCTTGGTGGCGGCCTCGGCCTCACCCACGGCCTTCTGCTGCACCGTCAGCGCCTCGACCAGCTCGATGACGGCCATGGGCGCGTTGTCGCCACGGCGGTTACCGATCTTGGTGATGCGGGTGTAACCACCCGGACGGTTCTCGTAGCGCGGGCCGATCTCGGTGAAGAGCGTGTGGACGACGCTCTTGTCCGTGATGACCTGGAGCACCTGACGGCGGTTGTGAAGGTCACCCTTCTTCGCCTTGGTCACCAGACGCTCGGCGTACGGCCGCAGACGGCGGGCCTTCGCCTCGGTGGTGGTGATACGGCCGTGCTCGAAGAGCGCCTTCGCGAGGTTCGCGAGGAGCAGCTTCTCGTGCGCGGCGCTGCCGCCCAGACGGGCACCCTTGGTGGGCTTCGGCATGTTCTTTCTCCTGTGTGTCTGCCCCGGCCGTGTCAGGTACCGGGGTCAGTATCCGAGCAGACGGTTGTCTGTCGGAGACCGGGCGCCTTCTCAGGCACCCGGAGGGTCCGCGCCCCGAAGGGCGCGGGGAACTGCGCGACCGGCCGCGGTGGGCCCGCGGCCGCAGAACCGGACTCCTCGCGGAGCGCTCAGTACTGCTCGGTCTCCACGAAACCGGCGTCGGCGTCGTCGTCGGCACCGAACGCGTCGGCCGCGGCGGTCGGGTCGAATCCGGGCGGGCTGTCCTTCAGGGCCAGGCCCATGCCGGCCAGCTTCGCCTTGACCTCGTCGATCGACTTCGCACCGAAGTTGCGGATGTCGAGGAGGTCGGCCTCGGAGCGGGCGACGAGCTCACCCACGGAGTGGATGCCCTCACGCTTGAGGCAGTTGTAGGAGCGGACCGTGAGCTCCAGCTCCTCGATCGGCAGCGCGAGGTCGGCGGCCAGGGCGGCGTCCGTGGGGGACGGGCCCATGTCGATGCCCTCGGCGTCGATGTTCAGCTCGCGGGCGAGACCGAACAGCTCGACCAGCGTCTTGCCCGCGGAGGCCATGGCGTCACGCGGACGCATCGCCTGCTTGGTCTCGACGTCGACGATCAGCTTGTCGAAGTCGGTGCGCTGCTCGACACGCGTGGCCTCGACCTTGTACGTGACCTTCAGCACCGGCGAGTAGATGGAGTCGACCGGGATACGGCCGATCTCCTGGCCCACCTGCTTGTTCTGCACGGCGGAGACGTAGCCGCGACCGCGCTCGACGGTCAGCTCCATCTCCAGCTTGCCCTTGCCGTTGAGCGTGGCGAGGACCAGGTCGGGGTTGTGCACCTCGACACCGGCCGGCGGCGCGATGTCGGCGGCGGTGACCAGACCCGGGCCCTGCTTGCGCAGGTACATCACGACCGGCTCGTCGTGCTCCGAGGAGACGACCAGCTGCTTGATGTTGAGGATCAGGTCGGTGACGTCCTCCTTGACGCCCGGCACGGTGGTGAACTCGTGCAGCACGCCGTCGATCCGGATGCTGGTGACAGCGGCACCGGGGATCGAGGAGAGGAGGGTACGGCGGAGGGAGTTGCCGAGGGTGTAACCGAAGCCCGGCTCCAGCGGCTCGATCACGAACCGGGAGCGGAACTCGTCGACGACCTCTTCGGTCAACGAGGGACGCTGAGCGATCAGCATGTGTGGATCAGATCCTTCTTTCGTGGACGCCCGCTATTTGACGCCCGACGGAAACCGCACCCGTGAAAAGTGCGGGTACTGCAAGGGTACGGGCGGCACGACCCGAAAGAGCCGTACCGCCCGGAACCACTGCTCGGCGAAGCAGCCGTGCGTCAGACGCGGCGGCGCTTCGGCGGACGGCAGCCGTTGTGCGGGGTCGGGGTGACGTCCTGGATGGAGCCGACCTCGAGGCCCGTGGCCTGCAGGGAGCGGATCGCGGTCTCACGACCGGAACCCGGGCCCTTGACGAACACGTCGACCTTGCGCATGCCGTGCTCCTGGGCGCGGCGGGCAGCCGACTCGGCGGCCATCTGCGCGGCGAACGGCGTCGACTTCCGGGAGCCCTTGAAGCCGACGTGGCCGGCGGAGGCCCAGGAGATCACGTTGCCCGAGGGGTCCGTGATCGAGACGATCGTGTTGTTGAACGTGCTCTTGATGTGCGCGTGGCCGTGAGCGACGTTCTTCTTTTCCTTGCGGCGCACCTTCTTGGCAGCGCCCTGACGACCCTTGGGGGGCATCTACAAACTCCTACGGGAGGTGGTCGGTCCTACAGCGAAGACCGTGGACAGATGTCCGCTGCGGACTACTTCTTGCCCGGCTTCTTCTTGCCGGCGATGGCGCGACGCGGACCCTTGCGGGTGCGGGCGTTGGTGCTGGTGCGCTGACCGCGGACAGGCAGACCGCGACGGTGACGGAGACCCTGGTAGCAGCCGATCTCGACCTTGCGGCGGATGTCGGCCTGGATCTCGCGACGGAGGTCACCCTCGGTCTTGATGTTGTTGTCGACGTACTCGCGGATCGCGACCAGCTGCTCTTCGGTCAGGTCACGAACGCGGGTGTTCGGGTCGACGCCGGTCGCAGCCAGCGTCTCCTGCGAGAGGGTCCGGCCGATGCCGAACACGTAGGTGAGGGCGACCTCCACGCGCTTGTCGCGCGGGATGTCAACACCGGAAACGCGTGCCATTCAATGGCTCCTGGTGAATCTTCGGAGGTCTTCCACAGAGCCGGCTCCCGGCCGCCGTACCAGGTACGAACCGGGTCCCCGGCCTCCGAACCGGGGGTGTCGAGCTGGTTGGCTCGGGCTCTGCGTATGAACAAATTCAGCTCGCGTCGCGCGAAACTCTGCGATAGAGGTGCAGAGGGTGATGGTCGTGCGTCAGCCCTGGCGCTGCTTGTGGCGCGGGTTCTCGCAGATGACCATGACCCGGCCGTGACGGCGGATCACCCTGCACTTGTCGCAGATCTTCTTGACGCTCGGCTTGACCTTCATGGGGTGAGGTTCTCCGGGTCAGTGCCATCGCACCGGGCGGGCCCGGGGCGCGGGCAAGATCTACTTGTACCGGTAGACGATCCGGCCACGCGTCAGGTCGTAAGGAGACAACTCCACCACGACCCGGTCGTCAGGGAGGATGCGGATGTAGTGCATGCGCATCTTGCCGCTGATGTGTGCCAGGACCTGGTGGCCGTTCTGGAGCTCGACCTTGAACATGGCGTTCGGCAGAGACTCGACGACAGTGCCCTCGATCTCGATGGCACCTTGCTTCTTGGCCACGCTTCGCCCTTCGAATCGACTACCTTGATCGACTCAGTCGTGCACCGTTTGTGAGCATGCAGGCATGCGGGTGCACAAGAGCCGACGAGTCAGTCTACGTCGGCGCACCCGGAAAGGCGAATCGAGGAAGTCTGCCCCACGGGGGTGATCCCTATGCCGACGGAGCCCCGTCCCGGACGCCGGCTCCCCGGCCGGCGGCCGTGACAGCCGTCAGGCGAGCGGGTCCGGCGCCGCGGTGACGCCGTACTCGGTGAGCTTCGCCCGGCCGCCGTCGGGAGCGGTGAGGACCAGCGGGCCCTCCGGGGTCAGGGCCACCGAGTGCTCCCAGTGGGACGACCACGTGCCGTCGGTCGTGATGACCGTCCAGTCGTCGGAGAGGACCTCGGTGCGCGGGGTGCCGAGGGAGACCATCGGCTCGATGGCGAGGCAGAAGCCCGGGACCAGCTTGGGGCCCTTGCCGCGGCGGCGGTCGACGTAGTTCAGCAGGTGCGGGTCCATGTGCATCTCGGTGCCGATGCCGTGGCCGCCGTAGTCCTCGATGATCCCGTACTTGCCGCCGCCCGGCTTGGGCTGGCGGCGGATGTACGTCTCGATCGCCCGGGAGACGTCCACCAGGCGGTTGCCCTGCTTCATGGCCGCGATACCGGCCCACATCGACTCTTCCGTCACCCGGGACAGCTCGATCAGCTCCGGGGCGTGCCCGGAGCCCACGAAGGCCGTGTAGGCGGCGTCGCCGTGCCAGCCGTCGACGATCGCGCCGCAGTCGATGGAGATGAGGTCGCCGTCCTTGAGGACGACGTCGTCGGAGGGGATGCCGTGGACGACGACGTCGTTCACGGAGGTGCAGATGGTGGCGGGGAAACCGCCGTAGCCCAGGAAGTTCGACTTCGCGCCGTGCTCGGCGAGCACCTTGCGGGCGACCTCGTCCAGGTCCTTGGTGCTGGCACCGGGGACGGCCGCCTCGCGCGTGGCCGCGTGGATGGCGGCTACGACCAGGCCCGCCGCCCGCATCTTCGCGATCTGCTCGGGGGTCTTGATCTGCACCATGGGTGGCCTGCGCTCTCCGTCACTCACGTCGACTGGGTTACCTGTACAACACTACGGCCGCGGCGCCCGGGCAGGGCACCGCGGCCGGAAGGACCGCGATCTACTTGTTCTCGGCCTTCTCGCGCTTGAGAGCCTCCAGCGCCCGCTCGGTGACCTTTGCCACCGGCCCCAGGGAGGAGATCGTCACGACCAGGCCCTGCGCCTTGTAGTAGTCGATGATCGGCTCGGTCTGCGTGTGGTAGACCTCCAGCCGCGTGCGGACGGTCTCCTCACGGTCGTCGTCGCGCTGGTACAGCTCGCCGCCGCAGACGTCGCAGACGCCCTCCTGCTGCGGCGGGTTGTACGTCACGTGGAAGACGTGCGAGGAGTCCTTGCGGCAGATGCGCCGGCCGGCGATCCGCTTGACGACCTCGTCCTCCGGGACCTCCAGGTCCAGGACGGCGTCCAGGGTGATCCCCTCGGTCTGCAGCAGCTCGTCCAGCGCCTCGGCCTGGGAGACGTTCCGCGGGAAGCCGTCCAGCAGGAAGCCGTTGGCCGCGTCCGGCTGCTCCATCCGGTCCTTGGCCATCGCGATGGTCACCTCGTCCGGGACGAGGTTGCCGGCGTCCATGTAGGACTTCGCGAGCTTGCCCAGCTCGGTCTGCTGGCTGATGTTGGCGCGGAACAGGTCGCCCGTGGAGATGTGCGGAACGGCCAGCTTCTCTGCGAGCCGGACGGCCTGCGTTCCCTTACCGGCACCCGGCGGACCGACGAGGACGATACGCATCAGCGGAGGAACCCTTCGTAATTGCGCTGCTGGAGCTGGCTCTCGATCTGCTTCACCGTCTCGAGACCCACACCCACGATGATGAGGATGCTGGTCCCGCCGAACGGGAAGTTCTGGCTCGCGTTGAAGCCCACCAACGCCATTGTCGGTACGAGAGCGATCAGACCCAGATACAGCGAACCCGGCCAGGTGATCCGGTTGAGCACGTAGCTCAGGTACTCAGCGGTCGGTCGGCCAGCCCGGATGCCCGGGATGAAGCCACCATACTTCTTCATGTTGTCGGCTACTTCCTCGGGGTTGAAGGAGATAGCGACGTAGAAGAATGCGAAGAAAACGATGAGCAAAAAGTACGAAGTGATGTAAATCGGGTGGTCGCCCTTGGTGAGGTTCTGCTCGACCCAGGTCTTCCAGCCCGACTTGCCTCCCGCGAACTGCGCCACGAGCGCCGGGATGTAGAGAAGCGAGGAGGCGAAGATGACGGGAATCACACCCGCCTGGTTCACCTTGAGCGGGATGTACGTGGACGTACCGCCGTAGGACCGACGGCCGATCATGCGCTTCGCGTACTGCACCGGGATGCGGCGCTGGGCCTGCTCGACGAAGACCACCAGGGCGACCATGACCAGGCCGACCACGATGACGGTGCCGAACTCGATCCAGCCGCCGGCCAGCGTGCCCTGCTTCTTGATCGCCCAGAGCGCCGACGGGAAGGTCGCGGCGATCGAGATGAACATCAGGATCGACATGCCGTTGCCGATACCGCGGTCGGTGATCAGCTCGCCGAGCCACATCACGACACACGTGCCGGCGGTCATGCAGATGACCATGGTGATGGTGGTGAAGATCGCCTGGTCGGGGACGATGCTCGTGGCGACCTGGCAGCCGTTGAAGAGCGCGCCGCTGCGGGCGGTGGCGACGAGGCCGGTGCCCTGAAGGATGGCGAGGGCCACGGTCAGGTAGCGGGTGTACTGCGTGATCTTCGCGGTACCCGCCTGGCCCTCCTTCTTCAGGGCTTCCAGGCGCGGGATGACCACCGTCAGCAGCTGAAGGATGATGCTCGCGGTGATGTACGGCATGATGCCGAGGGCGAAGATCGTGATCTGCAGCAGCGCGCCACCGCTGAACATGTTGACCAGTCCGAAGAGGCCCTGATTACCCGAGGCCTCCCTGACGCACTCCTGGACGGCCTTGTAGTTGACGCCTGGGATCGGGACGTGGGTACCGACCCGGTAGATCACGATGATGCCCAGCGTGAAGAGCAGCTTCTTGCGCAGGTCGGGCGTCCTGAACGCCCGGGCGAACGCGGTGAGCACGGTTCCTCCTGCGACCCCCGCGCCACGCGCGACAGGGACTAGTCGTATCAACATGGCCCAGCGGGCCGAACTATGCTTTCTACCACCCCGTCGCCGTACGACGTATCACGCGCGGGCACAGGTGGACCTCAAGGACTCTAACAGTGCGTGCGCAGCCTGGTGAAGTTTGCTTGCCCGTACATCCCGGCGGCGGCGCTCGCGGGATGGGCCGATCTTCCCCCAAAACGGTCGAACACCTTTGACAACGCTCGAACGCCCTCAATGGTTTCGCGGTGTTCGACGAAATGAGCAGGCAGAACCGATTACCGCGAGCCGGTCTCCGCGCGCCCGGCGGACACCGGCTTTCGCGTGCCCTCACGATCCGCGCACCGGCACACCGGCAGACATACGGCAGGGCCGGGCAGCTCCCCGAAGGGAACTGCCCGGCCCTGTTGCGTACGCGGCGGGGCCGCCCGGGCTCAGACGAGCTCGGTGACCGTACCGCCGGCGGCGGTGATCTTCTCCTTGGCGGAGCCGGAGACGGCGTCGACCGTCACCTGCAGCGCCACGGAGATCTCGCCCTGGCCGAGGACCTTGACGAGGCTGTTCTTGCGAACGGCACCCTTGGCCACCAGACCCTCGACCGTGACCTCGCCACCCTCGGGGTAGAGCGCGGCCAGCTTGTCGAGGTTCACGACCTGGAACTCGGTCTTGAACGGGTTCTTGAAGCCCTTCAGCTTCGGGAGGCGCATGTGGAGGGGCATCTGCCCACCCTCGAAGCGCTCCGGAACCTGGTAGCGGGCCTTGGTGCCCTTGGTACCACGACCGGCCGTCTTACCCTTCGACGCCTCACCGCGACCCACACGGGTCTTCGCGGTCTTGGCGCCCGGGGCGGGACGGAGGTTGTGGATCTTCAGCGGGTTCTGCTCCGCCATGATCAGTCGACCTCCTCGACCGTCACGAGGTGGCGGACGGTGTGCACCATGCCGCGGAACTCGGGGCGGTCCTCCTTGACGACCTGCGTGTTGATGCCCTTGAGACCAAGGGACCGCAGGGTGTCGCGGTGGTTCTGCTTGCTGCCGATGTAGGACTTGACCTGCGTGATCTTGAGCTGAGCCATGATTACGCACCCGCCCCGGCACGCGCACGCAGCAGGGCCGCGGGAGCGACGTCCTCGAGCGGCAGACCACGGCGGGCCGCGATCTCCTCGGGACGCTGCAGACCCTTCAGGGCCTCCACGGTCGCGTGCACGATGTTGATCGCGTTGTCGGAGCCGAGCGACTTCGACAGCACGTCGTGGATACCGGCGCACTCGAGCACGGCACGCACCGGGCCACCGGCGATAACACCGGTACCGGGGGACGCGGGCTTGAGCAGGACGACGCCGGCAGCCTTCTCACCCTGGATGGGGTGCGGGATGGTGCCCTGGATACGGGGGACCTTGAAGAAGTGCTTCTTGGCCTCCTCAACACCCTTGGCGATGGCGGCCGGCACCTCCTTGGCCTTGCCGTAACCGACACCCACGGTGCCGTCACCGTCGCCCACCACGACCAGCGCGGTGAAGCTGAAGCGACGACCACCCTTCACAACCTTGGCGACGCGGTTGATCGCGACAACGCGCTCAACGTACGCGGTCTTCTCGGCGGCAGCAGCGCCGCCGTCACGGCCCTTCCGGTCCCGCCGCTCGCCGCCACCGGCACCGCCACCGCGGCGCTGGGGTCCAGCCATTGGAATTACCTCTCTCTGTTTCCGCTAGCTACGGCAGGCTCAGAACTTGAGCCCGGCTTCGCGGGCGGCGTCCGCCAGGGCGGCGATGCGCCCGGCGTACTGGTTGCCACCACGGTCGAACACGACAGCCTCGACACCGGCGGCCTTGGCACGCTCGGCGACCAGGGCGCCGACCTGCTTGGCCTGCGAGGACTTGTCGCCCTCGCCACCGCGGACGGACGCGTCCAGGGTGGACGCGGACGCCAGGGTGTGGCCCTTGAGGTCGTCGATCACCTGCGCCACGATGTGGCGGTTGGAGCGGGTCACGACCAGACGGGGACGCTCCGCCGTACCGGCGATCCGCTTGCGGATCCGGATGTGACGGCGCTTGATCGCGGCGCGCTTGTAGGCGTCGCCCTTGAGGATCTTCTGCCCGTATGCCATGGCTTACTTACCCGCCTTTCCGACCTTGCGGCGGATGACTTCGCCCTCGTACTTGACGCCCTTGGCCTTGTACGGGTCGGGCTTGCGCAGCTTGCGGATGTTGGCCGCAACCTCGCCGACCTTCTGCTTGTCGATGCCCTCGACCTGGAAGCGGGTCGGGGTCTCCACCTTGAAGGTGATTCCCTCGGGCGCCTCGACGACGATCGGGTGGCTGTAGCCGAGCGCGAACTCGAGGTTCGCGCCCTTGGCCGTCACGCGGTAACCGACACCGCTGATCTCGAGCTTCTTCACGTAACCCTGGGTCACGCCGGTGATCATGTTCGCCACCAGCGTGCGGGACAGGCCGTGGAGGGCCTTGTTCTGACGCTCGTCGTTCGGACGGGTGACGTTCAGCACGCCGTCCTCACCCTTGACGATGTCGATCGGCGCGACGACGGTGTGGGTCAGCGTGCCCTTGGGGCCCTTGACCGAGACCGTACGGCCGTCGATGGTGACGTCCACGCCGGCGGGAACCGTGATGGGGAGCTTGCCAATACGCGACATAGCTGTTTCCTCCGTTCCCTTCCGCTACCAGACGTAGGCGAGGACTTCCCCACCCACGCCCTTCTTGCCGGCCTGCTTGTCGGTGAGGAGCCCGTGCGACGTGGAGATGATCGCCACGCCGAGGCCGCCCAGCACCTTCGGCAGGTTGGTGGACTTCGCGTACACCCGGAGACCGGGCTTGGAGATCCGCTTGATGCCCGCGATGGAGCGCTCACGGTTCGGGCCGAACTTCAGCTCGAGAACGAGGTTCTTGCCGACCTCGGCGTCCTCGACCTTCCAGCCCGTGATGAAGCCCTCCTGCTGGAGGATCTCCGCGATGTGCGACTTGATCTTCGATGCCGGCATCGTCACGGAGTCGTGGTATGCCGAGTTCGCGTTCCGCAGACGCGTAAGCATGTCTGCGATCGGATCAGTCATGGTCATGAATTGGCCTTCGGCCTCTCTCGCCGGGGTTTCCTGGTGCGCCATCCCTCTCCCCGATCCGAGACGGGACGGGTGCGGCGCGGTGGACCTACGGCGTAGTAAGTCGTACGGGCGGCAGACGCCCAACCCCACAAGCCTAAGGCATGCGGAGAAGGACCCCTGCCGACCCAGATGCTTACCGAGAGCTTCAGGAATCCCCTATTACAGGGATTACCAGGAGCTCTTGGTCACGCCCGGCAGCTCGCCACGGTGAGCCATCTCACGAAGGCACACGCGGCACAGGCCGAACTTGCGGTACACGGAGTGCGGACGGCCGCAGCGCTGGCAGCGGGTGTAGCCACGCACACCGAACTTGGGCTTGCGAGCAGCCTTAGCGATCAGAGCCTTCTTCGCCATCTCGCTCACGCCTCCTTGAAGGGGAAGCCGAGGTGACGAAGGAGCGCACGGCCCTCAGCGTCGTTGGTCGCCGTGGTCACCACGGTGATGTCCATACCCCGGGTGCGGTCGATCTTGTCCTGGTCGATCTCGTGGAACATGACCTGCTCCGTGAGACCGAAGGTGTAGTTGCCACGGCCGTCGAACTGCTTGGGGGACAGACCGCGGAAGTCGCGGATGCGCGGGAGCGCGAGCGACAGGGTGCGGTCCAGGAACTCCCACATGCGGTCGCCACGGAGCGTGACGTGGGCACCGATCGGCTGGCCCTCACGCAGCTTGAACTGCGCGATGGACTTGCGGGCCTTGGTGACGGCCGGCTTCTGACCGGTGATGGTGGTCAGGTCGCGGATCGCACCGTCGATCAGCTTCGAGTCACGGGCGGCGTCGCCGACACCCATGTTGACCACGATCTTGACGAGGCCGGGGATCTGCATGACGTTCTCGTACTTGAACTCGTCACGCAGCTTGCCCGCGATCTCCTCGCGGTACTTCTGCTTGAGACGCGGAGTCGTGGTGGTAGCCATCAGATGTCCTCACCCGTCCGCTTGGCAACGCGGATCTTGTTGCCTTCGTCGTCGAAGCGGTAGCCGACACGCGTGACGACCTTCTGACCGTCCTTCTCAACGACCAGCTGGACGTTGGAGACGTGGATCGGCGCCTCGGTCGTGACGATGCCACCGGCCTGCGAACCGCGAGCGGTGGGACCGGCCTTGGTGTGCTTCTTGACCCGGTTGACACCCTCGACCAGGACGCGCTCGTCGCGCGGGTAAGCGGCAATGACCTTGCCCTGCTTGCCCTTGTCCTTACCGGTGATGACCTGGACCAGGTCGCCCTTCTTGATCTTCATGCTTACAGCACCTCCGGCGCGAGCGAGATGATCTTCATGAACTTCTTCTCGCGCAGCTCACGGCCGACCGGGCCGAAGATGCGGGTGCCGCGAGGGTCGCCGTCGTTCTTCAGAATGACGGCGGCGTTCTCGTCGAAGCGGATGTACGAGCCGTCCGGACGGCGGCGCTCCTTGACGGTGCGAACGATGACCGCCTTGACGACGTCACCCTTCTTCACGTTGCCACCCGGGATCGCGTCCTTGACGGTGGCGACGATGACGTCACCGATGCCCGCGTAGCGGCGACCGGAGCCACCGAGCACACGGATGCAAAGGATCTCCTTCGCACCAGTGTTGTCGGCGACGCGCAGTCGCGACTCCTGCTGGATCACGTCTATCTCCTGTTTGTCTGCCGGTTCCCCGGGGGCCGCTCAGCTAGCGGCCCCCGGAGCCTGGCGGAACTGTCCTGCGAGGGGTGCCCCGCAGGAGATTTACTTGGCCTTCTCGAGGATCTCGACGACGCGCCAGCGCTTCGTCGCGGACAGCGGCCGGGTCTCCATGAGGAGGACGCGGTCGCCGACACCCGCGGCGTTCTGCTCGTCGTGCGCCTTGAGCTTGCTCGTACGGCGGATGACCTTGCCGTACAGCGCGTGCTTGACGCGGTCCTCGACGGCGACGACGACGGTCTTGTCCATCTTGTCGCTGACGACGAGACCCTCACGGGTCTTGCGGAAGCCGCGGGCCTCTGCGTTCTCAGTCACGTTCTTCTCGCTCATCAGGCGTTCTCCACCGTTTCGATGCCCAGCTCACGCTCGCGCATCAGGGTGTAGATCCGCGCGATGTCCTTGCGGACCGCCTTCAGACGGCCGTGGTTTTCGAGCTGACCCGTGGCCGCCTGGAAGCGGAGGTTGAACAGCTCTTCCTTGGCCTCGCGGAGCTTCGCCAGAAGCTCCTCGTTGCCCAGCTCGCGCAGCTCGGACGCCTTGGTACCGGCCGACATCACGCTTCACCTGCCTCGCGCTTGACGATCCGGCACTTCATCGGCAGCTTGTGGGCCGCACGAGTCAGCGCCTCACGGGCGATCTTCTCGTTGGGGTACGACAGCTCGAACATCACACGTCCGGGCTTGACGTTCGCGATCCACCACTCCGGAGAACCCTTACCGGAACCCATGCGGGTCTCGGCAGGCTTCTTGGTGAGGGGACGGTCCGGGTAGATGTTGATCCAGACCTTGCCGCCACGCTTGATGTGACGGGTCATCGCGATACGGGCCGCCTCGATCTGGCGGTTCGTGACGTAGGCCGGGGTCAGCGCCTGGATGCCGTACTCGCCGAACGCAACCTGCGTCCCACCCTTGGACATACCGTTGCGCTTCGGGTGGTGCTGCTTGCGGTGCTTGACCCTACGGGGGATCAGCATTTCGGTCAGGCCTCCGTTCCGGTGCTCTCAGCCGGAGCGGACGCGGGAGCCTCGGCCTTGGGGGCCTCGGCGCCAGCAGCCTGCTGCGGCTTGCGACCGCGCCGCTCGCCACCACGGCCACCACGGGCCGGGCGGTCGGCGCCACCGCGGGCCGGGCGGTTACCCGCACGGGCGGCAGCGTTCTCGGCGCGGACCTCGGCGATGTTCTTGACGTCGCCCTTGTAGATCCAGACCTTCACACCGATGCGGCCGAAGGTCGTCTTGGCCTCGAAGAAGCCGTAGTCCACGTTCGCACGGAGCGTGTGCAGGGGCACACGGCCCTCGCGGTAGAACTCCGAGCGGGACATCTCGGCGCCGCCGAGGCGGCCACCGCACTGGATCTTGATGCCCTTGGCGCCGGCCTTCATCGCCGACTGCATGCTCTTACGCATGGCGCGGCGGAAGGAGACGCGGGAGGAGAGCTGCTCGGCAACGGCCTGAGCAACCAGCTGAGCGTCGGTCTCGGGGTTCTTGACCTCGAGGATGTTCAGCTGGACCTGCTTGCCCGTGAGCTTCTCGAGGTCACCGCGGATGCGGTCGGCCTCGGCGCCACGGCGGCCGATGACGATGCCCGGACGAGCGGTGTGGATGTCCACACGCACGCGGTCACGGGTGCGCTCGATCTCCACCTTCGAGATGCCGGCGCGCTCCATGCCGGACGTCATCATCCGACGGATGGCGACGTCTTCCTTGACGTAGTCCTTGTACAGCTTGTCGGCGTACCAACGCGACTTGAAGTCGGTCGTGACACCGAGCCGGAACCCGTGCGGGTTTACCTTCTGGCCCATTACCGGGTTCCTTCCTTGGAGCTGACGACCACGGTGATGTGGCTGGTCCGCTTGCGGATCCGGTAGGCACGGCCCTGGGCGCGCGGCCGGAACCGCTTCAGGGTCGGGCCCTCGTCGACGTACGCCTCGGAGATGTAGAGGCTGTCGGCGTCGGTGTGGTCGTAGTTGTGCGCGGCGTTGGCGATGGCGCTGTCCAGCACCTTGCCGACCGGCACGGAGGCTGCCTGCGGAGCGAATCGCAGAACAGCCTGGGCCTCCGTGGCATCCATGCCACGGATGAGGTCCACCACACGGCGGGCCTTCATGGGCGTGACGCGGATGTACCGCGCCTGGGCCCTGGCTTCCATGGTTGTCCCTTCAGAGTTACTTACGTGTCTGAATGCGATCCGCTACTAGCGGCGCTTCGACTTCCGGTCTTCCTTGACGTGGCCCCGGAAGGTGCGGGTCGGCGAGAACTCGCCGAGCTTGTGGCCGACCATCGACTCGGTGACGAACACCGGGATGTGGGTCTTGCCGTTGTGCACCGCGAGCGTGTGGCCCAGCATGGCCGGGACGATCATCGAGCGGCGGGACCAGGTCTTGATGACGTTCTTGGTGCCGGCTTCGTTCTGGGCGTCCACCTTCTTGATCAGGTGGTCGTCGACGAAGGGCCCCTTCTTCAGGCTACGAGGCATCTCAACCCGTCCTTAGCGCTTCTTGTTCGTCTTGCGGCGGCGGACGATGTACTTGTTCGACGCCTTCTTGGGCGAACGAGTACGGCCTTCCTTCTTGCCCCACGGGGACACAGGGTGGCGACCACCGGAGGTCCGGCCCTCACCACCACCGTGCGGGTGGTCAACCGGGTTCATCACGACACCACGGACGGTCGGGCGAACGCCCAGCCACCGCTTACGGCCGGCCTTACCCCAGTTGATGTTGCTCTGCTCGGCGTTGCCGACCTCACCGACGGTGGCGCGGCAGCGGACGTCGACCAGGCGGATCTCACCGGACGGCATGCGCAGGTGGGCCATGGAGCCCTCCTTCGCGAGCAGCTGCACGGAGGCACCGGCGGAGCGGGCGAACTTGGCACCGCCACCGGGACGGAGCTCGATCGCGTGGATCGTGGTACCGACCGGGATGTTGCGGATGGCCAGGTTGTTGCCCGGCTTGATGTCGGCCCCGGGACCGTTCTCCACGGAGTCGCCCTGCTGCAGGTTGCGCGGGGCGAGGATGTAGCGCTTCTCGCCGTCCGCGTAGTGCAGCAGCGCGATGCGCGCGGTGCGGTTGGGGTCGTACTCGATGTGCGCGACCTTCGCCGGCACGCCGTCCTTGTCGTGACGACGGAAGTCGATCACACGGTAGGCGCGCTTGTGTCCGCCACCCTGGTGGCGAACGGTCACACGACCGGCGTTGTTACGGCCGCCCTTGCTGTGCAGGGGACGGACCAGCGACTTCTCCGGCGTGGACCGCGTGACCTCGACGAAGTCGGCGACGCTGGCGCCACGACGGCCCGGCGTAGTCGGCTTGTACTTGCGGATTCCCATTTCTCAGTCCTCGTCCGATATCGGACGATCCGGACCGCCCTTAGGCGGTCGGACCGCCGAAGATGTCGATACGGTCGCCCTCGGCGAGGGTCACGATCGCGCGCTTGGTCGCCGCACGCTGGCCGAAGCCGGTCTTCGTGCGCTTGCGCTTGCCCTGACGGTTGATCGTGTTGACCCCGGTGACCTTGACGTCGAAGACCGCCTGGACGGCCTGCTTGATCTGGGTCTTGTTGGCGCCCGGGGCGACGACGAACGTGTACTTGTTCTCGTCGAGGAGCGCGTAGCTCTTCTCCGAGACGACCGGCTTGAGCAGCACGTCACGGGGGTCCGTGAAGGACTTGCTCAGCGGGGTCTCGACGGTGTTCTTGCCCTCGGTGGCGTGGCGACGCGCCTTGGCGACGCGCGCGGCCTTGGCGGCCTTGGCCGCCTTCGAGGCAATGCTCGGGTGACGCGTAGCCATCAGGCCTCGCTCCCTTCGGTGTCAGCGGCCTTGGGGCCAGACACGAAGGACTCGAAAGCGGCCTGGGTGAAGACCACGTCGTCCGAGACGAGAACGTCGTACGTGTTCAGCTGGCCCGGCTCCAGGATGTGGACCTGGGGCAGGTTGCGGGCGGACAGCCACGCGGCCTCGTCGGCGCGGTCGACGACCAGGAGCAGGTTCTTGCGCTCCGAGATCTTGCCGAACAGCGACTTGGCGGCCTTGGTGCTGGGGTTCGCGCCCTCGACCACGCCGGAGACGACGTGGATGCGGTTGTGACGCGCCCGGTCGGTGAGGGCACCGCGCAGGGCGGCGGCCTTCATCTTCTTCGGGGTGCGCTGCGAGTAGTCACGCGGCACGGGACCGTGCACGACGCCACCACCGGCGAACTGCGGCGCGCGGGTCGAGCCCTGACGGGCGCGACCGGTGCCCTTCTGGCGGTACGGCTTCTTGCCACCACCACGGACCTCGCCGCGAGTCTTGGTCTTGTGCGTGCCCTGACGGGCAGCGGCCAGCTGCGCGACGACGACCTGGTGGATCAGCGGAACGCTGACCTTGGCGTCGAAGATCTCCGCGGGGAGCTCGACGGAACCGGCCTTGTCGCCCGCCGGCGAAAGGATGTCAACAGTGCTCATCGGTTACCTCAGGCCCCCTTGGCCGCGGTGCGGACCAGGACGAGGCCGCCGTTCGGACCGGGAACCGCGCCCTTGATGAGCAGCAGACCCTTCTCCGCGTCAACGGCGTGGACGGTCAGGTTCTGGGTGGTGACCCGCTCGTTGCCCATGCGACCCGCCATGCGGAGGCCCTTGAACACGCGGCCCGGGGTGGCGCAGCCACCGATGGAACCGGGCGAGCGGTGCTTGCGCTGGGTGCCGTGTCCGGCGCCGAGGCCCTTGAAGTTGTGACGCTTCATGACACCGGCGAAGCCCTTGCCCTTGCTCTTGCCGGTCACGTCGACCTTGATGCCGGCCTCGAACACCTCGGCGGTGATCTCCTGGCCGAGGGTGTACTCGCTGGCGTCAGCGGTACGGATCTCGACGAGGTGGCGGCGGGGAGTGACGTCGGCCTTGGCGAAGTGGCCCTTGAGGGGCTTGTTCACCTTGCGCGGGTCGATCTCGCCGAAAGCGATCTGGACGGACTCGTAGCCGTCGACATCGTTCGTACGGACCTGGGTGACGACGTTGGGGCCGGCCTTGACGACGGTGACCGGAACAACGCGGTTGTTCTCGTCCCACACCTGCGTCATGCCGAGCTTCTCGCCCAGGATGCCCTTGATCTGCTTAGCCATTCTCAGCTCACCGACCCTCAGAGCTTGATCTCGATGTCGACACCGGCCGGGAGGTCGAGTCGCATCAGAGAGTCAACGGTCTTGGGGGTGGGGTCGAGAATGTCGATCAGGCGCTTGTGCGTGCGCATCTCGAAGTGCTCGCGCGAGTCCTTGTACTTGTGCGGCGACTTGATGACGCAGTACACGTTCTTCTCAGTGGGCAGCGGCACCGGGCCCGCGACCGACGCACCAGTGCGGGTCACCGTCTCGACGATCTTCTTCGCCGAGGAGTCGATGACCTCGTGGTCGTAGGCCTTGAGCCGGATGCGGATCTTCTGTCCCGCCATGGCTACTCAGTAGTCCTGTCTCTCTTACGCTCCGGAACCCGGTGGATTCCTTCTTGCTGCCGTCGTTTCTCCGACCCACGCGGTCGGGCGTGTCGCGCTCCCGCTGACACAGATGCCCCTTGTCCGAACATCCCTGCGGGAATGCACACGGCCCTTCCGGAACCGCAGACCGGGGACCTCGGGCCCACCGGGCGCCTGGCCGGTGCCGCGCTCACACTTCCCGGAAGATTCCCGTACGTCCGCCCCAGCGCTGCCCGCAGGCAGTTAGGGCGACGAGTACTGTGGGACTCGCTTCCGGTCCTCCCGGCGGGAGGCGCGCAGCATCAACACTCGACCGAGCAACTCGGACAGTCTGCCATATGGGGCAGGCAGACCGCCAATCGAGCCGAAGAGATTACCCCGAAGGTGACGTAGGTCAAACGCGGGACGCGAGCGCCTCAGCGGAGCGCCGCACCGATCCCCCTCGCCTCCGAGCTCCGGACCCCGCCTCGGAACAGGTCACGCAGTGCTTGGCCGCGTGCGGTGAACGGGCGCTCCGGCGCTCCCGCGGAAGGAGCCCCGTGCATCGACGCCGAGCCCGCAGGGCCTGCCCCACGCGTCCACGGGAAGGCGGCTCAGGAGTCCACCGCGTCGCCCTATCAAAGACGTCCTCGCATGATCTGCGTCAGGCCCTTCACCGAGACGACCGTGTGCGCCCTGTCGCCGCCTGGGAAGCACCCGGCCCCGCTCCCGTGGGCCACGTACCCGGCGCTCACCCTCAGGAGCACCGCAGGGTCTCGACGGTCGCGGGGAAATAGGCCCGCATGAACTTCTCGATGTCCTTGCGGTGGGACTGATCGGTGAGCTTGATCCGGGGGAGCTGGAGGGTGAGGGTGAAGTAGTTGCCGCGTTTGGTTTTGCAGGGGGCCTGCGAGATTGCGCCGTCATTGCCGACGATCGTCTTGTAGCGGAAGGCGACGGGGCGGGGATCGGTGACATTCGATACCGTGCCCGTGCCCGTTGCCAGATACATGAGGTCCGTCGGGTATTCACCCCAGGAGAAGCGAAGCCCGAGGACCGCACGGTTGTCCGACAGAAGCATGCAGGGTGCGGCCACTGCTTCCGCTCGATCGACCCGAGTGAACTCGTACAAGTCCTTCGTGGGCCATACAAGCGGGCGCGTGAGCTCGGGAGTCACGTGGGTACCGCAGATCTTCGCCGGGATCGCCTGGTCATCCGACCGGTCACAGGCGACCACGAGGCACTGCGCCAGCACCGCCATGCCGACGAGAACCGTGCGGAGGTTCTTCATCACGTGGGCTGCACCCCGGACACACCTCGCGCATGGTCGATTCCGGACCCGGCAGACCCACTGATCGCCTCTCTTGCGTCGAAGTTCGAGGAACCTCCCGCAGGATGGGTTTTCCTCCATTCCTCGGCGAGTGCCATCAGCTGACCATTCCTTCTGGAGTAAGCCTGGAAGTTCATGTCGGCCTGCCGATCATCCAGCCTCTTCTGCTCGTCCGCCAACCACTGGTCCGTCACGTAGTCGAACCCTTCCTGGACGTCGTCCGCAGCCACCGGAATGAAGCTGATGGCCTTGTCGAAAAGGGGTTTCGCCTCGAAGTCGGCTGTTTTCGGGTCGCCCTGGGACTGGACCCGGGCCTCTTCCAGGAATCCGACCGTGCGGCCCGCGCGGAGGAGGGACTCGTCCGAGTGTGAAGGGTCGTGGTGGATCTCGGCGACCATCGCGTGGTTGAGTCCGCCGTTCAGCGTGCCGTAGGCGTCCTTGTCCTTGGAGAGCTGTTTCGCCACCTCGAACAGCTGGTCCTGTTTCAGCGGGGAGCGGGCGATGTCGATCTCGCTCATGGCGGCGTGGACCGTCTCACCGTGGTTCACCAGGATGTCGGCCAGGGGCTTGCGGAGCGCCGGGGGAAGGTCGTCACCCGCGTCCGCCGCGTAGGCCAGGGCGGATCGCAGGACGGCCTCGTTCCGTGCCCCGTGCGGCACAGGGTGGGCATGCCGGTCCGAGGGGTCGATCCCGGTCGCCGCCGACCGGAGTGCCGCCGCGAACCCCGCCCGGTCGTCCCTGTCGAGGCCCTCCGCGTACATCGTGGCCGTCGCCGTCTGCCTCACGTGCAGCGTGACGTTCCAGTCCCTCTCCTTCATCAGATACCTCATGTGCGCGTCCGAAGAGAGGTAATGCGCGGCGGCCCCCGGGTCCCGGCTCATGAGGCCCAGGGTGGCGTCCACGGGGTCGTTGGCGAACCAGCCTCCGTGGTGGCCGGCATAGGTCCCCTTCAGCTGCCAGATCCCGGGATGGCTCTTCTCCGTGGCGATCATGTCGTCGGTCAGGTTCTCCAGCATCGTCGGCGCGTATCCGTGCCCGGCCCGCATCAGCGTCGCCAGCGACTGGTAGCCCACCGCCCGGTCCAGTCGCGCCCCTTGCGCCTCCGTGGCGTAGCGCTCGGCGCCCGCGTGCCGCATGTCGGTCCGCCAGTGCCGGTACCACTCCGAGTCCGTGTCCCGGGTCGCCGTGGCCAGGGAGTCCGCCAGGCCGGACTCGATCAGCGACCAGGACCGCAGGGCCGGCCCGGGCTGTCCGTCCCGGACGTGCAGCAGGTCGTTCAGTCGGTTCGTCAGCCGGATCGTGCCCCGCGGGCCCAGGTCCTCCAGCAGCGTCCGGGCGAACGCCTCGTCGTCGGCGTTGTCGCGGAACGTCCGCTCCAGTTCGGCCAGTTCCCGCGCCGACAGACGCCCGCCCCGGGCGAGTTTCGCCAGCGCGTCCTCCGCCGCCAGCGCCTCGTACTTCTCGACGTCACCGAGGGCGCGGCCGTTGAAGCCACGGCCGCCGACGAGCGGCTCGGAGTCCACGACCACCGCCGTCAGCGCGGTCCGCACGCCCCCGTCCGCGTCGGTGACGTCCCGTACCGCCTTGTCGAGGCGGTCCTGCCAGGAGCGGGCGGCCGACTCGTCCTCCCCCGGCCCTTCGGCGTCCGGGTCCGGAGCCACCAGGCCCCGCTCCGACACCCGCATCCCCGCCGCCAGCGCTTCGCCGCGCACCGCCTTCACCCGCCCGCGCAGCTCCACGAACCGGGCGTGCGCGTCGCGCAGCAACGCGGCGATCGCCTTGGCCTCCCGCTGCGCGTACTGGAACTCCTTCAGCGTGACGGCGAACCGCCCGTGGGCCGCCTCCGCGCTCATGCCGGCCCAGGACGCGGGGCCGGCGGAGACGTCGTGGACGTCCCGGCGGTACGCCTTCTCCTGCTTCTCGAACTCCCCCGCCATGCCCTCCCAGCGCTCCGCGGCGGTGGTGAGCGTGCCGAGGTCGGCGGCCATGATCTCGTGGTAGGTCGGCATCCCCGGGCCGGTCCCCTCAGTACCGGTCCAGCGCGGACAGCTGCCGCAGTGCCCCGCCGACGCCGATGTCCGCGCCGGTCAGCACCGTGTTGGTGGCCCGCAGCGCGTCCTTCTCCGCGCCCAGCCGGTCCATCAGGTTCTTGACCTGGCCGGTCCAGGTCTCGTGGGCCGCGCGCAGCGCCCCCGAGGTCAGCCAGCCGTCGCCGTCCCGCGGGCCCAACGCCTTCACCGCCGCGCCGGTCTCGTCGTCCGCCCACGCGCCGGCCGTGCGGCTGTCCGGCTCGATGTGGTCGTGCAGGGCCTTGGCCGCCGCTCGTTTCACGGCCGGTACGGATTTCAGGTCCCTCGTCCCGTGGGGGCCGGACACACCGCTCATCACCACTCCTCGCCCTACCGCAACCGCCGGCTCTCCGGCGGACCCGGGCGCAGCGCCGGGCGGCCGCCGTGTCGATCAGCGGGCTGTTGCGGCACCACCGCCGGATCCACCGTCCGGAACTTCAACCGGTGGACGCCGATCTTCGTCACGGGGTGTTTCGCCGCGGTCGCGTTGACGTGGTCCGAGTCGCGTGCCGCGGTCGGTGCCGGGGGCTCCGCGGACGGGGCGGCGCGAGACAGACGAAGAGGCCCGTACGACCGGAGTCGTACGGGCCTCTCCTAGGTCAGATGACCTCGAAGCAAGCGGAGCTTACTTGAGGATCTTGGTGACCTGGCCGGCGCCCACGGTGCGACCACCCTCACGGATGGCGAACTTCAGGCCCTCCTCCATGGCGACGGGCTGGATGAGGTCCACCTTCATCTCGGTGTTGTCACCCGGCATGACCATCTCGGTGCCCTCGGGGAGGGTCACCACGCCGGTCACGTCCGTCGTGCGGAAGTAGAACTGCGGGCGGTAGTTGTTGAAGAACGGCGTGTGGCGGCCACCCTCGTCCTTGGACAGGATGTAGGCCTGCGCCTCGAACTCCGTGTGCGGGGTGACCGAGCCCGGCTTGATGATGACCTGGCCGCGCTCGACGTCCTCGCGCTTGATGCCACGGAGCAGCAGACCGACGTTCTCACCGGCCTGGCCCTCGTCGAGCAGCTTGCGGAACATCTCGATGCCGGTGACCGTGGTGGAGGTCTTCTCGGTCTTGATGCCGATGATGTCGACGGTCTCGTTGACCTTCAGGACACCACGCTCGATACGGCCGGTGACGACCGTACCGCGACCGGTGATCGTGAAGACGTCCTCGATCGGCATGAGGAACGGCTTGTCGACGTCGCGCTCCGGCTGCGGGATCGACTCGTCGACGGCGTTCATCAGGTTGAGGACGGAGTCCACCCACTCCTTCTCGCCCTCGAGGGCCTTCAGAGCGGAGACCTTGACGACCGGAACGTCGTCGCCCGGGAACTCGTACTCGGAGAGGAGCTCACGGACCTCGAGCTCGACGAGCTCCAGGATCTCCTCGTCGTCCACCATGTCGGCCTTGTTCAGGGCGACGACGATGTACGGAACGCCGACCTGGCGGGCCAGGAGCACGTGCTCCTTGGTCTGCGGCATCGGGCCGTCGGTGGCGGCGACCACCAGGATCGCGCCGTCCATCTGCGCGGCACCGGTGATCATGTTCTTGATGTAGTCCGCGTGACCCGGGCAGTCGACGTGGGCGTAGTGACGCGCCTCGGTCTGGTACTCGACGTGCGCGATGGAGATGGTGATACCGCGCTGACGCTCCTCGGGCGCCTTGTCGATGTTGTCGAACGGGGTGGCCTCGTTCAGGTCCGGGTACGCGTCGTGCAGCACCTTGGTAATGGCGGCCGTGAGGGTCGTCTTACCGTGGTCGATGTGACCGATGGTGCCGATGTTGACGTGCGGCTTAGTCCGCTCGAACTTCGCCTTCGCCACTGGGGTCCTCCTGTGGAGTGGTTCTGTACGCCTTACTTCATCGGCGCCAGGTGATCTTTGCTGTTAAAGCCCGGAACCAGGGGGCAAACATCCGTGTGGTTTTGCGGCTGTTTGCCCCTGGAGGCTCCGGAGTCAAGCCTAAAGCGTGGGAACGCGGTGCGTTACTCGCCCTTGGCCTTCGCGATGATCTCCTCGGCGACGTTCCGCGGAACCTCGGCGTAGGAGTCGAACTGCATCGAGTAGCTTGCGCGACCCGACGTCTTGCTGCGGAGGTCGCCGACGTAGCCGAACATCTCCGACAGGGGCACGAGGCCCTTCACGACGCGGGCACCAGCCCGCTCCTCCATGGCCTGGATCTGGCCACGGCGGGAGTTGATGTCGCCGATGACCTCACCCATGTAGTCCTCGGGCGTGGTGACCTCAACGGCCATCATCGGCTCCAGGAGCACGGGCGAAGCCTTGCGCGCGGCCTCCTTGAAGGCCTGCGAGCCGGCGATCTTGAAGGCGAGCTCGGAGGAGTCGACCTCGTGGTAGCCACCGTCGATCAGGATGACGCGCACGCCGGTCATCTCGTAACCGGCGAGGATGCCGAACTGCATGGCCTCCTGCGCACCGGCGTCGACCGAAGGGATGTACTCCTTCGGGATACGGCCACCGGTCACCTTGTTCACGAACTCGTACGAGGCGTCGCCGCCCTCGATCGGCTCGATCGCGATCTGCACCTTGGCGAACTGACCGGTACCACCGGTCTGCTTCTTGTGGGTGTAGTCGACGCGCTCGACGGCCTTGCGGATCGTCTCGCGGTAGGCCACCTGCGGCTTGCCGACGTTGGCCTCGACCTTGAACTCACGGCGCATACGGTCGACCAGCACCTCGAGGTGCAGCTCGCCCATGCCACCGATGATGGTCTGGCCGGTCTCCTCGTCCGAGTGGACCTGGAAGGACGGGTCCTCCTCGGCCAGGCGCTGGATCGCGACGCCCAGCTTCTCCTGGTCACCCTTCGACTTGGGCTCGATGGCGACCTGGATGACCGGTGCCGGGAAGTCCATGGACTCCAGGATGACCGGGTTCTTGTCGTCGGCCAGCGTCTCACCGGTGGTGGTCTGCTTCAGGCCCATGACGGCGACGATGTCGCCGGCGCCCACCGACTCGATCTCCTCACGCTTGTTGGCGTGCATGCGGTAGATCTTGCCGATGCGCTCCTTCTTGCCCTTGACGGAGTTCAGCACCGAAGAGCCGGACTCCAGGCGGCCCGAGTACACCCGGACGAAGGTGAGCTTGCCGAGGTGCGGGTCGCTCATGATCTTGAACGCCAGCGCCGACAGCGGCTCGTCGTCGGACGGCTTGCGCTTGACGACGACCTCGGGGTCCTTGACGTCGTGGCCCTCGATGGCCTCGATGTCGACCGGGGACGGCAGGTAGCGCACGACCGCGTCGAGCAGGGGCTGGACGCCCTTGTTCTTGAACGCGGTACCGCAGAACACCGGGGTCACGGTGGTGCCGGTGCCCTTGCCGGACGCGATGGTGATACGACGGATCGCGGCGTACAGCTGCTCCACGGAGGGCTCGTTGCCCTCCAGGTACAGCTCCATGATCTCTTCGTCGTTCTCGGCCACGGCCTCGAGCAGCTTGCCGCGGTACTCCTCGGCAGCCTCGGCGTGCGTGTCCGGGATGTCGACGGTGTCGTACATCTCGCCCTTGGTGGCCTCGGCGGACCAGACCAGGGCCTTCATCGTCACGAGGTCGATGACGCCCTTGAAGTCGGCCTCGGCACCGATCGGGAGCTGCATCACGATCGGCTGAGCGCCGAGGCGGTCAGAGATCATGTCGACGCAGCGGTGGAACTCGGCACCGGTGCGGTCGAGCTTGTTGACGAAGCAGATACGCGGAACGCCGTAGCGGTCCGCCTGACGCCACACCGTCTCGGACTGGGGCTCAACGCCGGCGACGCCGTCGAACACCGTCACGGCACCGTCGAGCACGCGCAGGGAGCGCTCCACCTCGACGGTGAAGTCGACGTGTCCCGGGGTGTCGATGATGTTGATGGTGTGGTCGACGTCTTCCAGCGGCCAGTGGCAGGTGGTGGCAGCAGAGGTGATCGTGATGCCACGCTCCTGCTCCTGCTCCATCCAGTCCATGGTGGCAGCGCCGTCGTGGACCTCACCGATCTTGTACGACACACCGGTGTAGAACAGGATCCGCTCGGTGGTGGTCGTCTTGCCCGCGTCGATGTGGGCCATGATCCCGATGTTGCGGACCTTGGCCAGGTCAAGTGAAGTGGTAGCCATAAGGCTTCAGTCTTCTCTCGGTCTCGATGTGGGTAGCGACTACCAGCGGTAGTGCGCGAAGGCCTTGTTGGACTCGGCCATCTTGTGCGTGTCCTCGCGCTTCTTCACAGCGGCACCCAGGCCGTTGGAGGCGTCGAGAAGCTCGTTGAGCAGACGCTCGGTCATGGTCTTCTCGCGACGGGCGCGGGAGTAACCGACCAGCCAGCGCAGGGCGAGCGTGTTGGCACGACCGGGCTTGACCTCGATCGGAACCTGGTACGTCGCACCACCGACACGGCGGGACTTGACCTCGAGGGTCGGCTTGATGTTCTCCAGCGCGCGCTTCAGCGTGATGATCGGGTCGTTGCCCGTCTTCTCACGCAGACCCTCCATGGCGCCGTAGACGATGCGCTCGGCGGTGGAGCGCTTGCCGTTCAGCAGCACCTTGTTGATGAGGGAGGTCACCAGAGGAGAACCGTAGACCGGGTCGATGATGACCGGGCGCTTCGGGGCGGGGCCCTTACGAGGCATTCTTACTTCTCCTTCTTGGCGCCGTAACGGCTGCGAGCCTGCTTGCGGTTCTTGACACCCTGGGTGTCGAGCGAACCGCGGATGATCTTGTAGCGAACACCCGGCAGGTCCTTCACACGGCCGCCGCGCACGAGCACGATGGAGTGCTCCTGCAGGTTGTGTCCCTCACCCGGAATGTAAGCGGTGACCTCGATGCCACTGGTCAGACGCACACGCGCGACCTTACGCAGGGCCGAGTTCGGCTTCTTCGGGGTGGTCGTGAACACACGCGTGCAGACGCCACGACGCTGAGGGGAACCCTCGAGTGCGGGCGTCTTGTTCTTCTCGACCTTGTCCTGCCGGCCCTTACGGACCAGCTGCTGGATCGTAGGCACTACTTCTCCGGTTTCTGTGTGCCGATAGGTACAGCTAACCTGGAACGCCACCGACCCACGCGGTCGGGTGTGTCGAATCCGCCAGACTCCCGCCGCAAGGCGAAAAGGGCGCAGATTACGGTGGCCAGTCGCGGCTCGCCATGCGGTTTGCAGGCACGCACAGGAGCCAGGGCACACCCCAGGCACAAGGTCTGAGCGTACCTACCTCATTCGCTGTGGTCAAAACAAATGGGCCGCACCCGCAGCGCCAGGCAGAGCATGTCAAGTCCCTACGCCGTACATGATCTTCGATTTCACGCCCTGGTCACATCGAACGGCTAGGCCCGCGCGGCCCCCGCCGCCCCGCGAAATCCGGCGCCACGCCGCGGCTCGCGACCCCCGCCGCCCTGTGGCCGGCGCCTCCACCCGCAGCGAAAGATCACCCGGCACTGACGCTGGGTGACGGGACGGTGCCGCTTCGAGCCGAGCAGGAAAGTCTCCCGCGGTCGGCACCTGAACGCGGTGGGCCTACCGCTCGCCGGGCCCACCGCGCTCAGCGGGTCCACGGCGACCTCGCTCGCCCGGAGCCCGCCCGTCGGCCAGGGAGAGGCCGGCGAGGCGCTCAGGGAGGCCCTGACGGCCTCTGAGGGTGAGGACGGCGCCCCCGCGCGGACACACTCCACTCAGGCGCGCTCGACTCGGGAGCGCTCGACTCAGGCGCGCTCGACTCAGGCGCGCTCGGCCGGACGACGGCCCCGCGGATCCCGCGCCGCCGCTCCGGCATCGGCCGGCCACCGCCCACGACACGCCGAAGGGCGGCCACCCCGTACGCAACGGGGTGACCGCCCTTCACCTCAAACTGCCCGCTTACTGGTTGTACGGACCGTAGTCGTAGTCCTCCAGCGGAACGGCCTGGCCGGAGCCCGTGCCGAACGGCGAGTAGTCGATGTCGTCGTAGCCGACGGCCGAGTACATCGCGGCCTTGGCCTCCTCGGTCGGCTCGACCCGGATGTTGCGGTAGCGGGACAGACCCGTACCGGCCGGGATGAGCTTACCGATGATGACGTTCTCCTTGAGGCCGATGAGGCTGTCGGACTTGGCGTTGATCGCCGCATCCGTCAGGACTCGGGTCGTCTCCTGGAAGGAGGCGGCCGACAGCCAGGACTCCGTCGCCAGCGAGGCCTTGGTGATACCCATCAGCTGCGGACGACCGGAGGCCGGGTGACCGCCCTCCTGGACCACGCGACGGTTCTCGGTCTCGAACTTCGAGCGCTCGACCAGCTCGCCGGGCAGCAGCTCGGCGTCGCCGGACTCGATGATCGTCACGCGGCGGAGCATCTGCCGGATGATGATCTCGATGTGCTTGTCGTGGATCGACACACCCTGCGAGTTGTACACCTTCTGGACCTCGCCGACCAGGTGGACCTGGACGGCACGCTGACCCAGGATGCGCAGCACGTCGTGCGGGTTGGTGGCACCCACGGTGAGCTGCTGGCCCACCTCGACGTGGTCGCCCTCGCGCACCAGGACCTTGGCACGCTTCGAGATCGGGAACGCCGTCTCGTCGCTGCCGTCGTCCGGGGTGACGACGATCTTCTTGGTCTTCTCGGTCTCCTCGATCCGGATGCGGCCGTTGGCCTCGGAGATCGGGGCGACACCCTTCGGGGTACGGGCCTCGAAGAGCTCGACGACACGGGGCAGACCCTGGGTGATGTCGTCACCGGCCACACCACCGGTGTGGAAGGTACGCATCGTCAGCTGGGTACCGGGCTCACCGATGGACTGGGCGGCGATGATGCCGACCGCCTCACCGATGTCGACCAGCTTGCCGGTGGCCAGCGAACGGCCGTAGCACATCGCGCAGGTGCCGACGGCGGACTCACAGGTCAGGACCGAGCGGGTCTTGACCTCCTCGACGCCCGCCTTGACCAGCTGGTCGATGAGGACGTCACCGAGGTCGACGCCCGCCGGGGCGAGCACCTTGCCGTCCACGACGATGTCCTCGGCGAGGCAGCGCGCGTACACGGACGTCTCGGCGTTGTCCGCCTTGCGCAGGACGCCGTCGGCGCCACGCTCGGCGATGGCCAGCTTGAGGCCGCGCTCGGTGCCGCAGTCCTCCTCGCGGATGATGACGTCCTGCGAGACGTCCACCAGACGACGGGTCAGGTAACCCGAGTCGGCGGTACGCAGGGCGGTGTCCGCCAGACCCTTACGGGCACCGTGCGTGGAGATGAAGTACTCCAGCACGGACAGGCCCTCACGGAAGGACGCCTTGATCGGACGCGGGATGGTCTCGTTCTTCGCGTTCGACACCAGACCACGCATACCGGCGATCTGCCGCATCTGCATCATGTTTCCTCGGGCACCCGAGTCAACCATCATGAAGATGGGGTTCGTCTTGGGGAAGTTCTCGTTCATCGCCTCGGCGACCTCGTTGGTCGCCTTGGTCCAGATCGCGATGAGCTCCTGAGTGCGCTCTTCCTTGGTGATCAGACCGCGCTCGTACTGCTTCTGGACCTTCTCGTCCTGCGCCTCGTAGCCGCGGACGATCTCCTTCTTCGCCTCGGGAACGACGACGTCGGAGATGGCCACGGTGACACCGGAACGGGTCGCCCAGTAGAAGCCGGCCGCCTTCAGGTTGTCGAGCGTCGCCGCCACGATGACCTTGGGGTAGCGCTCGGCCAGGTCGTTGACGATCTCGGAGAGCTGCTTCTTGCCCACCGAGTAGTCGACGAACGGGTAGTCCTCGGGCAGCAGCTCGTTGAAGAGCGCGCGGCCCAGGGTGGTGCGCAGGCGGAACGAGTCACCCTGCTGCCACTCGGGCTCGCCCTCCTCGCGCGCCGGCGGGGTCCAGCCGCGCGGCGGGATGGTGCCCACCGGGAAGCGGATGTCGATCGGCGACTGCAGCGCCAGCTCGCCGGCGTCGAACGCCATGATCGCCTCGGCCGTGGAGCCGAACGCGCGGCCCTCGCCCTTGGTGTCACGCAGCTCGCCGTCGGTGGTGAGGAAGAACAGACCGAGGACCATGTCCTGGGTCGGCATCGTCACCGGGCGGCCGTCGGCCGGCTTGAGGATGTTGTTCGAGGACAGCATCAGGATGCGGGCCTCGGCCTGCGCCTCCGCGGACAGCGGCAGGTGCACGGCCATCTGGTCACCGTCGAAGTCCGCGTTGAACGCGGTGCAGACGAGCGGGTGGATCTGGATGGCCTTGCCCTCGACCAGCTGCGGCTCGAAGGCCTGGATGCCGAGGCGGTGCAGGGTGGGAGCACGGTTCAGCAGAACCGGGTGCTCGGCGATGACCTCTTCGAGGACGTCGTACACGACCGTACGGCCGCGCTCCACCATGCGCTTGGCGCTCTTGATGTTCTGCGCGTGGTTCAGGTCGACCAGACGCTTCATCACGAACGGCTTGAACAGCTCCAGCGCCATGGCCTTGGGCAGACCGCACTGGTGCAGCTTCAGCTGCGGGCCGACGACGATGACGGAGCGCGCCGAGTAGTCGACTCGCTTGCCGAGCAGGTTCTGACGGAATCGACCCTGCTTACCCTTCAGCATGTCGCTGAGGGACTTCAGCGGACGGTTGCCGGGGCCCGTCACCGGGCGGCCACGACGACCGTTGTCGAAGAGGGCGTCGACCGCCTCCTGGAGCATGCGCTTCTCGTTGTTGACGATGATCTCGGGCGCACCGAGGTCGAGAAGCCGCTTCAGGCGGTTGTTGCGGTTGATCACACGGCGGTACAGGTCGTTCAGGTCGGAGGTCGCGAAGCGGCCACCGTCCAGCTGCACCATCGGACGCAGGTCCGGCGGGATGACCGGGACGCAGTCCAGGACCATGCCCTTGGGGCTGTTGGAGGTCTGCAGGAACGCGGAGACGACCTTCAGCCGCTTCAGGGCACGGGTCTTCTTCTGGCCCTTGCCGGTGCGGATGATCTCGCGGAGGCGCTCGGCCTCCTCCTCCAGGTCGAAGGACTCCAGGCGCTTCTGCAGCGCCGCGGCACCCATCGAACCGTCGAAGTACGTGCCGAAGCGGTCACGCAGCTCGCGGTAGAGCAGCTCGTCGCCCTCGAGGTCCTGGACCTTGAGGTTCTTGAACCGGTTCCACACCTCGTCGAGGCGGTCGATCTCGCGCTGCGCACGGTCGCGCAGCTGCTTCATCTCGCGCTCGGCACCCTCGCGCACCTTGCGGCGCACGTCGGCCTTGGCGCCCTCGGCCTCCAGCTCGGCCAGGTCGGTCTCGAGCTTCTTGGCGCGGGCCTCGAGGTCGGCGTCGCGACGGTTCTCGATCTGCTGGCGCTCGACCGAGACGTGCGCCTCCAGGGAGGGCAGGTCGCGGGTGCGGCGCTCCTCGTCGACGAACGTGATCATGTACGCCGCGAAGTAGATGACCTTCTCGAGGTCCTTGGGCGCCAGGTCCAGCAGGTAGCCGAGGCGCGAGGGGACACCCTTGAAGTACCAGATGTGGGTGACGGGCGCGGCCAGCTCGATGTGGCCCATCCGCTCACGGCGCACCTTGGCGCGCGTGACCTCGACGCCACAGCGCTCACAGATGATGCCCTTGAAGCGGACGCGCTTGTACTTGCCGCAGTAGCACTCCCAGTCCCGGGTCGGACCGAAGATCTTCTCGCAGAAGAGTCCGTCCTTTTCGGGCTTGAGGGTGCGGTAGTTGATGGTCTCGGGCTTCTTGACCTCGCCGTGGCTCCACTGACGGATGTCGTCAGCGGTGGCCAGGCCGATCCGGAGCTCGTCGAAGAAGTTGACGTCGAGCACTATGCGTCAATCCCTCTCAGGGTCGAAAGTCTGTGGTCTGAAACGGGGGCCTGGGGGTCGACGGGGCCCTCAAAGGGTGAGGGCCCCGCCGGACTCCCGTCAGACCTCTTCGACGCTGCTCGGCTCGCGCCGGGACAGGTCGATACCGAGCTCCTCCGCAGCGCGGAAGACGTCCTCGTCGGTGTCGCGCATCTCGATGGACATGCCGTCCGAGGACAGCACCTCCACGTTGAGGCACAGGGACTGCATTTCCTTGATGAGCACCTTGAAGGACTCGGGAATGCCGGGCTCAGGGATGTTCTCGCCCTTGACGATGGCCTCGTAGACCTTCACGCGGCCGGTGACGTCGTCGGACTTGATGGTCAGCAGCTCCTGGAGGGCGTACGCGGCGCCGTAGGCCTCGAGGGCCCACACCTCCATCTCACCGAACCGCTGGCCACCGAACTGGGCCTTACCACCCAGCGGCTGCTGGGTGATCATCGAGTACGGACCGGTCGAGCGGGCGTGCAGCTTGTCGTCGACCAGGTGGTGCAGCTTGAGGATGTACATGTAGCCGACCGAGATCGGGTCCGGGAACGGCTCACCGGAGCGGCCGTCGAACAGCCGCGCCTTGCCGGACGGGAGCACCATGCGCTCGCCGTCGCGGTTCGGGATGGTGTGCTGCAGCAGACCCGCCAGCTCGTCCTCGCGGGCACCGTCGAAGACCGGGGTCGCGACGTTGGTGCGCGGGGCGACCTGGTCGGCGCCGATGGCCTGGAGGCGCTGGGCCCACTCGTCCGCGAGGCCGGAGACGTCCCAGCCGCGGCTGGCGAGCCAGCCGAGGTGGATCTCCAGGACCTGTCCCGGGTTCATTCGGGACGGCACACCCAGCGGGTTGAGGATGATGTCGACCGGGGTGCCGTCCTCCAGGAACGGCATGTCCTCGATCGGCAGGATCTTCGAGATGACACCCTTGTTGCCGTGCCGGCCGGCGAGCTTGTCACCGTCGGTGATCTTGCGCTTCTGGGCGACGTAGACGCGGACCAGCTGGTTCACGCCCGGGGGAAGCTCGTCGCCCTCCTCGCGGTCGAAGACGCGGACGCCGATGACCTTGCCGGTCTCGCCGTGCGGCACCTTCAGCGAGGTGTCACGGACCTCGCGGGCCTTCTCACCGAAGATCGCGCGCAGCAGGCGCTCCTCGGGGGTCAGCTCGGTCTCGCCCTTCGGGGTCACCTTGCCGACGAGGATGTCGCCGGCGATGACCTCGGCACCGATACGGATGATGCCGCGCTCGTCGAGGTCCGCGAGGACCTCCTCGGAGACGTTCGGGATGTCCCGGGTGATCTCCTCGGGGCCGAGCTTGGTGTCACGGGCGTCGACCTCGTGCTCCTCGATGTGGATCGAGGAGAGGACGTCGTCCTGCACGAGGCGCTGCGACAGGATGATCGCGTCCTCGTAGTTGTGACCCTCCCACGGCATGAACGCCACGAGCAGGTTCTTGCCGAGGGCCATCTCACCGTTCTCGGTGGCCGGGCCGTCGGCGAGGACCTGGCCCTCGATGATCCGGTCGCCCTCGTTGACGACGACCTTCTGGTTGACCGAGGTGCCCTGGTTGGACCGGGCGAACTTGTGCAGGCGGTACGTGATGTACGTGCCGTCGTCGTTGGCCGTGGTGATGTAGTCCGCGGAGACCTCCTGGACCACACCCGCCTTCTCGGCCTTGACGACGTCGCCGGCGTCGACGGCGGAGCGGTACTCCATGCCGGTGCCGACGAGCGGGGCCTCCGACTTGATGAGCGGAACGGCCTGGCGCATCATGTTCGCGCCCATGAGGGCACGGTTGGCGTCGTCGTGCTCGAGGAAGGGGATCATGGCGGTCGCGACCGACACCATCTGGCGCGGCGAGACGTCCATGTAGTCCACGTCCTCGGGGCCGACGTAGTCGACCTCGCCGCCGCGGCGGCGGACCAGGACGCGGCTCTCCTCGAAGCGGAGGTCGTTCGTCAGCGGCGCGTTGGCCTGCGCGATGACGAAGCGGTCCTCCTCGTCGGCGGTCAGGTAGTCCACCTCGTCGGTGACCTGGCCGTCGATGACCTTGCGGTACGGCGTCTCGACGAAACCGAACGCGTTGACGCGACCGTAGGAGGCGAGCGAGCCGATCAGACCGATGTTCGGGCCTTCGGGCGTCTCGATCGGGCACATACGGCCGTAGTGCGAGGGGTGCACGTCTCGGACCTCGAAGCCGGCCCGCTCACGGGACAGACCACCGGGGCCGAGCGCCGAGAGACGACGCTTGTGCGTGAGACCAGACAGGGGGTTGTTCTGGTCCATGAACTGCGACAGCTGGCTGGTGCCGAAGAACTCCTTGATGGAGGCGACGACCGGCCGGATGTTGATCAGGGTCTGCGGCGTGATCGCCTCGACGTCCTGGGTGGTCATGCGCTCGCGGACGACTCGCTCCATACGCGCCAGACCCGTGCGGACCTGGTTCTGGATGAGTTCGCCGACGCTGCGCAGACGACGGTTGCCGAAGTGGTCGATGTCGTCCGTCTCGACGACGATCGTGTCGCCGCTGTCACCGGTGGTCTCGGTCTCGCCGGCGTGCAGCTGCACCAGGTACTTGATCGTCGAGATGATGTCCTCGACGGTCAGGATGCCGGCGTCGAGCGGAGCGTCCGCGCCGAGCTTCTTGTTGACCTTGTAGCGGCCGACCTTGGCGAGGTCGTAGCGCTTCGGGTTGAAGTAGAGGTTCTCGAGCAGCGTCTGCGCGGCCTCACGCGTGGGGGGCTCGCCCGGACGCAGCTTGCGGTAGATGTCGAGCAGCGCGTCGTCCTGGCCCTGGGTGTGGTCCTTCTCCAGGGTGGCGCGCATCGACTCGTAGTCGCCGAACTCCTCGAGGATCTGCTCGGTGGTCCAGCCGAGCGCCTTCAGCAGAACGGTGACCGACTGCTTGCGCTTGCGGTCGATGCGGACACCGACCATGTCGCGCTTGTCGATCTCCATCTCCAGCCAGGCACCCCGGGACGGGATGATCTTGGCGGAGAAGATGTCCTTGTCGGACGTCTTGTCGATGGAGGAGTCGAAGTAGACACCGGGGGAACGGACCAGCTGAGACACAACGACACGCTCGGTGCCGTTGATGACGAAGGTGCCCTTGTTCGTCATGAGCGGGAAGTCGCCCATGAAGACCGTCTGGGACTTGATCTCACCGGTCTCGTTGTTGGTGAACTCGGCGGTGACGAAGAGCGGGGCGGCGTACGTGAAGTCGCGCTCCTTGCACTCGTCGATGGAGTTCTTCGGCGGCTCGAAGCGGTGGTCCCGGAACGTCAGCGACATCGACCCGGAGAAGTCCTCGATCGGGGAGATCTCCTCGAAGATCTCCTCCAGACCGGACTTGGTGGGGACGTCCTGACCGTTCTCAAGAGCCTCCTCGACCCGACTCTGCCAGGCGGTGTTGCCGAGCAGCCAGTCGAAGCTCTCGGTCTGCAGCGCGAGCAGGTTCGGAACCTCGAGAGGCTCCTTGATCTTTGCAAAGGAGATGCGCAGCGGGGCGGTGCTGGCGCCGTTGTTCGTATTCGCGGTCGAGGCAGTGCGCGAGGCGGCCAAGAGGGGGTCCTTCCGAGGGCTCGGACTCACTACGCGCGTACCGGTCCCTCCCTACACACAGGGACGGAAACCCCAGGTCAGGGGGGTTACGGTCGACTGTGCTCAAGTGAGGGCAGACCCCTGGTGACGGGCAGGGGACAGCTAACAGGCAGCGCAAAGGGTCAGTGTAGCCACTTGGCACACTGATGTCCAGTGCGGGTTTTCGAAGACCCTCGTTGTGCTCAACGCCCTTGTCAACGCCCTCGGCATGCTGCCCTCAACGCACGTTCATACTGCCCTCTTCGTCGTCGATCCATGCCTCGGATTCGGATCCTTGTGACGACGCGTCCTGAGAATTGCGCGCTGCGTGCGGTTCGTCAAGGCCCCCCAGCCCGAAGCCCGGCCTCCGGAGACACAACGAAGATCACCATACCCCTCGCCGTCGCGAGTGCAAGGCAACCGTGGTCGGGTCCCCGGATACGCCGAAGAGCGACCACCCGGATGGATGATCGCTCTTCGGTGCGTTCGCGTTACAGCCCGAGGACGCTGGGTTCAGCGCCCCGCGAGACCGTGTTCAGCGCGCGTTCGAGCCCTGTGGACCCGGAAAGGTCTTACTTGACCTCGACGGAGGCACCGGCGCCCTTGAGGGCCTCGGCGGCCTTGTCAGCGGCCTCCTTGTTGACCTTCTCGAGGACCGGCTTCGGGGTGCCGTCGACGAGGTCCTTGGCCTCCTTCAGACCCAGCGAGGTCAGCTCACGCACGACCTTGATGACCTGGATCTTCTTGTCGCCGGCGCCGGTGAGGATGACGTCGAACTCGTCCTTCTCCTCGACGGCCTCGGCGGCGCCACCAGCGGCACCACCGGCGACGACGACCGGCGCGGCAGCGGCGGCGGTGACGTCGAACTTCTCCTCGAAGGCCTTCACGAACTCGGAGAGCTCGATGAGGGTCATCTCCTCGAACTGGGCAAGCAGCTCGTCCTGGGTGAGCTTCGCCATGATGGCGGTCCTTCCACTAAATCGGCAGGTGCCGGATGTACTGGGTAAGGCGGGCGTACGTCGGCCCGCTGAGACCCTCGCCGCGTCGTGCGGCCAGGATCAGAAAGCGAGCCGAATTACTCGGCACCGCCCTGCTCGTCCTGCTTGGCCCGAAGCGCGTCCACGGTGCGGACGAGCTTCGACGGGAGCGCCTGGAAGACAGAGGCAGCCTGGGACTGCTTGCCCTTGAACGCACCGGCCAGCTTGGAGAGCAGAACCTCGCGGGACTCGAGGTCCGCAAGCTTCTTGATCTCGTCGGCGGACAGCGCCTTGCCGTCAAGGACACCGCCCTTGATGACGAGATTCGGGTTGTCCTTGGCGAAGTCACGGAGACCCTTCGCCGACTCCACCGGGTCACCGGTGACGAAGGCGACGGCCGTCGGACCAGCGAAGAGCTGGTCGTCCAGCGTGATCCCGGCCTCGTTGGCCGCAATCTTGGTCAGCGTGTTCTTCACCACGGCGTACTGGGCGTTCTCACCGAGCGACCGGCGCAGCGTCTTGAGCTGCGCCACGGTGAGACCGCGGTACTCGGTCAGCACGGCGGCGTTGGAGCTGCGGAACTTGTCCGTCAGCTCCGCAACCGCGGCAGCCTTGTCGGGCCTCGCCATAGAGCCTCGGCCTCCTTCCGGGTGATTCGGACCGCGCGGACCCGAAGGAGGACTGGGTAAAACGAAACGCCCCGGCGCAGGCGCTCGGGGCGGACTCGACCGGCCGCACACGCGCTCGGCGCGCGCACTCCGGGAGTTCTTCCTCAGTCACCTGCGCGGGTCGTCCACTTTTCAGCGGATCCTTCGGCCACCGCACCCTCGTTGGAGCGCACGGCAACGACCAGCGGTCTTTGGCTTCTCGAAGAGAGTACGGGACCGGGGCGCCGACGAGCAAATCGGGCTCTTCGCGGCCGGCGGCGGGGCCGCTCACGGCCGGCGTGGCGGCCTGCTGTGCGGGGCGCACACGCCCCGTACGGGGCCCGTCCGGCCCGGGGGGACTCCCCGAGGAGCGCCGGCCCCGTCAGGGCGGCGCAGGGCGCCTCGGGGCGCGGACCTCGGGGAGTCCCGGGGGTGCCGTCGGTGTCAGGAGACGGTGCCGGTGCCGCCCGCGGCGGTGCCGCCGGACTTCAGCAGGTCCGCGAAGTCCTTGGTGTCACCGGCCGGGGGCGCCTCGGCGGTGACCTTGACGCCGTAGTCGCTGTAGAAGGTGGTGTTGGTCATGGTGCCGTTGGCCGTGTCGGCCTTCTCGGCCTTCTTGACCAGCAGGTCCTGGTCGTTGATCCAGAGGTCGACCTTGTCGGTGGTGACGCCGGCCTGGCTGAGCTGCTTCTTCAGGGCCGACATCTGCTCGGCGCTGAGGTTGCTGGTCTTGTCGGCCAGCTCCGCGACGTTCACCGTGCCCGAGTAGTGCGTGGTGTGGGCGCCGGAGACGGTCTCCTCGCCGACCTTCTTGACGTCGCCGGAGGCCAGCAGCATCTTCACGGACTGGTTCGGCGTGGCGTTCTGGATCTGGTCCTTCATGTACGAACCGGAGGCGCCGCCGAGCTTGGCGAGGTCGTCGTACGAGTACTTGAGCCAGTGCTTGCCGCCGGTCTGCTGGGCGTACGCGTCGCTCATGTGCGCGTAGTAGGCGTCCGGCAGGTAGCGGGCCTCCATGGAGGGGGTGCCCGCCTTCTTCATCATCTCGGCCATCTGGCCGCCGGTGTAGGTGATGGTGAGGTTGCCCTTGAGGCCGTCGCTCCAGGTGAGGGCGCCATTGGCCGTCATGGCCATGATGTCGCCGACGGACGTGGTGGAGCGCACCTTCGCCGAGTCGGCCTTGTCGGTGGACTTCTCGGCGGAGCGCAGAGCGGCGATGGGGCTGACGTGTATCCCGGTCTTGTCAGCCGCCTTCTCGCCGCCCTTGCCGTCGGAGGTACCGCAGGCGGCCACCCCGGTCAGTGCGGCCACCACCGCGATGGAAAGGCTCGTCCGGCGCACAGCAGTGCTGTTCATCTACTCCCACCCCACATGCGTGTCCTGTGACGTCACCGTAACCCAGGCCACTGACGGTCGTCCGAAAGGTCGTACAAAGAAAGGACGGGCCCGGAACCTCGGAGGTTCCAGGGCCCGCCCTTTTCCTTACGCGTACCTGACGCGGCTACCGGGCTGAGCTGTGGGCTCAGACGGCGGCCGGGTCCTCCTCGACGAGGAGGTTGCGGGTGCGGTTCGGGTCGACCGGGATGCCGGGGCCCATCGTGGTGGTGATGGCGGCCTTCTTGATGTAGCGACCCTTGGCGGCGGACGGCTTCAGACGGAGGATCTCCTCCAGCGCGGCGCCGTAGTTCTCCACCAGCTTGGCGTCGTCGAAGGACGCCTTGCCGATGATGAAGTGCAGGTTCGAGTGCTTGTCGACGCGGAACTCGATCTTGCCGCCCTTGATGTCGGTGACGGCCTTGGCGACGTCGGGGGTGACGGTGCCGGTCTTCGGGTTCGGCATCAGACCACGGGGGCCGAGGACGCGGCCGAGGCGGCCGACCTTGCCCATGAGGTCCGGGGTGGCGACGACGGCGTCGAAGTCCAGACGGCCCTTCGCCACCTCGTCGATGAGTTCGTCGGAGCCGACGATGTCGGCGCCCGCGGCCTCCGCGGCCGCAGCACGGTCACCGGTCGCGAAGACCAGGACCCGGGCAGTCTTGCCGGTGCCGTGCGGCAGGTTCACGGTGCCACGGACCATCTGGTCGGCCTTGCGCGGGTCGACACCCAGACGGAAGGCGACCTCGACGGTGCCGTCGAACTTGGTCGTGGAGGTCTCCTTGGCGAGACGGACGGCCTCGAGCGGGGCGTAGAGCTTCTCCCGGTCGACCTTGGCGTCCGCAGCGCGGAGAGCCTTGCTGCGCTTGCTCACAACTTGCTCCTGTGTGTTCTGAAAGGAGTCGTGGTGTACGGGCCGAGCAGGCCCTACCACGGTGGTTCTACGAAGGTGGGGTTCAGCCCTCGACCGTGATGCCCATGGAGCGGGCGGTGCCGGCGATGATCTTCGACGCGGCGTCCAGGTCGTTGGCGTTCAGGTCGGGGAGCTTGGTCTGGGCGATCTCGCGGACCTGCGCCTCGGTGATCTTGGCGACCTTGGTCTTGTGCGGCTCGCCGGAGCCCTTCTCGACACCAGCGGCCTTGAGGATCATCTTCGCGGCCGGCGGGGTCTTGGTGACGAAGGTGAAGGAACGGTCTTCGTAGACCGTGATCTCCACCGGGATCACCCAGCCACGCTGCGACTCGGTCGCGGCGTTGTAGGCCTTGCAGAACTCCATGATGTTGACGCCGTGCTGGCCCAGCGCGGGGCCGACCGGCGGGGCCGGGTTCGCCGCACCGGCGTTGATCTGGAGCTTGATGAGCCCCGTGACCTTCTTCTTCTTGGGAGGCATGCTCTCTCCGGGTCCTTACTGAGAGGTTGATTGCCATTGCCATCCGGATCCAGGTGATCCGGATCCATGCGTTGCATGATCCGCAGATGGCATACCGCACAACGATAGCCGCTGTCCCCTCAGGACAAGAAATCGTCCAGGTCAGACGGTATGCGCGGGGTCTTCGGGGCGCCGGCCGCGCAGCACCCGCACGGCCGCCGCGAGCAGCGCGAACAGGGTCGCGAAGCCCGGTACGGCGAGCAGCGCGGCCACGGTCCCGCGCCCGGTGTCGTCGGCGAGCGCGACCCGTGACGGCTCGCCGGGGGCGTGGAGCACCTCCACGGTGTCTCCGTCCGCGTGCCCACGCGCGCGCGTGCCGAACGGCAGGTCGGCCGTCAGCTCCTCGCCCGCCACGGAGAAGGTCACGCCGCAGCCGCCGAGGAAGCACGCCCCGTCGTGGAAGGTGGCCGTGGCCGGCTCGGCGCCGCGGACCTCGGTCCGCCGCCAGGCCGCCGGGAGGAACACGGCGTACGTCAGCACGAGCAGCGCCAGCAGGGCGGCCACGGTCCCGGCGACGGCGGGCCGGACACGGCGAGGGCGCCCCGGCCCGGTACTCACCGGTGGGGCGCCCTCGGAACGTGTGCTCAGTTCTTCTGGATCTGGTCGAAGGACAGCTCGACCGGGGTCTCGCGGCCGAAGATCTCCACCAGGCCCTTGACCTTCTTCGAGTCGGGGTTGATCTCGTTGATGGTCGCCTGGAGCGTGGCGAACGGGCCGTCGGTGACGGTGACCGAGTCGCCGACCTCGAAGTCCAGGACCTGGACCTCGACCTTGCGCTGCGGGGCGGGCTTGCCCTCGGCCTCGGCGGCCTCGCGGGCGGCCTTCTCCTCGGCCTCCGGGGCGAGCATCTTGACGATCTCGTCCAGGGTCAGCGGGTACGGGTCGTAGGCGTTGCCGACGAAGCCGGTGACGCCCGGGGTGTTGCGGACGACGCCCCAGGACTCGTTGGTCAGGTCCATGCGGACCAGGACGTAACCCGGCAGCTTGTTCTGCTTGATCGTCTTGCGGTCGCCGTTCTTGATCTGGACGACCTCTTCCTGGGGCACCTCGGCCTGGAAGATGTAGTCCTCGACGTTCAGCGAGACGGCGCGCTGCTCCAGGTTGGTCTTCACGCGGTTCTCGTAGCCGGCGTAGGTGTGGATGACGTACCACTCGCCGGGCAGGGTGCGGAGTTCCTCACGCAGGGCGGCGATGGGGTCGACCGGGGCGGCCGGCTCCTCCTCGGCGGCTTCCTCGACGACGGTCTCCTCGTCGTCCTCGTCGGCCTCTTCGCCCTCGTCCTCGTCCTCGACGTGCAGGGCGGCCTCCTCGGCCGGCTCACCCGCCTCGGCCTCGGCAGCCTCGAACTCGTCCTGCTCGTCCGCGCCCTCGACGATGTCGAGCTCGTCATCCGCCGTCTCGGCAGCCAGCCCGCGGGGCTCGGTGGCGTCGTCGTTCAGGTTCGGGTCAGACACGATGGCTGCTTCTTCCTGGATACATAGGGGTGGAACATGCGAAAACGGGCGCCGGTGCCACGGCGCCCTTCGCTCTTGGCTCAGCCGAAGACGTACTTGGCCGCGTGGTTGAGCCCATAGTCAATCACGGTCACCAGGGCGATCATGATGGCGACGAAGAAGATCACCACAGTGGTGTACGAAGTCAGCTGGTTGCGCGTCGGCCAGACGACCTTGCGGAGTTCCGCGATGACCTGGCGGTAGAAGGTGGCGAGGCGCTTGAGCGGGCCCTTCTTGGCGCGCTTGCCGCCCTTGCGAGCCTTCTTCTTGGACTCGGGCAGCTCATCCTGGGCATCAGGCGTGTCGATGGAGCCCACGGCGTCCGTCATTATCCTCACCTGGTCCCGGGTCGTGGCCGTGCCGCGCCCGGTTTCTGAGCCGCACGGCGGTGCATTGCTGTACGTACATGCGCACACATCCTGGCGGTGTGTGTAGCAGGGCCGGAGGGACTTGAACCCCCAACCGCCGGTTTTGGAGACCGGTGCTCTACCAATTGAGCTACGACCCTTTGTGTGTCCCCCAACGTACCGCATCCGACCGGATGCTCGGTGTGCACCGGTCCGGTGGCGGCTGCTGAAGGCCAACGAGGTAGGAGTGTACGTGGTCCACGGCCCGGCGTCGAACAGAAAGCGCCCGTTCGGGACCGGTCGGCTGAAGATCGTCCTGGCCGAAGACCGGATTCGGACCCGTGTTCACCCCTCGACCCCTTGCTGTTCAGTCTGTGAAACCCGCGTGCCGGGGGGATTTCCGGTCTGGAACGATGGGCCGCATGAGCGCTGCAATCCCTCCCACCGAGCGCCGGGTCTCCGCCCGAGTCGGCGCGATCTCCGAGTCCGCCACCCTCGCCGTGGACGCCAAGGCCAAGGCCCTCAAGGCCGCCGGGCGTCCGGTGATCGGCTTCGGCGCCGGTGAGCCCGACTTCCCGACCCCGGACTACATCGTCGAGGCGGCCGTCGAGGCCTGCAAGAACCCGAAGTACCACCGCTACACCCCGGCCGGCGGCCTGCCCGAGCTGAAGGCCGCGATCGCCGCGAAGACGCTGCGCGACTCCGGCTGGGAGCCCGACGTCTCGCAGATCCTCGTCACCAACGGCGGCAAGCAGGCCATCTACGAGGCGTTCGCCGCGATCCTCGACCCGGGCGACGAGGTCATCGTCCCGGCGCCGTACTGGACGACGTACCCGGAGTCGATCCGCCTGGCCGGCGGTGTCCCCGTGGAGGTCGTCGCCGACGAGACCACCGGCTACCGCGTCACCGTGGAGCAGCTGGAGGCGGCGCGCACGGAGAAGACGAAGGTCGTGCTCTTCGTCTCCCCGTCCAACCCGACCGGCGCGGTGTACTCCGAGGCCGAGACCGAGGCCATCGGCCGCTGGGCCGTCGAGCACGGCCTGTGGGTGCTCACCGACGAGATCTACGAGCACCTGGTCTACGGCGACGCCGCCGCGGTGTCCCTGCCGGCGCTCTTCCCCGAGCTGCGCGACAAGTGCGTCGTCGTCAACGGTGTGGCGAAGACGTACGCCATGACCGGCTGGCGCGTGGGCTGGGTCATCGGCCCGAAGGACGTCGTCAAGGCCGCGACGAACCTCCAGTCGCACGCCACCTCCAACGTCTCGAACGTGGCGCAGGTGGCCGCCCTGGCCGCCGTCTCCGGTGACCTGGACGCCGTCGCGAAGATGCGCGAGGCCTTCGACCGGCGCCGCAAGACCGTCGTGCGGATGCTCAACGAGATCGACGGTGTGGTCTGCCCGGAGCCCGAGGGCGCGTTTTACGCGTACCCCTCGGTCAAGGCGCTGCTCGGCAAGGAGATCCGCGGCAAGCGTCCGCAGGACACGGTCGAGCTGGCCGCTCTGATCCTGGAGGAGGCCGAGGTCGCGGTCGTCCCGGGTGAGGCCTTCGGTACGCCGGGCTACCTGCGGCTGTCGTACGCGCTCGGCGACGAGGACCTCGTCGAGGGCGTGAGCCGGATCCAGAAGCTGCTGGCCGAGGCGCGGGACTAGCCCCCGCTCCACGCGCGCGTGGCGGGCCGTTTCCCTCCGGGGAGGCGGCCCGCTTCTGTGTGCGAGCAAGACCACGTACGGGGAAACGGCTACCGGTGGGGCGGGGGTGTACGGCAGGATCCTGGGATGGAGCGTGTACGTGACCTCTCTGAGCTACCGAAAGCCCATCTGCACCTGCACTTCACCGGTTCGATGCGGCCGACGACCGTCCTGGAGCTGGCCGACAAGTACGGCGTACGTCTGCCCGATGCCCTGACGGAGGCCCTGACCAGCGGTGAACCGCCCAGGCTGCGTGCCACGGACGAGCGGGGCTGGTTCCGTTTCCAGCGGCTGTACGACGCGGCGCGCTCCTGCCTGCGCGAGCCGGAGGACATCCGGCGGCTGGTGCGGGAGGCCGCCGAGGAGGATCTGCAGGACGGTTCGGGCTGGCTGGAGATCCAGGTCGATCCGACGTCGTACGCGCCCCGGCTGGGCGGTCTGATCCCGGCTCTGGAGATCATCCTGGACGCGGTGGACACGACGTCCCGGGAGACCGGTCTCGGCATGCGCGTCCTGGTCGCCGCGAACCGTATGAAGCACCCGCTGGACGCGCGCACGCTGGCCCGGCTGGCGGTGCGCTACGCGGACCGGGGCGTGGTCGGCTTCGGGCTCTCCAACGACGAGCGGCGGGGCATGGCGCGGGACTTCGACCGGGCCTTCCACATCGCGCGCGAGGGCGGTCTGCTGTCGGCCCCGCACGGCGGCGAGCTGACCGGCCCGGCGTCGGTCCGGGACTGCCTGGACGACCTGGACGCCACGCGGATCGGGCACGGGGTGCGGGCGGCCGAAGACCCGCGGCTGCTGAAGCGGCTGGCCGACCGGGGTGTGACCTGCGAGGTGTGCCCGGCCTCGAACGTGGCGCTCGGTGTGTACGAGAAGCCGGAGGACGTCCCGCTGCGCACCCTCTTCGAGGCGGGCGTCCCGATGGCCCTGGGCGCCGACGACCCGCTGCTGTTCGGCTCCCGGCTCGCCGCGCAGTACGAGATCGCGCGCCACGCCCACGGTTTCTCGGACGCCGAGCTCGCGGAGCTGGCCCGGCAGTCGGTGCGGGCGTCGGCCGCTCCGGAGGAGGTCAGGACGCGGCTGCTGGCGGGCGTGGACGACTGGCTGGCGCGCCCGCCCGCCTGAGGTCACACGGCGGGCTCGGCGGCGGAGATCCCGCCCAGCAGGGTCCTGGCCAGCCGGGCGGCGAACTCCTGGGCGGGTGGCCGTTCGCCGCTCTCGGTGGCGTCGTAGGCGAACGCGCGCTGGGCGCAGGCGCCGAGGAGGAGCGAGGCGGCGGCGTAGGTGTCGGCGCCGGCGCGGACCCGGCCGACGGCCTGTTCGGCGCGGAGGTAGGCGTCCAGGCCCTGGATGGGCAGGTGCGGGCCGGAGCCGATGGCGCGCAGGGCGTCGTCGTGGCGCTGCTTGAGGCTGGTCTCGGCGTACAGGGAGGCGGCGATCGGGAAGCTCTGCTCGTAGAAGAGGGCGGCCTGCCGGGCGATCTCCGTGAGGTTCTCCTCCAGGGTGCCCTGTCCGGGTGCGGCGGCGAGGCTGCCGAGCAGGGGGGCCAGCCGGGGCAGGCGCTCGGCGAGGACCCGTACGAACAGGTCCTCCTTGCTGTCGAAGTGCTTGTAGAGGGCCGCTTCGGAGCAGCCGGCCGCGCGGGCGATCTCCTTGGTGGTGGCGCGGGCGAGGCCGACGGTGAGCATCAGCTCGTGGGCGGCGTCGAGGATGCGGACGCGCGCCGGCCTCTTCTCCATGGGGCTCCCCTGCTGCTTGACGGGTGGGTGAATGCTTACCCACTCTAGGGGACAGCAGGGTGAGTGAATACTCACCCACCTCATGAGGGAGCGGAGGAGTCACCATGAAGCTCACGGTTTTCGGTGCGACCGGGGGGATCGGCCGGGAGCTGGTCCGCCAGGCCCTGGACGCCGGTCACGCGGTCACGGCGGTCGTACGGGACCCCGCCCGGCTCGGTGTCGGCGGCGATCGCCTGGAGGTCGTCCGCAGCGGCCTGACCGGTCCGGACGAGCTGCGCGCCGCCGTCCGGGGCCGCGACGCCGTCCTGTCCGGTCTCGGCGCGCGCCGCCGCAAGGACGCCGGGGTGGCCGCCCGGCTGACCCGTACGGTGCTCGACGCCGTGGAGGCGGAGGACGTCCGCCGGCTGCTGGTGGTCAGCGCCGCGCCGGTCGGCCCGGCCCCGGCGGACGACGGCGCGCTGGACCGCGGGATGCGCGGCATCGTGTCGGCGATCCTGAAGGACGTGTACGCCGACCTGCGCGAGATGGAGGCCGAGCTGGCCCGCAGCGGCACGGACTGGACGTGCGTACGGCCGCCGCGGCTGCAGAACAAGCCGCTCACGGGCCGCTACCGCACCGTCGTCGGCGGCTTCCCGGCCAAGGGCCGCTTCATCGCGCGCGCGGACGTCGCGCACGCGATGCTGTCGATGGTCGACGCCGGGGAGACCGTGCGGCAGGGGGTGGGGGTGGCCTACTGAGCCGGGCCGGCTACAGGCTCACGCCCACGGTCACCGGCTCGTTGACCAGCGTGACGCCGAAGGCCTCGCGGACACCGGCGACCACCTCGCGGGCCAGGGCCAGCAGGTCCTCCGTGGTGGCCTCGCCGCGGTTGGTGAGGGCGAGGGTGTGCTTGGTGGAGATGCGGGCGGGTCCGGTGCCGTAGCCCTTGGTGAAGCCCGCCTTGTCGATCAGCCAGGCCGCGGAGGTCTTCGTGCGGTCCTCCCCCGCCGGGTAGGCGGGCGGCTCGACGCCGTCGCCCAGCCGCTCGCGCACGCGCGCGTGGAACGCGGCGAACTGCTCGTCGGTGAGGATCGGGTTGGTGAAGAAGGAACCGGCCGACCAGCTGTCGTGGTCGTCGGGGTCGAGCACCATGCCCTTGCCGGCGCGCAGCTTCAGCACGGTCTCGCGGGCGTCGGCCAGCGGCACCCGGTCGCCGGGCTCCACGCCGAGCGCACGGGCCGCCTCGGCGTACTTGACCGGCGCGGACAGCCCGCTCGCGTCCTCCAGCTCGAAGCGGACCCGGAGCACGACGTAGCGCTCGGGGTCGGCCTTGAAGCGGCTGTGACGGTACGAGAAGGCGCACTCCTCGTTCGTCAGTGTGACGGTCTCGCCGGCCCGCCGGTCGTACGCGATCACCTCCGTGATCGTCGAGGAGACCTCCTGGCCGTAGGCGCCCACGTTCTGGATCGGCGTGGCGCCCGCGGATCCGGGGATGCCGGCCAGGCACTCGATCCCGGCGAGGCCGGCCTCCACGGCGCGGGCGACCGCGTCGGTCCACACCTCGCCGGCCGCCAGCTCCAGGGTCGTGCCGCGCAGCTCGACACCGCGCGTGGCGATGCGCAGGGCGGTGCCGTCGAAGCCCTTGTCTCCGATGACCAGGTTCGATCCGCCGCCGATGAGCAGCAGCGGGGTGCCGCTCTCGTCGGCCTCGCGGACGGCGGCGATCACCTCGGCGTCGGTCGCGGCGGTCACCAGCCGCGTCGCGGGACCGCCCAGCCGGAAGGTGGTCAGCGGGGCAAGGGGGGCGTCGTGGAGTACCTGCACGGGCCCAAGACTACGAGACCCGTCCGACAGCGCCGTACGGGCAGGGCGGGGGGACTGTGCGGCCGGCACGCGCACGCGTGCCCTGCCCGAGCACCGCGCCCGTGCCGCGCCACCCGAGCAGGCCCGCGCGACCCCTCCGAGAGGGTGGCGCGCACCTGTGCCGCCTGACTGTGCGCACGGAGAAGCACGCGCGCGGAAGCCGACGCAGAGGCACGCACGCGCGCGTGAACCATGGTGAGCCATGGGTCCACGCGCGCGTGCACGGTGGTTCAGCCGCCCGGTGGCCGGGGCACGGGAGGCGGGCGGGTGGGCGCCGCAGCGGTCAGGAAGTGGTGGTCTCCAGGACCGGTGCGGGCGTCTGCCGGGCCGTCGGGCCGGTCCGCTCGGCGTTCCGGCGGCCGGGGATCACGAGGGCGGCGACCGCGGCGAGGGCGACCACCGCGGAACCGGTGACCAGGGCCGGCCGCAGACCGTCCACGAAGCTCTGCGCGGACTCGTAGCCGCCCTGCGCGGAGAAGATCGACGACATGATCGCGATACCGAGTGCGCCGCCCACCTCGCGCAGCGCGTTGTTCGCCCCGGAGGCGACGCCCTGCTCCTGCGTGCGGACGCTGGACATGACCAGGTTGGCGGCCGGTGCGAAGTACAGGGCCATGCCCACGCCGCTGATGATCAGGGCGGGCAGCTGGACGGCGTAGGAGGCGTCGGCGGTCGCCACCCAGGCCATGTAGCCGAGACCGGCCGCCTGCAGGAACAGGCCCGCGGCGACGACCGGCCGGCCACCGACACGGTCGGAGAGGATCCCGGCGACGGGGGCGACGAGCATCGGCATGCCGGTCCACGGGAGCATCCTGAGCCCGGCCTCGGTGGGCGAGTAGCCGAGGACGCCCTGCATGTACTGGCTGAGCAGGAAGATCGAGCCGAACATGCCGACGAACATCAGCAGGCTGGCCGCGTTGATCCCGGCGAAGGCGCGGGAGCGGAACAGGCGCATCGGCAGCATGGGTTCGGCGGCGCGGGAGCTGTAGAGCACGAAGCCCGCCAGCAGCGCCCCGCCCGCGATCAGCGCGGTGAGCACCACGGAGTCGGTCCAGCCGTCGGCGGGCCCGCGGACCAGCCCGTACACGATCCCGAAGAGGCCCCCGCTGGCGAGCAGCGTGCCGGGGACGTCGAGCCGGCCGCCGGTCCCGTGGGACTCGGCGAGGCGCAGCCGGGCGAGCGGCAGCACGGCCAGTCCGAGCGGGACGTTCAGCCAGAAGATCCAGTGCCAGGAGACGTGTTCGGTGAGGCTGCCGCCGATCAGCGGCCCGGAGGCGACGGCGAGCCCGTTGACGGCGCCCCAGATGCCGTACACCTTGCCACGCCTGGCGGCGGGCACGGCCGCGGTCAGCAGGGTCAGCGTGAGCGGCATCATCACGGCCGCGCCGACGCCCTGGACCGCGCGGGCGGCGATCAGGGAGCCGATGCCGGGTGCCATGGCCGCCGCGGCGGAGGCACCGGTGAACACGGCGAGTCCGGCGATGAAGAGCCGGCGGCGCCCGAAGCGGTCGCCGAGCGCGGCGCCGAACATCAGCAGGACGGCGAAGGTGAGCGTGTAGGCGCTCACGGTCCATTCCAGGTCGTCCAGCGCGCCGCCGAGGTCCTCGCGGATGGAGGGCAGGGCGGTGGTGACGACGAGGTTGTCCAGGGCCGCCATGAATCCGGCGACGCTGGTGATGATCAGGGCCCACACGGCCCCCGCGCGCGAGGTGGCGGAGGTGGTGCTGGGTGCTGCGGTCTGCTGTGCCATCGCTCCCCCCGGAGTGATCTCTGGTTACCCCTGTTAGTTATTGCTGACTAACTTCTTCGGGCAGACGGAACGACACCGCCCCGCCCGGCCCGCACTCCTACTTCTCCAGGCGCCCCGTCGCCCGAGCCGACGGGTAGAGCCCTTCCCACACCCGGTGCTGCGGCGGGAAGCCCATGGCCACCAGGCAGTTGATGAGCATTCCGTAGGCCAGGAAGGTGGTCGTCTCGTTGACGTCCGCGCCGAGCGGCAGATGGACCGCGTCCCACAGCCGCAGCCAGCCGGCCCGGACGCTCTCGCCGAACTCCCGGTCGCCCTCCTCCTCGGCCGCGGCCACCGCGACGTACATCTGCATCTGCATCATCAGCCGCTCGGGCCGTTCCGCGATGACCCTGGTGTACGCGTTCGCCATGGCGTGCAGGGCCTCTTCGCCCCGCAGCCCCTCGGACGCCTCCTCGAAGGTCCGGATGGTGTCGTCCACGCAGCGCTCCGCCGCCGCCAGGAAGATCGCCTTCTTGCCCGGGAAGAGCCGGAAGAGATACGGCTGCGACACCCCGACCCGCTTGGCGATCGCCTCGGTGGAGGTGCCGTGGTATCCGCCACGGCCGAACTCGGCCGTCGCCGCGCGAATGACGCTCTCGCGCCGCTCCTCCGCACTCATCCTGACCATGCGAGTAAGTTAGTACTCAATCACTAACTCTGCAAGGGCGGCTTCCGCGCGGGGATGCGCGTAAGGGGCGCCCTCTCAGGAAGGACGCCCCTTACATCGGTTGCACTGCGGCCGGGCCGTCAGGCCAGTCGTACGACCGCCCGGGACATGCCCAGCACCTTCTGGCCGTCGCTCTTCGCCGTCAGGTCCACCCGCACCGTGTGGTCGTCCAGCTTGGCCGCGACCTTGCCGCTGACCTCGATGAGGGCGCCCTGGTCGTCGTTCGGGACGATGACGGGCTTGGTGAAGCGGACGCCGTACTCCACGACCGCGGCCGGGTCCCCGGTCCAGTCGGTGACCACGCGGATCGCCTCGGCCATGGTGAACATGCCGTGCGCGATGACGTCCGGCAGGCCCACCTCCTTGGCGAACTTCTCGTTCCAGTGGATCGGGTTGAAGTCCCCGGAGGCTCCCGCGTACCGCACGAGCGTGGCTCGGGTCACGGGGAAGCTCTGCGCCGGCAGTTCGGTGCCGACCTCGACGTCGTCGTACGCGATCTTCGCCGTCATCAGGCCCTCACGCCTCCTCGGCCGCGCGGGCCACGAGCTTGGTCCAGGCGGTCACGACGTGCTCGCCGGCCTCGTCGTGCACCTCGCCGCGGATGTCCAGGATGTCGTTGCCCGCGAGGGACTTGATCGCCTCGATCGTGGAGGTGACGGTGAGCCGGTCGCCCGCGCGCACCGGGCGGGCGTAGGCGAACTTCTGGTCACCGTGCACCACTCGGCTGTAGTCCAGCCCGAGCTGGGGGTCCTCGACGACCTGTCCGGCGGCCCGGAAGGTGATGGAGAACACAAAGGTCGGCGGGGCGATCACATCGGGGTGACCGAGCGCCTTGGCGGCCTCGGGGTCCGTGTACACCGGGTTGCTCTCGCCCACCGCCTCGGCGAACTCGCGGATCTTCTCCCGGCCCACCTCATAGGGCGCGGTGGGCGGGTAGGTCCGTCCCACGAAGGACTGGTCGAGCGCCATGGCCCGGCACCTCCTGATGTCTGCTGTGCTGTCCCCAAATTAGCCGGAAACCCGCCACGGAATGTGCCCGGGCCGGTGCGGCGAAGTGGGTGCCGAGCCGGTGAAACGCCGTGAGGCCGCCCCCTCGGAAGGGGACGGCCTCACGGACGAGCCTGTTTATCGCGTTTCGCGGTGCGCGGTGTGCGCGTTGCAACGCGGGCAGTGCTTCTTCATCTCAAGACGATCCGGGTTGTTACGCCGGTTCTTCTTGGTGATGTAGTTCCGCTCCTTGCACTCCACGCAGGCCAGCGTGATCTTCGGGCGGACGTCGGTGGCAGCCACGTGAGTGCTCCTAAGACGAACGGATGGACTAATTCAACGCAAGAAAGAGTAGCCGATCGAAGGACCGACCCCGCAATCGGCTACTGTCAGTAGCGGTGACCGGACTTGAACCGGTGACACAGCGATTATGAGCCGCTTGCTCTACCGACTGAGCTACACCGCTTTGATGAGATCAGTCCCCGCCTTGCGACGGGAACCTCTCACACCAGAGCCCCAAAACGGAATCGAACCGTTGACCTTCTCCTTACCATGGAGACGCTCTGCCGACTGAGCTATTGGGGCGAGCGATGAAGACATTACACGGTCCGCCGCCGTTCGCCCAAATCCTTATCCCACCGCCCACCGCGGCCCTCCTCCCAGCGCTCTCGGCAGCCCCCTGGGCCCCTTGCGGCCGGTGGCCCTCACGCGCCGTCCGGACGGGCAGAAGGGCGACCGCGGGCCTACGACCTGGGGCGGGGGTGGTGGCGGTGGGGCGGGCCGTGAGCCAGGTCGGAGCCGGGCGGTGAGCCGCGCCGCGCGGTGAAGGCACCCACACGCGCGGGGGGCGTGGGCGTGGGCGGGCACGGCACGCGCGCGTGTGGGCTTAGGCGTGGGCGTCGGCGAGCCCGGCGGGAGCGGCACGCACGCAGGGGCATCGGCTGCACGGCGTGAGCGGCACGCGCGCGGGGGCGTCGGCGGGCGCCTCCCGGGGCGGGCCACGCCGGTACGACTATTGCGCTCCTCCGCGTTGTGCGCTGCTCGCCACCCTAGGCTCGACTCACTCTGCGTGATCTTGGGGCGACGTACGGCCTCGAATCGACGTACGGCCTCGAATCCCTCACGCCGGCCCGCCCGAGCCGCCGGCCCGACCCTGGAGCGCGATGCCCGACAGCCAGCCGCAGCCGCAACCGCCGTCGAACTCGTCGGGCTCCTCGGGGCCGTCCGAACCGGCCGCCCTCCTGCTCTGCGGGGCGCGGCTCACCGACGGCCGGACCGTGGACGTGCGGCTCGGCGGGGGGCGCATCGAGGCGGTGGGCACGACCGGCAGTCTCGCCCCGGGGCCGGCCCGGAAGGGCGTCATGCGCGTGGACCTGACCGGCTACCTGCTCCTGCCGGCGCCGGCCGAACCGCACGCCCACGGCGACACGGCCCTGTCCGCCGAACGCCCGGGCCCGGTGTCGTACGCCCCCGAGGACGTCCAGCGCCGGGCGACGGAGGCCGCCCTGCTGCAACTCGGGCACGGGGCTACGGCGGTGCGCGCGCACGTGCGCGTGGGCGACGTGCAGGGACTCGGCGCACTCGGCGCGGTCCTTCAGGCACGGCGGTCGCTGCGTGGGCTGGCCGAGCTGACGACGGTGGCGATGCCGCGGCTGCTGACCGGTGCGGCCGGCGCCGACGGGCTCGCGATACTGCGGGACGCCGTGAAGATGGGCGCCTCCGTGGTGGGCGGCTGCCCCGATCTGGACCCGGACCCCACGGGCTACGTGGAGACGGTCCTGGAGGTGGCGTCCGAGCACGGCTGCCCGGTGGACCTGCACACCGATGCCGCCGACTCGGCCCGGCTGTCCCGGCTCGCGGCCATGGCCGGGGGCCTGCGCCCCGGTGTGACGATCGGACCGTGCGCGGGTCTCGCGCGCCTGCCCGCCGAGGCCGCCTCCCGCGTCGCCGACCAGCTCGCCGCGGCCGGTGTGACGGTGGTGTGCCTGCCCCAGGGGCGCTGCGGCGGCGCCGACCGGCGGGGCACGGCGCCGGTACGGCTGCTGCGCGCGGCCGGGGTGCGGGTGGCGGCCGGCAGCGGCGCGCTGCGCGATGTCTCGAACCCGGTGGGCCGCGGGGACCCCCTGGAGGCCGCCTACCACCTCGCCTCCCTCCACGGCCTGCGCCCGGAGGACGCCTACGACGCCGTGTGCGCCTCCGCCCGCACGGTGCTGGGGCTGCCGGAGGTGCGCGTGGAGGCGGGCTTCCCCGCCGAACTGCTGGCCGTGCGCGGTGACCATCTCGCCGGAGCGCTCTCCCTGGCCTACAGCCGGATCGTGGTGCACAGGGGCCGGGTGGTGGCCCGCACCAGCGCGGTCCGCGAGTACTGCAACTCGGCGGCGGCAGCGGAACTGGGGCTGCCGCGGCAGGGGCGTGGGGAGCTGTCGTGAGCGTGGGGGCCGCCGGGGGGTGGGGAGCCGTCCGGGAGCTGTCCTAAGCGTGTGAGCCGGGGTGGGGAGCGGTCCTGAGCGTGTGAGCCGACGTGGGGAGCGGTCCTGAGCGTTCGGGTCGGCGTAGGGAGCGGTCCTGAGCGTGCGGGCCGGTGTGGGGCGGGGCGGGCGCGGAGTGCGGGGACGTCCGTGCGCCCGGCGTGTCGGAGTGCCTGTGTCGCGGGGGCCCGGCGCGCTCGGGTCACGCCGGTTAAGTCGTGCGGCGGCTGCGCCCCTTCGGGCGTACGGTCGGAATCATGCGCATTGTCATCGCTGGTGGTCATGGACAGATCGCGCTGCGGCTGGAGCGTCTGCTCTCCGCGCGCGGAGACGAGGTCGCGGGCATCATCCGCAAGCCCGAACAGGGCGACGATCTGCGGGAGGCCGGCGCCGAACCGGTCCTGCTCGACCTGGAGTCCGCGTCGCTGGAGGAGGTCGCGGCGCACCTGCAGGGCGCGGACGCCGCGGTCTTCGCGGCCGGCGCGGGCCCGGGCAGCGGCATTGCCCGCAAGGACACGGTGGACAGGGGCGCGGCGGTGCTGTTCGCGGACGCGGCCGTACGCACGCGCGTACGACGCTTCGTGGTGGTCTCCTCGATGGGCGCGGACCCCGCGCACCAGGGGAACGAGGTCTTCGACGCGTACCTGCGCGCCAAGGGCGAGGCCGACGCCTACGTCACCCGGCAGGAGGCGCTGGACTGGACGATCCTGCGGCCGGGCTCGCTGACGAACGACGCGGGGACCGGTCTGGTCCGCATGGAGGCGCACACCGGACGCGGCTCGATCCCTCGGGACGACGTGGCGGCCGTCCTCGCCGAACTCGTGGACACGCCGGCGACGGCCGGTCTCACGCTGGAGCTGATCAGCGGGTCGACGCCGGTGTCGGTCGCGGTCAAGTCGGTGGCCGGGAACTGAGACCGGCCGCCGTCCGTTGACGGGTCGAACCCGCCGCACGACCCGCGACAAGACCCGCTCGCCCCGAGGTAACCGTCGCCCGTGCTGCACCTCCCGCTGCACGCCCGTGCCAGTGCACGCCCCGCAGCACGGACCGGCGGGCAGCACCGAGCGGGCGGCTCCGGCCCGCTGCGCGCCTCCTCCGACTCCCTGCTGACGCTCTGTCGGAGCACTGTCGCCCGCTCCGGTACGCCCCGCTGTCCGCCCGTCGGTTTCGGCTGCCGAGTGGCGAGCGACCCGTCGGATGCGGTTACCGGCCGGCCGTCGACCCGTCGGCGTTCAGAACAGCGGCAACTGCCCCGGGAAGTCCGGCACGGCATAGCCGTCCAGGGAGGGCTGAACGGCACCGAGTTGTGCCTGCAGCCGTGACCCGGTGCAGGAGACGAGTTCGCCGCTCTCCCGTGTCCCGGGCGGGTCGTGCCGCGCGAAGCGGCCCGCCACGACGGCGATTTCGCGGCGGCACACGGGGCAGGTTCTGCGTCGGGAGGACATGTCGCCAGTGTGCCCGGAACAGGCCGTCGGGCGCCTGCCCCGAACGAGTACTGCGGCACGCCGGCCCCCGGAAGAGGCCGTTGTGCGCGGGCGCCCGGCGAGTGCGGTGGTGCGTTCAGGTCCGGGTCTCCACTTCCCACCGGTCGGGGCCCACTCCACGCCAGTCGATCAGCGGCGAGTCGGCCACGTCTTCCGGTTCGATCTCCAGCCCCGCCCGGCGCAGAAACTCCACCAGGTCCCGCACGTTGTGCGCGAGGCCGAGGATCTCGCCGTCCACCCGCACCCGGCGACCGCCGGTCGGGGACGGCAGGTGCACGATGATCGGACGTTTCCCGGCCATGGCTCCAGCATCATCCGGACCGCCCGGGCCCGCACCCCGGCCGGTCATTCGAGAATCCCCAGCACGGTGTCCGGCCGGCACAGCGGGCACGCCGGGACACCTCCGTCAGTGAGGGCCCGTACCGCCTGCTCCCGGCCGACACCCTTCGCCCGTCCGCCGGCGCCGGTGCAGCCGCCGACATGGACGTACACCGCGCTGCGCCCGTTCAGGCCCCGCTCGATGGTCCACTCCGGAGCCTTCCGCCGGGCGGTGAGACCGCGCTGCCGCTCGGCGTCCCGCCGCTCCTCGTCGGCGATCCACCGGTCCATCAACGCAAGCTGCCTGGCAGCCTGATGTTCGACGACGCGGCGGGCGAAGCGCAGCATGTCGAGACGCGTCAGCGGACGGTCCTCGTTCACACGTTCGATTCTAGTCAAGTCGGCGGGAAGCGCGAGCATCGGCCCCTCCCACCCGGTGCCCTGGACGCCGCACCGATCGCGCGTCCGGCTCGGGAGCGGGCGGTCACGACCGCGGGGAGAGCCTCAGCGCGCGGGCGAAGCAGGGGAGGCCGGCCAGGGGCCAGAACAGCGAGCGCGGCGACGGCGACGGCTGCAAGACGGGCGCGAGGCGCGAGCCAGGCACCCGCGAGCGGACCGCACAGGGGTCACGTAGTGCCGTCCGAGGTCGGTTCCGGTTTGGTGTGGAGGACTTCGCGGGCCTGATCCGCGGCGCGAATGATGCTCTCGGAGACGAAGTCGACGAACCGGGCGATGTTCTCCAGGCGGGTGCCGGCCGGGGTGCCGGAGCCGAGGACGCCGACGCCCTGCCGCGCGGTCTCCGCGACCTGGGCGGTGCCGCGGGCGCTGGCCATCATGGACTGGTACCAGACGTCGTCGTCGACGACGTAGCGCTCACGGCGGCGTTCGTCGCGCTCCCGGCGGACGAGACCCTGGCTCTCGAGGAACGCGACCGCCTTGGAGACGGACGCCGGGCTGACCTGCAGGCGCTGGACGAGTTCGGACGCGGTGAGGCTGCCCGCGTCACTGATGCACAGGCAGGCCAGCACCCGGGCCATCATCTTGGGCGTGCCCGACTGCATGAGGACGGTGGTGAACGTCTCCTCGTACTCGCGCACCGCCTCGGCGTCGCGCCCGTGGGCGTGCGGGGGCGCCTTCGGGCCCCGGGGCGCGGCCTGTCTGCCGCGGTGGGCGCGGCGTTCGGTGGCACGGTGGGCGAGGTCGGCGCGGTAGGCGGTGGGGCCGCCGTTGCGCATCACCTCGCGCGTGATCGTCGAGGTCGGACGCTCCAGCCGCCTGGCGATCTCGGCGTAGGCGAGGCCGTCGGCCAGCCCCAGTGCGATCTGCTGGCGTTCCTGCTGCGTGAGCCTGCCTCCCGGCATCGCGGCCTCCTTCGTGGTCTCCGACGCCTTCCAGCATAGCGTTCACTTTCAATCCATTGCAACGGAGGAGCGGGCTACTGTTGCGTTACGCCGCAGAGCGTTGCAACGATTTTCTGGCTCTCACCTGCGCTTATTGCGGAATCACGCAATGAATACGTTGCCGATCACGCGAACGCAACGTAGCTTTTCCGTCATAAGAAAGCACCGCGCCGAAGGAGCGCACGGTGCGGAAGAAGGAGAGCCACGATGCAGAAGTTCGACACCCCCGCCCAGGTGACCGCCGTCCTGGAC